>NZ_CABFJY010000046.1 GCF_901687125.1 Actinobacillus vicugnae
AAAAGTAAAAATGAATTTCTAGTTTAAGCACCTATTAAGACTTCAAAATTAAAAAATATTTTCAATCAAGTCAATCAACAAGTGCCCACACAGATTGTCTGATAGATTGTTAAAGAACAAAAAGAAACGACGCACTGGATAACTTAACTTCGTTCACAACAGTGCGTCGTTGTGTGTGGTGCATTATAGAGATTTTCTAAGCCTATGCAAGTGTTTTTTGCAAAAAATTTTAAATAATTTACCTTTCGAATACTTATTCTACAATCTGAACAAAACAAGAGCATTTTTGAGCGATTTTATGATAACTTTTGACTATATATCTGATTTTGTGATCTTCCTCACAAAATTATTGGTACTTTTTCGATAAGTTATTGTTATTATATAGGTCACTATCCTTATTCATCTATTTATATATAAAGAGGAACCTTTTATGAGCCAATTAGATGCTTTACGTGAAATGACTGTTGTTGTTGCTGATACAGGTGATATTGAAGCAATCAGACAATACCAACCACAAGATGCGACAACTAACCCATCTTTAATTTTAAGTGCTTCAGCATTACCACAATATGCTTCATTAATTGATGATGCAGTTGCATATGCAAAAACAAAAAGTGATGATAAAGCACAACAGCTTATTGATGCAGAAGATAAATTAGCCGTAAACATTGGTTTAGAGATTCTAAAAATTGTCCCAGGACGTATCTCAACAGAAGTTGATGCTCGTCTTTCTTATGATACAGAAGCAACCATTGAAAAAGCTCGCCAAATTATGAAGCTTTATAACGAGGCTGGCATTAGCAATGACCGTATTCTGATCAAAATCGCTTCAACATGGCAAGGTATCCGCGCTGCGGAAGTTTTAGAAAAAGAAGGTATTAACTGTAACTTAACTTTATTATTCTCTCAGGCTCAAGCTCGTGCGTGTGCAGAAGCTGGCGTTTACTTAATTTCTCCGTTCGTTGGTCGTATCTTAGATTGGTACAAAACAACCGAGAAAAAAGAATATGCGCCTGCAGAAGATCCAGGTGTAATTTCGGTAACAAATATCTATAACTACTACAAGCAATACGGTTATCAAACTGTAGTAATGGGCGCAAGTTTCCGTAATGTCGGAGAAATTACAGAAATCGCAGGCTGTGACCGTTTAACTATCGCACCAACATTATTAAAAGAATTAGCAGAAAGCAATGCGCCACTTGTGCGTAAATTAGAATACAAAGGTGAGATTAAAGCTCGTCCTGCACCATTAACAGAAGCTGAATTCTACTGGCAACATAACCAAGATCCAATGGCTGTTGAAAAATTAGCGGAAGGTATTCGTAAATTTGCGGTCGATATTGAGAAATTAGAAGCAATGCTTGCGACAAAACTCTAATTTACACCTATAAAAAATCCTAAGCATATTGCTTAGGATTTTTTTATTACTGATGATGCACTCATACTAAAAATATGCAAGCGGTCGTTTTTCTGGAATTATTTGCACAAATTATTTTAGAAATTTGACCGCTTGTTTTCGTTTAAATCGGTTGTCTAGCCACTGCACCTTGATAGCCACATTGGCGCCATGCTTCATACACCACAACCGCAACCGTATTAGATAAATTCATACTGCGACTGTCTTTGCACATTGGCACTCGAATTTTTTGGGACATCGGTAAGCTATCTAAAATTGACATTGGGATACCGCGACTTTCTGGACCAAACATCAAGAAATCACCTAATTCATAGCTCACTTCACTATGATTCGGCTCACCTTTAGTCGTTAGCGCAAATAATCGCTTCGGTTTTGCACGCGCTAAGAAATCTTCAAAATCCTTATATTTTTGAATATCAACAAACTCATGGTAATCCAAGCCAGAACGGCGTAACTTTTTATCATCCCATGCAAAACCTAGCGGTTCAATCATATGTAATCTAAAACCACAATTTGCGCAAAGGCGAATAATATTACCGCTGTTTTGTGGAATTTCTGGTTCGTATAAAACAATATCTAACATTTTTATTTACCCAAAAAGCAGAATACACGAAGCTGTCTATTCGTGTATTCCATCGTAATTAATTTTCAATATGGCGAATGATCCAACAATTGTGAATCTGCGGATTACGTTCAAAATCAAGCGGTAAGGTCTTGTGTGAAATATTTTCCGCTTGTAAACCTAATTCGGCTAATCTATCAAAATCCATTTTAAAACAGCGCTTATTATTTGAGAACACAATTGTTCCATCTGTAGTTAAAATGCGTTTTAACTGACTCATTAATTTAATGTGATCACGCTGTACATCCCAGCTGTCTTCCATACGTTTAGAATTAGAGAATGTTGGAGGATCAACGAAAATCAGTTCAAAACGCTCACGACAGTCTGCCAACCATTGTAAACAATCCGCTTGGAATAAACGGTGATTACGTAATGGTAAATTATTTAACTCTAAATTTTGCTCCGCCCAATTTAGATAAGTATTTGACATATCCACCGTTGTGGTAGATTTTGCACCATTTAATGCTGCATGAATAGTGGCTGAACCTGTATAAGCAAATAAATTGAGGAAAGTTTTGCCCTTCGCCATTTGTCCCACCATTTTACGGGTTAAGCGATGATCGAGGAATAAACCTGTATCCAGATAATCGGTTAAATTTACCCACAATTTTGCGCCATATTCAGTTACGTAAAAATAATCGCCTTTATTCGCTAATTTTTCGTATTGGTTCGTACCTTTTTGTTTTTGGCGTACTTTGAGCACAAGTTTATTGGTTTCAACACCTGTTACATATAAAGCCGCAGATACTGCATCTAATAAACGCTGACGAGCTTTTTGTTCGTCAATGTTTTTAGGTGCGGCATATTCTTGTACCACAATGTGGTCATCATAACGATCGACTGCCAAATTATATTCAGGTAAATCTGCATCATATAAACGGTAAGCGTTAATTCCTTGCTGTTTTGCCCATTTTTCAATTTTTTTGATATTTTTCGCTAAACGATTTGCAAAATCGGGGGCTACTTGGGCATTTTGTTCAAATTTAAGATTATCCGTTTGTTGATCCGCTAACGTTCGTTCACTGATTTGATAATTTTTTTGCAAACAAGCTAACGGGCCATTCTTCGCTTTAAATTGGCGATGCGAACGTAAGCGTAAGCAGTTTAGTAGCTCTGGCTCACCGCTAAAAATAGAAGCATTCCAACCGCCAAACTGCTGTTTTAAACGTTGCCCAAATACTGAATAAAGCGCAATTAATGCAGGAGTTGTGCCTAGACGTTCACCATACGGCGGGTTACAAACAACTGTCCCTACCCGCTCTGGACAAGGATTTTTAAGGGCTGCGACATCACCCTGCTGCCATTGGATTAAATGTGCTACTCCTGCATTTTTAGCATTCTGTTTTGCTTTAACAAGTACACGGTGGTCAAGGTCAAAGCCAAAGAAAAGCGGTTGAATTTCTTCATTTTTTTGCAAATACGCTTGTTCTAACACTTCTTTCCAGACTGCTTGTTGATGCCCTTTCCACGCATTGAAGCCCCAATATTTACGGTGCAATTGTGGCGCAATCCCCGCCTGCATTTGTGCAGCTTCAATCAGTAACGTACCTGAACCACACATTGGATCGACAAGAGGCGTACCTTTTTGCCAACCAGAACGTAAAATAATCGCAGCTGCAAGTGTTTCACGCAATGGCGCTTTACCTGTATCTTCACGATAACCACGCATATGTAGCGCATCACCACTTAAATCAAGCGATACCACCATATTTTCTCGATCAAGATAAACGTGAATACGAATATCCGCGTGATCTTTATCAACTGTTGGGCGCGCAAAGCCTTTACGCTCAAAATAGTCCACCACCCCATCTTTTACGCGCATTGCACCAAATTGCGTGTTGCGAATTTCTCGGTTTGTGCCGTTAAAATCAACGAAAAAGGTATCACGGGGATCAAAAATATCTGCCCAATTAATACCGACAATGGTGGCATATAAATCCAAATCACTAAAAATTTTAGTAGTGACTAACGGTAATAAAATACGAGAAGCCAAGCGGCTATTTAATAACGCTTGGTATGCGCCACGTTGGGTCGTAGTAAAATGTACCCCACCTTGAGCCACCTTGCATTCAGCTTGGCAAATCTGCTCTAATTCAGTTTTTAACATTTCTTCAAAGCCACGAGCAGCGGTGGCGAAATAAGTTGTTTGAGTTGTCATTGTTATCATTCTTTATTAGCAAAAAATTGGTGTTATTATAGCGGATCAAGCGGTCTAATAGTGGAAAAGTTTTACCAGCCCATCGGAAATTAAACTAGACAATAAATTGGTTAAGATCAAAAATGTCACAAATTACCCAAAATGGGTAACTTGTTTTAGGTAATTATAACCGTCAGAATTTACGCTATTTTTATCGGAGGAATACATGACCGAACCTTATAAAATATTGTTAATTGACGATCATCCGCTCATGCGTCAAGGGATGCGCCAAATTCTTGAATTAGAAGATAATTTTGTTGTTGTCGGTGAAGCAAGTAACGGCACTGATGGTATTGCGTTAGCATTAGATAAAGATCCTGACTTGATTATTTTAGATTTAAACATGAAAGGAATATCTGGCTTGGATACGTTGCGTTCTTTGCGTAATCATGGTGTAGATAGCCGCATTATCGTTTTGACTGTATCAGACGAGCAATCGGATATTTTTGCATTAATAGATGCTGGTGTGGACGGCTACTTATTGAAAGATAGCGATACGGCAGATTTAGTTGAAAATATCCGTAAAGCGGCAAAAGGTGAAATGGTGTTGAGTGAAGCGGTACAACAACATTTACTAGATCGCCGCCCAGAAAACGATCCATTAAGTGTTTTAACCGACCGTGAACGCGATGTTTTACAATGGATCGCAACTGGTATGTCTAACAAGCAAATTGCTGGCCAATTATTTATTTCAGAAGAAACCGTGAAAGTGCATATTCGTAATTTATTACGCAAGTTAAATGTGCATTCACGTGTTGCCGCTACTGTACTCTATTTAGAGCAACAAAAAGGCTAATATTTAATATAAAAATAGGAGCAAATCATGCTCCTATTTTTTATCTTATTCAATTAAATAAATCCCCTGATAAGGCTCAAGCCAAAAGCCCTGTTCATTTTGAATCACTTGTTGGTAATTATTCATTAAAATCTGACCGCTTGTTTCAAGTTGAACCCACTGCTTTTCCGCACTTAAATTCGCAACAACAGTGAATTTTTCTTGTGCTGTTTGACGGCGATATGCCCACACAGATGGATGCTCAGGTAATAAATCAGTGTAATCCCCTTCCGTTAATACCGCCAAATTTTTACGTAACGCAATCAAAGATTGGTAGGTATAAAAAACCGAATTTTTATCTGCTAACGCTTGCTCAACATTGATTTCACGGTAATTTTTGGCAACATCAATCCACGGTGTTCCATTACTGAAACCAGCATTGTTAGACGTATCCCACTGCACTGGGGTACGAGCATTATCTCGAGATTTTTGCGCTAGAATTTTCAAAATAAGCGGTTCATTTTCGCCTTTTTCTTGCAATTGTGCATACGCATTCAGGCTTTCCACATCTCGATATTCCGCAATCGTACTGAAGCTCGGATTTGTCATACCAATTTCTTCGCCTTGATAAATGTATGGTGTGCCTTGCATACCGTGTAATAACATCGCTAACATTTTAGCTGAAGTGGTACGAAGCTCCCCTTCATCACCAAAACGAGAAACAATACGAGGCTGGTCATGATTACACCAAAACAATGCATTCCACGCTTTGCCATGCATACCTTGCTGCCAATAGTTGAAAATTGATTTCAGTTCGACATAATCAGGCTGGGCATAAGTCCATTTTTCACCATTTGGATAATCTACTTTCAAATGGTGGAAATTAAAGGTCATCGAAAGCTCAGTCCCTGCTAAATTTGCATATTGCTGACAATGCTCCAGCTTAGTGGAAGACATTTCTCCCACCGTCATCAATCCATAAGGCGTAAGCGCTTTTTGGTTGAGCTCTTGTAAATATTGATGAATTTTATGTCCATCCGTATAAAAACGACGTCCATCGCCTTCAAGATCATCTTCATACTGTTCGGGTTTTGAAATCAGATTCACCACATCTAAGCGCAGACCATCGATGCCTTTCTCTGCCCAAAAACGGCAAATATCAAATAATTCCGCTCGCAAGCGAGGATTTTCCCAGTTTAAATCAGCTTGCTCGGTTGCAAATAAATGCAGATAGTATTTTTGTGCTTTATCCGACCATTTCCATGCCGAACCGCCAAATTTGGATTTCCAGTTAGTGGGCTCATCTCGCCAAATATAGAAATCGTGATATTCCGAATTTGGATCTTCGCCTTGCTGAAACCACTCATGGAAGGTTGAACTATGATTAAACACCATATCCATTACAATACGAATATTGCGTTTATGTGCTTCTGCAATCAGCTTTTCAAAGTCTGCCATGCTACCATAGCTCGGATCGATTTCACGATAATTTGCGATATCGTAGCCGTTATCAATTTGCGGTGAAACGTACATTGGAGTAATCCAAATGCCATCCACTCCGAGGGTTTGCAAATAGTCCAGACGCTTGATAATACCTTGAATATCGCCCGTACCTGAGCCTGTTGTATCTTGGAAAGATTTCGGGTAAATCTGATAAATTACTCCGTTTTTCCACCAATTATTGTTCATGCTGCTTTCCTAAACTAAGAACACAATAGTTCGTGCCCTATTTCATCACATAATAGACGCCAAACGTGGCGTCCCTGTCATTTGTTGTTGCAAAATTTCTAAGAATTTTGACCGCTTGTATGATTATTCTAAAGTACCCGCTTTCTCTTTACGTTTATAAACCATCATGGTTAGAAACAGTGGTACAATAATAGCCACTAACATCGCGAGTGCGAATGTTCCCCAGTAAATATGTTGAATAGATAAAATACCTGGTAAGCCGCCCACGCCAATGCCGTTTGCTAACACGCCTGCCAATCCACAAATTAAACCTGCTAGCGCTGCACCAGTCATGGCACACAACATTGGGAAGCGATATTTTAAGTTGATACCATACATTGCAGGCTCAGTTACGCCTAAATAAGCTGAAAGTGCAGCTGGCACCGAGACTTCACGTTCGTTCACTTTTTTGCTGACAAAAACAATCGCCAATACCGCAGAGGCTTGCGCAATATTCGAAAGTGCGATAATAGGCCAAACAGGCGTACCGCCAATGCTTTGGATCATTTGCATATCAATCGCAAGTGTGGTTTGGTGTACTCCTGTTACCACAAGCGGTGCATAAAGGAAACCAAATAACGCCGCACCAATTGGTGCAAAATCGCCTGTCATTACATGTTTCACCACAAATGCAATGCCGTTACCAATTTCACGCCCGATTGGGCCGATAATAGTATGCGCAAGGAATACTGCCACAATAATCGACACCACAGGCACAATGATCAGATTGAGATAATTCGGTACAATTTTTGTCATAAAACGTTCAATATACGCCAACGCAAGTCCTGCAAGAATGGCTGGAATCACTTGCGCTTGATAACCGACTTTCTCAATTGCTAAAACACCAAAATCCCATACTTCTGGAATTTGTGAACCTAAACCATAAGAATTCATTAATTGTGGCGAAACTAAGGTAATCCCTAACACAATCCCAAGAATCGGCGAAGTCCCCATTTTACGAGCAATCGACCAACAGATTCCCACAGGTAAGAAATGGAAAATCGCCTCGCCAATTAGCCATAAGAAGCTATGTACGCTCGCCCAAAATGCCGACACTTGTACCAATGTTTTGGTACCGTTTTCAAACATGGCTATATCACCAATTACATTGCGGAAACCTAAAATCAAACCTCCACTAATTAATGCAGGCAGAAGCGGGGTAAAAATTTCCGCCATATGCGAAATTAACCGTTCGTAGCCTTTCTGGTTTTGGCGTGCTGCTTGTTTTACTTGCTCTTTATCTACATTTGCCAAGCCCGTTTTTTCTAGCACAATTTTGTAGTAATCACCCACTTCTTGTCCGATTACTACTTGATATTGGCCACCAACAGAAAAGTTAGCTTTAACCATGGGTAGCGCTTCTAACGCTTTGCTATCAACTTTGGTGTCATCATTTAAGACAAAACGTAGCCGAGTAATACAGTGAGTCACGGTGGCGATATTGTCACGCCCGCCAATAAATTCGATTAATTGATCCACATATTGTGGATTGATGTTTGCTTTAGCCATAGGAAATACTCCTGTTATTAAAATTAAGCGAATTATAAATAGCGGTTATTTTTTGTAAATGGGAACGTTCCCTAGCACAATTATAAATTTGCATATTGAGAGCTAGATCACAAAAATTTTGTGTTTTAGCGTAAAATATCTGTAAATCTAAATTTATCTTTTTATTTTTAGCTGTATAATCGCTCACTTTTTAGAATACACTCAAATTTATGGCTCTACTGATTACCCACAAATGTACTAACTGCGATATGTGCTTACCAGAATGCCCGAATGAAGCGATTTCAATCGGGGATGATGTGTATGTGATCGATCCTGTGTTATGTACCGAATGTGTTGGGCATTATGAAAAACCAACCTGCCAAAAAGTTTGCCCAATTAGCAACTGTATTATTGCTGATCCTGAACATCAAGAAACACAAGAAGAATTGTGGGAAAGATTTGTGATGATTCATCATGCAGATAAGCTATAAAAAACGGAGAATGAGTTAATCATTCTCCGTTTTTGTTATGCGTCTTTAAAGCTGTAAGGTAAATCACAAATGGATAATGAAATACCGTTGATTCTAAATGCCGTATCAGCTTCCACATCGTTATTCATCACCACTTGTAGCCAAAGTCGGTTTTGGCATGTGACATGGCTTAAAATTGTACCCGTTGAGCGCCAGTTTTCACCGAGCTGCATCTCAACTGCCCCGCCAATCTCAGGTAGATTAATTTCGCCTTCAGTCATCCCCACTAAAGTAAACATTGCACGTTTGTTTGCGCCACGGTATTTCGCACGAGCTACCGTTTCTTGCCCAATGTAACAGCCTTTGGTAAAAGAAATCGCATTTTCGACCGCTTGTAAATTCGTTGCTTGCGGAATCAATTCAAATTGATTTGCCTTGAGTAAAATCGGTAACCCATCTTGAATATCCATTAAATCCCATAATTGGCTATCCGCATTGATTTCGAGTGTTTCACCCCACACAATCGCACGCTTTTGCCCCTGAGGAAGCACTAAAACAGTCGAGTTTTCGTCAACCTTTGCCAAAACTTCACCGCTTGTTACCCCATAAATTGGGGTATCTAATTCCGTGAAAGTTACTTTGGAAAATACCGCATATTTTTTCAATTGGCTAAGCGCTTCAGGTAATAAGTCAGCGTGGATCATTGCGATAAATTTATCTACAGACTGACGATATAAGCGAATCACTGCGCTCATTTTTCCTTTTGGATCACAGTGGCATGTTAAAGTGTGCTCACCGTCGGTTAGCTTGGCTACATCGCAGGTTAATTGTCCTTGAAGATATTTCTCAGCATCTACACCTGCAATTTCAATTAAACGATACTGAGAAAGCTGCACGCAGAGATCTGGGTGGCTATTGCTAATTTTGCTGCATTCACACATCATAAAAACACCTACTCTAAATTCTGAATTTGCTCACGCATTTGTTCAATTAATACTTTTAATTCAACCGCTGAATTGGTCACGTCCGCATTAATCGATTTTGATGCTAATGTATTTGATTCACGGTTTAGCTCTTGCATCATAAAATCTAATTTACGTCCGACTGCACCGCCTTTTTTCAACACATTTGTCGTTTCTTTAACGTGTAGCTGTAAGCGGTCTAATTCTTCCGCCACATCTACACGCTGTGCGGTTAACACCATTTCTTGCTCTAAACGTTGTGGATCAAGCTGTAAATTCAACTCATCAAAACGTTGTTGCAATTTATCTTTTTGCCATTGCAAAATTTCTGGCATTTGCGTCTGAACTTTCGTTGCAATTTGTGCAATTGTGTCTAAACGTTGTTGAATAAGCGCTTGTACATTTGCCCCTTCACGCGCACGCATTGCGATAAAGTCCGCTAAAATCTGTTCAAAGCCTGCCAATAAATCTTGCCCAATTTGGTCAAGATCTTGGTTTTGCGTATCTACCACACCTGGGTAACGTAAAATATCGACTAAATTAATTTCACCTTCACCCGCCATACTACGTAATATTTGTAATGAGCTGATTACCTGTTGTGCATAATCCTTATTGAGTGCTAATTCGCTGTTTTGGCTATGGCTTAATTCAATACGCAAACTACATTCCACTTTGCCTCGGGTTAATGTCGCACGCAGACGCTCACGCAAAGTCATCTCTAAATTGCGGAATTGTTCGGGTAAACGAAAATAGGTTTCTAAAAAACGCTGATTAACCGAGCGGATTTCCCACACGGCATTGCCCCATTCTTTTTTAATTTCTAAATGGGCAAAAGCAGTCATACTATAAATCATAATTATTCCTTCTTACTTATTTACTCATTACGATAAAATACACAGAAAAACACGAAAAAATTTTGCAAAAAATTCAACAAATTTGACCGCTTGTCACCAGTCTGAAAACCTTTACGTGTATTTCCGAGTATCATCGGCAATAAAAATCACATTGTACTGTTTTATTTGTTAAAATGGCGAAAATTTTTTAGTAAAAGGAAGAAATCATGCGCCCAAATAATCGTGAACTTAATCAAGTTCGTCCTGTAAAAATTACTCGTCACTATACTCGTTATGCAGAAGGTTCTGTTTTAGTTGAATTTGGTGAAACTAAAGTGTTATGTAATGCCACCATTGAAGAAAGTGTGCCTCGCTTTTTAAAAGGTCAGCAACAAGGCTGGGTTACCGCAGAATATGGTATGTTGCCACGTTCCACCCATAGCCGTATGCAACGCGAAGCGGCAAAAGGCAAACAAGGTGGCAGAACCATGGAAATTCAACGTTTAATCGCTCGTTCATTACGTGCCGTGGTTGATTTAAAAGCGCTTGGAGAGCGTACCATTACCTTAGATTGTGATGTGATTCAAGCAGACGGTGGCACTCGTACGGCAGCAATTACAGGTGCGTGTGTAGCATTACACGATGCAATAAATAAATTAGTGGCTGACGGTGTATTAAAAGAAAGCCCAATGACAGGTTTGGTTGCTGCAATTTCTGTTGGTATTGTGGATGGCAATGCCGTGTGTGACTTGGAATATGTAGAAGATTCAAATGCCGAAACAGATATGAATGTGGTGATGGTCGAAGACGGTCGATTAGTTGAAGTGCAAGGCACTGCAGAGGGGGAACCATTCTCACATATGGAGTTATTACAATTACTCGATCTTGCTCATCAAGGAATTAATCAGTTATTAGATGCTCAACGTAAAGCCTTAGCACTATAAAAAATAAATGGCACAGGTAAAAACTTGTGCCATTTTTCTTTCTGATTATCTGTAATTAAACTTCAATACCAAATTTTTCTTTTACTAACGCTTGGAAATCGGTACAACCACCCACGTGAACATTATCTAAGAAAATTTGTGGAACGGTTGCAACTGGTTTACCTACTCGTGGTTCAAGATCTTCTTTTGAAATGCCTTCAGCGATCATATCAATAAATTTAAAATCAAAATCAGCTAATTCTGTTTTCATTTTTTCCGCTAATGCTTTCGCACGTGTGCAGTATGGGCAAGTCATACGACCGTAAATTTCTACGAACATTATTCATTCCTTATAAAATCAAGATAATTTCTTATGCTAACTGCTAATTCCAAAACGAATAAGCGGTCGAATTTTAGCAGTTTTTTGCAAAAAGTTCTTAAAAAATGCCCGCTTATGAATAATTCAAAGCAGGCATTTTATCAAACTAATTTTGTTTATCTCGTGCTAGTACTTGTTGTTGTACGGCTTGCACGTTTACGATCGTTTTCGGTTAATAAACGTTTACGAACGCGAATCGATTGTGGCGTTACTTCTACTAACTCGTCGTCATCAATAAATTCTAACGCTTGCTCTAATGTCATACGTACTGGGGTCGTTAATACGATTGCATCATCTTTACCTGAAGCACGCATATTAGTTAATTTTTTACCTTGTAAACAGTTTACAGTTAAGTCGTTACCACGGCTGTGAATACCGATAATCTGACCTTCATAAACATCCACACCGTGATCAATCATCAATTTACCACGTTCTTGTAAACCGAATAATGCATAAGCAAGGGCTTTACCTGTTGCGTTAGAAATTAATACGCCGTTTTTACGCTGACCAATTTCACCAGGTTTCACATCATCGTAGTGGCTGAAGCTTGAGTAAAGTAAACCCGTACCTGAAGTCATCGTCATAAATTCATTACGGAAGCCAATTAAACCACGGCTTGGGATCACATATTCTAAACGTGTACGACCTTTACCGTCTGGAATCATATCTTTCACTTCACCTTTACGGATACCTAATGCTTCCATTACTGAACCTTGGTGTTGTTCTTCAATATCGATAGTTACTTGTTCAAACGGCTCTTGTTTTTTACCATTTTCTTCTTTGTAGATTACTTTTGGACGAGATACCGCTAACTCATAACCTTCACGACGCATATTTTCGATTAATACCGATAAGTGTAATTCACCACGACCAGATACACGGAATTCATCAGGGTTAGGTGTTTCTTCCACACGCAATGCTACGTTGTGTACCAGTTCTTTATTTAAGCGCTCAAGAATTTGACGTGAAGTCACGAACTTACCTTCTTGACCACAGAATGGTGAAGTATTTACGCAGAAAAACATCGTTACTGTTGGTTCATCAACGGTTAATGCTGGTAATGCTTCCACGTTGTTAATATCACAAATCGTATCTGAGATATTTAACTCACCTAAACCTGTGATCGCGATAATATCGCCAGCAAATGCTTCTGTTGCTTCATAACGTTGTAAACCTAAGTGCCCTAATACTTGCCCCACTTTGCCGTTACGTGTTTTGCCTTCAGAGTCAATCACCGTTACGGTTTGGTTTGGCTTAATTGAGCCACGTTTGATACGACCAATACCAATTACGCCCACATAGTTGTTGTAATCTAATTGTGAAATCTGCATTTGGAACGGTGCGTTTAATTCCACTTTTGGTGGTTCAACGTGTTCTACGATCGCTTGGAATAACGGGGTCATATCTTCAGCAAGATCTTCGTGATCTAAACCTGCTACTCCCATTAATGCTGATGCGTAAATAATAGGGAAATCTAATTGTTCGTCAGTTGCACCTAAGTTTACGAATAAATCGAATACTTGGTCTACAACCCAGTCAGGACGTGCACCTGGACGGTCAACTTTGTTGATCACTACGATTGGTTTTAAGCCGTGCGCAAATGCTTTTTGGGTTACGAAACGAGTTTGTGGCATTGGACCATCAAACGCATCCACCACTAATAACACAGAATCAACCATTGAAAGTACACGTTCTACTTCGCCACCGAAGTCCGCGTGTCCAGGGGTATCTACGATATTGATGCGGTAATCGTTCCAGTTAATTGCAGTATTTTTTGCAAGAATAGTAATACCACGTTCTTTTTCAAGATCGTTTGAGTCCATTACACGCTCATCTGCATCACCACGAGTTTCACCTAATGTGCCTGATTGTTGTAAAAGTTTATCTACGAGGGTGGTTTTACCGTGGTCAACGTGTGCGATAATTGCGATATTACGCAATTTATTAATATCTAAATTTTGCATTGATATGTCTTTATTGAGTTGAATATAGAGTGCGTTTACACGCACAGTGGAAATCTTTAATTGGGGAGTCGCCCCTTTTGTATAGCTAATACGCTATTTGTTATTGTGATCAAGATCACAATTCACGAAAGGGCGAGATTATACAGAATTTTTTATTTATTGGCTATGATTTAAGCGGCTGAATTTGCTAAATTTTTTGTAGGATAATCACGGGTACCAAAAATTGCAGTGCCAATACGAACCATCGTTGAACCACATTCAATTGCGCTTTGCATATCATCACTCATTCCCATTGAAAGCGTATCGATTCCGTCAAATTCAGCCTGCAAGCGGTCGAAAAGTTGTTGCATTTTACTTAACGCAATTTTTTGCTGTTGAGGATCTGATTCTGGCTTCGGAATCGCCATTAAACCACGCAAACGTAAATGTGGTAGTTGATAAATTTGTTTTGCAAGCGATAACATTTGCTCGGGAGCAATACCCGATTTAGAGTCTTCATCACTGATATTAATTTGAATTAGCACATTGAGTGGAGCTTTATCCACTGGACGTTGTACACTGAGCCGCTCAGCAATTTTGAGCCTATCAACCGTTTGAATCCAGTCAAAATGCTCTGCTACCAAACGGGTTTTATTCGATTGTAACGGACCGATAAAATGCCATTCCAAATCAGGCGTCTTAGCAAAATAAGCGATTTTTTCCACGCCTTCTTGTACATAATTTTCCCCAAAGGCTCGCTGTCCTGCATAAATGGCTTGTTCAATCATTTCAACAGGCTTAGTTTTCGATACCGCCAATAAACGCACGTTATCTCTGCCCGTTTGCTGAGCAAATTGTTGAATTTGTTGAGAAATACGGGCAAGATTTTCTGAAATCGACATTTTAGGCTCCAAAATTTATAATAGGGTGCATAATATCAAATACGCAAAGGAAAAGGAAATGGACTTAACACAGATTAAATTAATCATCACCGATGTAGACGGCGTACTGACTGACGGTGGCTTGTACTACTCGGCAGAAGGCGAAGCGATGAAACGCTTTCACGTACACGACGGCTTAGGGATTAAAATGTTGATGGCGTGTGGCATTCAAGTTGCGGCACTTTCTGGCGGTGATCATCCACTGTTACGTAGCCGCTTAGCAGAACTGAAAATTAAACTGGTTAAACTAGGTAAGATGGAAAAACGCTCAGCCTGTTTTGAGCTGATGAAAGAAGCGGGCGTCACACCTGAACAAACCGCCTTTATTGGTGATGACAGCCTTGATTTACCTGCGTTTGAAGTATGTGGACTGGCAATCGCCACCGCCAACGCCCGTGACTATGTGAAAAAACAAGCTGATTGGGTACTCGATTGTGCAGGCGGACACGGCGCCTTTCGTGAAGTATCTGATAGAGTGCTTGAAGCACAAGGCTTTAGCGAAATTTTCAGCAGTGCTGATGGTTTTTTAAAAGTGGCTAACAAAATGGCACAGTAATACACTCAAAGCGGTCGTAAATTTTTTGCTAAAAACGACCGCTTGTTTCAACATCAACTCAATTCTATTCTTTCACCAACTTCTCAATTTCCACAATTTGCTTATTGGTTAGCCCATTGTGTTTGCCAATGTTTTTATGCCCGTTATATTGTGGGGCGAGTAGCGGATCCGCGCCCAATGCACCGAGGGTTAACACTTCCCGCTCCTGCCAGTTGAGCAGGTCGCTGGCGAATACGTCGCCGAACAAGTGGGCTTGCAAATAGCGGTTGATTTCGGGGGCAAAGTCAAAAATGCTGATATTTTCTTTAATATGATCAGGATTGCTGGAACCCGGAATGGCGATATTGCCTGCCTGCAACTGCCAACGCAGTAAAATTTGCGCCGGCGTTTTGTTGTGCGCTTTGGCAATTGCCGCGATTACCGGGTCGGCAAATAAGGTTTCCTTGCCGCCTTCGCCGTAACTATTACGCCCGCCGAGCGGATACCAGGCTTCCATTTGCGTGCCAAATTTGGCAAGGTAGGCTTTGGTGTGGTTGTCCTGGTTGTAGGGGTGAACCTCGTTTTGCACCAAAACCAGCGTAATGGTGGCGATTTTCATAATTTCGTCGAAGGTTTTTTGTTGATAATTCGACAAGCCGATTGAGCGCACTTTGCCGGCTTTCACCGCTTTTTCCAACGCCTACCACGCCTGTTTGTCGTGTGCGCCCGGGGCGTGCAATAAAATCAAGTCGATATAATCCACGTCAAGCGCTTTTAAGCGTTCTTCAACGGCTTGTTCTGCGTTGGCATATTGGCTTGTCCATAGTTTGGTGGTGATAAAAATTTCACCTCTCGGCACGCCCGATTTTTTCACTGCGCGCCCGACCGCTTCTTCGTTATGATACATATAGGCGGTATCAATCAGGCGGTAGCCGTTTTGCAACGCCGACAGCACGGAACGCTCCGCCTGTTCGGGCGTAAGCTGCCACATCCCGATACCGATAATCGGCATTTCAATGCCGTTATTCAGCTCCACCGTGCGTTTTTCAAAATCAAAAGCGTGGAGATTTTCTGCGTAGCAACTAAGGCTTATCAGCCCCGCAAGGACAGTCATTAAAAGGGATTTTTTCATCTGATGCGCCTTATTGAGTCAAACGCTCAATCAGTTGTTTTTGGTTGCTTGGAATTTGCGAACGGCTGGCGTTTTCAAAGGCAAGTGGTTCTAAATAGGTCATTCCACAATGTAATGCACTGGCTTTAAGCGGCAGGAATACATCTTTCAGTTCCACGCCGATTCGCCCGTTTTTGCCGTAAGTGGAACGACCGCCAGCAGCTTGAGTAACGGCGAGAAATTCTTTGCCCTGCCACAAGCCCGGTCCGACGCTGCCCCAGGTATCGTTCATATAGGCTTTCATCATCGGGGTGATGTTAAACCAGTGGGTCGGGAAGATAAACACGATACGCTCGTGTTCGCGCGTGATTTGGCGTTCTTTATCGCCATCAATTGAGCGGGTATCGAAGCCGTAAATCGTTTCTAAATTGCGCACGGTTACGTTATCCACCGTTTCCGCCGCCTGTTGCAACGCTTTGGTGAACGTGGATTGTTCAGGGTATGGGTGAGAAACAATCACTAAGGTTTTCTTCACCGCTTTATTTCTTGTTTGGCTTGCCTCGCTGATTTTGCTGAAAAAAAGACCGCTCGTCAGTGCCACCGCTGCGGTAGCTTGAATGAACTCTCTGCGTGTTTTTGCCATTTTAGCTCTCCTTGTTTGCTTGCTTTTTCTTCACTATACGCCTGCTAATAATGAAGAAAAAACGAATAAAAATTACCCTTAATAGCAAAATTCACATACCATTGAGGGCAATAAATCCTTAAATCATCGGATTTTCCCACGCCCCTTTGGTATTCACACTTGCATCGTTCGCGAGTTTTTCCAAAACCTCGATTTCATCGGCATGCAATACGATTTTCGCTGCGTTTGCCGAATCTAAAACGTGGTGTGGTTTGGTTGCGCCGATTAATGGCAACGTGCCTTTGGCGATTGCCCACGCGATAGCGATTTGTGCCGGGTTGGCGTTATCATAATGTTTGCCGATTTCAGTCATTTTATCCGTAAGTGCGGTCAGTTTTGGCAGAATTTTATTGTAAGTTTCTGCACGCCCTGAACCTTCAGGCAATGGATTTTGTGCGTTGTAACGCCCTGTTAATGCGCCTTGTTCCAACACCATATAAGCGTAAAAGATCAGGTTATTTTCACGGCAATAATCCCAAATGCCTGACTCTTCGGAAGAACGATAAAGCAAACTGTAATGATTTTGCACCGCACTTAATTTATACCCTGCGCTACCGAGGATTTCTTGTACGCGTTTGATTTGTGCAAGATTGTGGTTCGATACACCGAGCTGTTTGATTTTGCCTGTGTTGAGAGCATCAATCATATACGGAGTCATTTTTTCCACATCAAACGGATTGTGAATCCAATAGACATCAATGTAATCCGTACCTAAACGGGCAAGACTGTCTTCCAGCATTTTCACCGCAGGCTGATCCACATCTTCAACAATTTGTGGGGTGAATTTAGTGGACAGGATCAACTCCTCACGAGCATAACGACGAACTTGCGCCCCCAATGCGTTTTCAGACGATCCCATTCCATACACGGCAGCGGTGTCCCATAAGTTCAACCCTGCTTGCATTGCGGTGTCGAACACGTCTGCCATTTGTTCATCGGTTAAATGATTGCCGAATACTTGATCCCCGCCTGCAAAGCCTGCGCCCCAAGACCAAGTGCCTAATGCGATTTTTGGAAATTGTTTCATTTTGTTGTCCTCTTATTTAGCTTTGGTTACTTTGTATTCTCTAACACATCAAACCACACGCCACCTTTATTGCCGAGTTTGACGGGCGTGATGTTGTAGAACACCTTATTCTTACTTAGCATTTCTGCTGTTTGGTTTAAATAGGTTTGAAAATGTGGCGTGTTACGATGTTGCTGATACGCCTGTTCGTTTCGATAAATCTCAAAGAAATACCAACGGTTTGGATTGTCTTTTTCAGTGGCGGCATAAATAGCCAGTACGCCTTCTTCCACTTTGAGCGATTGCACCATTTCGTCACGCACGATTTGGTGGAATGCGCTATTGTGTTCGGGTTTTACTTCCACCATTACCAGATTGGTTTTGGTGTCGGCTTGTTGCGTCACTTTTTTATCGCCCAGGAATTTCGGTTCAAGCGCGATACGCTTTTTATGTTCCGTTAGAATCTCGGGCGAGGCTTCTATAAACGCCTTATATTGCGGCGATTGCAAATGCGTTTGATAGGCTTGCTCATCTGCATAAAGCTCGACCATATAGTGAAATTCATCAGATTTCACCGAATACATCGCCAATGTCCCCGTTTCATTTTGAATGGAAGCGTTGATGTTGTTTTCGCCGATTTGGTTATAACGTTCGGTTTGGGTTGGTTGCACACCCAATTCAAACAGGTTGAAAATCGGGGCGGCGTGCACGGAAAGTGCGGTAGAAAATGCCAGGGTTGTGGCAAGGGTTTTAAATAATTTCATTGGTATCTCCTTTAATTTATAAGCTAAATCCGCCGTCAACGGCATAGTTTGCCCCTGTAACATATCGTGCTTCATCAGACACGATAAATGCCACCACATTGGCAATTTCCTCGGGTCGTGCAAATCGCTCCAAGGGAATAACTTGATTTACGGCTTGTTTATAGGCTTGTAATTCTTCAGCGGTTTGCGTGGTTTTCTCGTAAAGCGGTGTGTCTGTTGCACCAGCTGCAACGGTATTTACGCGAATACCCAAAGGTGCAAGTTCTTTCGCCCAGCTCACTGTCAAACTTTGAATAGTGGCTTTGCTTGCGGTATAAAGTGAAATGCCCGCTTGCGGATTGCCTACCAAGCCTGATGAAATAGTAACAATGTTGCCTTTACTTGTTTTGAGCAAAGGTAATGCTTGTTTGGTGCAATCCAGCACGGCTCGCACATTGAGTGTGAAAATATCATCAAATAATGCCAGCGTGCTGTCTTCCAAGGTTGCCGTTGGGGCTATACCCGCATTGTTAATTAAAATATCTAATTAACCAAAGCGACTTTGCACGGCGTCAATCATCTTGCTAACTTCTTCTGTTTGGCAAATATTAGCTACAACATACTCAATTTGAGGGTGAAGTGCGGTCGTTTTTTGCAGATTTTTCTCATTTCTCCCTGCAATTAACACCTTTGCTCCTTTTTCAGCTAAACGTAAAGCAATAGCTTGCCCGATACCCGAGCCACCGCCTGTAACAAGGGCGGTTTTGTTTGTTAATGTGGTCATTTTTTCTCCTTTACCGTTTTTAAAATCAGAGTCCAGTGGTGGTATTAAATGGTTAGCCCTAACAGTTTCACCGCATTTTGATAGGCGAATTTTGCTTTATCTTCCGCAGAAATCGGCAGATTTTCCACCCACGCTCTTGCACCATTGAGGGAAAGATAAGGGTAATCCACGGAAAATAACATATTGTCTATTCCCACCGTTTCCCGCACAAAATTGAAATGGGCAAGGTTGGTCATGCCGCTGTTGGTAACGAATACCTGATCACGATAGGTTTGTGCAATGGTGCGTGTTAAGCCCGTCGCCTGTTGCGGAATACTGTCGTCCAGCCGTTCCAAATAATAGGGAACCAGTTCGCCCCAATGTCCGCTAACCAATTTCAGCTGCGGAAATTCGTCTAGCACACCGGCGAGAATCAGGCGGATCACCTGAATGCCCGCTTCGTTATGCCACCCCCACGCAAACATTGATAATCTAGCCGTTACTTCATTGTTAAAACCGCCATAATAGGCTTGTTGCACCTCGGGCAATGGCACACCAGGGTGAATAAATAACGGCAGATTCAATTCATTCAATTTCGCTAAAATCGGGCGATAGCGTGGGTGATCAAGAAAATCGCCACTCGGTCTGCCATTAATTAATACCCCTTTGAAACCCAATTTAGCACAGCGTTCAGCCTCTTTTACCGCAGCCGTTACATCTTGCCACGGCAAACTGGCAAAGCCAGCAAAACGTGAAGGATATTGCAATGCTGTTAGCATTAAGCCATCGTTCGATTTAGCAATTAATTCCACCGCACTTTCACCTTGAATAAATTGCGGTGCAGCGGCGTGCAACAGCACTTGCATCGTAATGCCGTGGCGATTCATTTCCTGCAAACGCCCCTGCCCTTGGTCGAGCAGTTTTTGCATAGAATCTTTTGCTTTAATTACACGCGGACGGGTTAAATCTAATTCCCCCAAATCATCCACTTGCTTGCCCCAATCCGCAAGATAAGGGAAATTTGCCAATATCGCCTTGCCACTTGCCTGAGCCAAAGCAGAATCATTAGCGTGTTCTTCAATAGCAATTAATGCAAGCGGTTGATTTTGGCGATTTTTTTGCGATTCACTTGCAAAGCTTAGCCTCGGCATTACTGCTGATATTGCCCCAGCAAGTAAAAAATGTCGTCTTGATAGCATAAAACTTCCTAAAAAATCACCGCACTTTAATGCGGTGAAATAGCTTATTTTCCTTGGAACTATTCTACATTTTCCGCCACCATCGTGGCTTTAAATTCACGTACGATATAGCGAGCCAAATCAGGGTAATACACATCTTCGGCAAGAATGCGATCAAGCTCGGCACGGTCTGTACATTGGGCGATAATCACGCCAGCAGCGGCTTGATCTAAATATGGACCTAACATTAAAAAATTGCCTGATTGAAAGTATTTAGCAAACCATTGGCGGTGAGCGTTTAACATTGTTTCCGCTTGTTCGCCTGCTACTTTGTTTTGGTCAATCACGATGTCGATTAAATACATTTTTCCCCCTTATGCAGGCATTCTGCGAGTGGATTTTGATTTCACATTCGTGCCTAATGGTGAACCTAAACGAGCCAATACTTGATTTTGCCAGTCAGCAAGCAGTTCATCACTCACACCAGCTCCCACGCCCATAAAGACCATTGGCGTATTATAGGTCATTCCCGTATAGTAAGCAGACGCCTCGATTGAACTTAAAATATCCTCGCCTGTGCATTGTACTAAGCCATTGGGTTGATACACTTCTTCACGAGCCCCAGCCGAACAAATCACTTGTAACTCTTTGCCAGCAATAGCATAACCGCCTTCGCCAAACGCCCAGCCGTATGACCATACCGCATTCATATAGGCTTTCAGCATTGGGGTTAAGTTGAACCAATGCACGGGGAATAAGAATACAATGCGATCCGCCGCTTCAAAGGCTTTTTGTTCTTCTTCCACATTGATTGCGGTGAAATCCGTGCCGTAAAGTTCGTCAATGTTGCGTATGGTAACATCATTGCCTAAAGTTAAAATCGAACGTACAAAAGCTTTGGTAATTTCTGAACGTTCATAATATGGGTGAGAAACAATCACTAATGTTTTCATTGTTAAATTCCTTTATTGTTTGAAAGTGCGGTTATTTTATCGCTTGAATTTATGAAGAAAAAGAAGTTAAATGGCATAATAGTTGTGAGAAAAAGTTATTAATTAAGAATAATCAATGAAAGAAGAACCCTATGCAAAAAAACATCAAACATTTGATTGCCTTTGTGCAAACCGCACAATCGGGCAGTTTTACGGAAGCCGCTGTAGCCCTTGACATCACGCCGCCTGCGGTGAGTAAAAGCATTGCTATTTTGGAAAAATCCCTCGGGGTGCGGTTGTTTAATCGCACTACACGAAGCCTGAGTTTAACCCTTGAAGGGGAAGATTTTTTAAAGCAAATTCGCCCTGCATTGGAAATGTTGGAACACGCCACTGATAGCCTAAAAGCCAGCCAAAATTCGCCCGTTGGCAAGGTGCGAATCTCTTTACTGAGTGCCATTGGTCGTCATTTGATTTTGCCGTTGTTGCCTGAATTGCAACGCCTTTATCCGCAAATTCAGTTGGAATTGGATTTTAATGATCGGGTGATTGATTTTGTCAAAGACGGTTATGATTTGGTGATTCGTGGCGGTACGATTGAGGAATCTTCCATGATCGCCCGCCCTTTGATGACGATGACCACTACGCTGGTGGCAAGCCCTGAATATCTCGCCCAATTTGGCGAGCCGAAAACCATGGCGGATTTAACGCAACATCGCTTGATTGCACGGCGTTTTCTCAGTGGTAAATTGCAACTCTGGCATTTTCAAGAACAGCCTTTTGAGCCACACCAAGCGGTGCTGACTTTCTCCGATCCTGAAGCGGTGCTTGAGGCGACATTACAGCATTTAGGTATTGCTGAAGTGGCGGATTACCTCGCCAAGCCTTATTTGACACAAAAACGACTTAAGCCGATTTTACCCAAAATCTATGAAAAAAATCACTTCCCCCTTGTGTTGGAATACCCTCACCGCTCGCAACTTGCGCCACGGGTAAAAGCAATGGTGGATTTTTTGTTGGCAAAGGCGACTGATTGGTAGCGTGAAAATACCCTAAAACTTCACATTTTTGCACCGCACTTTTCCATAAAAATTAAAAGTGCGGTCGTAAATTTTTGAGAAAATTCGACCGCTTGCCGTATTTCAATTTACGGCTTACCTATTACGGCTTACCCAACGACCAAATTGGTTTTTCCGTCATATTCGGTTTGTTCACCGCCATTACGCCTACTAATTTATGTGGCACATAACATTCTTCCAAATACGCAATGTCTTCTGCATTTAAGCTGAAATCGACCGCTTTGGCGGCTTCTTCGATGTGCTGCAGTTTGGTTGCACCCACCACAGGGGAATGCACTTTGGTGAGCAACCACGCCAGTGAAATTTGAGTCATCGACACCTGATATTTTTCCGCCAGTTCCATTACTCGGGCGATAATCAGGTTGTCTTGTTCCACCGTGTTGCCGTATTTCAGTTTGGCGATTTGATCTTCCTCGTTGCGTTTGGAACTTTCGCCCAACGGACGGGAAAGACGACCCGCCGCCAACGCACTATAAGGCGTTAAGGCGATATTATTTTCATTGCAGAACGGCAGCATTTCTCGCTCTTCTTCACGGAACAGTAAATTGCGATGCCCTTGCACGGACACAAATTTCTGCCAGCCGTTTTGTTCGGCGATAAAATTCGCCTGTGCCAGTTGGTAGGCAAAGCAGTTGGAAATGCCGATAGCCCGCACCTTGCCACTTTCCACCGCCTTGTTCATCGCCTCCAAATACTCGGCAATGGGCGTGTTGTAATCCCAAATGTGGTTGATATAGAGATCGATATAATCCGTGCCGAGATTTTCAAGGCTTTGGTTAAGCATTCGCTCAACGTGCTGTTGCCCCGTAATGCCCGCTTGAATGTCCTCAGGCGTGCGAGGCAGGAATTTAGTGGCGATCACCACCTTATCACGGCTGGTTAATTCCTTGATCGCTCGCCCGACAAACTGCTCGCTCGTGCCGCCTTGATAAGCAATCGCCGTATCAAAAAAATTAATACCCAAATCCAAACTTCTAGCGATAATCTCGCGGGATTGCGTATAATCCAACGTCCACGAATGCTGCCCGCTCGCCGCCTCGCCAAAGCCCATACAGCCCAAACAAATGCGTGAAACCGTTAAATCGCTATTGCCAAGTTGTGTGTATTGCATTGTTTACTCCTTATTTTGCCCTTTTTTAACAGTATACATTTCAACCTGTTAAAAGTACATTCGTGTTTTTTATGTCAGTATTAATTTAGATTATAGTGAGAAAAAGGATGCCTTCTAAAAAGGATTTTCGGTTTTGACAAGCGGTCGTTGTTATAAAATTTTTGACGAAAACAGCCGAAAACCGACCGCACTTTTTGCTTTTATCCAGTAACAAATACACGCAGAAAATGCTAAAATTATCTGCAAAATCAGCGGTTATTTTATCAGTTTGGAAAGGGGAAAGAATGGCGAATAACGAGTTAATCCGTGCTTCTGCGGTGGAATATCTCACCTTTATCGCCGCCACAGGCGAAGGCGGAGTGAATGCGGTGTATGCCGACGAAAATATCTGGCTGTCGCAAAAAATGATGGCAGCGTTGTATGATATTGATGTTCGCACGGTAAATTATCATTTAAAACAAATCTTTGCAGATAATGAATTAGATGAAAATTCAGTTATCCGAAAATTTCGGATAACTGCCGACGACGGCAAAAACTACCAAACCAACCACTACAACTTATCCGCCATTATCGCCGTCGGCTACAAAACCAATTCCGAACGTTCCGTGCAATTTCGCAAATGGGCAACGCAAATCATTCAATCCTTTACCATTAAAGGCTTTGCAATGGACGATGAACGGCTGAAAAATGACGGCACGATTCTGGGCAAAAAATACTTTGAAGAACAACTTGCCCGCATTCGTGAAATTCGTTTAAAGCCGCTCGATATAACTGCAACAAAAAAAGCGAGATAAGTATTTCTCGCTTTTTTTACTCATAGTGTAATAACGTTACATTTTAAAACTTAAACACCATATTATCTTCATACTTACCTGAATAACTTGCTGAAGTATTAATGGAAATTTTGCCGTAATTTTCAAAAGCCTGCCAGTTATCCCATTTATCTTCTACCATAGCATCAATAAATCGTACAAACTCCGATTTACTCGAACTAAAAAAGATATAAGGCGGTCGAGTTAAATGAATCAATCGTAAAAAGTCAATTAAATCAAAATAACTCGCTTGTCTGTAGCTCTCTTGTCTAGTACACAGGTATGGTGGATCAAGTACAAAGAGAGTATTTGGTTCATCTCTGAATTTTGGTAATAGTTGATGAAATGATTCTTGAATAATCTCAATCCCATCTAAATAGCCATCTGCACGTGGATAATCAGATTGACGAACACAATGCCAAAAATCCTTATTGAATAAGTCTTCTAATGAGCCTACTTGATTTCCACTAAATAATAACCAACTCGCTAAGCAGTTTAAATCTTTATATCCTTGAAATGATTGGATTGCATTAATGACTTTTGACTTTACATCTGGCGTAAGTTTTTTATTTTTGGGTATTGCATTTCCTATCGTATCAGAAATCTTTAGCCGTAATTCATTTATTTCATCAATATGGAGTAACCGTTCTGCATAATTATCAAAGTCGTTATAAATTACCCGAGCAGCTGGTTTTATACGTTTAGCTACATGACTAAGTAACCCTGAACCACCAAATGCATCAATAATTGTCCAACCTTGACCATCACCTGGAATATATTGATTGAGAATCTCCGTATAATGTGTCAAGAATTGACGTTTTTGTCCAATAAATGGTAATGGGGCGTTTTTATAAATGGTTACATCTTTTTTCATATTTTGTAAGACCTTTTCATATAGTGAAAAAATTATGCTAAACTTACGTTTGTCTTGGCTAAGACCACGGGTCTAGCAATAGTTATTGCTCACAGGTTAGGTCTGTGGGTGATGAGGTCAGTACGCTCTGCCAAGCATACTGACTACCCGTGCTTTTGTTCCTAATAAGTGACTTCTTGCTATTAACCTCCCACTCGTAAAACAATATCTTTAAATGCAATCACATTGTTTGATATTGAGCCAACCACATTAATCTTAAATCTAATTTCTGTTGTTTCTGCCGGTAAGATTTCTGCCACTTGTTGGCTATGCCAATCATTTTTTTGCCAGTTGCCAAGTTGTTCTGAAACATATTCTTTAAGCAGCTCAGTACCTTTATAAAGTTGTACGGTAACGGTACAAAGTCCGTTGCGCTGATTATATGTACCGACTTTGTACGAGAGCGCAAAGCGTTTATATTTATTGGCTTCAATTGGATATGATTGATAAATCACATTCTCGCTTGCGCTTGAAGAGAGCATGATGTATTTACCTTCCGGCATATCATTATCATCATAACGATTCAGGTAATTATTACCTTGTGTAAATGCGTGTTGATAATCCCAATCACTTAATAATTGCATTGCGCCTTGTACGGTAAACTCATAGCGATACAGGCTTGTTAGTTGCTTATCTTTTACCGTATAGAAAGCCAGTTTGCTAAATTGCTCATCCTCAATTTTGCCCTCGTCCGGATAAACAAACTCTGTAGAATCGGTTGTAATTGACCGCACTATGTTATTGCCGTCCATTAAATCAATTTTATAACTGACACCTTGCCCCAGCGCTGTACTGTCTTCCGTATGCGTAATGAGTTGGTCAGCTTGAATATCTCTATCTCGATGCGCCCATGTAAGCGTAAACGCTGAACCGTCTGCAATCTTATCGACAAATGCACCATCTACTTTGACATTCGCCGGAGGATAAGGGCGAACTTGTCGCTGTTGTGTGGTTAGTGTTAATACACTAGCCGCATCTTCAGAGAGCGTTTCAATCTGTGTACGTGTGAGTAATTTCGCTTTGATTTGCTCATTTACGGTATATTTGGTGTCAGTATCCGATGTTGCAAACAAATAACACCATGCAATAGCACCTTGTTTATGCGCTTGCGGGATAGTGTCCGCACAACCACGACCGATAGTCATTATTGAGTTTTTAAAATCGACTGACTCAATTTTCACAATCTCGTCATCAATCATTAATGCGCCAGCGTTAGCCAAATCCACAAACTCTTCGCCTGCAGTAAAACTGACCGTAGTTTGATACGGTGTAATATCTGAACTTAATGTCACTGAAGGCGTGAAAGAACACTCTGCCACTGGAGTAAACCCTGCACCAACATCTGTGAGTAAGTCATAACCGACCGCTAATGGACTTGGTGTGCTTGCAAGCGACCAAACAAAGCAATCAGTCGGCTGAATAAATGCAAGTTCCGCTTCACTGAAAACTAATGGATAAACATGGTAAGGCAGTTCAAATAATCTGCTATTTTGAATTGCTTTCGCCGTGTAATCGGGCTGAATATAGAGCGACTCTGACTGTTGTGTTGAGTAATTCGCAGCTGGTAAACCGAACACATCTTGCATACAAGTCACAATAAATTCGCCCTCGTTGCCATTCTCAATTCCGGTGACTCGGAAAATCACACTTTCAATCCCTCGGTCAGGCAAATGTACTTTGAAAACATCACCATGTTTTAACTCGCTGGCACGCATATCAAACACAATTTTAAGACGAGTTAAACTACTGGCGACCATCTCTAAATCACGTTGTGCAAGGCGAGCTGCTAAATCAAAAGTTGGCACACCTTTATATTCAACGGTTTTTGCAATCACGCCATGCATTTGCACAGACGCAATATTATTGGCGATAGCTTGGTCTTCACGGTTAGTCACCGGGTCGCGCCATTTCACAACAATTTGATTTGCCGTTGTGTCAGTTGCAGAACTATCATCATCTTGCACATTTAAAATCCCGTTATCATAGTGAAATGTTGGCAAATCGTCGGGATTATAGTCATTACGCAATAATTTAATCGCTTGTTTACCTGTTTCTACGTTGTCGTATTGCACTGCGCCGATGTGGTCAATCACTTGTTGCATAAACTCTTTAATTGAGCCTTGACGGTTGTAACGCAAGCATAGTCCAAAGCCTTCTTCATAGAGTGTGTCGGCGGCTTTTTTGTAGCTATCTAAATCAAGATCACTTAAGTCTTTTTTACCGCCCCAGCTTTTATTTGTTGCACACTCAACAAGGATGTGTGCAGGATTCATCGCATGAATCTGACGCGCATTTTCTTCTTGTTCTTTTGTCAGTCCTGAAATTTTTAACGTATCATTGCGTAAAATAATTTTGCATTTCTCCGGATACCACACCGCACCGTTAAACCAGCCTTTTAATGCACGGCGCACACGGTAACTATGCTTTTTCGGGTAAGCGTTATAGCAACTAATCAGTCCGCTAAACACGGTAGAGACAATACCGCGAAAACCGGGAATCAAATCATCTTTTGCAAGATTGCCTTCAGTCACATTGCCTGCGGAGAAAAACGCTTGCTCGTCTTGTTGTTTTTTACGCTTATTTTTACGCAGCAATGCGTGTGTATTCTCACGTGGTGCAGGGTTATGCTTACCTTTTAATAAATTAATCAACATTTGGGTTGGCTTTTGGTCAGGTTCTCCCATTAAGATTTCAAGACGACCTTGAATACCGCCTTCGCCCCCAGTGTTTTCGCCACCAAATAAATTCGGTTTATTAATATAAATCGCTTGTGATTGCGTGAGTTCGCCCGGTTTGCCTAAGTATGCGGTTTTATCATCAATGCGTAACTCAACGATTTCATCCACCGGTCCGCGCCCTAAGCCGGAATGAATATCCCAGTAGTAACGATAACCGACCGTCACCGAACGACGTTTACGTCTACCCATTATTTTTCCCCTTCTGCTTGTCGTGCTTGTTTTGCAGCAGCGACACATTTACGCGCAAACACGCTACCGGTAGCTAAGAATTTTTCGGCATCAATCCCATTTTGCAAAAAGTCGTTAAAATCCCAGCCTTGACGCTCAAAGAACGCTTGTACACCCGCTGCACAAAAATGTACACGGCGCATATCTTGCATTGTGATGATCATCTTTTTATCCTTTTTTAATTTCTGTAGTACGATAGTTACCGTACGCCAACACTTGCCAATCTTCCGTCCAGCAGTCGCCAAAGAATACGCACTGCGGTGTACCTTCAGCTGCTTGCGGAAAATTCCACTCGTCGCTTGAAACCGCTTCCGGTCCTTGCCCACTACGTTGTTTTGGAGCAAGGGCTTGATTTAATAGATAGCTGACTGCAAGTACGGCAACGTATTTCACAATTGCCCAGCCAATGGCTGCAAACATAATGTTCTCCTTTTAAATTAAAACACCCGTGACCCGTCATAAGGCGATTTATTCGGCATGTGCGGAATGCCACCGAAATTCAGCATATTGTTAAACTTGTTAAGGCAAGTTGTTGCCCGTCCATCACAGCCGGGATACACATTGATAGTTGTGCCAACAGATAGTTTTTGCGTGCCACCCATCAGCGTAATTTGATTATTTTTATGCACTGTGACCGCCCGCACTTCACGTACGCCATCGCTATCCGTCCATTCAATAAAGCCCGCATTAAACCAGCCTTCCGGTAAATTTTCAGGCACATCTACCGTGATGGTTGTCCCGTTTAACGCTTTAATCACTAAACCGGCAACCGCAAAATTTTTCGGATTGACTCTACAATCATAGTCATAAAGCGTATAAGGGCAGTTACGTCCCCATGTCAAACGCAAGCCCGCACTTTGCATTGTGGAGGATAACCCCGCAGAAACTAATTCCGTCTTATGCACATCAGGGCGTTTCGCTTCAATAATCGTGCCAATCCACACCACGCGTAACTCTTGTTCTTGATAATGCAATCGCATAATCATTACTTTAACTGTTTGGCTCGGTGGCATGCCACGATAAAGCAATGCGACAGGGTTATTACTTGGCAGTACAATATTGATATTTTCACCGGTGCGACGACCGCTATCACTGATTGCGGTTGCCAGCCATTTTTCATTGTTTACAACAATGTCTTTGTCAGCATCACAAAAACGCCAAATCTTTTCGTCATCACCTCTGCTAAACTGATAAAGGGTAACAGGCTGACCGTCGGCGACAGAATGGGTTTTCTCTAAATAACTCACGTTTTAAATCCTTTTTAAATATCATTTAAATACCGTTTAAATTATTAAACTTCGAGTTCGTCACGTAATCCCCGAAAGCTGACCATCACACTTGCTACGGTGTCTGTATGATGTTTCCAGTCAATTGTGTCACTCTCTAAGCGTGATAGTGTTAAAAATGAAATCTTAGCCACGTGTTCACGCTTAAGATTTAACGCCTCGCCATCAAGAGAGAGTCGTTCGGTTTGGTTATCGCTTATCGTTGCCGCTAAAATTCGGCGGTAATGCACGCTGCCGTCGGTACACTCAATGCGAATATCTTGTCGTCCTGCTTGTTTCAACAAACAAGTCGTGTAATAGACCAACTCAATATTGATGCTTTTGCCGACAATATCGCTTGTAAGTGTTAAATCGTTAGTTGAACTTGCCACCCAAATTGCTTTTTGTCTGCCACGTAGAGCATAAAACAGTTGGCGAAGTTGGTGCTGTTCTGCAATCCCATTTAATAAGAAACGATGATTAGTTAGCTGGAACGCATTTTTTGCCGTGTCTAGGTAATGCGGTAATGCCGTACCGTTATCCAGTTGCTTAATCAAACGCAAGTATTGTGCGGTAATATCTTCCGACCATTCACTGGTTGGTTCTAAAACCGGATGCTGACGATAAGTCGGTAAGTGACTAATATCCGAGGCATAGCCGTTATGTTCGTGAATTTGTAACCGGATTTGTGCGGTTGCCATGCCATCACTTAAACGGGTAAGCTGTGGCATATCGGTCAGCACTGCGGAGCGCAACGGATAAACTAACGTGTTGGTATCAAAGCTATTCAGTAACGGACGCTTAACGTCGAGTTTATCCGCTGAAATACCCGTAATATCAACCATTTCACGTTTATTCCCGTTCATCAAAACCGCACGCCCACCGATATAAAAGTCAAAGCCCGTAGTTGCAAGTGAAAGGGTTTTATCGCCTTGTTGAGTCGGCTTATCTAAATAAACTTGATGGGTAAAAATCGGCATTGCCCACACTCTTGCACCGTAAGCGTAGAGCATATTTTCTAAACGCTGACGTTCTGTTCCGGTTGTTGAGACTTTAAATTCAAAAGTTCGACGAGGTGATAAGCGTTTGGCAATACGTTGTTCCGCTCCCGTAATAGACTGATGTACGGTCGTCAAAAATTCCAATTTTTCCGTTACGTCTTCCGACCAATCTGGGAAAAATTCCCAGTCGGTGGAGCGTGAACCCGTGATGCGCAACGTAACCGGATTTTTGCCGGCAATAGTAAAAGTTACCGTACAATCAATTTCCGCTGGACCATTCATTCCAACTTTAACAGTCCACTTTTTAAGCGCCAGAGCGCGCAGCGTGAGTGGCGTTTGACTACCGGTTAGCGTAATGCCTTCACCATCTTGAATATCTACTTTGGTTAAATTGACAGTGTGTCGGTTCGCATTCCAGACATGGACATCAAACACTTGCTCTGTCGAGATTGAGCCTAGATTGACGGTATGCGGAATCACAAGCACGCGGCTGTACAAATCACAGTAGTAGTTCGGCACAATATAAGCTTGCGCTGGCTGAGCTAAATCTAACAACTTGCCTTGGGCTAGCGTGCCAGCTGTTACAGGCAGTAAGTTCGGGGCAATACGTGCGCCCCCTTTGTAAATCGGTAAGCGGTCTAAATAGCCCGTATCTTTACACGAAATGCTTTTACCGCTTGTTGCAATATAACCGTTAATATTTGCCATTTTTATTCCACCATGCGGTATGCCACGGCTTGTGTCCCCGAATTATTTTTTCCTTCTTCGATGGAGCTTTGATTGCGCACATCATATTGCGCACTCGGAATAATCATCCATTTCTCCCCATTGATAGTCAGAATTTGACGGGGCGAGAGACCAACCATCGTACATTCGTAGCGGTCGGGGAGAATGCCAATGCGACGAAAAATTCCATCAATCCCATGTGCGATTAAGCTGTGCGGACAGGGTATTAACGACTGCCCGAATTTAGATTGACTGTAATAGACTAACAAGGCATCCGGGTGATAAGTATTTTCATCAGTTGTCATCGCCGCTCTGCCAAGCGTAAGCAGATATTTGCCTTTATCTGCATTACTCAAATCTTTATAATCTGAAACATTTGCAGGAGCGAAATACCATGGCGTGCGTTTATCGCCACTAATACCATCGGCACGAACTACCGCTTGATTGCCACGTGCCCCGTTAGAAAAGCCGTAAGCATGATCGCTATTTTGATAATGCGCATAGTTCTTAGTGATATAAGTACCATAGGTATATTGACCGCCGGTATAAGTGCCTTCTTTATTTAACGTACCAATCCCGAAGTGACGGAATTTTTCCGCTTCAATTTGCACGACAACGTGTAAATATTGTTCGCTGCCGAAAAAGTCATAGGACGCATAATTACCTTTTTCTAATTGAGACGTTGCCGTATCGATTTCACGATAAGCGTGCTTTCTTGATGAACCCGGCTGTTCATTGCCTTTCTTGCTTGTATCGAAGCTGGTATTCACATAAGTAAACAATTGATTAACTTCAGGCTTAAACATAAGAGACCAGTAGCCTTGAGAGTTGTGCAAACACAGTAAATTGTCTTCTGCTTTATCAATTACCCACTTTAAGCCTTGAGCAAACTCACTTAATTTTTTGAGCAGTTCATTAACGTTTTTTGCGTTACCCGTTTGATATGCCATACCTAGATCTCCGTTGTTGTCTCAATCACAAAATAATCTTTAGTTGCTACACGATAGCCACCGTTAAAGACCAAGCCTTGGCGATTATCCGCAATTTGTACACGGTCGCCTGCCGCACGCTGAATACCCGGAATCCAGTACACGCCATCGAAAGCTCCCCAGCGGTTGCGACCTTGACTTGAATCTTTAAGGCTAATAAATTCAACAGGAATTAACGGATAAGCACCGCCTTGACTTTCGCCTAGCGAGTCAATACTTCGCGGTTGTTGATATGAGCTGAACATATCGTAATTGCATAACGGATATAATTCTTGGTAACGAGAGTCCGTACGTAAATTCTTATCACTGCTACCGTAAAAATCACGCCAGCTTTGGTCAGGCGTAAAAAGCCAACAGTTGCCGTATTTAGCGTCAATAATAGAAGAGTGAAGCTCGCCTGTTTGAGAGTAGCGCACCCGCACCGCACGGTTGTTTTCATCTACCACGGGAGCGCTACCGGCAACACAAAGCGGATACGGATATTCTGTCGGTGGCACCGTTGGCAAGATAAAGCCTAGGTACGCACTTGAACACACTTGCGAAATGCGCGTGATAATTTTGCAACAACGCCCATTTGCGACAATGTGATACTCAATCGGGCGGTTATCTGCAAATAATACGACACCGGGAGAAGCATTAATTAAGCCCTTGTGAATTTCAGTCGGCATAACCGCTTTTTCATTGAAAAATGTACCACCCCAGAAGTTAAGGTTATACGTATCAGCCGAAATCAAGTTATCTGTTGAAGCGACAAGATAAATATCTTGTTCAACGCTGGTACCAGTTGATTTCCATGCGATTTGACGGATTTCTTTTTGAGTTGCGGTTTCATTTAATTTTCGGTCAAGTAATACTGTCCACGTTTGTCCATCGCGCTTCAGTGTTTCATCTTCCGTTAAAAACTTATTGATTTTATCTAATAAATCACGCTCGTTTTGTGCCGTGCCTGTTGCGTATGCCATTAGCCTAACTCCTGTTTTAATGTTTGCTTATTCGCCCGAATCACGGTCATTACCGCACGTTCGCCCGCTACCGTATTAATACCTGCCGTGAATAACTCAGCACTATCAACCGCTAAGGTTTGCTGAATATTCACGGGGCTTGCTACCGCCTGTTGTCCTGCCGTACCGTTTTGCATTTCGTGAGTCAATTTCGGCTCACTATATGACGGCATTGATGGGGCAGAGACAAGCCCACCGGTGGCATATTTGCGTAAATGACCGCGGTTAATAGCATGTAAAAAGCCCACGCCATATTTCTGCACACTCGCTGCGCGAACGACGAACTCGCCATTAGATAAGCGTGCCGGAATGGAATCCGACGTGCCTGTACCGGGTCCGGAAATAAAACCGCCGGTTGCTGCCGTGACCGCAGCACCCGCACCACCGAAAAAGCCACTAATGGCACTGGTTGCTTGCATAGCAAGTTGTTGTGCGGCAATCTGCGCCATACTGTTTATTACGGTCAGTGCTAATTGTTTTACTGCATCACCTAAGCTCATCGTGCCTTCAGCCAAACCCATTAAGGCACTTTGAATACCTTGAGTTAAACCCTGTTTAAAGGCGTTTTCAAGCTCATTTCCCGTCTGTTTAAGCTCCTGAATTTTCACTTTCATTTGCTCAAGCATTGCGCCTGCCGCTTCGCCTTGTGCGCCCGGCATTTGTGCCAATCTTTCCAGTAACGGTAATTGTTTTTCAATTTCTGCCACCGTTTGAGCATACATATCTTTTAAGCGTTGTTGTCCCTCAAAGTGAGTAATCAAACCTGTCTGGACTTGAGCTTGAATTTGCTGCTCTTTGGCACTTTGTGCCTGCATCACTTTGTTAATTTCAGCTTCAATGCCACTTAATTGAACCTTGGCTTCTTCCAGCGGTAACATTTGCTTAACTAAATTGATACCGTCTTGATTGTTCGCTTTACTAAATAAAGCGAGTAACTGATTGTATTTACTTTGTACATCAAGCAGATCTGCTTTTGCCGTTTGTCCGGTTAAGCGCAAGTAATCACTATTGAGTTCGCGTAGCTTATTTGTGGCTTCTTCTGCCGTGCGTCTTGTATCTTGTGCCGCTTTTTTTGCATCGCTTTCTGCTTTACGTTGTGCTTTATTCGCTTCCGCTTTCGCTTTTCTGTTCGCTTCTGCTTGTTCACGCAGTTTTTTCTGATTCGCATCAATGGTTTGATAAAGGGCTTCGGCTTCTTTTTTCTGTTCCGCAGTCCAATTACTATTGTTGCGAGCATTATCAATGTTTTTTTCAAGCTCAGTCATGCTGGATTGACGCGCGCGCGTACGCAGTTTTTCTAACTCATCGCCACCTTTTTTCTCAGCTTGCTTTTGTTCCAGCTGTTTTTGCAAACCGATAGCTTCATTGATTTTATTAATGAAGCCTTGCACCGCATTGCCGGACATGCCGGCTTGTGCCGCAATCCCTTCAAATTTTGTGCGCATTGCTTCTAAGCGTTCTATTGCCGTCGTAGAGGCTTGACTCAAGTCTTTTTTCAGCTTTTGAGTGAGTTCTTCCACTTCTGTTTTCATCGCAAGTGCTTCGGTTTCACTTGCTTTGATTGCTTCGGTCAGCAATTTCACTGCTTCTGGGTGTTGTGGGTCACCAATTTCCGTCAATTTTTCTGCAAGCGTACCACCGGCTTCAATGGCGGCATCCCAAGCCACAGCCAATTGCGTTTGAGTAATATTGGCTAATTCGCTGCTTGCCGTACTCATTGCGTCAATTTTTTGCTGTAGCTCGTCAATTTGTGTATTAAGCGCATTCACTTCATCGGCATTAATTAATCCGCCCATGACGCTAGTGCGGTTTTGATTAAGCAATTTATCGCGCTCGGCAATCAACGCTTCAATCTTTTGCTTCGCTTCATCTAATGATGCTGTATTGACTTTTAACTGCTCAAGGCGATCACTAAAACCGCCCATTTCGCCTAATTGAGTACGTGCTTCTACTAGAGCTTTCGTTTTCTCAATGTTGGCATCAAGCGTCGTCAAGGTTTGTGCAAATTGGCGTTCTGCTTCTTCTTCCTGACCTTTTAAATAAAAATAAGCGGCGGCTAAACCAGCAATTGCCGTGACTGCAAGCCCCAAAGTACCACCAACAAGTGAGAACAAGCCTGCACCGACATTGACTGCAGCGGCACGGGCTTTAGCAATAGCAAGCGCACTATAAGCTTGTGTTGCGCGACCAACTGAGACTGTCTCACCATTGACTGCCTGCATTAAAACCACGGTCGCTTGTGCTTGGCGTACTGATGCGGTCGCACTGGCATTAATTGCCGCCATATGCGCACTTTCGGCAATTGCCGCTTTACTTTTTACACCAATACTGGTGTACATCGCTGACAGATAGCGGGCGGTGTATACCGTACCGACTAAGAGAGCAACACTAGCTAATGCATCAAGATTATTGGCTAGCGTAGAAATCGCAGTTGAAACAAGGGTAGAAACACTAAATGTTTTATCGGTATTACCAATAAACTCAAGCCAAGCATTAGAGAGTTGCGTGACCGCTTTACCAATTGTCAGCGGCATTTGCTCATATTGCTTCTGAATAGTGTCCGCACCTTCAGCCACAGCGGTCATAATCACTTGCGTGGTTAATTGACCTTCTTCTGCCATTTTGCGTAATTCACCACGGGTTTTACCGAGCGATTTTTGCAAGAGTTCTAAAATAATCGGGGCTTGTTCCGACACGGAATTAAATTCTTCACCGCGCAATGCACCTGCTGCCATACCTTGTGAAAGTTGAATAATCGCGGCTTGCGCTTCCTGTGCGCCAGCACCGCTGACAACTAATGCTTGTGAGACGGTTTTAGTAAAACGTAATACTTCACCGGAATTTGCGGTGTCGCCTAATGAGCGGAAAACACGGGTATAAAGTTCAGCTGTTGCAGCAAATTGTGTGCCAGTATCATTGGCTACTTGCATTAACCCTTGAAAAGTCCCTTTTGCTTCATTATTGGAGCGAGAAACTAATTTGATGCGTGCTTCAAGACTTTTAAATTCGTCACTGGTTTGCACTAAATTGCCAATGGCAACTTTCCCTAAAGTAAAACTTAACGCCTGTGTTTTTAACGCAGCTAATTGCTTACTGATAGATTCAACACCGGCACGGGTTTTACCAAGTTTTGAAGTCGCTTCATCGGCTTTCTTGGCAAGACCATCTAAGCCGCCAGCACCCGCTTGCGCACCTTTGCCTAGCCCTTGGCTTGCAGCAGCGCCGGCTTGCAATTCTTTTTCAAGCGTTTTAAACTTGCTTAATGCGTCGTTTAAATCGGCTTTAATCTTTAACGCTAAATTTAATTCACTGTTTGCCATAGGAATCCGTTGTAATGATTGAAAACAAATCAACCCCAGAAAATACCACCATACCTGCAGAGCTCTTTATTGGCTTAAGTGTGTGCTTGTTGGGCTTTATGGGGCTGTCCTTGTTAGTTATGTGTTTTACCGATTTCAGCTTTTGGCAAAGTGCTAAAGCACTTTTCGGTTTGCTAGCGGTCGTGGCGGTATTAATGACGATGGTTGGCGCACTGAATAAACTTTCGGTTGGCTCACTGCTCGGATTATTCATTGGTAGCCGTTTATAGTGCCGTAAGCTGTTCAAGATAATCTTTAATTTCCTTGCCACCATTCACTCCGAAAGCCACATCCATTGTGCGACTTGCCCTTAAATTCCGTTCCCGTTTAAGGGCTTTTGTATAAAAAAGCTCTGTTTGTCGGGCGGTGTAATGGCAAATTTCCGAGAAAATATGACCGCTTGCAATTAGCTGTTCGACGATTTCTCCCCAACTGATTTCTGCACCATTTTCTCCAACATTGGCTGCACCGCCTGACGGGTAAAAAAATCGCTATTTACCGTCCACCACATCATTAACACCGTTTCTGCATCTTCGCCTGTCAGATTCTGTACCCATTCAAGCGGTTTACCCACCGAAATACTGACTAAATGCAGTATCTCTTGGTAATGTTCTGCAATAAGGTTCATTAAACCATCTAAACCAAACTCCGCTTCAGCTTTGCTTAACGTGCTGCGCAATGCCGTAACAAATGGCATAAACAACGCACGGTGCTGTAATTGTTGGATAAGTGAATATTCTTTGACTTCGATTTCTTCGCCCGCAATAGTGATTTTCTCATTCGGGAACAATACATTTAATTCATCATTTTTTTGCATAATTACGCCTTTATTGGGTTCAAAAAAGCCCCTAGTATTTAGGGGCAGGAGAATGCGTTATTTTTTAATCTTAACAACGCGCCCGAATCGACCGAGCGTGCTATCACCCGTTTTCGTCGTATCAGCTAACACTTTGGCTTTCGCGCTTAACGCATCAAGCGCGTTTTCGTTGTTAATTAAATTCAACGCTTCTGTCGGATTGAAGTTGATTTTGTACAACTCAACAAGGCTCCATTCATTCGTTTCGGCAAGGTTGATTCCCTCGAAACGCAGGAATAAATCTTTCGGGTTGGTCGTTAAAAGCGCAATAACATCAACATCACCATAGCTATAAGCAACGGTTAATTTCTTGCTTTTTTGCTCTTTCAAAAATTCAATTGTCCCGAAAACCGCATCAACAACGAAGTCCGTGTTTTCTTTTAATTCAGCAATTTTTACATCACTCACATTTTGGTGAACTAACGCAATACGGTCTCCAACTTGAATATTCTCTGGTAATGCTTCTTGCTCCACCTTGCCCGCTTTAATTGTGCTGGCTTCGCCCAAAAGCATTAAGCTCAGGTTTTCTTTGCTCATCTCATGGAATTTGATTGAAACTTCACCCGATTTACCCGTGATGATTTTCTTCACTTCTTGACGCTGACCGCTGTAAGATTCTTTGTGTGTAAATTCTTCCACGCTTAAAGACACGGATAATTCCGACACATCACCGACCCAGCGGAATGCGCCAGCTTGTCCGTTAGGCAAACGTTCAGCAAGATAAACCGCACCTTGACCGTAGCTGTAACTTTCTGTTCTCATTAATTTTCTCCTTTATCTTCAAATTGAATGTGGTTATCGGACGGCATTACACTATCTTCAGAAGCAGTGTTCTCTAGTGGAATGGCTGTTGCATTTTTCGTTTCTACTGAAGATTGGAATTCACTACAACCGATTACTAGACCGACTTGTTGCTGTATTAAGAATGCTGCATCAGCATCACTAACTTGTAATTTATCACCAGGAGAATAGGTCACACCGGCGTGAATATGAGTTTTGATTAATTTAATCTCTTTCATCTGCTTTTACCTATAAGCATTTTAGTTTGATAAGTCTCCATCCAGGCGAGATAGCTATTGCTGTAATCCAATACATCTCCACGTACAAAAAAAGTTTGTTTTGCTCCAGAAATAGGGGGAGTCCACCCCATTAATTGTTCACGGATTTTGCCAATTACCGGGTGTGAAAGTGCAAGCTGTGGATTATCCGGGCTATACTGATAAGATTGCACAATCACAATGACCGAAAAACTGACAGTTACCATTTGGCGTACAGCAATATCACTTTGGTGAGCAATTTCACTATTAGGAACCACATATACTGCCGGAGTTGGTAGTCCTGTTTGGCTTAAATTAGACATTGAACGATATTCCGCTGTGCTACCTACATGATGAATATATGTAGGCATCAGGGGCTTTAGTTTTTCAATTACTAGTTTTAAATCAAAAGGTGCGGTCGAATTAAACATAGTCTTTCAAGCTCTCGTCCGTAAATACACGGTCTTTTTTAACAAATTTGGGACGACCAGATTTCAACGTTAAGGTGTCTTCAAGCCCAAGGCTAAATTTCCCTTCTGCAACCAGTTGTAGCATTTTTAATGCATCGCGATAATCACGTACAATCGGATTATTTTTTTCTTCTGAAATTAGGTGCAAATGCAAGTTATAACGAACTATTGCTCTTGCCCATGTCGTTAAAATACGAGGTGTATTTTTAAAAGGTATGCGATAACCACGTTGGCGCAAATAACCATCAATTAATGCACAGCTATCGGCAATGACTTCATTAATCCGAGTAATGATCGTTAATCCGTATTCAACTTCTGTTGTCGGAAACTGCTTAGTTTCATCACCTTGTAACAAAGCATTTAATACCTGATGAGAAACAGGGGCTAAACCGGGTTGAGCCGTAACTTGCGCCAGCTCAACCACACCTGGTTTTTCACATAACTGTTTTAGATTGATGTACATAACAGTGCCTAAGCAATAACATTCTCAAGGAAGAAACCAAGATCAGGAGCCGTGATTAGCTCTTTCACAGATTCACCAACACGGACGTTATAGCCACCACGCATTCCCATATTTTCATCGAAAATATCACGTACTTCACGAGAGCCAAATTGTGCTGTCAGCCCAAAGGTTGTTCCACCATTGGTATCCGCTAAACGATCACGGTAAATCAAGGCACAATGATTTCCCCAAGCCTGCTGAAGGACTGCTTTTTTGGCTTGATTAACAGTATTGATTAACGCCTGACCGACATAGATATCTTCCAGTTCAAATAATTCTTTGAGATATTCAAGCGGAACAAGTCCTTCATCACCTAAAGAGCCGTTATACGCTTTAATAATAGATTTATTGGTACGTAATGCTGTTGCCGCTTTTTGACCTAACACCATAATATTCGGTCGCATAACCGGGGTATCTAATGCACTTAATAGATCTGCGATCGGTTTACTGTCATCATGTGACCATTGGTTATTGCCAGATAACGTTTTTGTTAATCCATTGGCATAGGATTTTTTGTTAAAAACTAGGTTTGCTGTACGTACTTCTCGACCTAATTCAATTAAATTTGTCGTTTGTTCTGTAGCGCGTCCTTTCGGGTTATAGTTTGTCGGCTTATTAGCAATATCTACTAATGGTACTGGGGCATCGAGTGCAAAATCTTCAGTGGATGACGTTAGTTGTGTTGCACCAAACTCCACTTGATTCGGACGTGACGTACGACCAACACGGGCATTCGGTACAGTAAAACCTTCACCGAGGTTATAGTGAAGATACGTAAATTCTTGTTTGGCAACTGGCGTTCGAGGTAACACTTCATCTGCAATCATACGGCGATTTCGATAAGCAATAGCGATTGCAGTGAGTGCGGGATCAGTAGGGAAATTAGCTTTACTCATTGTATTTTTCCTTGTTCAAAATATGTAAAAGCATTTCATTCTTGTAGAGATTACGACGCTACAAAAATACCTGGTGCAATAAATAGTGAACAGATTTCATCTTCTTCACCATCTTCTTCAGCGATACCAATATAGGCTTGTTTATCAGTCGCCTTGACCGCACGCCCTTTATTATCAGTAGTCAAGTAGTCGCCACGTTTGATTTGTTCTCCGTACACTACTGGCGCTAAGCCACTGCGTACGACATCAACGTGTTCACCTGGTTCTTTCGGTACTCGGGTAGAGACACCGAGTAATTTATCTGTAGCAGCTGTGGCTTGTTTGGCTGTTTCTTTTTCTTCACCATGACAAACAATATGGTAGCCTTCGATTTTTCCTTCAGTCAGATAAGCTATGGTTAATTGGGTAACTTGAGTCATTTTTGGGATCCTTGCATAATGTAATCAACTGCATCAGTCATTGAGATATTGATGCCTTTTTTTGCCTGTTCAGCGTGGTATTGTGCTGCTGCCTGAGCAATAGATTCACCATTGGCAAAATCTACGGCTTTACTAGAACCTACTTCCGGTGCGGATTTTTCAGCAAAATCCAATGGTTTTTGTGTAATGATTTCTTTAATCACATCTAAGGCAGATTTCGAGACAGTTTGTGAACCATCCGAAAAAGAAATCGGTTGAGCCGCATTAGCTACTAAGACTTCAATTAATGCCGCTTTTTGCGCTGGAAATACCTTGCCGTCTTTTACCATTTGTTCAGCAAAGTCCGTTGCTTCTTTTTGTTTTATTGCCTTTTCAGCTTTGGCTTTTTCAGCTTCTGCAGCCTTTATTTTTTCTTCACGTTCCTTCAGTGCGGCTTCACGAGCAGCAAAGTCAGCTTCACGTTTTGCGATTTCCTGCGCCTGTTTTTCAGCGGCTTCTTGTTCTTTAGTTTTATCCATTATGTTCTCCTTGATATCAGTTGAATTATTTTTTTCGGATAATTCATCAAAGGCAAAATCCACAAATGCATTTTCGCCTTCAACATTTTGAGCAAAATTCACATCAGCGAGTCCCTTAACTGCAGGTGGTACTGCACCCAAGAAACCTATGTGACGTAAATAATAATGACCGGGCTTCGGATTACCTGGAGTATCAGGTAAAAATATTGAAGCACTACGTTTTTTATAACGACCTTCATTGACCGCTTCAGCAAAGGCTGCATCAACTTGTCCTACGTGGGCGTAAAGAGTGCCGTCCTCCACGCTAGTTTGTTTCACCCAGCCGTATGCTGGAGCGGTCAATGTCGGATGTCCGATAACAATCGGAGATTCGGATAATTGCGGGTCATAACTGCCAGCAATGTCATTAAGCATATCTGTCGTAAAAGAAATCGCACGCCCATCCATTGCTGTATGCGTGCCTAATTTCATAATCGGCATCTTTGTGAGTTTCATTTCGATAATATATTTGTGATTAATTCAATGAAGTCAGTATGACAGGCAGGAACGCATTTGTATTTTGGACGCGTCTAGAATGTATTTGGTAGGAAAAATATAATGAGTAAGTGATGAGATGATTTATTTGAATTTAAGGCGTTTATAAATGTTTATAAACGCCTTAAAAAGTATCTAAGTAATCATTTATAGAATAAACATTAAAATAGCTTTACAAGCGTTTTATGCATTAAATGCGTTTTCAAGGTGATTACGTGCGATTTCAATTAATCGTTGTTCATTGTCTGCAGAAATACCAAGCCATGGACGAGCTGGAATTATGATACTTCGTGCATATAATGTCCCCAGCTTTAATATTTTTTTATTTTTAGGTTTTATCGTGCCACCAAATTGATGAATTGCCGCATAAGGACGGTCGGAACCAAATATCACACCATGATTATCTGCTTGATATCGTAATGTTCCGCGTAGATCACCGTGTAGGGTGAGAATTTTATCTTGATTGTATTTCTTACTATCTCTATACCAATTCGCTAATGGTTGCCAAGGTGTACCGTCAGGTGCTTGCTGTTGCGTAAATCGGATACTATGGATCTCTAATAAAGTTTCCCCCATCTCACCAAACATAGCTTTTGGATTAGCTAAAGTTTGAACTGCTTTATTTAAAATAGTAGTAAGCTGTTGGGTATTGATTTCAACCTTGACGCCACTCATGTTATCTCCTATGATACAATTAGTTCGTATCGGGTGGGCAGTCTCCGCCAAGACCTCCAATCCCACACCCGGCGAAACTCACCTGTGGTGGCGGGTGAGTTTTTTTACTCTTCATCGCGGTAATACAGCATAATGCCTGTGCGTACTTGTTCAAGATATTCGCTATTATCCGGCGCAAAAATCGTAGTACCTTCCCAACCGTCTTTGCCAACATCAAATACTGCCAGCGCAGGTACTTCTTGTTTACCGTCATCTAGCTTAAAACGGGCAATATAACGACGACGTACAATTAATAAATTTAAATGGTGATGATGTTCTGCTCGTACCCAAATTTCATCCGGTGCTTTAAGTGCCTGTGCAAGTATTTTCAAATAAACTTCACGTCCACGCTTTTTCACTTTTGTGTGACCGCTTCGTGAGGTAAATAACGCCTCACTGATCACTAAAGGCTCACCAATAATATCCTGAAAGATCACCGGATTTTCCTTTGTTGCACCAAATTCCGATAGGAACGAGTTAATATAAAATGCGTCATCCTTATCAGCCGGTAAGATTAATTTATGCGAAATCGTACGTAGTTGCGGCATTGGAATCGGCGTATCTTTACGGTGTGGATAAAACGTTACTTTGCGCGGTTGCTCATTATTATCTAGCGGTGGTAGTGTATGAGCATTAAGCCGAGAAGCACCCGGTATATGCTCAAAGCCAGGGTCAATCCCTTTTGGTACTTTAACTAAACGTGGGTTTAGACCTCGTCTACCAATCAACTTTTCTTCCCATTCAATCACTGGTGCGTTATCCGGTTTTAACCCTAATTTATCCATATAGGCTTGACTACGGGCAATGACAGTGCATTGACACCCCCAGGCATTAATAGGGAAATGTGTTTTCCACCATGGATCGTCATGGCGTAAAATCAGACCATCCCAGTGCATATGTTCAACTCTTGGATGGGTGACTACATCACTGTGAACATATTCCCAATAGGGCATGGTTTCTTTTAACTCTTGCAGTTGCGCATAACGCCCAGCTTGATAGCTACTACGTAAATTCGTTTCGTAAATGATTCGACTACGCCAGTTTCTCCCACCGTTATATTGCCAACCGTGTTTTGCCACAATTTTGTCGAAGTCCTTGCGAAAATCTTCCAGTGTTTTACCATTTTCGATGAAGTCTTGGATAGATTTGGCAAAATCTTCAATAATTTCACGGCGATTTGCCCCAGCAACAACGGCAGCATAATCATGTTCTGCATTATAAATATCAGTCCATGTAGCTGTTGGTGTCGGAATTTTACGCCGATAAAATGCAATTTGTTCGTTGAATGGGACACTGCCGTAAATGATATTATCCATTTTGTTTTGCCTCACTTACCACCGCTTCACGCCCGCTTAAATGTGCCGCACTAAGTGCAATTTCCATTGCTTCGATATAACGGGCTAAATCCATTTCAGGCATTAAGGTTAATAATTCATCACGTAACTGTTCAAGAGATTCAACATTATTTGCTAATGCCCGTACTTGGCTTACCCAGTCATCAATTACTGGTGCAAGGGTATTATCTAGCTGGTTTACCATTTGTGCGGGTATATCTTGTTCATCACTTACAATATGTGCAAAATCAACCTTATTTTTGACCGCACTTTTGTTGTTCTCTGTAGAATCGGTTAAACGTTCCGCCTTTTCCCATTCACCACCGTATGAACTTTGAATTTGTTTTAAGGTTGGACGATAACCTGTTGTCTCAAATACTTTTTTGTCTCGTTCGGCTTTTTCGTTTAAATCTTCTGATTCTTCAAACATTCTGAATATACGCGGTGGCTTAGCGTTAGAAAAATTCATTTGCGTAAGCCAGGTTACCGGACCACGGTTAAAGGATTCGCAGATAACGTCAGAGTCGGCTTTAATAATGGATCCCAGCACTTTTTCCTGTAAATCATCATTGCCTAATCTACCTGGAGTACCTCCAGATGATGATGTTTGTCCTAATACGACACGCTGGATAGTCTCATTCATGGTGTCATATAAGGCTTTATAATCACCCGTTCCGCTACGTCCAGCACTGAGTAATTCAATGGGCATATCTGCTGGCACAATAATGCCGCTATCAGATTGGATTGCGTACAAGGATTCCAATAATTTATTTTGTTCTTCAATAGACGCATTTGGTTGATACCGTCCAAGTGCGGTCGGCATACCGAATTTTTCTAAAAAAATTAGCCAAAATTTTACGCCGTTACGTTTAAATTTACTTGCCCAATAAAGCCAGTGCGCAAGCCCAATACCGTAAGGCTCATCATCATGGTCAGAACCTACGCAGAATGTCCAAAAATAGGGTGTCGGACATTCGATACCTTCAGTCTGATTTTCACGTGTTAATAAACGTAATTCACCTTTGGGCGTAAAACGAAAACGACGTCGGTTACGTACTTTAATATCCGCAATATATTTTCCGTCTTCATTGATTCGATACAGTAATTCAGCGACCGCATAACCGTAGAATATGCCGTAATGCATCAGTTTACTAATACGATCAAATCCAATTTGGTTTACCCAATCACGGATAAAATCTGCCGCTGCAATATCTTGCGGTTCATCGCTAGCAGGCTCTACCACCCATTCACGAGCGACTAATGCATCTTGTCGTTGGCTGAAAGTGCGTTTGACTTCTTCATCGCTCAATACATCTTCATATAAACTTAAATCACCGCCTCCACGACCTCGTAATACGCCGTCTTCCGGTTCTGCTAATGCACCAACATAACCTTTAGTAATATCCAATCCATCACCTGTTGCCGCAATTTCACGGTTAAGCTCCGGCTTTTTATTTTTACTTTTAAACCAGTCTTTAACTGACATATTTAATATCCTCTGAAGTCATTACCACCGCGAATTGAACCAAAACCTCGCCCTGTACGAACGCGCTCAAAACTATTGTTATTGAATAATTGAGTGGTTGTTCTTGTACCTGTAGAACGAAAATCGATCTCAAAACTTTGGTCGTTACGGTAAGCATAATGCAGCAATAGATACGCAATCGCCGCATCACCATGGCGTTTGGTTTTATTTTGTCCGACAGTGCGTTTATCCGGCAGGCGTGGAATGCCTTTTACTACTTGAAAAGCACGTAAATCTGCTAATACATCATCATTTTTTACAATATCAAAAAGCGTGTCATCTTCTAAAGCGGCTTTAAACGGGGCGGTGTGTTCGCGATACCAGCTTTCGCTTAGCATTACGCCTTCTACAATTGCGCCATAACGATCAAAAGCTTTTTCTGACAAACTTTGTCCATTGCCTCGAGCATCATTAGCGGCTTTACTAAAACGCGGTAAACGATCACCAATATAGAAATAAATCTGTTCTTGTTGCGCAAACGGTATATTAGAGAGCTCTAATAACAATACATTTTTGAGACGGAGATCAGATTGTTCCTGCCCAATAGCGATAACGGATAAGTCACCGCTACGAGCAAAGTCCATACCTAAAAAATGCCTTTGCTTTTCAGGTAGTGCCGTTAATACCGGATAAAGATTTTCATCACACCACTGTGCAATTTCTCTATTACGAATTGGTTCTGGCTGTAGGGCAAACTCATCTTTTTTCTCCAAGCAAAGTCTAGGCGTATCCGCATTCATACGGCTTTCAATTAGGGCACGTGTAAGCCAAGCACCGCCAGAGTTACGAGGAATACAATCTAATTCTTCTGCGGCTGCATCTCCGTAAGAAGCACGTATTTCAGCCACCCACTCATCTTGTGCTTGCAGTGACCAAGTACGTCCTAATCGCAGGCAAATTCGCTGATATAAACCGTCTTTAATGGCATCATCAAAAGTAATAGTATGCAAGCTGTATGGCTTCTTGCCAGCACGTACTTCATTAACCAATTCATTAAACGGATTATCTACACCGTTATGGGTGCTGATAATATGTACTTGACCGCCCCACATGAGTAATGCCATAGCAGCTTTGAGTAATTCCGGTAGATCGTCATGGAATGCAGCTTCGTCGATAATTACACGACCTTGTTTACCCCTTAAGTTTGATGGGCGAGATGACAGTGCGGTAATTCGCCAACCACTAGAGAATCGGATAACATAGGCAAGAATCGCTTTTTCTTCATCGCCTTCTTTAAAAATTTCTTCTGTTTCTTCAATTTCACCTGCAGCCAATCCATAGGCTTTAGCCCAATCGGCACAATCACGGATAAACTCCTGTGCCATATCTTTGTTATAACCTATGTACCAGGTATCCATACCTTTTTGAGACGCAGCAAACAGTGCAGAATCTGCAGCTTCACCCCATGACAAACCGATACGGCGAGACTTTTCGCACACTTTGACCGGGGTTAAATCTGCACACCATCGCTGTTGATAACCCAGTAACAACATTGGCGTTTTATAGTGTTCCTGTACTTGCAATGACACGGTAGATTGCTTAAATGGAAGCATGCCTATCGCATCTTGGTTTGGCTTAGTCATTACACAATCCCTAAAATTTGTTTTCGGATTTGGTTTGCGGTGTCTTCCGTCAAGCCGTTTTTCTTCACGACTTTCTCCACTTCTTTAGCAGCTGCCTCAGCACGAGCTTTAATTTCTGCCTGGTATTTCTTTAAGTTAATGCTTGCACTAATGAGCGGGCTAATGTTTTTCCCTACAAAAGACAGTGCAGCAAGCCGTTTCATCGGATCATCTTCTTCCTTAATTTCCTGTAAGCTCATTAATGCCTGAAATACTTCACTTTGGATCATTTCTAAAATAGCGTCGCTTTGTGCACTTTTTTCATTGCTAATATTTTCAGAAATCACCTTTGCCGCTTCTGCACTGGCTTTTATTGAAGCAAGACGTTGTTCTAGTTTTTGTCCATAACGGTGTACTGCACTTTTAGAAATATCATAACCACGGGCTTTCAAGGCTTCTTCAAGTTCACGATAGCCACTAAAATTATTTTCCACTAATGCAGCATCAAGCCAGTCTTTGACGGCTTGTGGTAGGTTTTTTACTGTCGAACGTTTCGGCATAATTATTCCTTACCAATATTTTTCAGGACGTGCGATTCCTGGGTTTGCTGGTGACGTATATTCCACAACATCTACGCCATTACTTGTTAGCTTAGCGTGCCAGCGAGCCGTATCTCGTCCCTTAATTTCGATTAATGCTTTACCTGCTAGATAATCTAATTCACGGCGAAGTTCTAATGCAGTTAGCTGCATTGGTACACATTGAATCGTACTTAAAATCAGACTTTCCGCTGCACCAATTGGACGAGCATGGTCGAGAGTAAGCAAAATTAACCAGCGTACGTGTTCACGTTTATTTTTATCAAATTCAATCATGTTAATTTCGTCCATACATTAAAATCACTTTATCTAATTTTTCGTTAATGGTATCGAACCGCGCGGAATTAACAGTTTCACTACGGATGGCATCCTCACGCCGCTGATATTCATTCGGCATCGTTACTTTTAGTTCCATAACGGTTTTATTGGCAGTTTCAGATAATTCTTTTGCTGCTTTAATGTCATCATGTAAGCGACGATAACGTTCTTCGCTAAACTTGAATTTCTCATTGAGTTTCGATTCAAATTGCGCTAGTAAAATTTTACCGAAGCCTATTAGCATACCTATAATGGTGATGACCAATCCCACAAAATAGGTGACAACCTGCCATCCACTAATTTCAATCATAGATTTTCCTTACTTATTGTTTTAATCAGCTCAAAATGCTTGCCGGCGCATTCGCCGTATAAGTCATACATTTGCTTGAGTGCGATAAATATTGCATCAACATTATTTTCTGGAAGTGGTACCGGTGACGGGCAAGTTGTCAGCAAGACCGCCGGTAGTGGCTTTTGCAGCACGATTGCGGGCGGTGTTGAGTTCCCGCATGCTGTTAATATCAAACTGACAATGGCGACGTAAATGCTGTGTTTTTGCCAAAATCTTTTGTAATTCATCGGTGGTTTTATCCCCCAGTCTTTGGTATAGCCCTAAGTTTTCAGTCAAATCTAAATTAACCATATTGGCTCGTTTTATTTGCTCATCCAGTGTTAGTAACTGTGTTTGTACTACTTGGTTTTTAGCAATCTCACATTCCAGTTTGGCAGTTTGATAGCCACTGTTATATGCCTGGTAATAACCAAAAATAGAAACGGCAATAATGGCAATGAAATTAATGAGTTGCTTACTTGTATTGGAACTGAACAAAAACTTTATTAATCGTCCAAACATATTGAATTTCCCCAATGCAAGTAGAGAGGCTGCCAACGGTAAATAATCCGTTTGGGATACCCTCGGTTTTCGATGAAATTAGCACGGCTGCGACCGGAATTAACAGATTCTACGGCATGCCAATAAGACATAGGATCAAGCCCTTGTATACGTGCTTTTCGCTTATCGCGTTGTACCCAACCTAATCTGCCGTTATAGGCGGATAAGGCAAATGCCCAACGGTCGCAGTCCGTTACGGCATGGATACGCTGATAAAGCCAATAATCGTAGCTAACTAACGCCCGCAATGCCCAACTTGGGTTAAAAGGCTGATTAGTTTTAAGTTCAGGGTATTGTGTAGCAATCCAATTTGCAGTTTGTGGCATAAACTGCGCTAAACCTTGCGCACCGACATGAGAAAGTGCGGTTACATTCCATTGAGATTCTTGATGGACTTGGGAGGCAAACATAGCAACCGGTGCATTTAATCCCCCAATAGCATAGCTATTACGGGTAAGTTCCCGTTGATATAGCTTGGCAGCTTGCGGTTCAGCCTGTGCTATAAGTGGACAAATTAAGGCAACTACAAACATCAAACGACGAATAATTTGCATAATTACAGCCCTAGTGTGACACCTAACATAACAGCCCCAACAATCAAAGCACGTCGCAATACGACTAAAGCAAAGATCAACTCATAGCCTTTATGTACAGGATATTCCGGTTTAGTTTGGTCTGAGTTTTTAGTATGTTGATGCTTAAAATAGACTTTCCAGTTTATTGCCAAATAACTCCCCGGACTGGAATAAGGAAACAATGCACGATCTAAGTGATAACCAATAATGGCTGCCATACAAACTAAGGCAAGTTTATACAGCACTACCGGCAACTGTTGTGGGGAAACTAACGCAATGACAATAAGTAATACTAATGAGGACACGACCCAAGATAACAAACGACCTTGTTTTAATGCGTTAAAAAAGCCTTTCATACATACTCCTTTATTAAAAATTGGTTGATTAGGCTTTTTTAGTGTAGCTATCTTGAGTGTATAAGTATTTTGGACACGGCTAGAATAAAGTAGTGTAGTTTTTAACTTATGATTGATGCAGAAATAAGGAGGTATGAGAATGTATCAATCTTTTTCTCATATTAACTCACGTGGCAAGAGATATGATTTGCCACCATTAACCACAACGGAGACAATTATGCAAAAACTTACTTTAGACTACATCAAAAGCCTTATTGTCAATGCTGACTATCAACGTTTCGGTGATACTTTAACGGTATGTGTTTTAACCCTGAAAAATGGATTTACCGTAACGGGAGAAAGTGCCTGTATCAACAAGGCAGATTTTGATGCTGACATCGGGCAAAAAATTGCTTACGACAATGCAGTAGAGAAAATTTGGCAGTTAGAGGGGTATTTAGCTGTACAACGCAAATATGACGCTGTCTTATGATCTAGGTATTATAGAGTTAAGTTTAGATATAAAAACTCCAGTTACTTGATTTGAATAGGTAACTGGAGTTTAGTCAATGGTGAAGCTAGCTGATTTTAAACTGAATTAAAGAAACTCAACTAAGTGTTATGTAAGGATTTACGTCCAATACCGGCTAACATTTTCCGTGTTTCTGCATAATCTTTGTGAAATTCCTCAATTTGTTCTGGAGTATAGCGATGTGGATTATCTCGAATATCATCAAGAATATTCTTCAACTCATCCAGATCTCTTTGTAACTTCCGTGTTTCTGCCATTTCTTCTGGGGTTGCTAAATACCTGTTAGTTATTACAGAAATAAGGTATACAATAAAAGGAACTAAAAAAATCAGCCCTGCGGAAATAAATTCTTGCATCATTTGTCTTTGTGCATAGTCTACTGCGCTTGAATCTCCTAATGGATAGATCAGCTTTGAAAATTGGGGCATCAATGCGCTTAAACTCCCCACAACTGCCGCATTTCTTGTAGTACTAACAGGCTTAGCAATCGTTTCAGACATTATTTTCTACCCTTAGCCATTCTCAACTGGCGAACAAGAGGCTCTTTTGCCGATAAATCCACTGTAACAGGTTCACCAACTAACTTACCATCATGAATGCGACGAATTTCAATTTGATGAATAGGATAAAGCCATCGGCTAATGTAATAGCCAATTATTCTTCCTAAATTGTGGAAAATAGGATAGCTTGCTACTATCCCTATCACTACAAATAGAATGTTTAACAATAATGTCAAATTGCTCATCTTTTTTCATTATGATTGGTCGGAAATAATTTTCCGATCTGCACTTGCCATATGATTTTTTACTTTAACAATGCTATATCGCACCGTTTCACGCTTACCTGTAGTGCGTGTAGTGGTACGTAAAGTTACGTTAAATAAATCACCTTTACGGAAACTCGCCGTGTTTTTGTTAATTTTTTTGATAAAATTTTCATCAAGCAGTTCAACAGCCACATCCGTTTTTCCATTATAGCTCATTTTCCAGCCTTTTTCAGAACCTGTAAAGCTAATTTGTGTGAGAGCAATAGTTGCTTCTTTTTCTTCAGTATGTACTTGTGGCACTAAAGAAATAGTCATTTCTTCAATCATTTTCACTTGTGAGCGTTCAAATGATACTGTCTGCACTTCTTCTGTCGTATCTTCGCTAAATTCAATCGAATCATCTTCAGCAGGTAATTGGTCTAGTAGTTTGATTTTAAATTTAGGGGAAATTTTACCTTCAAGCGGTGTTGCAATCAGTTGCTGAACATTCTCACGAACTTTGGAGTTAGTAACTAATTTTGCCACTTTTTTATCTACAGTGAGTTCTTCGCCATCAAGAATGAGCGTGGCTTCATTTGATTTACTCGTAGTTTGTACTTCAAGAATGCTTTTGCCTTTGGTTTTCTTTAAAACATCAAGCACTCCTTTACCAGTAAAAGCTGTTGCCGCTGCACCCGTAGCAAAACCTAAGTATTCCAGCACTGCCATTGCATTGGTCGCATTTTCCAATAGAAAAGGGACTTCTAATGAGCCCGCCTGCACAGGGGCTTGTAGGTAAAGCTTTACAGTACTCTGACGGCGATGGATAGTTCGGTCAGCACGGTTAATTAGCTCTTTCATATTCGTGACAATTTCGACCAACTGATCTGCATCAATACGATGCTCAGCATATTCATTGTCTTTAGCATCATAAGATACGGTAAAACGGATGCTATCGTCTTTTTTCTTTTGTTGTTTTGCTGTCATTTATTTTTCCTTATTGACCTATTGTTTTACGATTCTAAGATCTCAACATTTGTCCTTACTCAATATTCCTAATTTCTTGTTCAATATGTTGCCCAGCTTTATTAAAAATGAGAGCTAACAAACCTGCGGCAAAGAACAATACATAGCCTAGGGGATATTTACTGCCTAAAAATAGCCCTGATAAGCACAATACAAAGCCAATAATCGTGAATATGACGAGCTTTTGGCTTTGTTTTTGCAAAAGAGCTTTACGGCGTTGTTCTTTCTCCAACCGTTCTTGGTTATCAAAATACGCCTTAATGCCAAAAGTGCATTTCCCGTTATTGCAATATTCATTAAAACGATAGCTTTCTCCACCGCATTGAGGACAGGTTACAACGTGGGGACACGTCTTATCGATTTCCTTTTCGACTTGATGAAAGTGAGCTTCGTTGATGTTATTAAATTGCCCGATTTTATTGATGTGGAATGCCATTTAGTCTCCTTCTTTAAACGTGATACCACCTTCTAAATGTTGAATATTGTTTTGTTGTTTTACTTCGCCGATATGCATTTCGGTATGAGAGCTTGATTGTTTTTTAGTTGTATTTTCACTGCTCTGTAACAGTTTATTTACTGCAGACAATGCTTGTGCTGTTTGTTCAATAGCAGCTTTACCTTGTTCGTTACTTTGTCGGTAATCATCTAAAAGAGATATTTCATTTTCAGTAAGTGGAACTGAACGAGTACCAGAAAATAAGTATCCTATATCTACACCAATCTCAGTTAATGAGAACAAAACTTCACTTCCTGCTAAAGCTACACCACGTTCATATTTTCCCCACATTTCACGAGAAACCCTGCATTTATTGGCAATATCCGCTTGTGTTAAACCTAAACGATTTCGTTCATTTTTTAATCGAACAGCAAAAAGAGAACTATTATTCACAATTTATCCTTGACTTTGAGAACTTTAGTTCTCATAATGCTTTTAAAAGATTGGTTAAAAATTTAATCAATTATAACACAACGAGGAGAAGCAACAATGCAAGAAAAAGTTAAAACGCCAACTGAAGTAAAGGCGGAATTTAGAGCGAAAGGAGAAACTTTTGCTCACTGGGCAAAAGCCAATGGTTATGACCCAACCCATGTTTCAAGAGTGCTAAATGGCACGATTAAAGCAAGCTATGGCAAAAGCCATGAAATTGCCTTGAAACTTGGCTTAAAAGCGGCGGCTTAACGCACTTTGCTCTTTAACAATTTAACAGATCTGAAAAGCGATGCTTTTGTAAAAACATGGCGGAATTTAACCGCTTGTATAAATTGATAGGAGAAATCCCATGAAAAGATTGTTAATTAAGCTGGCAACGGGCTTTTTAAATCGTTGTGGCTATGTGGTGGAGCCAAAGGCAAAGCCAATAGAGAATGTGCCTGCGTTTATTCGACAAATGCGAGGGCTATAAGATGAACCGTGAGAAATTAAACACTACGCAACGGGCATTGCGGATTTTGAAAGCCTTAAAAGGCAGAAGCCTGACCGGGCTGACGAATAAAGAGTTATGTGAAGCGATTGGTGAAACGCCCGTAAATGTCACCCGTGCATTAGCATTACTGGAAACAGAAGGCTTTGTACAAAAGCTGGATACCGGGGCGTATGCGTTAAGCGTGCAGTGTTTGCAGATTGCAGTGACCTATTACCGTGAAATGCAGAAACAACGCGAACATATTGATTTGATTGACCAGCGTGTACAAGCAGGTAGTTGGTAAGGAGTGAATAATGAGCAACGAACATATTTTTAGTGAAGAAGCCGTAGCGGAAATGCAAAAAGTGCAAAATGCGACCGCACTTTCGGCAAAGGCGATGACGCAGGATTTGGCGGAAGCGTATGAAGTAATGGGAACGTTAAAAGCATTTAATTTTGTGCAAAAACTTCTGACGGTCGGAAGTTTGAAGAAATTGCAGGAAATCAAAGAAAACAAGAAATACAAAGGTTTGAGCGTAGTCACAGAAGACGGAAATCTTCTGACGGTCGGAAATTTTGCAGAGTTTTGCAAAGCCTGTGGGTTAAGTGATAAGAAAGTTTATGAAGACTTGCAAAATCTAAATACTTTTGGCGATGAGTTCCTAGAAACCAGCCAACGCCTAGGCTTAGGCTACCGTGAAAGTGGAAATCCCGAAAGCCAAAAACGCCCGAGCTAAAGGGCAAGTGGAAAAAGGCAACGATATTGTAGAGCGACAATTTGAGAGCGGCTTGCGGTTTATGAATGTATCAGGGCTTGATGAGTTAAATCAACTTGCCCATCAATGGATGCGATATTTTAACGGCAAAATGGTGCATTCACGCCACGGTCGGACACGCTATCAAATGTGGCAATTTATTCGCCCCGAGCAATTGATTATGCCTCCGAGCCGAGAAATTTGCCAAGAACTGATGATTACCGCACTTTCCGAGCGTGTAGTTAGCGACAAATTGGAAATTAGCTTTGAAAGCCGCCGTTACGATGTACGTGATGTGCCTGATGCAAAAGTGGGCGAGAAAATCACAGTGGGTAAGAATCCGTATCGCCCTGAATGTGTGCAGGTTCAATGTTTTGAGCGTGTTGTTGATGAAGACGGTTCGGAAAACCTGAAACCTTATTGGGTGGTAGTTGAGCCAGTTGAAGTCAATGAATATGGCTTCCGTGTGGACGCTGCGATGATTGGTGAAGAATATAAGGCTCATAAGAAAACCGAGTTTGAAACCCATAAAGAGCAAGCTGAACAGCTGGCTTACGGTGTAACCAATGAAGATGATTTGAAACGTGCGAAAAAGGTAAATAAACCGTTATTTAACGGCGAAATTAACCCTTACAAGCATATTGAAGAAACGAATTTGAACTGGTTTGTACCGAAAAAAGGACAAGATCATGAACTTACTACCAACGCGAGACGTGTGGAACAGAAACCTGTGAATTTGGTGGAATGTGCAAAACAGTTGAAAGAACGATTCCCTGAATGGAACGGTAAGCATTATAAAAACTTGGCAAAACATTTTTCCGAGGGCGTGCCGATAACTACGCTGGAAGATTGGTTGCAGGGCAATAAATTACCTGAAGTTTTAAACCCTGAAACGAAGATTTTACAGCTGAATGCCGCCTAATTTTGATAAATGGAGGTTCTATGTGTTAAAGCTAAAACAGGTGCTGATTGACAAGGGCGTGAGCCTGCGACAGTTGGCACAACAGATGAACGTTTCACCTGCGACGGTTTCACAGTTGATTAACCATAATCAGCGGGTGAAACAGTGGGTGGAATTTGAGAAGAATTTGGGCAGTGCGTTGCAAAGTTTGGGGATTATTGAACCGCTTGCAAGCCTGCTTGAAATGGAAGGCACTGGGGAAAGTTTGGCGACCGAGCCAGTGCCTTCCGCCCCTAAAACCACAGATGAAATTAAGGACGAGATTATGTTACTCGCAAAACAGGCTTTATTTCCAGCCACAAAGAAACATTTTGGGCTATTTCGTGATCCGTTTGCTGAAGATGTACGCAGTGCGGACGATGTTTTCAGCTCTGCCGACGTGCGTTATGTACGTGAAGCATTATTTCAAACCGCTAAACACGGTGGCTTTATGGCGGTCGTCGGTGAAAGTGGTGCTGGCAAATCCACGCTCCGCCGTGATTTGATTGATCGCATCAACCAAGAAAACGCTCCGATTACGGTGATTGAGCCGTATATCATTGCAATGGAAGACAACGACGTGAAAGGCAAAACATTGAAAGCTGCCCATATCGCCGAAGCGATTATTTCTACTCTTTCACCGCTTGAAAGCGTGAAACGTTCGCCCGAAGCACGCTTCCGCCAGTTGCACAAAGTGCTAAAAGAAAGCGTGAAAAGCGGTTACAGCAATGTGTTAATCATCGAAGAAGCACACGCTTTACCGATTCCAACGTTGAAACATTTGAAACGCTTTTTTGAGCTGGAAGATGGCTTTAAAAAACTGCTTTCTATTGTGTTGATTGGTCAGCCTGAGTTGAAAATCAAACTTTCTGAACGTAATACCGAAGTGCGTGAAGTGGTACAACGTTGTGAAATTGTCGAACTTGCACCGCTTGATGCCGAGCTTGAGCGTTATGTGGAACATAAGCTGGAGCGAGTGGGCAAAAAGCTGAGCGATATTTTTGAAGAAGATGCGTTCTTAGCAGTTCGACAACGTTTAACTGCGGTAGGACGAAACAAAACGAGCCAAAGTTTGCTTTATCCGTTAGCTGTAGGAAATTTACTAACTGCAGCAATGAATTTAGCGGAAAGTTTAGGTATTCCAAAAGTAGACGGACAGGTGGTGATGAATGTGTAACAAAGTATTAAAAACGATTTCTCGTCGAGATAAAAATCAATTTTTGGCGTGTTGCCATGAGTTTGCAGAGCTAATCAAAGATTCGCCTGAGGCTATTGCTGCTGCCTTAGCGCAAGGCATTCAGCAATTTGAATTTATTGAAGATAAAGAGGGGAAATTGAATATTCGAGCTGAACTTTATGATAAAGATGCAGATTTTTATCCCAATGCTAGTGAAATGAAGGAGACAGAAAATGGCTAAGAAAGCAGTGCGAATTAAGGCGGATGTTCACGAATTGAACCTGCAAACGGCTGATGATGTAGCGTTGGCGATTAAGGAAATCGGTGATTTGGAACGTGAACGGGTACGACTTTCTACCCTGCAAGCAGATGAGAAAGCGGCGATTGATGAAAAATATACGGAAAAATTGACCGCACTTAAAGACAAAGTGAAACCGTTGCAAAAGGCGGTACAGGCTTATTGTGAAAGCCGTCGTGATGAATTGACCAATGGAGGTAAACAGAAAACAGCATATTTTCCTACGGGTGAAGTGCAATGGCGAGTAAAACCACCGGCAGTTGTAGCAAAAGGGATTGAAGGTATTTTGGATAGTTTACGCAAGCTAGGGTTGTTCCGCTTTATCCGTACTAAAGAAGAACTTGACAAAGAAGCAATGTTAAAAGAGCCTGAGATTGCTCGTTCAATTTCGGGGATCTCTATTCGGGAAGGTGTGGAAGAGTTTGTAATTAAACCGAATGATGAGGAGGTGCGAAAATGATACCTGCCGCCAAAACTGAACGTCAGTTTATGTATAAAGAAAAAGCGGAAGCTGCAGCACGCTGTGAGCAGTTAGGTAATTATCAACAAGCCTATAATTTGTGGTGTGAAGCAATGAAATTAGCGACAACTGAAAAACAAAAGCAATGGTGTAGCACTAGAGCAAATTATTGTCATACTTGGCAAGGCAAGCGGGAGCGTGTGAGATGATTGATTCATTAGAACAATTAAAAATGCAATTACAGCAGGCAGTTCGTCAGCTTGAGCAAGCAGAAAAAGCTATTGATGAAAATGAGCTACCTTTAGCACAATGCTATGTATTTACTGCCAAGAACCTGATTATGAAATTAGGCTTGAAAATGACTTAATAAAAAACCGCCTTCGGGCGGTTTTGTTGTATTTGGAGAATAAAAATGAAAGTGAAATGTAGTGCCTGTGGTGCGGTACATTCGTTAGATGCGTTAGTGGCAAATCAGGCAGCAAGCGATGCACTTAATGCAGCGTTAATGGTAAATGGTGAACTTGGCAAGGCGTTGATTGGCTATTTAGGGTTATTTCGCCCGGCTAAAAAATCTCTGACCTTTGAGCGTGTAGCAACGATCTTACATGAGCTTACACCAATGATTACTGCTGGCAAAATTCAACGTGATGGGCGTGATTTTCCTGCGCCCGTAGAGAGTTGGATTTATGCCATTAATCAGATGTTGGCAAGTCGGCAGACGTTGAAGTTGCCGATGAAATCCCACGGTTATTTGTTGGAGATTATTGCAAGTTTCAAACCTGCCAATACTACGGTAGTTTTGCATAATTCTGAGCAAAATCGACCGCTTGTGAGTTCAAAAACAGTGAATGCAGTGAATAAGGTGGCAGAATGGATCAACAATGGTTGAAAGCAACATTGGGTAAAGGAGTTGCAATGTTGCTGATATTACGTTTAAAAAACTCTCCTCCCGAAGATTCAATTAGTGCAACTTTAGAAACGTGGTTACGTGTGCTTACTTATAAAAAGCACTATGAGCAAGAACTCGACCAATGGCGATTTGAAGAGGCATTTATGTATTTAGCACAAACTTGTGATTGGTTTCCTAATCCCAAACAGTTACTTGATGCAATGCCTAAACGCAAGATTAAAGAACTACCGCCACCACCGCCAAAAACAGTGGAACAGGAAGAAGCTGAAAGGCTAAAGGCATTGAGAAATTTACAGAAAATTAAAGCGATGTTAAGGGGATGTTATGCGAAATAAACTGTTGCAGTTAGTGCATATTGGAAAAACACAGTTGGGAATGGATGATGAAACTTATCGGAGCCTACTTTCTCAACAATTCTACCAAAATTCTGCAAAAAATATAAGCTATTCAGATCTGATTAAATTAGTAAAATTATTGCAGACAAAAGGGGCTAAAATTCAGCTGCCGAGAAGTAAATCATCTCTCTCGCCTATTCAACGTAAGCTGTGGGCAGTATGGAAACAGATGCACGCTGATAGCGTGATTGATGATGGATCTTCTCATGGACTGAATAGCTTTGTGAAGCGGTCATTAAATGGTGATGTGCAGTGGAATGAGCTGACAAATTCACAAGCCACTTTGATTTTAGAAAATTTGAAACAATGGCAAAAACGAGTAGGTAAATAAATGCGTATCGCCAAATTTGGCAAAAATATACTTTAAATTGTTGTCAAGTTTGGCGAAACATACAACTAGATTAAAGAAATAATAACTATATAAATTAGGAGAAATGTGATGATTACGCAAATGGAAATAGCACGACATGAGCTTTTGCGCGACATTGAAGATAACGTGAACACACTATGCAAAAATTACAACCTTGATACAGAAATTTGCGAACAAATTTCAACAGGTGTTGCTGACTTCTTAGCTGAACATTATGCTGGTCAAGTCATTTCTTTTCCTAAAGATTTTTATTATAAAATTGCTCAACGAGATTTAGATATTTATAATGATTTTACAGGTAATAACTGGTTCTTTTTAGTTAAAAAGTATGGCATGACTGAATCGGGTATTCGTAAAGTCATTAATCGTGTTCGAAAACGTATAGTGAAACATCAGCAACCAGATTTGTTTTGTGAATAAAAAAACAGCTTCACTATTCTAAAATGAAGCTGTTTTACTAAGTTTACTTTCTAATTTCCTTTTTCATATTTTGTAATAGCCTTTCATTTTTCTTGTCCCACTACTACACGTTGCTACCCACCAAGTCCCATTTATCTCAATTAGATTCTATTATTTATATTACTTAGTTTTATTCGTTTGTCGGAACGCAAGTTCTACCAAAAAATCACCGATATTTACGCCACATCTATCGACTACGATCGCAACGCCACCACCAAACGCTTTTTCGCCACCGTGCAAAACAAACTGCACTGGGCAATTCACGGACAAACCGCCGCGGAAGTGGTTTACCACCGAGCCAATGCGGAAAAAGAAAATATGGGCTTAACCAGTTGGAAAGATGCCCCACACGGAAAAATTCAGCAATTTGATGTGATCGTCGCCAAAAATTACTTAACTGAGCAAGAAATGGCACAATTACAACGTTTGGTTTCCGCCTATTTAGACATCGCCGAAGATATGGCAACCCGCCAAATCCCAATGACAATGGCAGACTGGGAAACCCGCCTCAACCGCTTTTTAGAATTCACCGACCGTGAAGTGCTGCAAGACGCAGGCAAAATCACCGCCGAAATCGCCAAAGCCCACGCATTAAGTGAGTTTGAGAAATATCGGGTGGTACAGGATAAGGTGTTTGAGAGTGATTTTGATCGGTTTTTGGGTGAGTAAAAATCCATCTGCTAATTAATAAAGATAACGCTTAAGGATATACTGATGACAAAATATAATTTTATTTCTAAAGAAGAACTTTGTGAAAAATGTAATACTCTCTTTCCTGATAATTTTAAAGAAAATCAGAGCTATGAGATCGCATCTATATTTAAACAAGAAATGGATAATACAAGTAATTTAGAAATAAAGAACACGTTTAATCTTTTACAAAAAATTTTTTCCTGCTGTTTAGATATTGAAAGCAGAGATTTTTTCAAACCTATATTTAGTAACGGAACACAACGTTCATTTGTTCCTGATGATTTGAACCAAAATAAATTAGACTATTTATCTGATATTGTTAACATCATTAACCAACCATTCTTAAAATCAAGAATTTCAGATATATTGTGGTGCTATAAAAAGCCTAAGAATATTCAGCATGCTCGCATAGCAATAGAAAGTTATATGAATAATGATTTTAATAAATTTTCTGTTGACAACTACATTTATTGGCATAGAGCTACTATATTAGCCATATCTACCAATCAAAAAGATCTCTTAGATAAGATTAAAGAAAAATTATTATCGGAAATAAATAGTCCGACTAGTGACTGGCACTTTCATAAACTAAAAATAGCAGAAATTTTTTTAAAAACAGGATTGGACAAAAATTCTTTTGAAAAACTGGCTGACGCAATGCAACAGGAAGGAAAAAAATTTAATGCTAAATCTGAAGACTTTCATGAGGTTGACTCTTATTTGAAACTGGCAATAGAATTATTCAGCAAGTCAGGAAACAGAGATAAAGAAATAGAATGTATTCATTTATTGGCAAAATCTACCGAAGAACATGGGGATTTTAGAGCGAACGATAGTAAACTAGCAGCTAATTGTTTCTATAAGAAATCCTTACAAATTTACCGTAAAATACCTAGCAAGTATCGACAAAAATATAATACAGAACAGCATCTAGCAAATATTGAAAGTAAAATTACTCAATCAGGAACTTTAATGCTTGATGAAATGGAAAGCTTTACTATAGATAAAGATATTTCAGAATTGCAAAACAATAGCATAAATCATGTAAAAGATAAAAAAACATTATGTGAATCACTATGTTATTTTTCAGGTGTCTCTTCTATAGATAGCAAGGCAATTTTACAAGATGCCCAAAAGCATATAGAGCAATCTGTTTTAATGCATATCGCTCCACATACAGCAATTTCACAAGATGGAAGAACAATAGAAAGAATATCACCCTTAGAGTCTGATAGAAGCAATTATGATGAAGTCCTTTTCAAAACAGCAATTCAACATTTTGGTATTAGAATGAATCTTGCTGTTAGTGGTTGTATTTTGCCTGCATTAGAACAAATTCAAAATGAATATATTGTTTCAAAAGAATTTTTGATTTGGTTATGTCACCTCTCGCCTATTGTCCCTCCAAAGAGACAAATTTTAGTTGCAACTGCTTTATATTATGGTTTTGAACGAGATTTTGCGACATCAATTCATTTGCTAGCACCACAAGTTGAGAATATGGTTAGACAGTTATTCAAAGATGAAGGAATAACAACTACTCATACAGATGAAAACGGCATAGAAAATGAAGTTGGCTTATCTTCATTAATTGATAAAGCAGAAGCTAAGGAAATTCTAGGCAAAGATATATGGTTTCAGTTGCAAGCCGTATTTACTAATCCATTGAGTAGTAATTTAAGAAATATGGTTGGGCACGGCTTACTAGATGATGGAACAAGTAATTCACCATTTAACGTATATGCATGGTGGTTGATTTTAAGAATTATTATTCGATCTATCTTAAAATAAGTTATTTATCTCTTAATTACACAAAAACGGTCGCCCCCAACAACGCAAGTTTGCAACTTATTCCTATATCACATTGATTTCTAAGCACAAGTTACAAACTTTCGCCATCTTATGTTAGTAAAATTTTACCAAAACCAACCGCACTTTACTCACCCTGAGGAAACCTCACCCCAGATAACTGCTCACAACGTGCCAACAATTCTTCTTGAAAATCCACATTATAAGCATCAGGGTTGGTGCCACTTTCCCGCATTCGGTTAAACGATTTGCCGCTAACCAATACGGCTTTATCGTCCGAGCCCGCCAACCAGATTTGCGTTGCCGCGCCCTCTTCCACGCTGCCGGGCGCGTAGGCGCCGCCCATTTTGGTACGAACCCAACCGGGATCAACGGTATTTGATAACACGTTTTGCCATTTTCTCGCCACCGCAAAGGCAAGCATTGAGTCGAATAATTTGCTTTCCGAGTAGGCTTGGTTACCGTTATAACGGCGTTTTTCCCATAATAAATCCGCCAATGCCTGTTTGCCCGATACCCCTTGTTGCATACCTGAGGTGATGTAAATCAGTCTGTCGGGGCGTTGGGTAAGGGCGGTGAGCATATAAGGAGCGAGGACGTTTACCATAAAGGTGCGAGGCAAGCCTTGTGGGGTGCGGACAAGCTCGTCTTCCAATATACCCGCATTGTGAATAACGCTGTCGAACTTGCCTAAGGCATTGATTTGTTCTGCCATTTTCGCCACTTGTTCGATGTCGGCAAAATCGCCGAATACCGAACAGATAGCATTCGGTACGGCTTTTAAGGCTTCTTCCGCACGTTTCGGGTTACGACCGTGTACCACTACGCTATGCCCTTGTTTTGCTAAGGTTTGAGCCGCTTCCAAGCCTAAACCTGATGCCGAACCCGTAATTAAAATACGTTTTTTACCCGTTTGATTTGCCATTGCCATTTTGCCTACTCCTAAACTGATTGCCACTGCCCCTGCTAATTGCAGAAACTGACGGCGTGAGATAATGGATTTCATTGAAATTCTCCTTGATGAATGCGTTGTTGCTGTGCTTTGCCAAGCCATAAGCGTAGCCCCAAGCCACACTGCACAAAGCGGCACAGCAAGTACGGCAATATTGCCTAAACTTAAGTCTAACGCCAATAAACCTGCATAGCCCCAACTGCCGATTTGATCCCCCGAGCGGTAGACCACGGTGTCGATAAAACTTTTCAATGTACACCATTTGAATTTATTGTATGCCACTTAACCAGCGAAATATATTTGTTTATTTTTATATCAGTATTCGTTTGAGTTATAGTAAAAAAATAGGCTATGATGTGCCAATGATAAGTAATAACCGAGATCCGCAATGAATTTTCTTGCCCACAGTATGATTTCCTTTGAGCTGAGAAAGATAACCTCGAACCGACCTTCACCTACGGCACATACCTTATTTGGCAATTTTGCGGGGGATTTTTATAAAGGACGTGTTGAAAACTTAGCCGTCGCACGCCCTATTCAAGATGGTGTAATGTTACATCGACTCATCGACAGCACCACTGATAGACGGGAGAATTTCTTGAATCCATTGCTTGCCAAGGAATTCGGGCTATTTAAAGGCATTGTATCGGATATTGTGATTGATCATTTTATCGCTAAAAATTTTAGCCGTTTGTTCAGCCAAGCGCTTAAATCTGTTGAAAGCGACATTTTCGCAACAGTCGGACAATATCAAGCGATCTTTCCGCAAGGATTTCCGTCATTATTTAATTGCTTGGCACAAAACAACGCGTTATCCAATTATGCGGAATTAGATTTTTTAGCCGAGCGTGTGTTTTCAGGAATGGCACGGCGAATCAAACGCGGCGAAGTGTTGCTTTCGGCAGTTGATGTGTTACAAAATCACTATGCAGAACTTGAGGTATTGGCAATACGGGAATTTAGCTACACCCAAGAAGAAAGTATCCGTAAATATTTAGCGTTAAATCCCATCAGCTAAGCAGTTGCGGATAGCGAAAACATCTCAAAATTTGACCGCACTTTTGATCAATACAACCCTATTTTATCCCAGAAATCGCATTGGTGCTGTTTGGCATATTGCCCCTCGCTGATTTCAGCGGTTGGCTGTTTCAGCACGAGATAATTGCCTTTGGCTGGATCGAATTTCTGCCATTTGGTTTGCTCGGCATTGGCTAAGTTTGCCTATAAGCCAATCATTTTGCTGGATAATTTATCTTGCAACGGATTGAGGTTTGTCAGAGAGGTAGGGAATAAAATGTGTGTTTTGTAAAAATTAAGGAAAAACAGCGAGTTAAAAAACAAGCGGTCGTAAATTTTTTATTTTTTACAACCGCTTGTTATTTAGGAAAAATTAGAAACGGTAACCTACATTTGCAGTAAATTCATTACCTTTTAATTTTTCACCGCTTTTCTTCAAGTTACTACGTGTATATTCTGCGCCTACTTCAATATTGCTTGATACCGCATATTTCGCTCCTGCGCCAAAGCCATAGCCACGGAAATTAGTATCACCAACTTTGCTTTGTGCTACATCTACTTTTACATATGGAAGTAAATCTGAGCCTACACGATAACCTTGTTGGTATGCTACTGTATATTTAGTTTTTTGTTTTACATCGCTAAATACTTTGGTGCTACCTGTTTTTACTTTACCTTGCACTACCCCAACCAAGTTATTGCCATAGTCCATACCATAATCAACCACAATTGCAGGGCCTGTAGACTGTTTACCTTTAACACCATCTACTTCGTATTTTACAGTTGTTAAATCTACACTCACACCCACACCAGTAAATGTGTTACCAACTGGCGCAGCAAATGCTGATGCTGAAAATAAACCTGCTAATGCTAATACTGTTAACTTTTTCATAGAATATACCTTTTTTGTTGTATCAGGATCTTTATTATATGCAAAAAGATCTCAGAAAGATAGGCGCTAGAAAATCCTTACTCTAATTCACCGCAGAAGCGATAACCTTCACCATGAATCGTTACTATGATCTCTGGCGTGTTTGGATGATCTTCGAAATGTTTACGAATACGACGGATTGTTACATCCACCGTGCGATCATGCGGTTTTAATTCACGCCCTGTCATCTTAAGCAATAGATCTTCACGAGTTTGAATTTTGCCAGGGTTTTCACAGAAATGTAACAATGCTCGGAATTCACTACGAGGTAGCTTATTCACCACGCCTTCTGGAGTAATTAAACTACGGCTATTAACATCAAGCTCCCAACCATTAAAACGATAGCTTTCAACTGAAACATTTCCCTTCGTTGGTTTCTCTTTTTCGCTCATTGTACGGTGTAATAGATTACGAGCACGAATCGTTAATTCACGAGGATTGAATGGCTTGGTGATATAGTCATCCGCCCCGATTTCTAAACCAAGGATTTTATCGACTTCGTTATCACGCCCCGTTAAAAACATTAATGCGACTTTGGTATTTTCACGTAATTCACGCGCCAACATTAAGCCATTTTTCCCTGGTAGATTAATATCCATAATCACGAGATTAATCGTTTTTTCCGCGAGAATTGCGTTCATTTCAACGCCATCTATTGCTTCAAAAACCTCATAACCTTCTGCTTCAAAAATACTTTTTAGCGTGTTACGAGTCACGAGTTCATCTTCAACAATCAAGATTTGTGGATTTTGCATTGTATAAGCCTTCTAAGTAATTTTAAAAATCTGTTATTGCAATGTGTTGCATTATTGTTGCAAAGTTGTGCTAATTCTAGCGCTGTTCTAACTTACTAAAAAGAGTTAATTCCAATTTTGTTATATTGAGTCAAATTTTTCAGCATAATCAGTTAGAACTCGCTAACAACCGCACAATAAATAAACATTAACGATTATCTCGATCGTCTCTCCCAACGATTAAATAATTGCCATCAATATCCGCTAAACTTCTAAAACCGATATTAAAAATGTCACATGCTTTATTATAGTTAATTGATTTATAGTCAAAATTATCGTGGTGGTGGCCATGGAATATTTTGCTCACCCCCATTTTTTTAGCTAGTTGGTTAATTACAGCAAAACCTTGTGGATGTGGTCGAGGTGCTTCATGTGAAATCAAAATATCTGCACGTTGCTTTTCTAACACTTCAATATCAGAAGGAAAAATAGAAGTACGATGCCTTAACGGCAAACCACCTCGCCAAATACGTTCTTGCGGGCAATATTGACAATAATGAATCGGATCAAAAAACATTGGGCGATTTGGTGGCATCCAAATATGTCCACGGAAAACCCCGCCTAATCCAGCGATTTTCACCCCTTGAATATCTACCACTTTGCCATGAATATTGCGATGTCTCCATTCACTATTCCAGATTGAATCAAATGCCGCCACCGTTTTACTATCATGATTGCCATGAATAAACCAAATATCGCAATACTGCGAAAGTTTATCTAACTCTTCGGGCGTAGTTAGCTGTAAATCGCCTAAAATAACCAATGCAATCTGTTCCCTTTGATGAGCCTGCAAAATGGGATAAAGATGTTGGTAACTTCCATGAGGATCGCCCGCAAAAAGTATCATGAGTTATCTTCCGTGTCTTGCTGATTATATTGTTTAAACTGTAAAGGAATCGGCTCATCTTTTAAGATTGCTTCAACCACTTCTTTAGTCTGATTATAACGATCTAAATAGCTTGGGGATTCAATCTCAATATAAGGTATGTGATGCTTTTCCAGTAATTTTTTTAGTAATTGTTGGAAACGCTGGCGCTGTTTTACCGAGCCGAGGCTACGTAAGCCATCGTCTACCCATTTGGTGTTGTTCGATAATAAAATCGTTACATCAAACGGATATTCTTTGATCATTGAATCTAAGAATGGATGAGCTTTACCTTCATACTGAATACAAAACGCTTGAGTAGTAATGTAGTCTGTATCAATAAATGCCACTTTATGAGCGTGCTTCATTGCATAATCTACATAACGCTGATGCCCTAATGCCATTTGTGGATAATCTGAATACTGCATCGCTTGCTCATCACCGCCAAGCTGTTCAAACACAAATTCACGGCCATATTCCCAAGCAGAAGTGGTATTAAATACATTCGCTAACTTGCTAACCAATACCGATTTACCACTACTTTCTCCACCTAAGATCGCAATAGTTTTCACAAAGAACGGACGCACTTCTTTCGGGATAAAGCGCCAATATTGGAATGGATTATTACGAATACGTGTAGCAGAAACATCAAATAATTCACGTTTGGGATCGACTAAATGAACTTCCAAATTCAGATACTGTTCATAAGGCTCTTTATCTTGAACTTCACTACTAAATACCACACTTGGATTAATGCTCTTTTCACTAAATAATTCTTTCACACGGTTCGCCCAACCAGCCCAACCATTTGGATAGCTTGGAATACCGTCTTCTTTTAAATGATGAATAAAAATTTGTTTTTTCTGATATTTAAAGATCTGTTGCATCCAACGAAGCCTATCTTCATTGGTTGGCATACGTTTCATTTTGCTGTCTCTAAACAGCTGTAAATCACGTTCAGTATCAGTACAAACCACTACATGTAAAACATCCACTTTACTGAATGCTTCATAAATCATATTAATATGCCCTGTATGTACAGGGTAAAATTTACCAAAAATAACCCCAATCCGCAGATTCATATCTTCAACGATATTTAATACTTTGTGTAGCGATTTTAATTTATTCGCACTTGGATTTTTGATCTTGCCGCTAACTAGTTGATTAAAATAAGCTCGTGTTACACCTGCCTGCTCACAAACATCATTCACTTTCATTTTGAGTTGTTTGCGTTTTTGCCGGAGATAAGCGAAATCCGTCATAATTCTTTCCTCAATATAAGTTAGCCTATAATAAAACAAAATGTAGCATTTGAGTATTTATTTATGCACAGGTTCCGCTGTATATGCGGTATTTTTGCAAATTTTTTGGCTAATTTAACCGCTTTTTTATAGAAAAAACGCCTCAAATACGCTTCACAAAAGCAACTAAAAAATAGACTTTTACCAGCCCACTAGAAGAAAATCCGCGAAATAGCCTCCCTTACCTTTCCATTTTTGCCTGATAAACGTTATAATCACAGCAATTTTCTATTTAAATTTTGGCAAAATTCTTAATGCAATTAATTCGAGGCTTTCATAACTTAGAGAGGGTTCACGCTCTACAAAAAGGCTGTGTGCTGACTATTGGGAACTTTGACGGTGTTCATCTTGGACACCAAAATATTTTGGCGCGTTTATGTGATAAATCGCTGGAATTAGGTTTGCCTTCAGTGGTCATGCTGTTTGAACCACAACCTCGTGAATTTTTTGCAAAAAAATCAGAAAATTTGACCGCTTCTCACGTCCCCGCCCGCCTCATGCGCTTGCGAGACAAACTCAAATATTTACAAGAAGCAGGCGTGGATTTTGTGCTTTGCGTGCGCTTTAGCAATAAATTTGCTGCGCTTTCTGCTGATACCTTTATTCGCGAATTACTAGTCAAACGCTTACAAGTACGCTACCTCAGTATTGGAGATGATTTTCGTTTTGGAGCCAAACGAGCGGGTAATTTTGAAATGTTGCATAATGCGGGGTTAAAATACCGTTTTGCCGTAGAAGAAAGCCACACACATAGCTTTGACAGCGAACGCATTAGCAGTTCGCTGATTCGCCAAGCGCTACAAAAAAATGAACTTTCATTAGCCTGTAAACTGTTAGGTAAACCTTATTCAATTGCTGGACGTGTAGCACACGGCAACAAGCTCGGTAGAACCATTGGTTTCCCAACTGCTAACATTATGTTGAATCGCTTAGTGATCCCACTACAAGGGGTTTTTGCTGTACAAATTCAAACCAAAACAGGGAAATATAATGGCATTGCTAATGTGGGTAACCGCCCCACTATCAACGGAACCAAACCTTTACTTGAAGTGCATATCTTTGAATTTAACCATTCAATTTATGGCGAAGCGATAGAAGTTTTCTTTATGCACAAAATTCGAGATGAAGTGAAATTCCCAAGTTTTGAAGCGCTGAAAACACAAATCGCAAAAGACAGAGAACAAGCGGTCGAATTTTTTAAGGAATTTGCAAGTTGATGTAAGCAATATGCTACCAAGCATTGTTGAAAAAGACGTGATTATTCGAATTGGCAGAAAATTATCAAGCTGTACTAAATCAATTAAGAAATGATCGTGCAATTGAAATAAAAGCGCTTCCATTCCAATTCAGTGACTTTACTAAATTTTAATAAACGGAAAACAAAATGACAGACTACAAAAACACTTTAAACCTGCCTGAAACAGGCTTTCCTATGCGTGGGGATCTCGCAAAACGTGAACCTGATATGCTCAAAAATTGGTATGACAAAAACTTATACCAAAAAGTACGTGAAAGCTCGAAAGGGAAAAAATCTTTTATTCTACACGATGGTCCTCCGTATGCGAACGGTAATATTCACATTGGTCACGCAGTTAATAAAATTTTAAAAGATATTATTATGAAATCGAAAACTGCTTTAGGTTTCGATACACCGTATGTACCAGGTTGGGACTGTCACGGTTTGCCAATTGAATTAAAAGTAGAAGGTATTGTTGGTAAACCAAATGAGAAAGTATCAGCGGCAGAATTCCGCCAAGCTTGTCGTAATTATGCTTCAGAGCAAGTTGAAGGGCAAAAAGCCGACTTTATCCGTATGGGTATTTTAGGTGATTGGGAAAATCCATATTTAACCATGAACTTCAATACCGAAGCACATATTATCCGCACTTTAGGTAAAGTGATTGCAAACGGTCATTTATATAAAGGCTCTAAACCCGTTCACTGGTGTTTAGACTGTGGCTCATCATTAGCAGAAGCAGAAGTAGAATACGAAGACAAAGTGTCTCCGTCTATTTACGTACGTTTTAAAGCGGTTGATAGTACTACTGTTGAAGCTGCATTTAATGCTCAAGGCAAAGGAAACGGTCAAATTTCAGCAGTAATTTGGACAACAACACCTTGGACATTGCCTTCAAATAAAGCGATCTCAATTAATCCTGAATTTGACTACCAACTGGTTCAGTTCGGTGACGAGCGTGTCATTTTAGCTAAAGATTTAGTAGAAAGTGTACAAAAAGCGGCTGCGGTAGAATCTATTACTGTATTGGGTGAAGTAAAGGGCGAAGTATTAGAATTAATGCAATTCCGACATCCATTCTATGATTATAGCGTGCCATTAATCCTAGGCGATCACGTGACAACAGATGGCGGTACAGGTTTAGTTCATACTGCGCCAGATCATGGTCAAGACGACTTTGTAGTATCGAAAAAATATAACATCGAAATGGCAGGCTTAGTTGCCAATGACGGTAAGTTTATATCAAGCACGCCATTCTTTGCGGGCTTAGGTGTGTTTGATTCAAACGAAAAAGTATTAGAAAAATTAAAAGAAACAGGTACGCTATTAAAATTAGAGCGTATTAAGCACAGCTACCCGCACTGCTGGCGCCATAAAACTCCAATTATTTTCCGTGCAACTCCACAATGGTTTATCGGCATGGAAACTCAAGGCTTACGTAAACAAGCCTTAGGTGAGATCAAATCAGTACGTTGGATCCCAAGCTGGGGTGAAGCACGTATTGATACCATGGTAGCAAACCGCCCAGACTGGTGTATCTCACGCCAACGAACTTGGGGCGTACCAATGACCATGTTTGTACACAATGAAACCGAAGAGCTACATCCGCGTACATTAGAGATCTTAGAAACTGTTGCAAAACGCGTAGAAGAAAAAGGCATTCAAGCGTGGTGGGATCTCGATCCTGCAGAAGTGTTAGGTGAAGATGCGAAAAACTACCATAAAGTACCAGATACCTTAGACGTATGGTTCGATTCAGGATCAACTTACGCATCAGTGGTAGAAGCTCGCCCAGAATTTAACGGTAAAAGTGCAGATATGTACCTTGAAGGCTCAGACCAACACCGTGGTTGGTTTATGTCATCATTAATGTTATCCACTGCAACCAACGGTAAAGCACCATATAAACAAGTGCTTACTCACGGTTTCGTGGTAGATGAAAAAGGTCGTAAAATGTCAAAATCTTTAGGCAACGTAATCGTGCCTTCAGAAGTTTGGAACAAAAATGGTGCCGATATTTTACGTTTATGGGTTGCTTCAACTGACTACACAGGTGAAATCGCTGTTTCACACAATATCTTAAATAGTGCGGGTGAATCTTATCGCCGTATCCGTAATACGGCACGCTTCTTATTAGCTAACTTAAACGGTTTTGCTCCAAAACGTGATCTCGTGAAACCAGAAGAGATGATCGCATTAGACCGCTGGGCAGTTAGCTGTGCATTAGAAGCGCAAAATGATATTAAAGAAGCATACGACAACTATCAATTCCATGCGGTAGTACAACGTTTAATGCGATTCTGCTCAATCGAAATGGGGTCATTCTATTTAGATATTATTAAAGACCGCCAATACACCACCAAAGCAGATAGTCTTGCTCGCCGTAGCTGTCAAACAGCTTTATGGCATATTGCTGAAGCACTCGTGCGTTGGATAGCACCGATTTTATCATTCACAGCAGATGAAATTTGGGGCTATTTACCACAAGTAGAAGGACGTGCAGAGTTTGTCTTTACTGAAGAATTCTATGAAGGCTTATTCGGCTTAACCGAAGCGGATAAATTAGATGATACATACTGGCAACAAGTATTAAAAGTACGTGCTGAATCAAACCGTGTATTAGAGCAAGCTCGTAAAGACAAAGTAATCGGTTCAGGCTTAGAAGCGAAAATAACCCTTTACGCCAATGATGAAATTCGTGCTATGTTAGAACAACTTGGCAATGAACTTCGTTTTGTACTGATCACATCACAAGCCATTATCAAACCGCTTAGCGAAGCAGATGTTGCAGAAGGTGAAGTAGCTGGCTTAGCGGTGAAAGTTGAACGTGCCGAAGGGGAAAAATGTCCTCGCTGTTGGCACTTCGCCACTGATATTGGCGCACATGCAGAACATAGTTCAATATGTGGTCGCTGTGTAGAAAACGTAGCAGGAAACGGCGAACAACGTTCATTTGCATAAGCAACAAGCGGTCGAATTTTGTAAAAATTCAGCATTATGTAGCTGTTACACAAGCATTTTTGTGTATTGGCTACATAATTTCGAAAAAAATGGCAAAAGTTGACCGCTTGCTAAATTAAAAATAGTAAGACACAACAGCTTGGTCTGTACTTTGAAACAATAAAACAACTTCGCTTTAGTTGTTTCAAAGTGTTAAATGGAGCAATAGAATGCTTATTTTAAACAAACCCAATCATGCCAAAAAATATCTAGAAACCCTCTGCTATCTACCACAAAATGCAGAGAAAGTAGATTTTTTAAGCAGTAGCCGAGCGTTTAAAGACCGCATTTTAACGCTTATCAAAAATGCAAAAAAACGCATTTATTTGACTGCTTTATATTTCGAACAAGATGAAGCGGGGCAAGAAATTTTGAATGCTCTTTATCAAGCAAAATTAGCTAATCCAAATTTAGAAATCAAAGTATTAGTCGATTGGCACCGTGCTCAACGAGGTCGTATTGGCGAGGAAACGCTTAGTTCAAATGCCGATTGGTATGCGCAAACCAAACAGCAATATCATTTGCCAGCCGAGCAAGAAATTGAATTTTGGGGAGTGCCTATTAACGGTAGAGAGATTTTTGGTGTATTACATCTGAAAGGCTTTATCTTTGATAATACTCTACTGTATAGTGGTGCAAGTATTAATAACGTTTATCTACACCAGTTTGAACGTTATCGCTACGATCGCTACCATGTAATTGAGAATCAGCAGTTAGCAGATAGTATCGTTAGCTTTACGCAGCAGCATATTTTAACTAACCCAGCGGTAAATCGCTTAGATCAAACAGAACGTCCTGCAACGGTAAAAATTCGCCCATTAATTAAAGCGTTTCGCAAGCAACTAAGCCAACAAAGCTATCAATTTGCAGGGCAAACGCAAAATGGTGAACTTTGTTTAGCGCCTATTATGGGATTAGGACGTAAAAACCGCTTAAATAAAACTATTGAGGCCCTGTTTTATCAAGTACACAATAAACTGACGATTTGTACACCATACTTTAATTTCCCACGTTCATTACTAACACGTATTGCATGGTTACTTAATAACGGAAAACAGGTGGAAATTATTGTTGGCGATAAAACCGCTAATGACTTTTACACGCCGCCAGAAGAAAAATTCACCATGGCATCAGCGTTGCCTTATTTATATGAAAAAAACTTGCGAGCCTTTACTAAACGCTTTAGCTTTTACATTCAAAATCAGCAACTTACAGTAAGATTATGGAAAGATGGCGATAATACTTACCACTTAAAAGGGGTATGGATTGATGATCGTTATATTCTCCTAACAGGTAACAATTTAAACCCAAGAGCTTGGGGCTTAGACGCAGAAAATGCCGTGTTAATTCACGATCCAAAAGCGGAGCTCGCAAATAAAGCCCAACAAGAGCTAAATCAAATTCGAACCTATACCCAACAGCTTAGCCATTACAGCGATTTAGAAATGATTAAAGATTATCCATATAACGTACAAAAATTACTGAAAAAATTTGGGCGTGTAAAACTGGATAAAATCGTGAAAATGCTGTTATAACGATTTAATTAACTACGGATAACTTGGAGTGAATTCTTTGTTATCCGTCGCTTATTTATAAGGAACAAAAATGAGTGAACAAATTTATGGCATCCATGCCGTAAAAGCTTTCTTAGACAACGCACCAGAGCGACTAATTGAAGTACTGGTACTAAAAGGAAGAGAAGACAAACGTTTAACGCCATTATTAAATGAGCTACAACGTTTAGGCATATCGATTCAACAAGTAAACCGCCAAACGCTAGATAACAAAGCGCAGGGTGAAGTTCATCAAGGAATTATTGCCAAAGTGATTCCGCAAAAAGAATTAAACGAACAAGATCTTGATGCAATTCTGGCACAAAAACAAAATCCATTTTTATTAATTCTGGATGGCGTAACTGATCCTCACAATTTGGGTGCTTGTTTGCGAACCGCAGATGCTGCTGGTGTTGATGCTGTGATTGTGCCAAAAGATAAATCTGCACAGCTGACTTCAACTGCGCGTAAAGTAGCATGTGGTGCAGCTGAAACAGTACCTTTAATTCGTGTAACTAACCTTGCTCGCACCATGCGAGAGCTACAAGAACAACACAATATTTGGATTGTTGGTACAGCTGGCGAAGCAGATTCTGGTATTTATCAAGCAAAATTGACTGGCGCAATTGCGTTAGTGATGGGGGCGGAAGGCGATGGTATGCGTCGTTTAACCCGTGAACATTGCGATCAGCTAATTAGCATTCCAATGGCAGGGTCAGTTTCATCGCTTAATGTTTCAGTGGCGACAGGCGTGTGTTTATTTGAAATTGTACGCCAAAAACTCGCTATGCAATAATAGATTAAAAACGGAAGAAATCAGCGTCTTTTGCAAAATTTTTGCCGAATTTGACCGCTTATCTTTTCCGTTTTCAATAGAAAATCACTCACAATGGCACGCTTCATAAAGCGGTAATAACTGGCGAATAGTTTGGTAAATAAATTCTACAATATCAATCTGTTCGAGATCCGCTTTCTCAATATTCCGCCCGATACACCAAAAATCTTCATCATCTTTAAGCGATAACTCACTGACCTCAGCGAGCTTTTTAACATCAGCATATTCACTCTCTGTACCACGCCACACCTCAAAAGCTTGGTACTGCAAGCGGTCTAATTTTTCTAACCACTGATTATATTGTGCTAACGAAATTTGGGAACGATCCGCACGGTAGCAATGCCAATCCAAACAGACTTGTAAACGACGACGGTTTAAAATCACCGATAAAATCGCCGCCGAGTTTTGATTAAATTCATATTTATAGTAAGCAAAAAAATGCGCCCGCACCTGCCAACCATTACACCATCTCTCTATATGCGGATCAGCAAAAGGTGCGCCTAACTGACGAGCGACCTCTTGATGCAACGCCTTCCACTGCGCCCACTGTGCTTTATAATTCGCTTTAATCAATGGAATATCTTCAGGACAATACTTTTTCATTTGCGCAAATTGGAAAAACGGAATTTCAAATAATTCACAGCTTTTAGCATTAAGCATCTTTTTACTCCTTAAAAAAACAAGCGGTCAAATTCGCAACTTTTTTTGCAAATTCAACCGCTTACCATTAGTAGAATTTAACTACGAGTGTAAACAAATTCCACGCCTTCTTCGTCTTCTTCTGTCCAATCATCATCAAAGTCGTCCCAATCATCTTCTTCGATAGGGTTTTGCATTGCTTGTTGGTGATAATCGTCCCATTTGAATTTCACTTCATCGGCTTCTTTATTTTCTTCTTCGACTTCGCGAGGATTTGCTTCGATAAAGTCCATAATATCACGGGTAAGATTCTGGACGTTTTGACCAGTTACTGCAGAAATTAAATAGTAATCACCTTCCCAACCGATCTGCTCTACAATTTCTTGCGCGCGAGCTTGTGCTTCTTCTTCGCCAATCGTATCGATTTTATTAAACACTAACCATGTTGGTTTTTCTGATAATTTTTCGCTGTATTGGTAAAGCTCACTTTCGATTACTGAAATATTGTGTGCAGGATCGCTTTCATCAATCGGCATAATATCGACTAAATGAATTAGCACTCGGCAACGTTCAAGGTGTTTTAAGAAACGGATACCTAAGCCCGCACCGTCTGCTGCACCTTCGATCAAACCTGGAATATCCGCTACCACAAAGCTACGATCTGCGCCCACACGAGCCACACCTAAACTTGGCACTAAGGTAGTAAACGGATAATCTGCTACTTTCGGTTTTGCTGCCGATACGGCACGAATAAAGGTTGATTTACCTGCATTCGGTAAACCAAGCATTCCTACGTCTGCAAGTAACATTAGCTCAAGTAATAAATCACGTTTTTCACCTAGTGTACCATTCGTTTTCTGGCGTGGCGCGCGGTTTACTGAAGATTTAAAACGCGTATTACCTAAACCATGATAGCCACCTTTTGCCACCAGCATTTTCATACCGTGTTTGGTTAAATCACCAATCACTTCTTGAGTGTCATTGTCAATCGCACGAGTACCAACAGGCACTCGCAATGTAATATCATTACCACGGTGTCCTGTACAGCCTGCACTACGACCATTTTCACCACGACCTGCGGCATAACGCTTTTCAAAACGGTAGTCGATAAGGGTATTTAAGTTCTCATCAGCGATAAGATATACATCACCACCATCGCCACCATCTCCTCCGTCAGGACCACCTTTCGGGATATATTTTTCACGGCGGAAACTTACACAACCGTTACCGCCATCACCTGCTTCTACACGAATCAGGGCTTCATCAATAAATTTCATTTTATTTCCTTTATATTTTTCCCCTCTTTTTACTCTCTCCCACAAAGGAGGAGAAAGTTATCTAAAAGAGAGGAAACGTGTTACATTTTTTCTACCGTTTTAATACCTAATAAATCTAAACCTTGCTTTAAGGTTTTTGCGGTTAAAGCAGCTAAATTTAAACGGCTGTTTTTCACACTGTCTTCAGCATTTAACATTGGACAAGCCTCATAGAAACTTGAGAATGTGCCTGCTAATTCATAGAGATATTGGCAAAGAATATGTGGCATACCGTCTTTTACCACACCATTTAACGCTTCTTCAAATTGCAATAACTTCACAGCTAATGCACGTTCTTTATCTTCGGTTAAGTGAATTTCACCGTTTAAGCTATTTGCATCAATACCTGCACGGTTGAAGATTGAACGAATACGAGTGTAAGCATACTGCATATACGGCGCAGTGTTGCCTTCAAAAGTCAGCATATTATCCCAATCGAACACGTAATCTGTGGTACGATTTTTCGAAAGATCCGAATATTTCACCGAGCCAATTGCGACTGCTTCTACTACCGCTGCTTTTTCTTCTGCGGTCAAATCGGTTGAACGTGCTGAAATTAATTTATTTGCACGCTCTACTGCTTCATCTAGCAAATCTTTTAGTTTAACGGTTCCACCTGAACGGGTTTTAAATGGTTTGCCATCTTTACCTAACATCATACCGAAGAACGGGTGTTCAAGGCTGAAACTGTCTGGCACATAACCTGCTTTACGAGTGATAAGCCACGCTTGTTGCATATGCTGTGCTTGGCGAGAATCTGAGAATACCAGCGCGCGATCTCCCTTCAAGGTTTCATAACGATATTTCGCTGCAGCAATGTCAGTTGTAGTATATAAGAAACCACCGTCTTTTTTCTGTACAATAACGCCCATTGGATCGCCATCTTTGTTCTTAAATTCATCTAAAAACACCACTAATGCACCGTCATCTTCTACCGCTAAACCTTTTGCTTTTAAGTCTGCCACGATTTCAGGCAACATTGGGTTGTACAGGCTTTCACCCATCACATCTCTTTCGGAAAGGGTTACATTTAAGCGGTCGTAATTTTCTTGGTTGTGGTGCATGGTAATATCGACCAATTTTTTCCACATTGTGAGGCAATATTCATCACCACTTTGTAATTTCACCACGTAATTACGTGCTTTTTCGGCAAAGGCTTCATCACTATCATAATGCTCTTTTGCGGCACGGTAGAAGGCTTCTAAATCACTTAATTCCATCGCACTTGCGTGTTCATTTTCCATTTTTTCTAGGTAGGCGATTAACATACCGAATTGTGTGCCCCAGTCGCCCACGTGATTCGCTCGGATTACGTTATTACCTAAAAATTCTAAGGTACGCACCACGGCATCACCAATAATCGTTGAACGTAAATGACCAACGTGCATTTCTTTTGCTACGTTTGGCGAAGAATAGTCGATAACAATCGTTTGTGGATTTGCAGTTTTAATCCCAAAATTAACCGCTTGTAATGCTTCGCTGGCTTGAGCTGCTAACCAAGTTTGGTTTAAGAAAATATTAATAAAACCAGGGCCTGCGATTTCTAATTTATCGGCGATACCACTTAAATCTGCGTTATCTAAAATTTTCTGCGCAAACTCACGCGGGTTCATGCCTAGTTTTTTCGCAGCGCCCATAGCGCCATTTGCTTGATAATCGCCAAATTCGGGTTTGCTTGATTGACGAACGAGCGCTTCCACATTTTTATCTGCGCCTGCTACAATCATTGCTTGTTTGATTTTGTCTGATAAAATTTGTTGAATATTCACGAATATATAACCTTTTTTAACGTGCACTATTTGCACAACTCTAATTTAAGAAATCCGAATAGCGTCTAAAAACGCACCCTAAAGGGAAAACGCTCTATGATACAAGAAAATGCAAAATTTTACGAGAAAATGACCGCTTGTTTTGGCGATTTTTCTGAATTTCAACAAAAAATTCAGCAAATTGCACAACTGGCAATGCTCGATTTAAATCAATTTAAGATCGATCATTTAGCCGTCAGAATGAATGATTGGCAAACCGCAGAAAATTGGAAAGAAATCTTGCTTGAACATGGACAATTACTCAAGCAAAGCGAGGTAAACGGGCGTCCAATTACGCTTATTAAGCTCAATCAGCCAATTTCGTTTTTAGGGCAAGCGGTGTCAATTATCGAATTGCCGTTTCCTAAAGATAAAGTTTATCCGCAGCAAGGCTGGGAACATATTGAAATTGTGCACCCAATGCAACAAAATGAAACGGTTGAGCAATGGGCTCAACGTAGTTTGAAGCAGTTTCATTTGTCAATTAACGCGAATCTTTCGATCAAAATCAGCCAGCCTAAAGTTGAGGGAGAGCAATTACCAAATCCAAGTATTGCAATTACAGTAAAGAATGCAACTTATTGCAATCCTTATTGTCTAAAGCTCCACCCTTATGATATAAATGAGGTTATTCGTTCAGAAAGCAATTTCTGAGCAATTTTTCATTGGAGAATAATATGAAAAAATTTAGTTTCGCAGCAGCTTTAATGGCAAGTTTAACACTTGTTGGTTGTGCAAATACCGATATTTATAGCGGTAGCGTATATAGCTCAAACCAAGCAAAAGAAGCGCGTTCAATTAGTTATGGTACTATCGTTTCTGTGCGTGATGTAAAAATCCAAGCAGATAACCAAGGTGTATTAGGTACAGTTGGTGGTGGCGTACTTGGCGGCGTAGCAGGTTCAACAATCGGTGGTGGTAGCGGTCGTGCCGTTGCAAGTGCAGTAGGTGCAATTGCAGGTGCAGTGATTGGTAGCACGGTTGAAGAAAAAGCGACTCAGGTTTCTTCATTAGAAATGGTGATTCGCAAAGATGACGGCAAGGAAATTGTTGTCGTACAGAAAAAAGAAGAGGGTTTCGTACCAGGTAAACGCGTTCGTATCGTAGGATCAAATGCTGACCTGAATGTATCACTTCTTTAATCTAGCTCTTTTTTAAGGATATTTACATAATGAAAAAATTTTCTCTCGCGCTGTTAGCGACAGTTGCTCTTGCGGCTTGTACACAAGACTTTTATGCAGATAAAGGTAATGCAACTGTATTAAGTTCTAAAGATCTTTCAAAAGATACGGTAGAACTAACTGTTCGTAAAGATAATGGTGAAGTAGTTACCATGACTCGTAAATATGATTCTCATGCTGCTGTTGGTGCAAGAGTAAACGTGTCAGATAATATTGAAAACAAAGATGAAGATGTAAAAACTATTCATCGCTATGAATTTAAATAATTTAAATTAGAATGAAGTGCCAAAGTATTTTGGCACTTTTTTTGTCTTTTTATAGCCAACGGCGTACCTCAGCACAATATTCTACAAACGTTTGCCCAAACTTTTCCTTGAGTATTCGCTCTTCTGGTTTAATTTGAAAACGATTTAAATAGTAAACAAAGCCAATAATTACGAGAGTACCAAAGTAACGATTTAACCAAATCAACCACGCAATCAAACAGAAAAGCAAACTTAGATACATTGGATTACGACTGAAACGATAAATCCCCCTTTGCACTAACACAGATGTTTTTTCTGGATTCTGAGGGCTAATCGTAGTGCTCTGCTGATAAAAAGCATAAAGACTGGCAATTGCTATAGCAACACCGATGAATAAAATCGGATAACTTAACCATTGCGGAACGGGATAATGTTCTGCTTTAGGCAATAAATAAATCAAGCCAGCGCAGATCATAAAAAGTAATGGTGGAGGAAGTTTGAGTTCTAAATGATCCATAAACTTTACCAAAATAGCTAAAAAAAGACCGCTTGCAACGAATACAAGCGGTTGATTTTATTGAAAATTTCACAATTATACGTTAAAGCGGAAGTGCATTACATCACCGTCTTGAACGATATAATCTTTACCTTCTAAACGCCATTTACCCGCTTCTTTCGCACCTGCCTCACCTTTATTATCGATAAAGTCTTGGTAGCCGATCACTTCTGCACGGATAAAACCTTTTTCGAAATCAGTATGGATCACAGCCGCTGCTTTTGGCGCTGTCGCACCAACCGAAACAGTCCAAGCACGTACTTCTTTCACACCAGCGGTGAAATAAGTTTGTAGATTTAATAAACGATAACCTGCACGAATTACGCGGTTTAAACCTGGTTCTTCAATGCCTAAATCTTGTAAAAATTCTACTTTTTCTTCGTCGTCTAATTCGGCAATTTCAGATTCAATCGCTGCACATACAGGCACAACCACGGCACCTTCTTTTTCTGCAATCTCACGCACACGATCTAAATATGGGTTATTTTCAAAACCGTCTTCATTCACGTTTGCAATGTACATTGTTGGTTTTAAGGTTAAGAAGTTATAACCTTTGATTGCGTGTAATTCATCTTTATCTAAATCTACCGAACGAATCATGCCCGCATTTTCAAGTACAGGTAAGATTTTTTCCATAATCGATAATTCAAATTTCGCATCTTTATCGCCACCTTTAGCACGTTTTTGTAAACGTTGAATAGCACGTTCACAGCTATCTAAATCGGCAAGTGCTAGTTCGGTATTGATAATTTCGATATCATCTGCTGGGTCAATTTTACCTGCAACGTGTACGATATCATCATTTTCGAAACAACGCACGACATGACCAATCGCATCTGTTTCGCGGATATTCGCTAAGAATTTATTACCTAAACCTTCGCCTTTGCTTGCCCCCGCTACAAGGCCTGCAATATCCACAAATTCCATTGTAGTTGGAAGCACTCGCTCAGGTTTTACAATTTCTGCTAAAGCATCTAAGCGAGGGTCTGGCATTGGCACCACACCTGTGTTTGGTTCAATTGTACAGAACGGATAGTTAGCCGCTTCAATACCTGCTTTTGTTAATGCGTTGAATAGTGTTGATTTACCTACGTTTGGTAAACCTACGATACCACATTTAAATCCCATAATTTTTCCTTTATTAGAACGAACTAAAGTCCGCCATTACTATCAAAAAAGTTTAGTGCGTTTATACGCATACTTTAGATTAATTAATACATTTTTGGTAAGGAACTTCCTTACCTAATTTCGCAGTTGCTTTAGATGTACTCGATGTTGTAGCTTCTAACTCATTAATATACATTCGACAAGTTGAGTGATCTGAATCATACGAAACCTCATAGTCTTTGCCTGCTTCAGGCATAAACTCACCTCGAATTTCACAAGAGTAAACATAAAATTGGCTACCTCGGACAACAGCTAATTTCCCTGCAGTAATAACTTGTTCCGTGAATGAGACCGTATCTGTAAATTCATCACTGTTGATGGCTTCTTCACTCATATTAGTTAGCGGCATTCCAACACTGATATTTTTTAATGTTCGACGTAGCAGATCATTATGTATATTGTCTCTACTAAATGGATTACGGCTAATACCTTTCTTAGATTTGTTGGTGAGGTCTTGACAACTTGTATCATTTAATACTTTAGTTGTAGCATTACCATTCGAATTATAAACACGAATACGCGCTTCTGTTTTTGGATCATAATCAACATTTTTTGTCACTAAAACTGCTCAAGCAGAACAGGCTGATAAGACTACAGTACAGATTAAAGTGAATGCCAATTTTTTCATTATTTTTCTCTTAGTTTTTAAAACTATTTAACCGATTTGTTGCTTTAGTTACACCCTCTTTAAACCAAATTTCCACACAGCGACTTGCTTCATCAATAGCAGCATTTATTTTTTCTTGATCTTGTGACGCAGGTTTGCTTAATACATAACTGGCGACTAATTCTTTACTACCTGGATGTCCAATCCCAATTCGAACACGATAAAAATTATTGTTATTAGCCAGTGCTGCAACAATATCTTTTAAGCCATTATGACCGCCATGACCGCCACCTTGCTTGATTTTTGCCACGCCAGCAGGTAAATCCAACTCATCGTGAGCAACTAAAATCTCTTCGGGTTTAATTCGATAGAAATTGGCCAAAGCACCTACGGCTTTACCACTTAAATTCATAAAAGTGGTTGGAACTAATAAGCGAACTTCACCGCTTGCAGTATTAATTTTTGCCACTTTTCCGAAAAATTTAGCTTCTTCTTTTAAGCTAACATTAAACTGACGAGCAATTTCATTAACCAGCCATTCGCCTGCATTGTGGCGAGTGTCTTCGTATTTAGCCCCTGGATTGGCAAGACCAACGATAAGTTTAATTTGCGACATTTTCTGTCCTATTTGATTAATAGCGGAAAGCCCTAAACGAAAAACGTCTATTGTAGGCAAAAAGGGCATTTTCTACAAGGAAAAAGCCCTTTTTTCACTGAATTTATACGCTTAATGAATTTGTAACCTCAGTCTCGTTTTTAACCGCTTTCGGATCTTCGCCATATTTATTTGCAAAGCGTTGTCCATCTTTAAACATCAAAATTAATGAGAAAATAAGGGCTCCGATTACAATCACTAGCGTGAATATATAAAGTGTACTTTCTAGTGCGCTAATTGTGCCACCTAATTCAACATCTATCGCAAATAAGCTCGCCAATACAAAAACGATGAGCAGCGCATAAGGAAACAATTGCCACCAACCAGACCAACCTAAATCATGTAAGCGACGAGCGGCTAGACTAATTGAGGTAATAGAAATCACCAACTGGTAAAGTACAAATAAAATATCTAAACCAGATGCTAAACTTTCTAGCCCTAACGCACTAGCAACGCCTGCTAACAAGCCAACTACCAAGCCAATCAGCATATTGATCAGGACAAACCAGCCATATTCTCTACGTCTAGCACGACCATTAAAATTAAATGTATTTTTAAGCGAATGTAAAAACCAATTCATAATGTTTCCTTAATTTTAGTCATTTTGATTTAATACTGAATTTTTCGGGCTTTTGCCATACTGATTAGTAAATGGTTGCCCATCTGTAAAGGTAAGATAGCAGAAATGAGCTAATATAATCATAAAGCTACTAGAAATAACTAATTCGCCTTCTTTTGAAGCGTATATTTCATCAATAATTTCCATAGGCACAAAAACCAATATGCACATTAGAATATTTACGATAACGAATAACGATTGATACCACCCCGAATAACCTAAATCATGAAAGCGACGTGCTGTCACACTGGTAAGCGGAAATAAAAGTAAAATATCTAGAGCATCATTAACAAGGTTAGCCATATCAGCAATATGTGGTAAACGTAGCGCAAATAGCACTTTCGCCAAAAAGGAAATTAACCAACTACTCCCTTCGTAAAACAGAATAAACCAACCAAATTCTAAGCGTCTTGCACGTCCTGAATAATCAAATGTATGGCGCAACACATACATACATAAACCATAGCATCTATGCCTCCTATGCATTCAAATAATAATTATTCGTTTTTTGTAAATTTTGAAGCAAATTAGACCGCTTGTCACACAATTTGAATAAATTTACCTGCGTAGGTTGTTCTAAATGCATAAATCAGCGAAAATAACCCCGTATTTTTAGGTGGCTTGCCACCCTTTTTTGTTTTAATTTTAATCTAGAGAAAAGCATGTCATACCCACAAGAAGTCAATAAACGTCGCACCTTTGCGATTATTTCTCACCCCGATGCGGGTAAAACCACCATCACTGAAAAAGTCCTACTTTACGGCAATGCAATTCAAACGGCGGGGTCGGTAAAAGGTAAAGGTTCTAGTGCTCATGCAAAATCAGACTGGATGGAAATGGAAAAACAACGTGGTATCTCAATTACCACCTCTGTAATGCAATTCCCTTACAATAATTGTTTAGTAAACTTACTTGATACACCAGGACACGAAGACTTCTCTGAAGATACTTACCGCACCCTCACCGCTGTAGATAGCTGTTTAATGGTTATCGACAGTGCAAAAGGTGTTGAAGAACGTACCATTAAACTTATGGAAGTTACGCGCCTGCGTGATACACCGATTTTAACCTTTATGAATAAACTCGACCGAGATATTCGTGATCCAATGGAATTATTAGACGAAGTAGAAAGCGTGCTAAAAATCCGTTGTGCGCCTATTACTTGGCCGATTGGCTGTGGTAAATTGTTTAAAGGCGTGTATCACATTGCTAAAGATGAAACTTATCTTTATCAGTCAGGTCAAGGTTCCACTATTCAAGAAGTACGTATTGTAAAAGGCTTAAATAGCCCAGAACTTGATGCTGCCGTAGGTGATGATTTAGCTAACCAATTACGTGAAGAATTGGAACTTGTACAAGGTGCATCAAACGAATTTGATCACGAAGCATTTATTAACGGTGAGCTAACCCCTGTATTTTTCGGTACTGCATTAGGTAACTTTGGTGTAGATCATTTCCTAGATGGCTTAACCGAATGGGCGCCAAAACCACAAGCACGCGAAACTGATCTTCGTACGGTTGAATCAAGTGAAGAAAAATTCTCTGGTTTTGTGTTTAAGATCCAAGCAAATATGGATCCAAAACACCGTGACCGAGTTGCCTTTATGCGAGTGGTATCTGGCAAATATGAAAAAGGCATGAAGCTAAAACACGTACGTATTGGCAAAGATGTGGTGATTTCTGATGCGCTAACCTTTATGGCTGGTGACCGCTCACACGCAGAAGAAGCCTACGCAGGTGATATTATTGGTTTACATAACCACGGTACTATTCAAATTGGCGATACCTTCACCCAAGGTGAAATGATGAAATTCACGGGTATCCCTAACTTCGCACCCGAGCTTTTCCGTCGTATTCGTTTAAAAGATCCGCTCAAACAAAAACAATTACTGAAAGGTTTAGTGCAACTTTCTGAAGAAGGTGCGGTGCAAGTATTCCGCCCTCTAATGAATAACGACCTGATTGTAGGTGCCGTGGGCGTGCTCCAGTTTGATGTGGTTGTATCACGTTTAAAAACGGAATATAACGTAGAAGCGATTTATGAAACTGTGAATGTTGCAACCGCTCGTTGGGTTGAATGTAAAGACGCGAAGAAATTCGAAGAATTTAAACGCAAAAATGAGCAAAACCTTGCATTAGATGGTGGTGATAATCTGACTTATATCGCTCCAACCATGGTAAATTTAAACTTGGCACAAGAACGCTATCCTGATGTTGATTTCTTCAAAACTCGTGAACACTAACTAAAACTAGCGGTCGAATTTTGCAATTTTGTTGCAAAAAATCACCGCTTATTTTGCAACAAAAAATGCGACCCTAAAGGTCGCATTTTTATTATCTGTGGTTAAAAGGAGAAATTACCAGAAGTACCCCATACCTACCGAGCCACCAAGCTCTTTACGGGTGTTAGCACTGAAAGAGACTTTCACTCCAACGCCACTTGGTAACGATTGTGAATAACCTACCGCTACCGCTGTTTGGCTTTCATATTGACCTACAGCCGCAGTTACACCTGATTGACCTGCTGGCGCTTGTAATAAGCCTGCGGTTGCAATCGCAGATGCTGTACCTGCTTTACGATCTTTGTTTAAACGGTTTAAACGTCTGTCAAAATCATTACGTGTTTGATTTAACTGACGAACATTTACTGCGTCTGTCGCATTTACCCCGTCTGCAACGTTAGTAATACGTTTGTTATTCATATTAATGCCGTTGCTATCAATTGTCGGTCCATTGTTTACTGAAACCGAATCCGCAACTACTTTCGCAAATGTTGGATTATCTACAGTTGCCACCGTAATTGTGTTTGCATCTTGGGTAATTGCAATATTTTTACCTGAATTTACCGCTACTGTTTCACCTGGTTTCACATTATGACTTGTTACTGTGCCATCAGCAGCTTTTGTAGAAACCGTTACGCCTTCAGTTGCGGCTGCTGCAGTATCAATCTTAGATTTAATTTCTTCAGATAACGCGTAGACGACTTTGCCTTTGCCATCCGTAGTTACATTTAAATCTGAGGTTGCACCAAATGTTAAGCTATCGCCTTGTTCTAATGTCCAAGTATCCGCTAAACCATCAGCGTTTAATGCAGTTTCATTGTTGCTCACATTGAAAGTATAAGCGGTTGATTTATCTGCTTTTTCATCAAGCTGTGCTTTATTTACTGCATCTGTTGCATTTACCCCAGCTGATACATTACTGATCGTGTTATCCGCAGCATTAATGCCTTCTGTTGTAAGTTTTGGACCATTCGTTACGCCAACAGAAGTTGTTACTGCCACTTGATTCGCATTTATAACATCACTGTCTATATGCGCAATATCTGAAGAACCTGCAACAATTTGATCCGCATTAACACGAGAAATATTACCTGTGCCAGCATTAATTTGATCGACATTAATGAGTGCAGTATCAGTGGTACCTGCAACAATTTGATCCGCATTAATATGAGAAATGTTACCTGTACCAGCATTAATTTGATCGGCATTAATAAGTGCGGTATCAGTGGTACCTGCAACAATTTGATCCACATTAATATGAGAAATATTACCTGTGCCAGCATTAATTTGATCAGCATTAATGAGTGCGGTATTCGTTGTGCCTACAACAGCTTGCTCTGAAGGAGAGGCAGCGACAAGCTCAGAAATTAACTCATCTGTTGAAATAGCTGAGGTTGTTGCTGTCGCTAAGCTTGTAGAAAGCAATGATGCTACATCTAAAGTATAGCTACTTGCGCTATCAGCGCTTTCAGATGCACTCGTTAAACCTGTGCTACTTACTAGTTCTGATACCGTAGCACTTGGATAATAAATCAACGAATTACTTGCTAAGATTTGATATAACTGAGCCCCATTAATTGCATCAGTACTAAATTCAGAAATATCACCTGCAGCTAAATTCGTAATACCATTAGCACTGATAGTAGGACCATTTGAAACATTGATCGTATCTACTACATTTAAATTATCCGTATCGATCGTATTTGAAGATAAACCAACTGTACGAATACGATATGCATCAACCACACCTGAAACAGCAAGTGATTCTGTTCTTACACGCGCAGCGTCCACAATACCTGTTGCTGATAAAGAGCCAGTTCTAATACGAGCAGCATCAATCACCCCTGAAGCCGCTAATGAACCTGTTCTTACACGCGTTGCATCAATAATACCTGATGCAGATAAATAACCTGTAGTTACATTTTCCGCATTCATTTGTTTTGAATTTACGGCATTTGAAGCGGTTAAATTTGCTGTATTTACTTGGGTTGCATTCACGGCATTTGAAGCCGTTAATGAAGCCGTATTAATTTGCGTTGCATTTACCGCATCTGAAGCCGTTAATGAAGCCGTATTAATTTGCGTTGCGTTTACTGCATCTTTTGCCGTAATTGAATCGCTGTTTACTTGAGTTGCATTGACCGCTTTTGCATCAATTACTGTTGATTTCACATTTTCCGCATTCACTTGTTGTGAATTTACAGCATTTGAAGCGGTTAAATTCGCCGTATTTACTTGGGTTGCATTCACGGCATTTGAAGCCGTTAATGAAGCCGTATTAATTTGCGTCGCATTTACTGCATCTGAAGCTGTTAATGAAGCGGTATTAATTTGCGTTGCATTTACTGCATCCGAAGCCGTTAATGAAGCGGTATTAACTTGTGTTGCGTTTACGGTTTTTGCATCAATTTCATTTGTACTTACCGTAAATGTATTTAAACGATTCGTATTTGATGTGGTTGCATTCAGCACATTTGCAGCCACATTAAGCGCATTGATTTGTGCTGAATTTACAGATTCTGAAGCGGTTAATGCGATAGTATTTACTTTAGTTGCATTTACTGCGCCTGACGCTGTTAATGCGGCAGTATTAATTTGGGTTGCATTTACCGCATCTGAAGCCGTTAATGAAGCGGTATTAATTTGGGTTGCATTTACCGCACCAGATGCAGTAATAGATCCCGTATTAACTTGCATTGCATTAACTGCATCGCTATGTAATGTGGTGGTATTTATTGATGAAAACTCAACATTATTCGCAGAAGAAATATTTAATGTATTTCCTTCTGCTGCAAGGTTGATATTATTATCTGAATTAACAACAACTTTATTTGCATTATCTGCAGTAACCGTTGCGGTGTTTAATTCATTTGCCATTGATGTTGCATAAAAAGATGATAATGCTAAGGCAATTATCGTTTTAGTCATTTTATTATGTACACACATATTCCACCTCAATATAAGGAAGTTGATTTTTTCAGTTAAATTTCTTTCATTATTCTTTATGGTAAAAATCATAAATAACACTCACACTTATTTATATAAATACCCAATAAAGACTTAATAGAATATATACCCTTAAACCTATATTTACTAACTAATCGGATCTGGCAATAGAAATATGTTTTTTATTACAGATCAGATGTGTACACATAGCTTTACAAAATAAACCTATACTTTTTTTATGGTTTTTATGTTAGAATCTGCGCCTCATTCACCAAATACCTGACTAAATTAAAGGGAGATTATAATGAAAAAATGGCTATTTCCGTTACTTGCTTCAGCTTTGTTAATCAGTGGCTGTAATGAAGATTCAGCACCTCAAAGCAATACCCAAAACACTTCAAATTCCGAAAAAAACACATTTAAAAACAATGAATTAAAACAAGTTACCGTAATCGCCCCCTGGGAGTTAAATAGCCTACACCCGACCCAATCTGGTGTTATTTTTCAACGAATGAATTTGGCAGAAACTTTAGTAGAAGCAAATGAACAAGGTGAATTAATTCCAGGATTAGCAACGGAATGGTTTAGCAATCAGGACGCTACAGAATGGACTTTTACCTTGCGAGATGCCACTTTCCACAATGGCGAAAAATTGGATGCTAAAATTGTTGTAAAGAATTTAAATTTATTAATGAATCAACCTAGTATTCTAAAAAAAGCATTTATTAAAGAAATTAATACAAAAGGCAATAATCAGATAACTTTTAAATTAACTAAACCATTCGTTCCATTTCCATCTTTTTTAACACACTACTCAACAATTATTTTAGCGAATGAGTCATTTAATGAAAAAGATGAAATTACTCAGCTAATTGGATCAGGGGCATTTAAAGCGACTAAAGTTGAAGCTCCCCAAAAAATAGAAGCAATTCGTTTTGAACAATATTGGGGTAACAAACCTCAAGTGATGCAAGCTAATTATTTAGCAAGTAGCCGAAGTGAAACTCGTGTATTAATGGCACAAAGCGATGCGACTTCATTGGTATTTAATTTAGATACGGCAAGTATGGCTCGTTTAAAAACTGATCCTAATTTAACATTAACCAGTGGATCTATCGCTCGTACGATTCAGTTAAAAATGGATGTAGCAAAACCATTTTTTAATGACTTAGCCATTCGTAAAGCGCTTTCTCAAGCAATCAATCGCAAAGCAATTGCGGAGCAAGTATTAAAAATTGAAGATGGTATCGCTGATCAAATTTTGCCGAAAGCCTTTGCGGACTGGCGGGTAGCAAGTAAAGATGAACAACTTGATATTGCAAAAATCAAGCAAAATTTGACCGCTTCTGGTTACAAATTTAATCAGGACGGTAAGCTCACCGACAGCTCAGGCAAACCATTTAGCTTTACACTCAGAACCTTTTCTGATCGTCCAGAGCTTCCGCTTATTGCAACGATTTTGCAAGCGCAATGGAAACAAATTGGGGTTGATGTGAATGTTTCAGTCGGAAACTTTAGTGAGATTCCTGCAGGTCATAAAGATGGTAGTTTAGAAATGGCGCTATATGCCTTAAATTACGGTAAAACCATCGATCCATTCGGTGTAATTGTGCAAGATTACGCAAAAGGTGGTAGTGATTGGGGGGTGATGAACTGGAACAATGAACAGCTTGCACAAACACTAGATCAAATTGAGACTGAACGAGATGCACAAAAAGTGAAACAGCTAAAACAAACCGTTAGTCAAATTATTCATGACGAGTTACCGATTATTCCAATTGTGTATTATCAACAAAATGTTGCGACACATAATGATATTCAAGGCGTGAAGCTCGATCCATTTGAAAGAAGATTTTTTTTAGAAACACTTAAAAAATAAATAATGGCAATTGCCAAATAAAATTCAATTTAAAAAACACGGAAACAGCACTAATGCTGAACAGATTTCCGTGTTTTTTATATACTTTAATGGTCAAAAATATGTTTAATATTATTCTTCGACGCCTATTTCAAATCATTTTGGTGGTTTGGTCAGTCGGCACTCTCACCTTTATTCTCACCCGTCAACTCTCTGGAGATATGGCATATCGCATTGCTGCCAGTCGTTACGGCTATGATCAAACCGATAGCCTCGCAGCTGAATTAGTACGAGCAGAACTTGGGCTTGACCAACCATGGTGGCAAAGCTATGGAAATTGGCTACTTGATCTTTTACAACTTAATTTAGGCAAATCATTAGTCACTGGCGATTTGGTCTGGAACGAAATTGCACATCAATTTGGGTATACCCTTAGCCTGGCAATCGTCGCATTATGTATCGCACTTATGATTGGGCCTACGCTTGGTATTCTTGCTGCTCGCAAAGAAAACGGCTTTTTTGACCGCTTAACCTTAGTATTCAGTACCTTATTCCGCTCTGTTCCTGCATTTATTATTGCAATTGGATTGATTACGATTTTTTCTGCCACATTGCGCTGGTTACCTGCAGGCGGATATGGAAAATGGCAGCACTTTATTTTACCTGCTTTCACCCTCGCACTTGGCTTAAGTGCAGTTTCGGTAAGGGTCACTCGCGCAGCAATGTTGCAAGTGAAACAATCTGAATATTACCAATTTGCTCGTTTAAAAGGGCTATCGAAATGGAAAACTTTTACACGCCACGGACTACGTAATATTGCGATTCCTATCATTGCTTATCATGCGGTACAGCTGGTTTATCTGATTGAAGGTGTAGTAGTAGTGGAAAGCTTATTTGCTTGGCCTGGCAGCGGACACGCATTAGTTCATGCGATTATTGCGCGAGATGTGCCAATGATCCAAGGTACATCTCTAGTGATGGGTGGCTTATTTGTACTGCTAAATATGGGAGCAGATATGTTAAGCGCATGGATTGACCCACGAATTACCGATAAACGTTAAGAGGCATAAAGATGAATAACATTACATTAAGTCAAAAAATTGGTGGCGTGATGTTAGCTTTGCTAGTCGCATTCGCTTTTTTACAGCCATATTTTTATCCGATGGATATCGGCTTTCAAGATCTTAGCAATATATTAGCAAAACCTAATGAATTAGCATGGTTTGGCACCGATCATCTCGGGCGAGATATGTTAGCACGTCTTGCTTCTGCGATTCGTTTATCATTCGGCTTATCATTGTTCAGCGTGTTTTGTGCGTTAGTTGCAGGTCTAGTATCTGGTATCTTAGCAGGCTTTTTTGGTGGCTGGCTTGATCGTTTATTTAGTTTTATCTGCGATTTAGTGATGGCGCTACCTGGTCTATTACTAATTTTATTGTTCGCTTCCCTAGCACCTGGTGCATTTTGGACACTTTATTTAGGGATTGCGTTAGTGATGTGGGTAGAATTTTTCCGTGTAATTCGAGCCGTGAGTCAAACACTTGCCTCTAGTGCAGAAATCGAGTCATCTCGTTTAATGGGGATGGGCTTATTTTATAGCTTTAAACGTCATCTTTTTCCTCGTTTATTGCCACTCATCGTTACCCTAAGTGCTTTCTCTCTAGGCAATGCAATTTTAGCACTCGCAACGCTTGGCTTTGTAAATGTAGGCTTACGTCCGCCTACAGCTGAATTAGGTTTAATGATGACGGAATTATTCCCTTATTACTATGAAGCACCATGGATTTTTATGCAGCCCGTTATTGCCGTCTTTTTAATGGTTTTAAGCCTGCAACTTTTGTCTGGGAGAATCAAATAATGACTTTACTGCGCATTGAAAATGTTGGCGTTCAAACCAGCACAGGTTTAACTTTAGTGGAGCCGATCAGCCTCAGTTTGGTACAAGGCAAAAATATTACCATTCTTGGCGAAACAGGCTCAGGCAAAAGCCTATTAATTCAAGCGATTATGGGCGCTTTACCTAATGGGCTTGTGACAAGCGGTCAAATTTTTGTAGAAAACTGCAAAATGGAAACGCATTCGCTTGAATCATTATGGGGTAAAACCTTAGTAATGTTGCCACAAGAGCCTCGCCGTTCGCTGGATCCAATTATGGCGATCGGAAAACAACTTTGGGAAAGTTTGTTCTTTGTTGCTAAAAAAACGAAACAAACCGCTAGAAATGAAGCAACACAAGCATTAGATCATTTAGGTTTAAACGCATGGCAAGCGGCTTATCCACACCAATTATCGGGTGGCATGGCACAACGAGCGTCTTTTGCGATCGCTACTGCAGCAGGTGGTAAAATTTTACTCGCTGATGAACCCACAAAAGGGTTAGATCCACACAGCAAAGCGAATGTGATCAAACTGCTTAAACAAGCCTATCAAAACCAAGGTGGTTTACTAACTATTACTCATGATATTGAGGTTGCCGAACAGTTAGGCGGTGAAATTTTAGTCATGAAAAAGGGCAAATTGTTAGAGAAAGGTTTGGCAGAAGATTTACTAAAAAATCCACAGCATCCTTATACAAAAGCCTTGATTGCAGCCGATCCAAAACACTGGCCAGCGGTCAAAAGTGTGCAAAATTTTGCAAAAAATCAACCGCTTGTCTCCGTAAAAAATTTAGCCGTCGCACGAGGTAAACGCACACTTTTTAGCGGACTTTCATTTGAATTGCATCAAGGCGAAATTTTAGGGCTGGTTGGACACAGTGGAATAGGTAAAAGCACTTTAGCTGATCTGCTATGCGGTTTACTCAAACCTAAAGCGGGAGAAGTGATTTGGCACAGTCAGCAACATAAGAAACATCAAGTACTAAAACTTTACCAAGATCCACCAGAGGCTTTTGCGCCAACAGTGAGCTTGCAAACATTATTAGATGACGTGATTAACAAGCACAAACTAGATCGTTCTCAAATTCCAAACTTATTGCAACAGCTTGCTCTTTCACCAGAAACTTTAGCGCGTAATGCTGAAAATGTATCAGGAGGAGAATTGCAACGAGTGGCGATCTTACGTGCCTTATTGCTCGAACCCGTTTTGCTGTTTGCAGACGAAGTCACATCTCGATTAGATCCAATTACCCAAAAAGAAACGATTGAGTTATTAATCAATCAATGCCGTGCCCGCCATTGCGCATTAGTGATTGTCAGTCATGACCCATATTTGATTGAGAAAAGTTGCGATAAAGTGATTGATTTAACCCAATTCGTGAAATAAGCAGAAAAAGCTAGCTTCAGCAAAAGTTGCTGTTCTGATAAAACTTAAGCGGTCATTTTTAGAAGAGATTTTACATATGTAATGGATAAATTCACATAATTTATTTCTTACTTATTGCAAATACTCATTAAAATGACCGCTTGATTACTCAACTAAATCTAACATTTCTTGGGCATTCGCCAATACGGCATCAGTAATCTTACTTCCCCCTAACAATCTAGCTAACGCTTGCACTCGTTCTGTTTGCGTTAATAACGACATTTGCGTTTCAGTTTGGTTATTTTCTACATACTTCTGAACATTAAAATGATGATGGCCATAGCTCGCAACTTGCGGTAAATGCGTTACACAAAGTACTTGGCATTTTTTGCCTAATTGGCGTAATAATTTTCCTACTGTTGTCGCAGTTGGTCCACTAATCCCTACATCTACTTCATCAAAAATAATAGTTGGTGTAGATAATTTATTTGCGGTTAGCACCTGCACAGCTAATGAAATACGAGATAACTCCCCGCCAGAGGCAATTTTTGCTAATGGCTGCGCTTGCTGCCCCAAATTACTACGCAAATTAAACTCAACAAAATCGGCACCATTATTTGATAGCTTCTTAGGATCATGTTGCACTTCAATAAAAAATTCACCATTTTCCATTGAAAGATGTTTAATCTGAGCTGTTACTTGTTCTGCGAGTTTATTTGCCGCTTCAAGGCGTTTTTGATAAATCTTTTCAGCAAGCTGAACAGATAGCTGATAAGCGGCTTGTTCATCTGACATTAATTGATCTTCGTTATCTGCAAAATCGACTAATTTTTGTAGCTCTTGCTGTAAGAACGAGTGATGTTGCCATAACTTTTCAGGTAAAACATGATGTTTACGCGCTAGTTGAATCGTCTTACTGATTCGTTCATCTAATTCATTTAGTAGATCTGGATCTTGTTCGATTTTACTGACTAAATCACTTACTTCAGAACTCGCTTCTTGAACCTGAATCAATGATTCATTCAACATATTTAATGCCGATTGATAGCGTGTATCTACTTCAACTAAATCTTCTAAATGACGAATCGCCTTATACAGCATTGAATCCACATTTAATTCATTCTCGCTCAACAAATCACTTACTTCCTGAGAAAGTACCGTAAGCGCTTCTGAATTTGATAAGCGACTATGCGTTTCTTCCATCTCCTCAAATTCACCTCGCTTAATCGCAAATTCATCTAGCTCATCTACTTGATATTGCAATAGCTGTCTACGAGCTTCATTTTCTTGGCATTGCTGACGGAAATTCTTCACTTGTTGATGCAATTTTCTCCAGCTGTGATATTGGCAACTCATTTCATGTAACAGTTGCTGAATACCCGCGTAATTATCCAATACTTCTAATTGATATTCACTTTTTAGTAATAACTGTGGCGCATGCTGACCATTTAAATGAATAAGGTATTGCCCCAATTCTCGTAATTGAGAAATGGGCAGGGGGCGATTATTAACAAAAGCTTTAGAGCGACCTTCCTGATTAATCATTCGGCGTAAAATACATTCTTGAGGATTATCTTCATCTAATAACTCATGCTGCTGCAACCACAAATAAGCAGGGCTTGTCGGCTGCATCGTAAAAGTAGCAGTAATATCTGCTTTATCTGCACCATTGCGAATCATACTGCTTTCGGAACGATAACCTAAGCAAAGGCTTAACGCATCAATGGCAATTGATTTACCAGCTCCCGTTTCACCTGTGATGACGGACATTCCTTCATTCAGATCTAGCATTAAATGACGGACAATCGCAAAATTATTAACGGTTAATTGAGTTAGCATAAAAACACCTGTAAAAATATCACCTGTATAGATATATACTACAACTGTTTTTTTACACAGTAAAGTGCTTTATAATTTTTTTGCAAAATTAGACCGCTTACCATAAAAAAATCCTCGCTGATTTTCATCAACGAGGATTTTTAAAATTAAAACATATTAAATAAATACTTGTTCACCAATACGGTAACCTTGTGGAGCTTGTTCTTTATCCTCAAAGGTCACAAATTCCCAAGCATTTTCATTCGCAAGTATTGCACGCAATAATTTATTATTTAAACCATGACCTGATTTATACGCACTGAAATCGCCAAGAATATTATAGCCACACATAAATAAGTCACCGATTGAATCTAACATTTTATGTTTAACTAATTCATCTTTATAGCGTAAGCCTTCTTCATTTAGAATACGATATTCATCTAATACAATCGCATTATCAAGGCTTCCACCTAGTGCTAAACCAATTGATTGAAGATATTCAACATCTTTCATAAAAGTAAAGGTTCTTGCACGGCTAATCTTGTGAATAAAGCTCTCAGCAGATAATTCCATTTTGAAATTGCGTACATCTTTACTAATTGTTGGATGGTTAAAATCAATTGTGAAATCTAATTTTAAACCTTTGTCGTAAGGTTTAATTTCTGCCCATTTATCGCCCTCCTCTACTCGTACAGTTTCTTTAATACGAATAAATTTTTTCGGCGCATCTTGTTCTTCAATGCCTGCATCTAACAATAAATAGATGAATGGGCTAGCACTACCATCCATAATTGGAATTTCAGGTGCATCCACTTCAACAATTAGGTTATCTAAACCTAATGAAGCCATTGCTGCATTTAAATGCTCAACAGTTGAGATACGTACCCCATCATCATTAATCATACAAGTACAAAGTTGCGTGTCACGAATAGATTCAGCACTTGCAGGAAAATAGACCGCTGGCTCTAAATCTGTACGTGCATAAATAATACCCGTATTTGCTGGAGCAGGACGTAACGTTAAAGTTACTTTTTTACCGCTGTGCAAGCCAATACCCGTCACTTTGGTTGCTTGTTTTAGCGTTCTTTGTTTAATCATTATTCTCTCCTTATTCCCTACATTGGGCGGTCATTACTGACCATTTCTCATAAACCCAGGAATTGAGTTTGGAGACCAAACTTGAGAAGAATCTACCTGTTGTGGTTTTGGTGCAGCCTGCTGTGGCTGGCTAAATTGTGTTGGTTGTTGCGCATAACCTTGCTGAGGTTGAGCAAATGCTGGTTGAGCAGGTTGTGCCTGTGGCTGATATGCTGTTTGCACTTGTTGCTGAACCTGTGGTTGCAACACTGGCGTTCTCGGTAAAGTTAATTCTTCTGCTTGACCAATACCTGTTGCAACTAAAGTTACACGAATTTTACCTTCCATATCTGGATTTACTGAAGTACCAAACACGATAGTTGCATCTTGTGCCGCAAAACTATGGATATAATCCATAATTACATCAACTTCATTTAATTCAATATCTAAACCAGACGCAATACTTACTAAAATACCTTTAGCACCTGACAAATCAACATCTTCTAATAACGGGCTTGCTACTGCATCATGTGCTGCTTTTTCTGCACGATCTTCACCTTCAGCAATACCTGTACCCATCATCGCACGCCCCATTTCAGACATTACTGTTTTCACGTCTGCAAAGTCCACGTTGATTAAACCAGGAGAAGTAATCATATCTGTGATCCCTAAAACAGCATTACGTAAAATGTCGTTTGCTGCTTTAAAAGCATCCATCATTTTTGTATTTTTTGGTAATACTTTTAATAATTTATCGTTAGGGATGATAATTAATGAGTCCACGTGCTTAGATAACTCTTGGATGCCTTGCTCCGCATAACTCATACGTTTGTTACCTTCAAAACGGAACGGCTTAGTTACGATAGCAACAGTTAATGAACCTTGTGATTTTGCAATATCTGCAATAACAGGTGCAGCACCAGTACCAGTACCGCCTCCCATACCAGCAGAGATAAATACCATATCTGCACCAGCAATCATATTAGACAATGCTTCACGGTCTTCTTCGGCTGCTTGGCGACCTACATTCGGGTTTGCACCAGCGCCTAAACCTTTAGTGATATTAGCACCAATTTGAATGGTTTGACGTACAGAGCTTGTACGTAATACTTGTGCATCAGTATTTACTGAGAAAAACTCAACACCGCCAACCCCTTCACTATTTAGGTTGCCATCAACCATATGGTTTAGCGCATTACCGCCACCGCCGCCAACGCCAACAACCTTGATTACCGCATCTTGCGTTGTTTCATAAATAGGTTCAAACATTTTTTATCTCCCTACGTGCCAATTTTCTGATCAGCACTATTAAAAACTCGATTTTGCCCAATTAACAGCTTTCTTCACGCCTCTGCCTAAAACATCAAGCAGCGTATCTACTTTCTCGCCAATTTCACCACCGCTACTCTTTTCGTCAGAATTGTAATGGCTATACTGTAAAAGACCGAGTACTGTTGCATATTGTGGTTTATTTACATAGTCCGTTAATCCTGTAATATTCAACGGATATCCAACTCTTACTTGAGAGCCAAAGATATTTCTTGCACATTCTACAATATCTTCGATTTGTGAACCACCACCAGTAAGCACAAAACCTGCAATTAATTCCTGTTTTATGCCTTTCTGGAACAATTCATTGCGTAATTGGGTTAATTCATTCTCTACAACCTTTAATAAATCACTATAACATTGTGAAGTTACCGTCGCAACTTGCGCTTTGGTAAAGGTTCTAGGCATTCGGCCGCCAAGTCCAGCTACCTCAATTTTTTTCTCTGCATTATGTGCTGGAGGATTAATCGCACTACCATAATTCATCTTAATGCTTTCAGCCTCACTGCGCGAAGTAGTGAAAACATGTGCAATATAGTCAGTCACATTATTACCAGCGAATGGAATCACTTTACTAAAACGCAAGGCACCATCGGTATAAACTAATACATCCATTGTGCCACCACCGATATCAATGAGGCAAACGCCTAACTCTTTTTCATCTTCGGTTAGCACTGAATAACTTGAGGCAAGTCCAGAAAAAACGACCTTATCTACTTTTAATTTTGCGCGCTCTACCGCATTTTTTAAGTTACGCAACCAGTCTTGGTGGCAAGCAATAAGATGAGCTTGTGCCTGTAAACGCATACCAGATAAACCAACTGGGTTTTTGGTCGCTGGCAGGCGATCAACTTTATATTCTTGTGGAATAATATGTAACGTTTCTAAACCATCAGGCAATTTAATTGAGCGAGCAATATGAATCGCGGAATCAATATCTTCATTTGTTACCGTACCTGCAAGTGGCACAGTGCCACTTTCATTTAAAGCAGTGATATGTTGTCCAGAAATAGCAAGCGTTACACCAATAATTTGACAGTCTGATACCGACTCTGCTTGTTCAATCGCACGTTGGATCGAATTGACTGCGGCATCTAAATCAATCACTCCGCCTCGGTCAACACCTTTAGCTGGGCAAACACCCGAGCCAATTACATTTATCACGCCATCTGGCAAAACTTCACCCACTACGGCGACAACTTTTGACGTGCCGATATCTAAACCGACAATTATTTTGGATTCTGCTATTTTTGTCATATTCACTATACTATATTATGCTTGCCAAGAATTATTGATGTACAGAACTAAAACCGACAGCTGCACCATGTTCATAGCGCAGATCCACATAAGCAAGTCGTTGTCCTTCTGGAACATTAATTTCTGGAAAAATTGTTACAAAGCGGTCAATTTTGGGCGTCCATTCTCCTCGACCAAGGCGCAGTTCTACATGATTAGACAACGTGATCTTCCAAGATCCTCTATTATCCACTGCAACAGACTGAAGCTCTAAATTTCGAGCTTTTAAATCTGCTTTAATTTTACTCCACGCATCTAGAACCACTTTTCCTTCCGAATCAGGACCATATAGTACAGGAAGCCCTGTTTTATCCATTCGATCGGCTGGTAAACTAAATACCACACCATGGTCAGAAAGAAACTGAGTGTCATTCCAAATAGCAACTGGATTATGCTCAATCAAAGTAATGCTTAAACGATCTGGGTAAAGCTTTCTCACTACCACATCTCGTACCCAAGATATACCAAGTAATTTTTCTTTTACTTGCTGGATATCTTGACCGAAATATCCTTTTAGAACAGGCTTTTGCGATAAAGTTTCCCGAACATCAGCATTTGTCGTAAATCGAGTTTTATGGGTTAGCGCATAGGCACGAATCGGAGTCTTATCCAAACTCTCTAACCACGGTTGCCAATTACTATAAATAATAAACGCGAAGATTACGCATAATAACACAATCAACGGTTTAATTAATACTAACCTATTAAAGGGATTTGCTGTAGATTTTGCTTTTAGCGGCTTAAAACGCACCGAAGGTGCCGTTTTTTTGCGTAAAACAGAAACCATTAGGCGCTTAACTCCAATACACGTTCAACTAATTTCTCAAACGAAATACCCACTGTTGCCGCTGATTTAGGGAAAATACTGTGGCTTGTCATGCCTGGGCAAGTATTCACTTCAACTAAATTAAAGCGACCGTTTGCATCTTCCATGATATCAATACGACTCCAGCCACGGCAACCAACAACATCGTAAGCAGCTTTAACTAATTCTGCCACTTCTGCTTGGCGCTCATCATTTAAGGCAGGTACAATATATTGCGTATTATCTGATACGTATTTAGCGTGGTAGTCGTAGAATTCACCATCTGGAATCACTTGCACTGCAGGTAATACTTCGCCGCCTAATACTGGCACTGAATATTCTTTACCCGCAAGAAATGCTTCTACTAATACAATAGAATCAAACTTTAATGCTTCTTCTACTGCTGGTAATAATTGTTCCACAGATTTAACTTTGGTTACCCCCACACTTGAACCTTCGCTCGAAGGTTTAACAAACACAGGTAAACCTAATTTTGCAATAATTTGCTCAGTATCAACCGCTTCCCCACGGCGTACTACAACCATTTCAGCGGTTGGAAGCCCAACGGCTTGCCACATTAATTTAGTGCGAAATTTATCTAAAGTTACCGCTGAAGCCATTACACCACAACCAGTATAAGGAATCCCCATTTGTTCTAAAGCACCTTGTAATACGCCATTTTCACCAATTCCACCGTGTAAAATATTAAACACACGCTGAATGCCTTTTTCTTTTAATTTTTCAATTGGGAAATCTTTAGTGTCAATGCCTTCGACATTATAACCAAGTGATTTTAATGCTTCTGTTACTGCAGCACCTGAATTTAGCGAAACTTCACGTTCTTGTGAAACGCCACCAAATAACACCGCAATTTTTTCGTTTTTAATACTCATTTTGTTTTCCATTATTCATTTATTGGTAGGATAAGCTAGCTCATCATTTAAATTATCATCTCTTTTAGTAGGCTAAAGCCCATCCTACGACTAATTAACAAATTTATTTACAAGCGGTCAAACTTGTAAAAAATTCTGCAAATTTGACCGCTTATTATTACGCTTTCCAGCTTTCTGCTAAACCACGGGAAATGCGACTTACACTGCCCGCACCTTGTGCAAGAATTAAATCGCCGTCTTGAATAATTTGATCTAACACTTCGCCAAGCTGTTCAGTATCTGATACTAAAATTGGATCAACTTTACCTAAATTACGAATAGAACGCGCTAAAGCTTTACTGTCAGCCCCGACAATCGGCACTTCGCCCGCGGCATAAACATCTAATAAAATTAAAGCATCAACCTTAGAAAGCACTTGTACGAAATCATCAAATAAATCACGAGTACGTGAATAACGGTGTGGTTGGAATACCATTACTACACGTTTATTTTCCCAGCCTGAACGCGCTGCTTTAATAGTTACATCCACTTCCGTTGGATGATGACCATAATCATCAACCAACATTACTTTACCATTTGGACGAATAAACGAACCTAATTGGTCAAAGCGACGACCAGCACCTTGGAAATCAGCAAGCGCGGCTAAAATTGCTTCATTAGCAATATTTTCTTCTTTTGCTACCGCAAGCGCTGCTGTTGCATTTAACGCATTATGTCTACCAGGTACGTTAAGTAGCACATCAATACGCTCACCATTTGGGCATACCACGGTGTAATGACCCTGGAAGCCTGTTTGTTGATAATCTTCAATACGGTAATCCGCTTTTTCGCTAAAGCCATAGGTGATCACTTGGCGGCCAACCTGTGGCGCAATTTCCATTACCGTTTCATCATCAGCGCACATTACTGCCAAACCGTAGAATGGTAAATTACGTAAGAATTTCACATAAGTCGCTTTCATTTGCTCAAAGTCACCACCGTAAGTATCCATATGATCAGGTTCAATATTGGTTACCACCGAAACCATTGGCTGCAAATGTAAGAATGAAGCATCACTTTCATCCGCTTCTGCAATTAAATAGCGACTTGCACCTAAATGCGCATTTTTACCTGCTGATTTAACTAAACCACCATTTACGAAAGTTGGATCCAATTTCGCCTCAGTGTAAATCATTGAAATCATTGCAGTTGTGGTGGTTTTACCGTGCGTTCCAGCCACCGCAATACCATGACGGAATCGCATAATTTCTGCCAACATTTGCGCACGTTGAATCACAGGAATGCGCGCTTCTTTTGCTGCTTGTACTTCTGGATTACTATCATCAATCGCACTGGAAGCAACAACTACGCTTGCTCCAGCAATATTTTCCGCCTGATGCCCAATAAAGATATTTGCCCCTGCATCCGCTAGACGTTTAGTCACTGCGCCTTCTGCAATATCAGAACCTGAAATTTGGTAACCTTCGTTTAATAAGACCTCCGCAATACCGCTCATCCCAGCGCCACCAATACCGATAAAATGAATTTGATTCACTCGGCGCATTTCAGGTACTAACTTTTTAACTTTATCTTGGAAATTTTTCATTTTGTGTTGCCATTTTAGTAAGAACACCACATTTGGCGTCCATTTGCAAATTAATAATAAAATCTGACCGCTTGTAAAAGTAGGAACTAAACAGAGCGTACTTACAATGATGATTTTGCTTCTTGAATAATCACTTCCGCTACGCGTTGTGCCGCAGTTGGTGTAGCTTTTGCTCGTGCTTTGATTGCCATTTCAGTAAGTTTTTGACGATCTGCAATTAACGGTTGTAATGCATTTAACAAACTTTCAGGGGTAAAATCTTGTTGTTCAATAATCATTGCCGCCCCATCGTCCGCTAAATAAGTCGCATTTAAATATTGTTGGCGATCTTTATGTTGATAAGGCACAAAAATTGCGGGCAAACCTGCGGCTGCAATTTCACATACTGTGAGAGCGCCAGCGCGACAAATCACTAAATCTGCCCAACTATACGCCTCTGCCATATCATCAATAAATTCCGCAGCGACGCCATTCCCCACAGTGTTATAAATTTCAGCGACGCCGCCTAGGTTCCCTTTTCCTACTTGGTGACTAATATAAACCTGATTCCCCAGCTGTTTTGCAACTTCTGGCACGGTTTGGTTGATCACTTTCGCGCCTTGACTGCCTCCCATCACTAAAATATTGATCGGATAGTCACGATCTGCGAAACGAATTTCTGGTGCAATAAGTTGTGACAGATCTTCTCGAACAGGATTACCAACTACTTCTGCATTAGCAAATGCAGTTGGAAATGCTTGTAAAACACGGCGTGCAATTTTAGATAACCAAACATTAGTTAAACCTGCGACTGCATTTTGTTCATGTAAAATCAGAGGTATGCCACACAATTTAGCCGCAATACCCCCTGGCCCAGACACATATCCACCCATCCCCAGTACTGCATCAGGTTGATAATTTTTAATGATTTTACGGGCTTGCATCACAGCTTTCAAAATAGCAAACGGCGCTTTTAGCAATGCGCCAATTCCCTTGCCTTTAAGCCCAGAAATTTGGATAAACTCAATTGGAATACCATGCTTTGGCACAAGATCCGCTTCCATACGATCTTGCGTACCTAGCCAGCGGATCTCCCAACCTTGTTTTTGAAGTTCACGTGCAACAGCAATTGCGGGAAAAACGTGTCCGCCTGTTCCACCAGCCATAACAAGAAGTTTTTTAGTCATTTTGATCTCTTTTGCAAAATTTTGAGCGGAATCAACCGCTTTTTAGATTTTTATAGACAAATTGTTGTTATTGTACAGGAAATTGGTTATTTACGGAAAAAGAAAGCGGTCAGTTTTTGCAAATTTTTTGCAAATTCCGACCGCTTGTTTAGCTAGATTTCTTTGATTTGTGCATGGCCAATTAAAGCAAGACGATTTTCGTAATCAATTCGCAATAAAATCGCAATTGCAATCGACATAATCACCAAACTGGATCCACCATAACTCACCAGTGGGAAGGTTAAGCCTTTGGTTGGTAATAAACCTGAGGCAACGCCTAAATTTACAAAGCCTTGTAAGAAGATCCAAATCGCAATCCCGAAGGCTAAAAAACCACGGAAACGCTCTTCTAATTTCAGGGCATCTTTACTGATTTTTAGCGCACGTAATGCTAAAGCAACCAATAAGATAACTATTGCAACAATGCCAATAAAGCCAAATTCTTCGCCGATAACTGCCATGACAAAGTCAGTATGTGCTTCAGGTAAATATTCCAATTTTTGCACCGAATTACCCAAACCTTGCCCCCAAAACTCTCCTTGTCCAAACGCCATTTGTGAATTTGAAAGCTGGAAACCATCACCATAAGCATCCGCAAATGGATCCATAAATGAGGTTACACGTTTTAATCGATATTCCGAAGTTAGCACTAAAAAAGCAAATAAGATCGCCGCTGCAATACCTAAAAACAGGAACTGAATAATTCTTGCGCCCATAATAAACAGCATCGCAAAGGTTAAAACGAATAATACAAATGTACTACCAAGATCGGGCTGCAACAGTAACAAGATACCGAAAATGGCCAAAATCACCATAGGACGAATAAAGCTTGCTCGTTTGGTACGCATTTCGTCATATTTACGCACATAGAAACTTGCGAAATAACAAATAATCGCAAGTTTTGCCAATTCTGCAGGCTGAAAGTTGATCGGCCCTAATGGAATCCAACGGGTTGCGCCATTCACATTGCGCCCAAACACTAGTACGACAACTAAAAAGATAATTGAAATTAAAAAAAACGGCACATTACGTTTTTCCCAACTTTCCGCTGGAATCTGCACCACAATTGCAAACGCAAATAATGAAGCAGCCAAATACATTCCGTCACGTACAGCAAAATAAAAGGGATCATTATTTAAACGGGTACTTACTGGAATGGAGGCTGAAGTTACCATCACAAAACCAATGATCAACAACCCGAAAAAGATCCAAACCAACGTACGATCATAAAGTGAATTACTCGGTGTTAATCGCACCCATTTATCCCATTCTGTCTTAAATTTTTCTAACATATTAAGCGGTTACTTCCTGAGCTAATTTTACAAATACTTGTCCACGTTCTTCGAAGTTTTTAAATTGATCAAGGCTTGCACAAGCGGGCGATAACAGCACCATATCGCCTTTTTTCAGTTGTGGACGAATCTGTGCTATCGCTTGTTGCATCGTTTCAACTAACACACTTTGGCTAGATAATTCCGCTAATTGTGCGCCATCTTGCCCAAAACAATAACAAACAATATTTGGTTTATTAATCAAATGGTTAAGCTCTGAGAAATCGGCAGCCTTACCGTCACCGCCCAATAATAAATAGAGCGTGCCTTCCACCTGTAAACCATTAAGTGCCGCCACGGTGCTACCAACATTGGTCGCCTTGGAGTCATTTACCCAGCGCACACCATCATTGGTTTTAACCGCTTGGAAGCGATGTTCCAAACCGCCATAAACTTGTAGCGCTTTCACAATACCTTCACGAGAGATACCCGCTGCTTCCGCCAATGCAATAGCTGCTAACGCATTCATTTCATTATGACGTCCAGAGATCAACATTTCTTTGCTTGGAATAATAGCGTTATCTGCTGAATATAAAATACCGTTACGCATACTGTATTCTGCATTATGTTCTGCAAAACGAATCAATTTTTTGACCGCTTGTGCCTCAAGTGGGTAAGTCTGCATGTCTTCACCGTTTACGATAACATTTTCGGCATTATCGTAAATGCGTAATTTAGCTGAGCGATACTCCTCAATCGAATGATTGTAACGATCCATATGATCTTCACTAATATTGAGAATAGTTGCCGCCACTGCTTTAAGCGATGATGTTGTTTCTAATTGGAAGCTTGATAATTCCAATACAAATAGCTGATAATCTTCACGTAATAGACTCAACACTGGCACGCCAATATTTCCCCCCATACCAACTTTAATCCCCGCTTGTTTCGCCATTTCAGTAACTAAAGTTGTTACCGTGCTTTTTCCGTTTGCGCCTGTAATCGCAATAATCGGCGCTTTTGCTTCACGTACAAATAGCTCAATATCGCCGACAACTTCCACACCTGCATGGATTGCTTGTTGAATTGCTGGGGTTGCTAGCGCAAGTCCTGGGCTGATTACGATTAAATCTGAAGCTAATAACCACTCACTATTTAAGCTTCCTGTGTGTAATGGCACATTCGCAGGCAATTGATCTGCACCTGCAGGGTTTTCACGGGTATCAATAACTTGTACTTTGGCTTGCTTATCAGCAAAAAACTCGACACAGGATAAGCCCGTTTTACCTAAGCCAATAATTGTAATCACTTTATCTTTATATTGGTTTTGCATAATTTGAATCTCTTTATAATTTGTAAAAAATTGCACAAATCAGACCGCTTGCAAGCGAAAAAGGTGGGACAAGCCCACCTATTGATTAACGAAGTTTTAGCGTAACTAAGCCAACTAACACCAACATTAAAGTAATGATCCAGAAACGCACAATCACACGAGGTTCTGGCCAGCCTTTTAATTCAAAATGGTGATGAATGGGTGCCATACGGAAAATACGTTTTTGGCGAAGTTTGTATGAGCCCACCTGTAAAATTACTGAAAGCGCTTCTACCACAAACACACCGCCCATAATTACCAGCAATAACTCTTGGCGTACTAACACCGCTATCGTCCCTAATGCACCGCCTAATGAAAGCGAGCCAACATCCCCCATAAACACTTGTGCTGGATAAGTGTTGTACCATAAGAAACCTAAACCAGCGCCTACAATTGCGGTACAAAGAATAACTAACTCCCCCGCGTTTGGCACAAATGGAATATGTAAATATTGCGCAAAATTAAAGTTACCCGTTGCCCATGCAATTAATGCAAACGCAGATGCAACCATAATCGTTGGCACAATCGCTAAGCCGTCTAAACCGTCCGTAAGGTTTACTGCATTTGAAGTACCAACAATCACAAAATAAGAAAGAATAATAAAGAAAATACCAAGCTGTGGCATAAAATCTTTAAAGAATGGCACGACTAACTGTGTTGCTGCCGTGTCTTTACCTACTGCATAAATACTAAACACAGCAATTAACGCAATGACTGACAGCCAAAAATATTTCCAACGAGCAATTAAGCCATCGGTATTTTTGCGTTTAATTTTCCAATAATCATCCACAAAACCAACCGCACCATATCCAAATAACACAAACAGCACAAACCACACATAGCTATTGCGTAAATCTGCCCAAAGCACTGTACTTACCCCGATTGCGATTAAAATCATAATACCGCCCATCGTTGGCGTACCACGCTTTTTAAAATGGCTTTCAGGACCATCATTACGCACTTCTTGACCAAATTTTAAAAGTTGTAAACGGCGAATCACTTCAGGCCCGATCCACAAACCGATGCCTATTGCGGTTAGCAACGCCATAATCGCACGAAAAGTAATATAAGAGACAACGTTAAATGCAGTATTGTATTGGACTAAATACTCAGCAAGCCAAACTAACATAAAAAACCCTTGTAAAAAATTAAAATAAAAAAATGATTTTCCTCTGGCTCAGCAATGCGCCCATAAATTCTAAATAATTTGCACACTTGCTCTTAGCAGGAGAAGCGGATAACAGAACTTAACAACCTAACTTCGCCTCAGAGGATTTGGGGAGCTTAAATATTCCCTAACGATTGGCGAAGCGCCTCAATTAATGTTTCCATTTTTTGGCTACGAGAGCCTTTTGCCAACAACACAAGCGGTTGTTTTTCTGCAATTTTTTGCAAAATAACAGCTAATAAGAAATCGTGCATTGCTTGTTTATCGGTAAAGTGATGTGCAGAATCACGACTAATCACTGCGCTTTGTTTGCCAAAGCTCACAACTAAATCTAACTTTGCTTCATTCACAAAATCAGCTACTTGTTGGTGACAAGCTGCACTTTCTTCGCCCAGCTCAGCCATATCTCCCACGGCAAAAATACGGAATGCTGGATAATTTTTTAACACTGCCACCGCAGATTTCATTGAATCGACATTCGCATTATAGGTGTCATCAATTAACAAACAATTTTCATTAATTTCAATCGGATATAAGCGTCCTTTCACTTGCGAATGCTGTTCTAAGCCAGCTTTTACAGCCTGTAAATCTGCCCCAACTGCCATTGCCAGTGAAGTGGCGGCTAATGCATTACTAATATTGTGTACGCCTAAATACGGCAAATTAATCTCTAATTCGCCTTGTGGCGTATGTAACGAAAAACGAGAACCCGCTAGGCCTAATTCAACATTTTCTGCCCAAAAATCTGCATACGAATCTTGGTCTGAATCTGTATAGCTAAAAGATTGCAATTCGTGATCGCCAATTTCTGTTTGCCATTGTGGATAATAGTACGCTTGGTTCACAATCGCTTTACCACCTACTTTTAAGCCTCGGTAAATTTCACCTTTTGCTTGCGCCACGCCCTCAAGCGAACCAAACCCTTCTAAATGCGCTGCTGCAACATTATTTACTAAGCAAGCATCAGGCTGGGTCATTGCCGTGGTATAAGCAATTTCGCCAATATGGTTAGCGCCCAACTCTATTACAGCAAATTTATGTTTTGGTGTTAAACGCAATAAGGTCATTGGCACGCCTAAGTCATTGTTTAAATTACCAAAAGTATAAAGCACTTCATCTTCACTCGCGGTCATTTTTTGCAAAATTTTTGCAGTCATTTCTTTTACAGTTGTTTTGCCAGAAGAACCTGTCATCGCCACCGTTTTCGGATTGAGTTCCGTTTTCAACCATTTTGCTAATTCACCAAGAGCTAAGCGTGTGTCTTGCACCACAATTTGTGGTACCGTAGTTTCACATTCACGCTCCACCACAACAGCCACACAACCTTGTTCCACTGCGTTAGCTAAATAATTATGTGCATCAAAATTTTCACCTTTTAATGCAAAAAACAGCCCATTTTCGACCGCTTGTCGAGTATCAGTACTGATAGTTTCCACTGAAATTTCACATTCGCCAATTAAACGAGCATTTAATATTTCAGCAATTTTTTGAATTGTGAGTTTTATCATTTAAATCTATCTTCAAATTTTTGTTACTTTTTATACCGTTCAACGCATAGGCTTACAAATACTTCTTCGCCGTTTCCTGATCAGAGAAATGATGCTTCGTTGTACCAATAATCTGATAATCCTCATGCCCTTTGCCCGCAATTAAAATCACGTCTTTGCTATTTGCTTGTTCAATTGCCGTTTTAATTGCCTGTTCACGGGCGTGAATCACTTGCACTTTTTCGGGTTGAATAAAACCTTTTAGAATATCCGCCATAATTTTAGCGTTATTTTCTGTTCTTGGGTTATCGTCCGTCGCAATCACTTTATCCGCCAATTGTTCCGCAACCGCCGCCATCATGGGACGCTTACCCGCATCACGATCACCACCACAGCCAAAAATACAATAAAGTTCGCCTTCGGTATGTAAACGAGCAGCTTGTAACGCTTTTTCTAATGCATCTGGTGTATGTGCATAATCTACTAATACCAGCGGTCGATTTTCTGGATTTTTTGGCGAGAATACGCATTCCATACGTCCTGCCACCCCTTGCAGAAGCGGTGCAGTTTCAATCAGTTTTTGCAAATCATGTCCAAGTACTAATAAGCTTGCCAATGCTGTAAGTAAGTTATTTACGTTAAAAGCACCGATTAAGCGACTTTGTAGCTCACCGTTACCCCAGCTTGATGCAAAACTGATATTTACGCCTTGTAAGCTAAAGCTTACCTTGGTTACTTTTACAAATTTATGTTCACTGCTGAAGTTAGCGTCAGTACTTACCGCTACTGCATTTGGTAATTTTGCCAACCATTGGCGCCCGATTTCATCATCGGCATTCAGCACTTGCGCTTTGGTATTTAACTCGCTAAACAAACGGAATTTTGCTTGTGCGTATTCTTCCATCGTGTTGTGGTAATCAAGGTGATCACGACTTAAATTGGTAAATACCGCTAGATCGTAACTTAATGCTTCAGCACGATACTGCGCTAAACCATGTGATGAAACTTCCATCGCACAAAAATCCGCGCCCAATTCAACAAAATCAGCTAAATTGCGTTGCACTTCAATTGCCGAACCTGTGGTATTTGTCGCTTCTTGCACCTTGCCATACAACCCATTGCCAATCGTGCCCATGACCGCCGATTTTCCGCCTAATAGATTGTGCCATTGTGCAAGTAGCTGTGCACTGGTGGTTTTACCGTTAGTGCCAGTTACGCCAACTAATGTAAGTTTATCCGATGGATTAGCATAAAATGCGCCCGCAATTTCCGATAAAATTCTCGGCAAATTTGGTACTGAAATCACCTTACAAGCGGTGCGATCTAAATTATATTTTGCAAATTTAGCATCTAATTCAATTTCATCCTGCCCTTCATCCGCTTCTGCCAATACTAAAGCAGCGCCTTGCTCAATCGCTTTTTGGATAAATTGGCGACCATCTACTTGATGACCATTTAGCGCAACAAATAAATCGCCTTCCGAAACTTGGCGAGAATCAAGCGTCATTTGCTTTAGCGGTTTCAATTCTGCAACCCACGCATCAAGTTCGGTAAGAAAAGGAAGTAAACGTTTCATATTTGTTCCTTAATTTACTTTTTGTTCTGATTTTATTTCACGTACAGCGCTTTCGTTGTCTGTGAGGTTATCAGGTTTGATATTTCTTGCTTTAAGTGTATAGCCCATAATACTTGAGAATAATGGTGCCGACACCGAACCACCATAATAAGCACCTGCTTTAGGTTCGTTAATCAACACAACTAACGCAAAGCGAGGATCACTTGCTGGCGCTACACCTGCGGTATAAGCGATATATTTTTCTACGTACTGTCCCTTTTCTAACTTACGTGCCGTACCTGTTTTTACTGCCACTCGGTAACCATCCACTGCGGCTTTCTGACCACCTTCGCCTTTTTGTGCTACGCTTTCCATCATATGTACCACATCACGAGTGATTTTCTCGGGTAACACACGTTCACCAATAACAGGCGGATCCACGCGAGTAATAGAAAGTGGACGATAAATACCGAAGCTACCCAAGGTTGCATACGCTCGTGCTAGCTGTAATGGCGTAACATTTAAACCATAACCGTATGCCATAGTGGCACGCTCAATATCTGACCAACGCTTCCGATCACCATTCGTCCCTTTTTGTTCGCCTAAACCTAGTCCCGTATCTTTACCAAAGCCGACTTTGGTATAAGTATCAACCAAAGCGGTAGATGGCATACGCAATGCCAAACGACTCACCCCAATATTACTCGATTTTTGCAAGATTCCTGTTAGCGATAAGCTTTCACGAGGTGCAACATCTTTGATAGTATGTCCATTAACTACGAACGGACGAGTATTAATCACTTCATCACGATAAGTTGCGCCATTTTGTAAAGCGGTTAAAACGACCAAAGGTTTAACCGTTGAACCTGGTTCAAAGGTATCGGTAATCGCACGGTTACGCATTAATTCAGGCTTAAAGCTATTGCGTTTATTTGGATTAAATGAAGGCGCATTTGCCATTGCTAAAATTTCGCCCGTTTGTACATCAACTAATACTGCCGTACCTGATTCCGCATTATTAGCAATCACCGCTTCTTTAATCTTTTTATACACTTCCGATTGTAATTCTTCATCAATGCTTAACATTACGTCTTGCGGATCGTATTGTTTTTCATCTCGAATATTTTCAATCACATTACCTCGTGCATCTTTACGGATCACTTGACGGCCATTTTTACCAATCAATAGCGAATCAAAACTACGTTCCAAACCTTCTGTACCATGTACATCATCAATATCGGTAAAACCAATCAGCTGTGAAGCTTCTTCTGCTAATGGATAAAAACGGCGAGATTCTGCTTTTAATACCATGCCATCAATCTTGAGATCTTGAGCGTAATTAGCAATGCTTTCCGATTCATGACGGGCAATATAAATAAAACGCTGGCGAGCAACTTTATACAAACGCCCCATTAAATCACTATATTTTTCACCAATTGCTTTAGCGATGGCTTCTAGTTTGGAACGATCTAATTGTGCAGCAGCAATCTCCTGTGCTACAAACTGTGAATTAGGATTATTACGTACATTCGCAATTAGTGTGTTGTAATCCAAACCTGTAGCTTGAGCGAGTAAAGTCCAATAACCTTCGCTTTTGGTGTTTAAAATATCACGAGGGTCAAATTCAACTTTTTCTTTCGATTTATTTTTCTTTTCAATAAAATCGCTCACACTTTTTTCAATTTTACTTTTAGAACTACCTGTTTCCATTGCAAGCAATTTCCAACGTTCCGATGAGCGCTTTAATTTGCTATCAAAATATTCACGAGGGTCTAAAGTGAGCGAGTACATTGGTACACTAATAGATAAGAAACGCCCGTCACGATCTAAAATGCGACCACGAGTAAATGGAAGTTCTTTAGTGCGAAGAGAGCGATTATTAGCTTCATTGATAAGGCGTTCAGAATCAAATAATTGAATATGTGCGACTTTTGCAATTAACGCACCTGCCATAATGAGAATAAGCAAGCTAACGACGCCAAAACGAATAGGTAAATAACTGGGTTCATTTTTTACGTTAACTTGTTTTTTTGTGTCGGTACTTAGTTCCTTCGGAACAGATTTACGCTTTAGTTTAACTGATTTTGCCATTATTTATTCAACCAAAATAACTTCTTGCTCTTTTTTAATTTGTTGTAACCCAAAACTTGCTGCAGCGGCTTCAACACGAGATTTCTGGCTTTTCGCATGTTCTTCTAACTGTAAATGGATATATTGATTTTCCAATTTACGATTTTGTTGAACTAACTTTCCTTGCTCTGCAGTAAGCAAGCGTGTTTGATGAGTAATCCAAATTGTTCCAATTGCAGTGAGCACTGTTGCGATCATTAAAATCAGCGCAACTTTATTATTTCCAGTTAAATCATCCAAAATAATTTGATGAAGCGGGTAACGTTCATTACTTGCCATTCGTTAAATCCTCTATCTTTTTTCCGCAATACGTAGCACTGCACTACGTGAGCGAGGGTTTGCGGCAATTTCAGCCTCGCTTGGCATAATTGCTTTACCAATTGTTTTAAGCGGAATATTTTTATTCAATTCTGATTCTAAAATTGGCAGACCTTTTGGTACATCAGCCCCCTTACTATTCTTTCTCATAAACTGTTTTACCATTCGGTCTTCCAGAGAATGGAAACTAATAATCGACAACCGCCCTTCTGGTGCAAGCACACTTAATGCAGACTGTAACGCCTTTTCTAGTTCATCCAATTCACTATTAATAAAAATACGAATAGCCTGAAACGAACGTGTCGCAGGATGTTTGTGTTTATCTTTAAACGGCACTGCCTCTGCAATAATTTGTGCTAATTGCAATGTGCGAGAAATTTTGTCTGTTGCAGATTTATTATAAGAAACGACCGCTTGTGCGATACGTTTCGCAAAGCGCTCTTCGCCAAAAGTTTTCAATACCCAAGCTAAATCATCCACCGAAACTTGTGCCAGCCATTCTGCTGCGGATAAACCTTTTGTTGTGTCCATTCGCATATCAAGTGGCCCATCTCGCATAAAGCTAAATCCACGTTCCGCATCATCCAATTGTGGAGAAGAAACCCCTAGATCTAACAATATACCGTCGATTTTACCCACTAACCCTAATTGCTCACACACTTCTGGAATCGCAGAAAATGCGGTATGCACAATTTGAAAACGGCTGTCATGAATGGTATTTGCCTCTGCTATCGCTCGAGGATCTCGGTCGGTCGCAATTAAGCGCCCGCGTTCGGAAAGTTTGGAAAGAATGAGTCGAGAATGACCGCCTCGCCCAAAAGTACCGTCAATATAAATACCGTTTGGCTTAATCGCTAACCCCTCAACGGCTTCATTTAATAACACGGTAATATGCTTATGGACTGTCTCATTCATTATTTGTTCCAACTTACTGATTTAGCTATAAAGAAAAGGTTTCTAAGGCTTTGCAATTCAAAATTTTATAAACCCACAACGCCAAGTAAAAGACCCAAATTTTATCGGTTAGTTGTTCATCGGGCAAGCTGTTTTACCGTTTTGTTAGGTAAAGATAAGTAGAAAAGAAAATTCCCTTATTTATTTCAAAATCTGGATTGTTTTAACCGTTCCAATCCCAAATTGTTCAATACTATCAAACGGTTTCATTCATTAGTAATAAACAACTTTGAGGGCTGATCAAAAAAGCGGCCGAATTTGTAAAAAATTTTGCAAATTCGACCGCTTATAAAAGGATTGAAATTAGATAATTACATTTGCTAAAGCAATACCTACGCAACAAGCAGTAATTACGCCGACTAAACCTGGTGCCATAAAGCTGTGGTTGAAGTAGTATTTACCAATTTTTGTAGTACCTGTTACGTCAAAGTTTACTGTTGCAATATCTGATGGATAGTTTGGAATAAAGAAGTACGCATAGGTTGCTGGCATTAAACCGACTAATAATGGCGCGGGTAAGCCAATGGCGATACCAACTGGTAATAACATTTTTGCGGTTACTGCTTGGCTGTTTACCACCACTGACACTGCAAATAAAGCAAAGGCGAATGTCCACGGTTGCGCTTTAATCATTTCCGTTACACCTTCTTTAAATGAAGGCATCGCATAACTAAAGTAAGTATCACTCATCCAAGCAATACCGAAAATCGCAATGGTTGCCACCATACCTGATTTAAACACTACACCATTCGGTACTTTTTTCACATCTGTTTTGGTTAGCACTAAAATTAAACCACCAAAAGTCAGCATCACAATTTGAATGATTTTATCCATACCAGCGGTTTTGCCCGTGTCTGCCATAACAGGTTTGATTGATGGAATCATTGCAATAATCACAATCGTTGCAATCGCTGCTAAGAAAAGATATACCGAATTTTTCGCACTTGAAGGTAATTGCTCATCTAATGAAGTTGAACTCGTTTCTTCAATTTGTTTACGCAATACAGGATCTTGCATACGGCGTTGATATTCTGGATCATCCTCAAGCTCTTTACCACGGCGTAAGCTATATAAAGACATAGCAAGCACACCCACAAATGTGGCTGACATGGTTACTGCCACAATATTTAACAATGTTACCCCTTCAAAGCCAGGTAATTTAGTGATTTCCGTTAAATAATATGCAACAGCAGCAGAAAGTGGGCTACCTGTGATCCCTAATTGAGAAGCAACGGAAGCGGCTGCCATTGGACGTTCTGGACGAATTTTATTTTTTAAAGCAATATCGCCGATAATTGGCATGATTGAATAAACAGAATGGCCTGTACCTAACATTAAGGTCATAATATAGGTCACGAGCGGACCAAGAATGGTAATACGTTTAGGATTGCTACGTAAAATACGTTCAGCAATTTGTAACATAAATTTCAAGCCGCCAGCAGCTTCAAGTACAGAGGCACAAGTAACTACAGCTAAAATCACCAACATTACATCAATTGGTGCTTTTGAAAGTGGCATACCAAGGAAAAACACTTCCACGAATAAACCAATTCCTGAAACTACCCCCAAGCCGATACCACCGTAACGGCTCCCCGCATAAAGAAATGCTAATAAAAGCAAAAATTCTGCATAAAGCATATAATCTCCAAAAATAATAAATAATCACCGTTTGCCAGTTTACTTGAGCTCGGATGATGATTCCTTGCACTTGATCAAAACTGCATAACACTTTAGTAGTAGTCATACGAAATTTTGCACAAATATAACTACCTTTGACACACTTCAGTGGCTCTGCTGTTTCAGCTACTACAATAACCGATATTTTGTCGAATAAAAACACCCTAAAACATATGAATCTGTTGATAATTTATTCATTTTACAAAATAAATATTACCTATTTTATTTATGGTATTTTCGTCTTACAATAATAAAGAGTATCATACTCATTAATTATCTTTATTTATAACTTTAATACAATAAAATATAAAAGGATGACATATGAAATCTAACATTAAATATATTGCTATTGCAGTATTCACAAGCTTGCTTTCTCTTTCTAGCCAAGCTTCTGGTGAGAAAGAACCTTATACTCAAGCAGGGTTTACCGTACGCCAAGCAGAACAGCAAGCTCCAATCCACTGGGTATCAATCGAGCAAATTAAAAACAGTTTAAAAGATACTCCACCTATGAATGTAAGCTTTGATATTGATGATACTGTTGCTGCAACGAGTGGATGCTTTTATTATGGTCAGCAGAAATACTCTCCCAATGATCATAGCTATCTAAAAAATCAGGATTTCTGGGATGAAATTAATGCAGGGTGTGATAAATATTCAATTCCTAAGCTCTCTGCAAAAGCATTAATTGAAATGCACCAAGCTCGAGGCGATCAAGTTTTCCTCATCACAGGCCGTACAGCGGGTAAAGATGATCAAGTTACGCCAATTCTCGCAAAAGCACTCGGTATTAAAAATATGCAACCTGTTAATTTTACAGGGGGACAAAAATCAGAATATAAACAAGGTAAAACCGCTGCTATAATTAAATACAAAGTACAATTGCACTATGGCGACAGCGATGATGATATTCTTGCAGCCAAAGAAGCAGGTATTCGAGGCATTCGTGTATTACGTGCAGCTAACTCAACTTATATTCCTCATCCACAAGCTGGAGGCTATGGCGAAGAAGTTTTAATTAACTCAAGCTACTAGTAATACGCTACAATAAAAGCTGTTGATATTGTTCAACAGCTTTTTTGTTGGAGCCTCTTATGATCGAAGTTTATCTACTTGTTATTCCATTTTGTTTCTTTATCAGCCTTTGTTCTTCATTTGCTCGCAAAGGTTTTTTAAGAGCAGTTCTACATAGTTTATTACTGGCACTAAGCTGGCCTATTTCACTTCCGTTGCTTGCGCTAAAACGCTTGTTTAAGCGCTCTCACTAATATTTTTGAATTTATAAGCGGTCAGATTTTTGCTTATTTTTGCAAAAAAATCAGCAAAACAGACCGCTTTCCTCTTCTCTTCTTTGTATTATCTATTTCTTTTTCTAAAAAAACACTTGCATACAACTGAATAAAAATGCAAAATAAAAGCATAAATAATCAATTATGTTAATTTGGCATTGGATTAACAACTTGATGGCAAACGTTTGCTTTGTTAGAATTATGTGCCTACTTCTACAAGAAAGGTTAATGGCGACTCTCAAGTACCAACCCCATAAATTTTTAGGAGTAAAAATGTTTAACCCTACCCTTGTTATATCTGCATTTGGTATAACTCATTCGATAGCAAATGCTTTTGCTATTACAGCGCAATTCATTTTAAAGCATTCACGCCTTACCATTTCCAATTTCAATCACTCACGATCCCGAATAAGTTATTTCACTTATACAAGCGGTCAAATTTTTAAAACTTTTTACTTATAGCAGACACAGGAGCAATATCATGGCATTTAATCTTAAAAATAGACATTTACTCAGCCTTGTAAACCATACCGAACGTGAAATTAAATTTTTACTAGATTTAGCTCAAGATCTCAAACGTGCGAAATATGCAGGAACAGAACAACAACAATTAAAAGGCAAAAATATTGCATTAATTTTTGAAAAAACCTCCACCCGTACCCGCTGTGCATTTGAAGTGGCGGCTTACGATCAGGGTGCTCATGTCACTTATATCGATCCAACTTCTTCACAAATTGGTCATAAAGAATCAATGAAAGATACCGCACGTGTGCTGGGTAGAATGTACGATGCGATTCAATATCGTGGCTTTAAACAATCTGTAGTGCAAGAACTTGCTGACTACGCAGGCGTGCCAGTATTCAATGGTTTAACCGATGAATTCCACCCAACCCAAATGTTGGCGGATGTGCTGACTATGATCGAAAATTGCGAAAAACCACTTAGCCAAATTAGCTATGTATATATCGGTGATGCACGTAACAATATGGGTAATTCGCTCTTATTAATTGGTGCAAAATTAGGTATGGACGTGCGCATTTGTGCGCCAAAAGCGTTATTACCAGAAGATAGTTTAGTTGAGATGTGCCAAAAATTTGCTGAGCAAAGTGGGGCAAGAATTACTGTTACAGAAGACATCGACAAAGCAGTAAACGGTGTGGATTTTGTGCATACCGATGTTTGGGTTTCAATGGGCGAACCGCTTGAAACTTGGGGCGAGCGTATCGAGATGTTAATGCCGTATCAAGTAACGCCAGCATTAATGAAACGCACAGGCAATCCTAAAGTGAAATTTATGCACTGCTTACCCGCATTCCATAACAGCGAAACTAAAATTGGTAAACAAATTGCTGAAAAATACCCTGCACTCGCAAACGGTATTGAAGTAACTGAAGACGTATTTGAATCGCCAGCAAACGTAGCATTTGAACAAGCTGAAAACCGTATGCACACCATTAAAGCAGTAATGGTAGCGAGTTTGGCATAGTTTCGAGATTATAGTATTACACAAAGGTAATCCATAGGGCGAATACGGTTCGCCCTTACATTAAAACAGGAATATAAAATGAAAATCGTTGTAGCGCTTGGCGGAAACGCTTTATTAAAACGTGGCGAGCCGATGACCGCCCAAAATCAATCGGCAAATATCAAAATTGCGGCTGAACAATTAGCTAAAATCAAACCGAATAATGAATTAGTGATCTCACATGGTAACGGTCCACAAGTAGGCTTACTTGCCTTACAACACGCAGCATATCACACCCAAAATGCACAAATCGAACCCTATCCACTTGATGTATTAGTATCACAAACCGTCGGTATGATCGGCTATATGTTGCAACAAGAACTGACTAATTTAGTGCCAGATCACCCAACCATTACTGTGCTTACTCAAGTAATCGTTGATCCAAAAGATCCCGCCTTCCAAAAACCAAGCAAACCCATTGGTCAAGTTTATACAAAAGAAGAAGCAGAAGCATTAGCTGCTGAAAAAGGCTGGACAGTGATGCCAGATGGTCAATACTATCGCCGTGCCGTACCAAGCCCATTACCAAAAGGCGTAACAGGGATGGATTCAGTAAAAGCATTATTGGCAAACAATAATATCGTGATCTGTGGTGGTGGTGGCGGTATTCCAAGCTACTATAATGAACAAGGCGATTTACAAGGGGTTGAAGCGGTAGTAGATAAAGATTTATGTACCGCAGTGATTTCACAACAGCTTGATGCCGATTTATTTATTATCGCAACCGATGTCAAAGCCGCTTGCTTAAACTTCAATAAACCAGGCCAACTTCAAATCGCCAAAGCAAATCCTACTGAATTAGAAAAATTAGCAGATGAATTTGCTGCTGGTTCAATGGGACCAAAAGTTAAGGCAGTGATTAACTTTGTAAAAGCAACAGGTAAAGATGCGGTTATTGGCTCACTTTCTGAGATTGAAGAAATCGTAAAGGGCAACGCAGGAACCCGAGTGACCAACAGCATTTCAGGCATTGAGTTCTACAAATAATAAACGGTCAGATTTCATAATACCTAGCACGAGCCGTGCTAGGTTAGCAACTCCGTTGGAGCTGGAAATAAGGTAAGCTACTCAACAGCCTAGTCACCACGCACAGCTCGTGTGTGGTAGGAAAGAGGCAAGCGGTCAGATTTCCTGAAGATTTTGCAATTCTCCCTTCTCTCTCGCAAAGGGCGAGAGTATACAGAAAATCGTGCGTGAGCAATAAAATTTTATCAAAATACGACCGCTTACTGTTTTGCCCAAACGCTATTGCGCAGTTTTTCTGCAAAAAAGTCCATTAACACCTGCACTCGTTTTGGACGAAGTGGATTAGGTGGAGCAAGCAGATAAAGTGAAATAGGCTCAATTTTCCATTCCGCAAGTACAGACTGCAATTGCCCTCGACGAATCTCATCCGACACCATAAATTCAGGAATCACGCTAATTCCTTTGCCTGCCAATAACAAAGGCAAAAATACATCTGCTGTATTCGCTTGCATTTTAGGCTGAATCACTTGAGTAAATTCCCCTTGTGTTGCGTGGCGAAAAGTCCAACTTCGTGCATTTTTAACATTGGTATAAATTAATGCTGTCTGAGAAACAATATCTTTTGGGTGCTGTGGCGTGCCATATTCCGCGAGATAACTAGGTGTCGCAACCAACAACAACGCAACATTACATAAACGCTTAGCCAATAAAGAAGAATCTTCCAGCCGTGAAATACGTAATGCAAAGTCGAAGCGATCATCAATTAAATCCACCGTTTCATCCGCCAGATGCATATCAAGTTCAATATTCGGATATTGCTGACAAAACTCAGGCAGAAGTGGGGCAATTTCACGCAGTCCAAACGATAGTGGCACAGTAAATCGCACTTTTCCTTGAAATTGATCCACTTCATCACGCAATTGCGCTTCCAACGCCTCACCATCTGCTAATAATTGCTGGGCAAAAGCCTGCACTGTTTGCCCGCTTTCCGTTAGCACTAATTTACGAGAAGTACGCTGAAATAATGTCGTTTTCATACGTTCTTCAAGCCGAGAAATTGCTTTAGAAACCGTTGCTTGTGAAAGATTTAATACCTGCGCCGTCGCAGAAAAAGAACCTGTTTCCACCACCTTGGCGAAAATTGCCCAAGCTTCAAAATCAGGAAGTTTAGCCATGATTTGCTCCTATTGCATCATTTTTGGAATATATGTTATTCAATACATTCTATTTTATCAATTAAGAAAGCCCTCTATACTGCACTACATCAGCCAAACGGCTTATTAACCGCATTTTAGATAAGGAAAAAGTATGATAGAACATCGTCCATTTAATCAATTAGGTCACGCAGACTACGGCTGGTTACACGCAAATTATCATTTTTCATTTGCTAACTATTTTGACCGTCACCGTATGCATTGGGGAAATTTACGGGTATGGAATGATGATGTTATCGCCCCGCAAACAGGCTTTGATACACATCCACATAAAGAAATGGAAATTATCACTTATGTACGTAAAGGCGCTATTACCCACCGTGACAGCATGGGCAACCATGGTCGTACCGAAGCTGGCGATGTACAAGTGATGTCAGCAGGTTCAGGCGTATATCACTCAGAACACAATCTAGAAAATGAAGATACCACACTTTTCCAAATTTGGATTTTACCCACCATGGAAAGCGCAAAAGGTGCGCCTTCGTGGGGAACCCGCCAATTCCCGAAAGCCGATAGAAGCGGTCAATTTGTGGTGTTAGCAAGCGGTGTTGAAGGTGATGATGCATTACCAATCCGCACCAATGCCCGTGTGCTAGGCGCAACCATTAAAGCAGGCGAAACCGTGGAATACCACTTTGAGGACACAAACCGTTTTGGTTATTTAGTGCCCGCACAAGGTAAAGTAGCAATCAACGGCGTGCGTCTCGAAACTCGAGACGGTGCAGCAATCCACAATGAAACTGTGATCAAAGTTACCGCATTTTCTGATGCTGAAGTGGTATTGGTGGATACGGAGTAAATCAATACAAGCGGTTAAATTTCAACAAAATTTGACCGCTTATCACATAAAACAAAAATCCCCTAAACCATAAGATTTAGGGGATTTTATGTTATTTGTTGCTAAGATTATTTAGCTTGTGCTTTTTTTACCCATACTGCTGAGATAGAGAAAGCAACGATAAATGAAATTGCCATACCAACGGAGTACATTGCTAAGCTTTCTGGCTTGATTGAAGGCACACCTAAGAAACCTGCTGCACCTAATGCAATTGCTTTTACATTGAAGAATGCGATAAATGCACTCGCTAAACCTGAACCAATCATTGCCGCGATAAACGCTTGACGGTAACGTAAGTTCACACCAAACATTGCTGGCTCTGTGATACCTAATAATGCAGAGATACCAGATGGTACAGCCAAACCACGCACTTTAGCATCTTTCATTGCAAAGGCTACACCTAAACATGCAGCACCTTGCGCAATATTAGACATTGCTGCGATTGGGAAGATAAATGTACCGCCAGTATTCGCAACTTCTGCTAATAATTGTGTTTCTACCGCAATAAAGGTTTGGTGCATACCTGTGATTACAATTGGCGCATAGAAAGTACCAAATACCCCCCCGCCGATGAAACCTAATGTGTCATATAACCAAGTTAAACCTGTTGAAATGGCAGAACCTGCTTCACGACCAAATGGACCAATTACCGTAAATGCTAAGAAACCCGCGATAAATAAAGACATCATCGGCGTGACAAGGTTATCTAAATAAGAAGGCACGAATTTACGGAAGCCTTTCTCAAGCGTTGCTAATACCCAAGCAGAAACAATAGTCGGAATAACAGTACCTTGATAACCAACTTTTTCAATTTCTAAACCAAGTACGTTCCAGTAGGTGATTTTGCCTTCCATTAAGGTTTTTGCATAGTTCCAACCGTCTGCAAGTGCAGGGTGAACTAAAAGCATACCAAGTGCCGCACCTAAGAATGGGTTACCGCCAAATTTACGGGTTGCTGAGAAACCAAGTAATACAGGTAAGAATACAAACGGCGCGTTCGCAATTGTGTTAATAAAATCAACTAAATCTGAATATTCAGGGTATTTACTTACAACAGAATGACCTTCCCAAAAGAAGCCCACAGAAGTCAGCATTGAGTGAATACCCATTAATAAACCGCCCGCTACGATTGCAGGGATAATTGGTACGAAAATATCTGCTAAGCCTTTTACTAAACGTTGTAAAAGCGGTTGATTTGCAGCACCTGCAGCAGCGACTTCTGAAGTACTCATATCGCCGATACCCATTTGTTTTTGCATTTCAGCATGGACTTTATTTACAGTGCCAGAACCAAAAATAATTTGATATTGACCGCTGGTTGAGAACTGACCTTTAACGCCTTCAATGTTCTCAATTGCTTCTTTATCTACTTTAGATTCGTCCGCAAGGGTTAAACGTAAACGTGTTGCACAGTGTGCAAGCGTTGTAATGTTGCTTTTTCCACCGAGTTTCTCGATCGTTTGCTCCGCAATTTTCGGGAAGTTCATAGTTTGCCACCTAGTTTTATATAAAAATTAAACGATTGCATTTTAACTAAAACGGTTTAGCTAAAAAAGCAAATTTTGCTAAAACGTTTTAGTTTTGTCGATTGGATCACATTTTTAGCAAGTTTAGCAAAAAATTACGCTTAATTTTTGCACAAAATATATTTACTAAACACTATTAATTAATTTATCAGAGACTATTCTTCCCTGCTCAACCACTAATACTCGATCAAAAAACGCCTGACTTTCTGCTAATTGATGAGTCACCATTAATAAGGTTAGCCCAGCCTGTTCACAAATCGTGGCAACAAGCTGCTGTAGCTCTTCTCGGCGTTTTGGGTCAAGGGCAGAAAATGGCTCATCTAAAAGCAAAATTGGCTGTTTTCGTAACAAAGTTCTTGCCAATGCTACTCGTTGTTTTTGTCCACCAGAAAGTTGCTCTGCTCGACGCTTTAGTAAATCTGCAATCCCCATTTGCGTTGCGATATGCTGCACCTGCGTACGTTGTTCGCTATTTAAAATTAAACTCGGTACTAATGCCAAACCGATATTTTGTTCCACCGTTAAATGTGGAAAAACATTATTATCTTGAAACAACATAGAAACGGGGCGCTCTGCTACTTGAGTGGCGCTATGATTGCAAGCATTTAGCCAAATTTGACCGCTTGTTGGCATTTCAAACCCTGCGATTAGGTTCAGTAACGTACTTTTCCCCGCCCCACTTTCGCCCACAACCGCCACTTTTTGTCCTTTGGGAACGGCTAAATTAAAATTCATCGGCATTTGTTCATAGTTAAAATGCACATCTAAGCGAATCATTTTCTTTTCTCTTTATGTTCGATAAATAAAAACGGTAATAGGGTAAATAACATAAGCACCAGAGCAGTAACCGCTGCATCTTCCGTACGATAGCTCCCCAACTGTTGATAAAGTAGATAAGGCAGTGAGCTAAAATCAGGACTACCGAAAAAGGCGATGACTGCAAAGCTACCTAAACTGGACGACATCGCCAGCGCAAATGCACTGATAAGCGGTCGAATTAAATACGCTTTTTCAACAATCCACCAACGCTTAAAACCTGTTAAGCCAAGGCTTCGGGCTAATTTATCTTGCGCCGTTAGGGAATGCCACATTGCTGCAAAAATTAACCGATAAATATAAGGCAATAAAATCACACCGTTACACACGCCAACCAGCCACAGCAATTGGGTATGGCTTAATTCAACATCAATCAATAACATAAATAACCCAACGGCTAATAAAAACACGGGTAAAATCAGCGGGTAAGTCACTACGCTATTCAACAAAACATATTGCCATTTTTTATCTAAAAAAGCTAAACGGCGAGTTTCTAATGCAATTAAGTAAGCCAGTAATAACACTACACTAGAAGCGATTAGGCTCAATAAAAAAGAGTACCAAGCCGCTTCCCATAAAGTTTCATTCAACAAGCGTTCACTAACATTAGAAACAGAAATACCAGCCCAGATCACGCTCACAAGCGGTAAAATAATCACAAAAATTTGCAAAAAAAGTACCGCTTGTAAGCCAAATTTACGCCAGCCAATAGGCTTTGGCTTCCATAAATTGATAAGTGATTGAGGTTGTTTCGATACGTTAAACGCTCGTTTTGCGGTGAACTCCATCAGTAATTGCAAACCTAGCCCAATAACGAGTTGCACCATAATTAACTGAGTAGCTTTCGCAAAATCGAACTCGAAAGTGACCGCTTGATAAATAGCAACCTCTAATGTACTGTATTTTGGGCTTCCACCTAACATCAGCACAATCGGGAAACTGGTAAAACAGAGCAGAAATACATTGGTAAACGCATAAGGTAGAATATTTTTGAGTGCTGGTAATTCAATGATACGGAAATAGTTCCAACCATGCAAATAAAGCTGAGATGCTAAACGGTGTTGAAAATTTGGTATAAACTTTAAACCTTCTAAGCTATATTTCATCACTAACGGGATATTTAACATTAAATGTGCGAGTAGAATTCCTTGCAAACCGTAAAGTTGCACCTCCCACTTCCCCCCCAAAAATTGGATAATTTGTGCCATAAAACCCGTTTTTCCCCAAAAACCGATAATCGCAAAAATAATCACAAGAGAAGGTAACGCCCAGACAAAGGAAATGATTTTATACAGCGTGGCTTTACCAATAAAATCTAAATAAAAAAAAGCACGCGCTAATAGTACTCCAAATAATGTTGAAAACGCAGCTGATAAACCTGCTTGTAATAAGCTATATTTTAAAATAGGTAGGGTTTCAGCCAGTTGCCAAACTGTTTCCTCTTGTTGATATCCGACCAATGCAAAGAAGCTAAAAATATAAACGGAGACAATGGTAATATATATTAACCAAGCGGGGACTTTTGATACCGAATGAAACATCATTTCCTCATTAATAAAATTAATTGCGTCATTTTAACATTTTTTTAAACTATTTTTACGCAAACGTTTGGTTATATTTTGTCTTACTAAAATTGATATGAGGCAAACTTGACTCATTTTGATTAATAAATACGCTAATATTCCAATTTTATCGTAAGTTTTTCTGGTTTTGAGCGTGTTTTTAGATCTGATTTGTAGTAAAGTTAGCACAAATAGTAATAGGTTTGATTACCAGAACTGATTTTTTTCACTTTTAAAATTCAAGAGGAATTTTCTATGTACTCAAAAGACGTTGTTATTACTGCACCTAACGGTTTACATACTCGCCCAGCAGCTGAGTTTGTAAAAGCAGCTAAAGGTTTCGCTTCGGATATTACTGTAACTTCTGGCGGTAAAAGCTCAAGTGCAAAAAGTTTATTTAAACTTCAAACTTTAGGCTTAACCCAAGGTACAACAATCACTATTTCTGCGGAAGGTGAAGACGAGCAAAAAGCAGTTGATTTCTTAGTAGATTTAATCCCTACTTTAGAATAATTATTTTTCGCTCCCTATTACAAACAACCCTATCCTACTTAGCTGATTAAAGACGCTGAGTAATAGGGTTGTATTATGCTATATAAGCATCACAGAATCACTTTTAAAACAAGGACAGACTATGATTACAGGTATCGCAGCTTCTCCAGGCGTAGTGTTTGGCAAAGCACTCGTATTAAAAGAAGAGCCAATCGTACTCAATACTCAAAAAATCACCGCTGATCAAATTGAAGCAGAAAAAGCAAAATTCTTTGCTGGTCGTGAAAAAGCTGCTGCGCAATTAACTGCGATTAAAGAGAAAGCTAGACGCACTCTTGGTGAAGAAAAAGAAGCCATCTTTGAAGGTCACTTAATGATCTTAGAAGATGAAGAGCTTGAAGAGGAAATTTTAGGCTATATTGCTGATAACCTCGTAACTGCGGATGTTGCTACAAGTAAAGTGATTGATATGCAAGCTTCTATGCTTGCAGAAATTGACGACGAATACTTAAAAGAGCGTGCAGGTGATATTCGTGATATTGGTAACCGTTTATTACGCAATATTTTAGGTATGCATATCGTTGATTTAGGTGATATTCAAGAAGAAGTAATTTTAGTTGCTTATGATTTAACACCTTCTGAAACTGCACAACTAAACTTAGATAAAGTATTAGGCTTTATCACTGATATTGGCGGTCGCACATCACATACTTCAATTATGGCTCGTTCATTAGAGCTTCCTGCAATCGTTGGTACTAACGATATTACTGCTCGTGTAAAAACTGGCGATACGCTAATTTTAGATGCAGTAAATAACCAAATTCATATTAACCCTTCAGATGCTGAAATTGCTGAGTTTAAAGTAATCCAAGAGCGTGTTGCGACAGAGAAAGCTGAACTTGCAAAATTAAAAGAATTACCAGCAGAAACTTTAGACGGTCACCGTATCGAAGTAGCAGGCAACATCGGTACAATCCGTGATGTTGATGGTGTATTACGCAACGGTGGTGAGTCTGTCGGTTTATATCGTACCGAATTCTTATTTATGGATCGTAGCGAATTACCAGGTGAAGAAGAGCAATTCCAAGCGTATAAAGAAATTGTTGAAGCTATGGGTGGTAAACAAGTTGTTTTACGTACTATGGATATCGGTGGTGATAAAGAATTACCATACCTCAATCTTCCAAAAGAGATGAATCCATTCTTAGGTTGGCGTGCAGTGCGTATCGGTTTAACGCGTCGTGAGATCTTAGATACTCAATTACGTGCGGTATTACGTGCTTCTGCATTTGGTAAATTAGCGGTAATGTTCCCAATGATTATTTCGGTGGAAGAAATCCGTGAATTAAAAGCTATCGTTGCAGAATTAAAAGAGCAACTTCGTGCTGAAGGTAAAGCATTCGATGAAAACCTCCAATTAGGTATCATGGTTGAAACCCCATCAGCAGCAGTGAATGCACGTCACCTTGCGAAAGAAGCTGATTTCTTTAGTATCGGTACTAATGATTTAACGCAATATACTTTGGCGGTAGACCGTGGTAATGAAATCATCGCACATTTATATAACCCATTAAGTCCATCTGTATTGAATTTAATTAAACAAGTAATTGATGCTTCACACGCAGAAGGTAAATGGACTGGTATGTGTGGTGAGTTAGCAGGCGATGTGCGTGCAACAGCATTATTATTAGGTATGGGCTTAGATGAGTTTAGTATGAGTGCGATTTCTGTGCCTCACGTGAAAAAACTCGCGCGTTCAATCAACTATGCAGACGCTAAAGCACTTGCAGACGAAGCATTAGCACAACCGACAGCAGCTGACATTGAAAAACTAGTTAATGATTTTTACGCTAAACTGAACTAATTTTCAATAAATAGCATACAAAAACAGAATTCTCGTATAGAATGTACGGGAATTTTGCTTATTATTTAAATAACGGAGATTTCTATGGGCTTTTTCGACAAATTATTCGGCTCAAAACAAGCAGCGGCAAAAGAGGTTAACGTATATGCGCCTCTTTCAGGTGAAATCGTAAACATTGAAGATGTACCAGATGTCGTTTTCTCTGAAAAAATCGTTGGTGACGGTGTTGCAATTCGTCCAAATGGCGACACAATCGTAGCGCCAGTAAATGGCACTATCGGTAAAATTTTCGAAACAAACCACGCATTCTCAATTGAATCTGATGAAGGTGTTGAATTATTCGTTCACTTCGGTATTGATACAGTTGAATTAAAAGGTGAAGGTTTTACTCGTGTTGCTGAAGAAGGTCAAACAGTAAAAGCTGGTGATCCAATTATTAAATTTGATTTAGAATTACTTGAAAGCAAAGCAAAATCAGTACTAACCCCAGTTGTGATTTCTAATATGGATGAAATCAGCAACTTAGATAAAAAAGTGGGGCAAGTTGTTGCTGGCGAAAGCGTTGTATTAACATTAACTAAATAATTGATTTAGTTGAAGAAATAGGTGCCACGATAGTAAAATATCGTGGCATTTTTATTTGGTCTAATTTTATTTAGTTATAGCGAAAAAATAATCAAACAGGTAAAATGGACACAAGTTTTTGCGTAAAGAGAAATCTCTTTACGCTTTTATTTTCTATTTATTGATAACTTATTATTTTTTGAGAAATTATGGCGAAATTACATATTACAACTTGGGGTTGCCAGATGAATGAATACGATTCATCAAAAATGGCGGATCTACTAAACTCAACCCACGGCTTAGAACTAACGGATAAGCCAGAAGAAGCAGATGTATTATTACTTAACACTTGCTCAATTCGTGAAAAAGCACAAGAAAAAGTATTCTCACAACTTGGTCGCTGGAAAAACTGGAAGAAAGACAAACCAGAACTAATTATCGGTGTAGGTGGCTGTGTTGCTTCGCAAGAAGGCGAACACATTCGTGAACGCGCACCATTTGTAGATATCGTTTTTGGCCCGCAAACATTGCACCGCTTACCAGAGATGATCAACAAAATTCGTGGTGGCGATCGTGCGATTGTAGATATTTCTTTCCCTGAAATTGAAAAATTCGACCGCTTACCAGAGCCTCGTGCGGAAGGCCCGACAGCATTCGTATCAATTATGGAAGGCTGTAATAAATATTGCTCGTTCTGCGTAGTACCTTACACTCGTGGTGAAGAAGTTTCTCGCCCTGTCGATGATGTTTTATTTGAAATCGCGCAATTAGCAGAACAAGGCGTACGTGAAGTAAACTTGCTTGGTCAAAACGTAAATGCCTACCGCGGCGATACATTTGACGGTGGTATTTGTACTTTTGCTGAGCTACTTCGCTTAGTTGCAGCAATTGATGGTATCGACCGAGTACGCTACACCACCAGCCACCCAATTGAATTTACGGATGATATTATTGAAGTATATCGTGATACACCTGAATTAGTAAGTTTCTTACACTTACCAATTCAAAGCGGTGCAGATCGCGTTTTAACCATGATGAAACGTAATCATACCGCGTTAGAATATAAAGCTATTATCCGCAAACTGCGTGAAGTACGCCCAAATATTCAAATTAGTTCTGACTTTATCGTCGGCTTCCCAGGTGAAACAGCAGAAGATTTTGAGCAAACGATGAAAGTGATTGAGCAAGTAAACTTCGATATGAGCTTCAGCTTTATCTACTCTGCTCGCCCAGGTACGCCTGCGGCGGATTTACCTGATGATATTTCTGAAGAAGAGAAAAAAGAACGTTTAGCCCGTTTACAACAACGTATCAATCATCAGGCAATGCAATTCAGTCGGGCTATGCTTGGCACAGAACAACGCGTTTTGGTTGAAGGTCCATCGAAAAAAGACATTATGGAATTAACAGGACGTACTGAAAACAACCGTATTGTGAATTTCCAAGGCACACCAGACATGATTGGTAAATTTGTAGATATTAAGATCACCGATGTTTACACCAACTCATTACGTGGTGACGTTGTTCGTACTGAAGACGAAATGGGCTTACGTGTTGTAGAATCTGCAGCTAGCGTGATTGCACGTACCCGTAAAGAGGACGAACTTGGCGTGGGTAAATACGTGGTAAATCTGTAAAATTTAAGTCTAATTAGACCGCTTGCAAAGCTTGTAAGCGGTCTAATTTCTATCAATTAATGTACATAACCCGCATCAACATCCGCATCTGGATTTACTTTATCGTATATTTGTTCTTTCATTTTACCCATGTAGATTTCTGGGTTTGCTTGCCCTTCTACAATCAATTTCCCCTTTGCGCCTTTATCCGTTCGGAAAATACTATGGTCGATAAAAGTATATTCGCCAGGTACTTTCATTTCCATTTCTACCACTGTCACGCCACCTGCAGGAATCAATGTGGTTTGAACATGATGATTTTTTAAGGAACCACCCTCAACATATATGGTATCAAACGGTTTACCGATTAAATGAAATGATGAAACTTTATTTGGCCCAGCATTGCCGATAAACAAGCGGACTTTTTCCCCCACTTTCGCTTTTAAAGCCTGCTCTCCTAACATTGAACCTACTTTGCCATTAAAGACCACATAATCAGGTAATTCATAGCTTGCCTTGTTCATATCAAAAATTTTAATATCAGGATTGTTACCTTCTTTTACATAAAATTCATTTTGCATCAGATAGAACTCCTTATCGACTTTAGCGAGTCCTTCTTTTGGCTCAACTAGCATTAAACCAAACATTCCCTTGCCTAAATGCACCGAAACAGGATCTGCGCCACAATGATATAAATACAGCCCAGGAGACATTGCACGGAATGCAAACGTCGTTTGTTTACCAATTTCAGTTAAGCTTGCTTTAGCACCGCCATCAGGTGCAGCTGCCGAGTGAAAATCGACTGCATGTGCCATTTTGCCATTAGCAGGGTTTGAAACTTGTACTTCCACCATATCGCCTTCACGCACGCGAATAAAAGGCGCAGGTGTTGAACCATTAAACGTCCAATATTTAAACTGCACCCCTTTTTCAATTTCCATTACTTTTTCCAGCGTTTCTAACTTAACTACCACTCTAGCAGGTGTGTTGCGTTCTAGTGGTTTAGGCACATTTGGTGCGACGGTTAATTCTGCGTCAATCGTTGGTAAATTTGCCATTGGAACCAGCTCAGAGTCCGAACTTTGTGGTTGCTCTGCCATCGTTGGCACACTAAAAATGCAGGCGAAACAAAGCGCAATAAGTGTCTTTTTCATCGGTAATTCCCTCGTGTATGAAACCTTCATTTGAATTATAATGACTAAAGTTTGCAAGCGGTAGGATTTGAAATAATTTTTGCAAAACTAAACCGTTTTAGCTAAGATAAATTAACTATTTTTTATTAGATTAAGAGGCGTGTATGAGCAAGATTTGGGTAACAGGTGATGCTGTAGTTGATTTAATTCCAGATGGTGATAATCACTATTTAAAATGTGCAGGTGGAGCACCAGCAAACGTGGCTGTGGGCGTTTCACGTTTAGGGGTTGAAGCAGGTTTTATTGGACGTGTAGGTTTAGATCCGCTCGGTAAATTTATGCAGCAAACCCTCAATGCAGAAAATGTTTCAACCGAACATATGATTCTCGATCCAAAACAACGCACTTCAACGGTGATTGTTGGGCTAGATAACGGTGAGCGTAGCTTTACCTTTATGGTGAATCCAAGCGCTGACCAATTCCTTGAAGTGGGTGATTTACCAACCTTCCAAAAAGGTGATTTTTTACATTGCTGTTCTATTGCTTTAATTAATGATCCTTCTCGCTCAACTACCATTGAAGCAATTCGTCGTGTGAAAGAAGTGGGCGGTTTTTTCTCATTCGATCCAAACTTACGCGAATCACTCTGGACAAGTCTTGATGAAATGAAACAAGTGGTAAATAGTGTAGTCGCAATGGCGGATGTACTGAAATTCTCTGAAGAAGAATTAACGCTATTAACCAACACTACAACCCTTGAACAAGCGACTCAAGCGATTACCGCACAATATCCTGAAAAGCTGATTATCATCACCCTTGGTAAAGACGGTGCAATTTATCACTTAAACGGCAATAGCAAAGTGGTGGCAGGCAAAGCGTTAAAACCTGTTGATACTACAGGTGCTGGCGATGCGTTTGTAAGCGGTTTACTTGCTGGTTTATCACAAGTTGCAGATTGGAAAGACGAAAATGCATTAGTTGAAGTCATTCGCAAAGCAAATGCTTCTGGTGCATTAGCAACAACCGCAAAAGGTGCGATGTCGGCTTTACCAAACAAAGCTGAACTCGAGGCATTCCTAGCCAGCTAATACGCGTAAAACACTGAAAACCATCAACGTTTTCAGTGTTTTGTTTTATTCCCAACCAAACTTACGCCACAAATAGGATTTCTTATGCATATTTTCAATAATGGCAAATATAAAAGCCTTCACGCACAAGCAGAAGGCGAAATTTTATCAATCCGCCAACAAGTTTTACAAGATACCGATTTTTATCCAACCTATCACCTTGCGCCAACAACAGGTTTATTCAACGATCCAAATGGCTTAATTTTTGACGGTGAAAAATATCATATTTTTGCGCAATGGTTCCCGTACGATGCCATACATGGCATGAAGCACTGGGAGCATTTTATTACTCGAGATTTCCAAACGTTTGAAAAATCTGACCGCTTGATCCCTGATGAAATGTTTGAATCACATGGCTGTTATTCAGGTGGTGCGATTTTGTGGCAAGATAAAATTGTTGCGTTTTATACAGGTAACACTCGTCGTGCAAGCGATAATCAACGAGTTCCTCACCAAAATATTGCGATTTTTGATAAATCAGGCAAATTACTCGAAAAACGTTGCATTATTGATCAAGCACCTGCTGGCTATACTGAACATGTGCGAGATCCAAAACCCTTTATTACCACTGAAGGAAAAATTCGTTTTGTACTTGGTGCTCAACGCGAAAACCTCACAGGTGCTTGCTTAGTATATGAAATGGATGATCTCGACAGCACGCCTCGTCTAATTTCAGAATTAGCCGTAAAAGATTTTGATAACAGCAACGTGTTTATGTGGGAATGCCCAGACTTATTCCAACTTGGCGGTAAAGACGTGTTTGTTTGGTCACCACAAGGAAAATTACGTGAAGCACATCAATTTCAAAATAATTACCACGCCACTTATGCATTAGGGAAATTGGAAGCAAATACCTTAAATACAGAGCACATTGAAGAGCTAGACTACGGTTTTGATTTCTATGCACCACAATCCGTACAAAATACATATCGGATCGTTTTTGGCTGGATCGGTTTACCTGATTTAACTTATCCAACCGATAAATTTAAATGGCATTCAACCCTGAGTTTGCCACGCCAAATGAGCGTAGAAAATGGCAAAATTCGCCAAACACCAATCGTTAAATTAACTGAAAAGCAAGCACTCAAAATTGACCAAAAAATTACAATCGATAACCTTGATACCACTTATTTGCAAATTTCAGTGGAAAATCAACCGCTTGCACTTAACTTCTTCAGTAATGAACAAGGTCAAACATTGCGTTTGTGCTATGAAAATGGCTTACTGAGCTTAGATCGCGGTGCAACCGAGCAAACTGAACTAATGCAACAATTTGATAGCGTTCGCCACTGTGAGCTAGATAGACTCGAAAGTTTAGAAATTTTCTTCGATCGTTCAATTGTAGAAATTTTCATCAATAGCGGAGAAAAAGTAATGACATCACGATTCTTTATTGCAAATCGTGTCAATCTATTAGAAACTTCTCGTCCTATCACTGTGCAATTTGCTCCAGTACAAGCAATTCAGATCCGAGACTAAAATAACAACAGGCGCAGGTAATCACTTGCGCCGTTTTACTTCACTTGAGAAGTCAGCTTTGAGGAAAAACCGTGGAATCAAAACCTAAAAAACGCCTAACATTAAATGACATTGCTGCATTAAGTGGCGTATCAAAAACCACTGCGAGTATGATTCTAAATGGTAAAAGCGATGATTTTCGCATCAAACCTGAAACTCGCCAAAAAGTCCAAGCAATTGCTGAACAATATGGCTATCGTGCCAATATGTACGCCAAAGCGTTGCAAGCACAACGTTCAAACGTAATCGGCTTAGTCATTCCAGATCTTACGAACTATGGCTTTGCTTCAACCGCTCGCAATCTCGAAAAACTTTGCCGAGAAAATGGCTTACAGTTGGTGATTGCCTGCTCTGATGATAATCCTCAACAAGAAAAGTTAGTAATTGAGCGTTTATTAGATCGCCAAGTTGATCTTATTATTACTGCTCCAACTCACCAAGATCCAAACTACTACACAAACATCGTACGCCACACTCCAGTTTTACATATCGACCGCCATATCCCAAATTTGGCACTCAATTATATTATCAGTAACGATACACAGAGTGTGGCTGAATTAGTTGAAAATATCGTAAGAGCTTATCAACCCAAAGAATTTTTTTATTTAGGCGGGCAGCTTTCACTTTCTCCGAGTGCTTCTCGCTTGGAAGGATTTTATGAAGGCTTAGAACAATCACATCTAAACGTACAAAGCGGTTGGATTTTGCATAAAGATTACCAACCTGAATCAGGCTACCAAATGTTTGCTGAAATTGTGCAACGTTTAGGACGCCTACCCGAAGCAGTGTTTACCGCTTCTTATACTATTTTAGAAGGGGTTCTGCGTTATCTCACCGAACATAAACAAATAGCAAAATTAATGAATCAAGAGCTACATTTAGCCACATTTGATAATCATCATTTGCTTGATGCACTGCCGTTTCATATACATTCAATTGCGCAGAATCACGAACAGATTGCCCAAAAAACATTCCAAATGGTATGCGAAAAACTACAGCGCAAAGTAATTAACAATACCAAAGTAGATTGTGAAATTATCTGGCGACACTAATACTCAATTTAATCAAAGGACAAGATATGGCACATTTTTATGAATATTTAGAATTCAATAGCGATGAAGATCGTGAAAACCAACTTGAAGTTTACGTAGATGTAAAACTTGAACCCGAAACAGAAGAAAAAATTAAAGCGCTCAATGTGCAAGGCGAATGGCTTGTGATGGCAGAGCCTTACTGCCCTGATTGCGTTGAAGTGGTGGCTTATTGGCAACGTATTACCAAGCTCAATCCCAATATCAAAGTGAAATATGTCTCACGCAAAGATAACAAAGAACGCAAACATTTTGATAGTGATGAACAGCAACAAGCGGTTATTTCTGCTCAAAAAATCCCAAGTATTTTCGATATTCGTGATGGTAAAACCACATTAGTGCTATGCGAATTTCCGCAATTTCTTAAACAGCAAATGGAAGCTGAACCTGAGAAATTCGATGAATTAAAAGCAGATTTCCGAATGGGGAAATTTGGCAAACAAGTTGAAGCAGAATTGTTAACTATACTAACCGCACATTAATCCTCACGATGGCCCGTCTTTGTATTGCATAGATGGGCTTTTTTATGCCTAACAGTACCTAGCCTGAAAGGTTATTCAGAGAATACTAAACAGTAAGAAAAGAAAACAGTGGGTAAATTTTAGAAATAAAAAAAGCACCTCATGGTGCTATCGTATTTTGATATGATTAAATGGAGCGGGAAACGAGGCTCGAACTCGCGACCCCGACCTTGGCAAGGTCGTGCTCTACCAACTGAGCTATTCCCGCATATATTTAATTTACTTGGCATATTTACTATCGAATGGTGCCCGAGGCCAGACTTGAACTGGCACGCCCCGAAAGGCGAGGGATTTTAAATCCCTTGCGTCTACCGATTCCGCCACTCGGGCATCGATAATAAAATTTATTCTAAGCTTTAAAATGGTGCCCGAGGCCAGACTTGAACTGGCACGCCCCGAAAGGCGAGGGATTTTAAATCCCTTGCGTCTACCGATTCCGCCACTCGGGCACAACCGTTTTTAAATCTTAAAATGGAGCGGGAAACGAGGCTCGAACTCGCGACCCCGACCTTGGCAAGGTCGTGCTCTACCAACTGAGCTATTCCCGCATAATTTAAATTTTGTCATTCTAAAATGGTGCCCGAGGCCAGACTTGAACTGGCACGCCCCGAAAGGCGAGGGATTTTAAATCCCTTGCGTCTACCGATTCCGCCACTCGGGCTCATCTTAAAATGGAGCGGGAAACGAGGCTCGAACTCGCGACCCCGACCTTGGCAAGGTCGTGCTCTACCAACTGAGCTATTCCCGCAATAAAAACGCTACGTAATTGCGTAGCGATTTATGTGCCGTATTTTAGGGATTTTTGAAAAGTTGTCAAACACAAATTTCAAAAAAACTTTCGTTAGGCGAAAATTCAATCCAATTGACGAAAATTTGCTAAAATTTCACAAAATTAGACCGCCTGCATGCCGCCATTAAACCAGCTTCCTGATCAATTCTTCCACAAACTCAAGTCTTGCTTTGTTGTCTGCAAGCGGTAAATTAAAGCGGAATTTTTGTGCCCCTTCAAATTTATAAACATTTTTGTCAGATTGAATCAATTGCAAGAACTTCATCGGATCAGGTTGTGCCGTAGGTTTAAATTCCAAATAACCGCCATTGATGCCCGCCTCTATCTTCTTCAAACCAAGTGGACTGGCAAGGTGGCGAAGTTGGGTAATTTGGAACAGATTTTGGGTTGCCTCAGGCAATAAGCCGAAACGGTCGATCAATTCCACTTTGAGATCTTTCAATGCTTCTGCACTCTCACTACTTGCAATACGTTTATAGAATGATAAACGCATATTCACATCGGGTACATAATCATCTGGCAACAAGGCTGGCACACGTAATTCAACTTCAAGCTGACTTTGAGTAATTTCATCAAGTGTTGGCTCACGCCCTTCTTGCAACGCTTGCACTGCATTTTCAAGCAAGTCCATATAAAGTGAGAAACCGATGCTTTCGATTTGCCCGCTTTGCTCCGAACCGAGTAGTTCACCCGCACCTCGAATTTCTAAATCATGGGTCGCAAGCACAAAACCAGCGCCGAGATTCTCAATTGAACTTAGTGCTTCCAAGCGTTGCTGTGCATCTTTAGTGAGCATTTTCGGATGCGGAGTCAGCAAATAGGCATACGCTTGATAGTGTGAACGTCCCACTCGCCCACGCAATTGGTGTAACTGTGCTAAACCAAATTTGTCGGCACGGTCGATAATAATCGTGTTTGCACTCGGGACATCAATCCCTGTTTCGATAATGGTCGAACAAACTAATAAATTAAAGCGTTGATGATAAAAATCGCTCATTACACGCTCTAGCTCACGCATTTGCCCATGTCCAATCACAATTCGCGCTTCTGGTACTAGTTCGGCTAATTTTGCTGCACAGTTTTCAATAGTCGCCACATCGTTATGCAAATAGTAAACCTGTCCACCACGCAAAATTTCACGCAAAATTGCCTCTCGCACCACTAAATCATCGTACTGACGAACAAAGGTTTTAATGGTCAAACGACGCGCTGGAGGACTTGCAATAATTGATAGATCACGCATTCCGTTTAACGCCATATTAAGCGTTCTCGGAATTGGTGTGGCTGTTAGGGTAAGAATATCGACATTAGCACGCAACTGTTTGATTTTCTCTTTTTGACGCACGCCAAAACGATGCTCTTCATCAATTACCAGCAAGCCAAGATCACGGAATTGCACATCCTCTTGCAGAAGTTTGTGTGTACCGACCAAAATATCCACTTTACCCTCTGCAACTTTCGCTAAAATCGCTTTTTGCTCTTTGGCGGTTTTGAAACGAGAAAGCACTTCCACGTTAATCGGATAATTAGCAAAACGATCTTTGAAATTTTCAAAGTGCTGTTGCGCTAACAAGGTGGTTGGCACCAGTACCGCAACTTGTTTATGATTTTCCACCGCCAAGAAAATGGCTCGCATTGCTACTTCAGTTTTACCAAAGCCAACATCTCCGCATACTAAGCGATCCATTGCTTTTGGTAAGCACATATCGCTGATAACTGCATTAATTGCCATTTTCTGATCTTCGGTTTCTTCAAATGGGAAAGTGCTGGCAAATTGCATAAAACTTTCTCGATCGTAGACGAATGCAAAGCCTTTTTGCGATTCTCGTTTGGCATACACATCAAGCAATTCCGCCGCCACATCACGGATTTTCTCCGCGGCTTTTTGGCGGGTTTTCGCCCACGCTTCCGAACCGAGTTTATGCAGTGGAGCGGTTTCATCCGCCCCGCCAATATAGCGAGAAATCAAGTGCAACGAGGCAACAGGCACATACAGCTTCGCTTCATTCGCATAATGTAATACAAGGTATTCAGCCTTAATGCCACCAGCGTCGAGTACTGTTAGCCCCGCATAACGCCCTACACCATTTTCTAAATGCACCACCGCTTGCCCAATTTTCAGCTCAGCAAGATTGCGAATTAGCGTATCAGGATTAACGGTTTTACGATTTTTCTCGGTGCGTTTGGTCTGGACTTTTTCGCCTAACAGATCCGTTTCGCAAATAATGGCTATCTCATCAGGGCAAATGCTATTCGACTCTACAATAAAACCTTGATCAAGCGGTGAAATAATTAAAGAAATTTGCGACTCAATCTCCGCCAAATTTTTTATCTGTTTTGGTTTAATTTTTAACGGTGAAAGCAATTCGAGTAAAGTTTCGCGTCGTCCTTCACTTTCTACTGAAAATACAATGTTTCCACTGAATGTTTGTTGAAATTGCAACAATTGCGCAAACGGTTCTTTTTGCCCAGATTGCAATGCTACCGCAGGTAATGCCTTGATATTCGCATTTTGCTTAGCGGTCGATTTTCGCACTTTGTCTGCACTAATCGTCAAACGTGGATAGCCTTTCAAGCTTCGATTAACTTCGTCCGTGAAAAACCATAGTTTTTCAGGCGGAAGTAACGGCCGCATTGGATCCACTCGTCGGCTTTCATAACGTTGTACAGTATCTTTATGGAATTGCTCAGCTTTTTCAGCAATACCATCAAAGGTGATAAACAGCGTGTTTTCAGGCAAATAGTCGAACAAGCTCGCCATTTCATCAAAGAAAAGTGGCTGCCAATATTCAATCCCAGCGTTTAAAATCCCTTTACTCACTTGCTGATAAATATGTTCTGGCTCACGGCGGATTTCACCGAATTGTTCACGAAATTTACTACGAAAATGCTCGATCCCGTGGCTATCGGTTGGGAATTCATGCGCAGGTAATAAATTAATTTCCGTGATTTCCGCAATCGTGCGTTGGCTATCCACATCAAATGTGCGGATTGAATCAATTTCATCATCAAAAAAATCCAAGCGGAATGGGCTGTCTGCTCCCATTGGGTAAAGATCAAGTAATGCCCCACGCACCGCATATTCGCCATATTCCAGCACCTGTTCCACCGCACGATAGCCTGCATTTTCAAGCTGTAAACGTAACGATTGAATCGAAAAGCGGTCGCCTTTTTTGATCAAAAGTACATTGTTCGCAAGGTAACTCGGCGGGCAAACTTTTTGTAAAAGCGTGCTAATTGGCAATAGAAAAATCTGTTTATTGCCCTGTTGCAAATGGAATAACGCCGAAAGACGTGCGGAAATAATATCTTGATGAGGCGAAAAATTATCGTAAGGAAGCGTTTCCCAATCGGGGAATAGTGAAACGGGTAAATTACTAAACTGTTTTAGTGCTTTTTCAAGGCGCAAAGCAGTTCGGGTATCAGGTGTGACAACAACGGTTAAACCTTTAAATTGTGCAGCTGCTTCGGCAATAACGAGTGTGTCGGAATGCCCGATTAAATTACCGAGCGTTTGATGATCTTGGAATTTTCCACCTTGTTGCTGAGCAATAAGCGGTAAATTGAATTGAATAAGTGACATAAGCGGTCGATTTTGTGAAAAAATTTGCAAATATTGTAGCCCAAAGCCCTATTTTTACAAAATCGATAATCATAAAAGGAGGGAGCTCCCCCCCTTTATTCATGATTGTATATCAAATTAAGCGTAGAAAGTTACTTGCTCTTGTTGTAATGAGGTATATGAAACACAAATATCGCAAGAACCATTAGCGTTATAAACCACATCAACAGTTGCACTACCATCTTTGAAATCAAATTGTTCAATTGAATTCGCACTGTCATTGAGGTAGTTCACCACTTCAATAAAGTTACCTTCATTTGTAGTATCTGTAATCAATAAATTGCTGCCTTTAAGGCTGAATGTTACTTCATCTGTATTTAAATCAGTGAATCTGATTACATCGAAATCGCTTGCAGCACCTTTATCTGCAACAACATCGTGACCATAATTACCACTGAAGATATAAGTATCGTTACCTACACCGCCAGATAAGTAATCGCCATCGCCTAACCCACCCACTAATATGTCATTACCTTCGCCACCAAATAAGTTATCGTGACCACCAAAGCCGTATAACGTGTCGTTACCTGCACCACCGTCGATCATATCTTTTTCTTCTGTACCACAAAGTACGTTGTCACATTCATCACCATAAATTACGTGATCTGCCTCCCATGGTGGAGTTGGAGCATCATCTTCTGGACAACCACAGTTTGGTTCTTGTGGATCAATCGGTTGTTGCGGTTCAATTGGTTGTTGTGGCTCAATTGGTTGTTGTGGCTCAATTGGTTGTTGTGGCTCAATTGGTTGTTGTGGCTCAATTGGTTTTTGTGGCTCAATTGGTTTTTGTGTTTCGAAATCAGGTTTAACTGGTTTCTGATAATATATTAAACCAAATTTATTTTGGTAACTAATAGTCGGCTTGTAAATCACTTTACCATAAATATTAAAAAGTGAACTTACGAAACTTTTAAGATTTACTATATGTGAAATGCGTGCGATATACATATTCTTTCTCCTAATATAAATTAACTCATGCAAATTTAATTAAATTTGCATCAGGAATTATATACTAGACTTTATCGTGTATTTTTTACCCTAGGTAAATTTATATAAAAATAAGTTTACAAAATAAATAAAATAATTCAAATTAAAATCAATATGAATAAAATTTGAAATAAATTGTTACATATTTCATATGAAATAATTTCACTTAAATTACATTAATATTAACTTGATATTTAAATGAATTATTGTAATCAACCGAAATTGAAGCATAATCGTCACTAAAATTAAATTGTACAATTCTATTTGCAAGATTAATCACATAATCTACGATTTCCATATAATTTCCTGCTTTTGTACTGTCTGTGATCAGTAAATTATTTCTATTCAAGCTGAATAGTTACAGCGTCAAATCGTAAGTCTTTAAACATCCATATGTCTTTATCCTACATTTCCAAAATTAGCAATAATATTGTAGCCAAATACTCCTTCAAAGATATAAATATCATTTCCTAACCCCCTTCCAAAGCATTATGCTGGTGCTGAATTTAGGACAGCATTTAGCATAGTGTTATAAATATAAAAAGTGCCATTAATATGAGTGATGATTTTATTATACTAAAAATAAGGATTTGGCTTACTAATGACCTCATGCCAATGCTAATTTTTGATGTTTATCGAGTGGATTAAAATAGACATTAATGCTAACCAAATCAGCACCATTTAGCGTTCCATTATTTTCAGAACCTAAAATATTAGATTGTTTGGCTGAGACAATTTTATTGCTATCTATTTTTTGTTTTTGGCTGGTTGAAGAAAGAATGGTGTAATCAGCAAAATCAAGAATTTCGCCTTGAGTGTTTGTATCTGGGGGGCTAATTGTAAATAGAAACAATATTTTTGATAACCCACTTTAAATGTTCAGTCTAATCAAGTCCTCACCATTCGACTAACAAAAATATAAGTTCATGGATACAAAACAAGCGGTCAGATTTTTTGGAAAATTTGCAAGCTTTTAGTAGAATGTAGCGACATCTCTCGGCGAGTACTATCCTGCCACATTAATTAAGGACAACATTATGCAACCTAAAGCAAAATATAGAAAAGATTATCGCGCACCCGATTTTACGATTACAGACATTTCTCTTGATTTCCAACTCGATCCCGATAGAACCTTTGTTAGCTCCAATTTAACTGTAGAACGTAAAACTACAGGTGCAACACACTTGCGTTTAGATGGGCATAGCTTTGATTTCCTTTCGCTAAAACTGAATGGCGAGGCTTATCCGCATTTTGAGAAAGATGATGAATCGCTCACAATTGATGTTAGTCATATTGCTGATGACAAATTTGAATTGCAAATCGAAACAGGTTTAAACCCAGCACAAAATACTTCGCTACAAGGCTTATACCAATCGGGTGATGGCATTTGTACTCAGTGTGAAGCCGAAGGCTTCCGCCAAATTACGTATATGCTAGACCGCCCTGATGTGCTTGCAAAATATCGTACAAAAATCACCGCTTCTAAAGCGAAATACCCGTTCTTACTTTCAAATGGTAACCGTATCGCACAAGGCGATTTGCCTGATGGTCGTCATTGGGTGGAATGGGAAGATCCATTCTTAAAACCAAGTTATCTGTTTGCTTTAGTGGCTGGCGATTTTGATTTGCTACAAGATAAATTCACTACGAAGAGTGGTCGTGTAGTAGCCTTAGAGATCTATGTGGATCGTGGCAATTTAGATCGTGCTAGCTGGGCAATGGAAAGCTTAAAACGCTCAATGAAATGGGATGAAGATCGCTTTGGACTGGAATATGATTTAGATATTTATATGATTGTAGCGGTCGATTTCTTTAATATGGGAGCAATGGAAAACAAAGGTTTAAATGTGTTCAATTCTAAATTTGTATTGGCAAAACCTGAAACGGCAACCGATACCGACTACTTAGATATTGAAAGCGTGATTGCCCACGAATATTTCCATAACTGGACAGGCAACCGTATTACTTGTCGGGATTGGTTCCAATTAAGTTTAAAAGAAGGTCTAACTGTTTTTCGTGATCAAGAATTCACCTCAGATTTATGGTCACGTCCTGCTAAACGTATTGAAGATGTGCGTTTATTACGAGCGGTACAATTTGCTGAAGATGCCAGCCCAATGGCACACCCGATTCGCCCAGAAAAAGTAATTGAAATGAATAACTTCTATACAGTTACCGTATATGAAAAAGGGGCTGAAGTGATTCGTATGATTCACACCTTATTAGGCGAAGAAAAATTCCAACAAGGTATGCAATTGTATGTTGCTGAAAATGATGGTTCAGCCGCGACTTGCGAAGATTTTGTTTCAGCCATGGAGCGAGCATCGGGCATTGATTTAACCCAATTCCGCCGTTGGTATAGCCAATCTGGTACACCAGAACTAAGTGTGAATGATGAATATGATACAGAACAGCACATTTACCGTTTACACGTTGCACAACATACCCCTGCAACTGCGGATCAGTTAGAAAAAGTAAACTTACATATTCCGCTTAAACTTGAGTTATATGCTGAACAAACTGGTGAACCAATTGAATTACAATTTGAAGGGGCAACCCAACACAACGTATTAAACGTATTGCAAGAACAGCAAACTTTCGAGTTTCATAACGTTATGCAGCAACCAGTGCCTGCGCTACTCTGCGATTTCTCTGCGCCTGTACGTCTAGATTATAACTATAGCAATGAACAGCTGATTACGTTACTTAAATTTGCTAAAAATGATTTCGTGCGTTGGGATGCAGCACAAACCTTATTTAATAATGAGCTACGTCATAATTTATCGCGCTATCAATCAGGTGAAGCGCTGGCATTTTCAGCAGAACTAACCGAAGCGCTTACTTATTTATTAGATAATGCAAATCATAATGCAGAATTGACCGCTTTAATGCTGACCTTGCCAAAAGAAACGGAATTTGCTGAACTGTTTAAGGTTATCGATCCAAACGGTATCGCTATCGTACGTGAATTTATGCTAAGAGCAATTGCAGAAACACTACGTGATCGCCTACATGAAATTTATATTCACAATAAATGTGGTACTTACCAAGTTGTGGCTGAAGATATGGCAAAACGTGCGTTACGCAATGTATGTTTATCTTATTTAGCGTTTACCGATTTAGGCAATTCACTTACATTCAGTCATTACCGCCAAGCAGATAATATGACAGATACGTTAGCCGCACTTTCGGCTGCGACCAAAGCACAGTTACCTTGTCGTGATCAATTACTGGCTGATTTTGAAGAAAAATGGCATCACGATGGGTTAGTGATGGATAAATGGTTTATGCTCCAAGCAACACGCCCTGATGATAATGTGCTTGAAATCGTACAAGGTTTGTTAAATCACCGTAGTTTTAACTTTAACAACCCAAATAGATTGCGTTCATTGGTCGGAGCATTTTGTGGTCAGACTCCTAAAGCATTCCACGCAATTGATGGTTCTGGTTACCGTTTCCTTGTAGATGTTTTAATTAAACTCAACGAAACAAATCCACAGGTTGCGGCGCGTTTAATTGAGCCATTAATTAAATTATCTCGTTATGATAATCAGCGTCAAACCCTGATGAGACGTGGCTTAGAACGATTAAGAGGCTTAGATAACCTTGCTCGAGACCTTTTTGAAAAAATAGAGAAAGCCTTACATTAATATTATTGACCATAATCTATATCATTGGATTAAATTTATAATAGCTCACCTGACTTTTTTATTATTTACTAAAAAGAAAGGCTATATTTGCAATAGGGGTATTTTCAAATTATTTTTTTGGGCTATAATGGCTGAGCTTTGAAAAAATGAACGGATGTTCATAAACGTTCAACACTTGATTTAACTGATGCAGGAGGTTGAGGTTAAACCAAGTTCTTTAAAGCAATCTTACATACATACAATACTTCTAATAAAAGCTTAATTCACTACAGGATTAAGCTTTTTCATTGGTTTGAAGTCATGTAAATAAAGGACAAATAAAAACGGTCGTTTTTCTGATTTGCCAAAAGTCACTCAAAAAACGACCGCTTGTAAATAAATTTACTTACCTAACTTCAACTTATCCCATATTCTTTCTTCTTGTCCCCGCCACAGGCGCTGAATATTATCGTGATGACGGTAAACGAGTAAACAACATACTAACGCTACAGGGAAGGTAAATTCAGGTCTAAACCACCAGACATAAAACGGCATCACTAACCCTGTAACTACCGCACTTAGCGATGAGTAGCCACAAAGTAGAAATACAATTAGCCAGCTACATAAACCTGCTCCCGCCACTAACGAGCTAATCGGTAACAATGCACCAAATGCCGTTGCCACGCCCTTTCCACCACGAAATTGAAAGAAAATGGGGAAAATATGCCCTAAGCAAGCAGCTAAAGCAATAAAACCGATTTCAGAGGGCACTAAACCAAGCTGAAAGGCGATTAATACAGGCACAGCTCCTTTTAAAATATCAAACAATAATACACCCAATGCAGAGATCCTGCCGCCGATGCGTAGCACATTGGTCGCTCCAGGATTATGTGAACCATTTTCTCTTGGATCAGGTAAACCTGCTAAACGACAAAAAATAATGGCGCTGGAAATCGAACCGAATAAATAGGCAACGAGAATGAGTAAATAAGCGCTGAGATTCATAAATATTCCTCGGATGGCTAGGGGCTAATTCGCTTGTATGCTATATTTCCGTGAATGTTATCACAAATAAGGAAAACTAAAATGGCAGACAAGGTTTTTATTCAGGAGCTGACCGCTTTCGCTTCAATTGGCGCTTACGATTGGGAACATACAATTAAGCAACGCTTAGTATTTAATATCGAAATGGAATGGGATTTCAGCTTAGCTGCGGCAACAGATGATGTGCAATATTGTTTAAACTATGCAGAAGTTTCCGAAAGCATTCTAAAATTTGTCGAATCCAAGCCATTTAAACTCGTAGAAACAGTTGCGCATCAAGTTGCGGATTTATTGCAAAAAACCTACGGTATTAAAACGCTTAAAATTGAATTACATAAGCCTAAAGCGGTTGCACAAGCAACTAGTGTAGGTGTAATTGTTGAGCGCCGTTAACGCTATTCACAATTTCCAAAGTAGCCTTGCTGTATTATTCAACAGTTTGCTGTTAAATAGAGCAATCTGTGCATTTCTTCGTATTAGTGCGATCTTGATCACATCAACTCTGCTGATTTACAAGTATAATAACGCCCCGTCAAACAAAGGAGAATAGCATGGCTACTTTATTTGCACTCCAAGCACGACTAGAAAAAACCGTCTTGGAACAAAACAATCCAATCATCACAACAATTTCCAATCAGCTCAAAGCTCAAAATTATCGAGCAAAATTTTCTGGTACACAGATCCAAACATGGAGTGAACAATTTGAGCTTTCTCCCGTTGAATTAGCACTCCACTGTTTACCGCTTGCTGCTTGTTATGCACTTGTTCCTGTATCCAATTTTTATGTAGGTGCGGTGGCAATTGGTGTATCAGGTAATTTTTATTTTGGCGCAAACCAAGAATTTTCAGCAACTGCGATGCAACAAACCATACACGCAGAGCAAAGTGCAATTATGCATGCTTGGTTAGCTGGTGAACAGTCTATTCAAGATATGATCGTAAACCATACCCCTTGTGGTCACTGTCGCCAATTTATGAATGAATTAAACACTGCGAAAACGCTAAAAATTCATTTACCACATAGCCAAAATAACCTGCTACACAACTATCTGCCTGATTCTTTTGGTCCAACAGATTTAAATATCACTCAAGTGCTTTTTGATGCGCAACACCATACTTTTGAGCCATCAACTGATCCTCTTACACAAGCTGCAATTGTCGCAGCACAGCAATCTTACGCACCATATAGCCAAGCAATGAGCGGTATTGCATTACAAGTGGGTGAACAAGTTATCACAGGGCGTTATGCCGAAAATGCCGCATTCAACCCAAGCTTTTTGCCATTGCAAAGTGCCTTAAATTATCGTCGTTTAAGCGGTTTATTAGACGAAAAAATCACCCGAATTGTAATGGCTGAAAAGCAAGCTGTGTTAAGTCATCGAGGTATAACTGAAGAGCTGTCGCAAACGCTACTACATTTAGACATAGAATATATAGCAGTATAATTTGAAATTAAAAAAGTGATGAAATAGTGAGTTTCATCACTTTTTTTATTTGAAAGAACACAAATACAGATAGCTATTTTTCTAATTTTTTTGCAAAAAATTTATCGCCAACAGCAGCTAACATGGCACCAAGTACCACGATAAATGCACCAATATAACTGATAAAATTCATATCTGGATTTGCAAACGTATTTGGGAAAAAATGATGCCCTATCAAAGCAAATAACATAGTGAAAATTGGAATCATAGTGGTTACTACACTTACTTTGGAAGTATCCCAATGATTTAACGCCTCGCTATAAGCCCCATAGCCAATCAACGTATTACAACAACAATAAATAAAGCAAATCAATGGAAAGCCACTAAGGCTCACTAATTGGCTCGGCGTAGAAAGTGGTGCAAGCAAAAAGCTACAGCCGATATAAATCACCATTAACACTTGCTGAGAATTTAATTTTTTCAGTAATAATTTTTGAGCAATGCCGTACATTACCCAAATGGTACTTGCTCCCGCACCAAGCAAAATGCCCCATGCATAGGTATCAAATTGTAAAATTTGATCAAAATGATCATTAAAAAATGCGATCAAACCAATAATTAATAGAGCAAAGCCTATTTTCTGGAAAAATTTCAATTCTTCTTTAAAAAATAAAACACCGCATAAAATCATCGAAAATGGCGCTAACTGCCATAAAACTTGGTTTGTCGTGGGTGAAATATAGTTAAGTGCATCCGCAAATAATACAAAATTAATAGAAAGCCCAATCACTCCCAAGACACACCAGCCCCAATCTTTTAAGCTAAGCTCAGTAAGTTTTGGTAAACGACGCGTAATAAACAAGACGAAAACTATTACCACAGCAGCCACAACAAAGCGACTCCAAACTAATGTCTGTGCGTCCATATATTTGAGAACTTGTTGTGCCATCATTGGTAATGAGCCCCAAGTGGCGGTTGCTAATAAAGCAAGCGAAAATCCAAGTAAAGGTCTTTGTGTCATCTTATTTCCTACAGTTTTGAACGTAATTGATTACGATAGAAAAGCTTATGCCCAATGGCAGAAAGCATCGCACCAGAAACCACGGTAACTGCGCCAATATAGCTTAATCCGTTTAGATCAGGCGCTTCAAATAATTCAGGTGAAAGCCAATGGCTTAATGCAGTTAGCATAATGGTTAAAATCGGGATTTGCGTCATCATTAAACTCACTTTTGAGACCTCCCAGCGATTAAGTGCTTCCGCATAACAGCCATAAGCAATTACGGTATTTATGCCACAAAAAGCGAGCCAGCCCCAGGCTACTAAATTTAAGCGAGCTAATTCACTGATATGTGCAAAAGGAGTAAATACTAAGGTACAGCCCAAATAAATCAGCAATAAAATTTGTTGAGAACTAAAATTTGCCAACATTATTTTCTGCGATAAGCTGTAACCAATCCAAATCAAGCTTGCGCAAATACCTAGTAACACGCCATAAGCATAACTATTCATTGCGACTAAATCTGCAAAGCGATTATTAAAGAACATCATCAGCCCTGTTACCACCAATACAAAACCAATTTTTTGATGAATACCAATCTGCTCTTTGAATAGCACTACCCCGAGTAAAATCATAACAAAAGAAGAAAGTGGGCTAAGCACTTGACTGGTTGCAGCAGGAATATAATTTAGTGCAAGATTAAATAAAAAGAAGTTACAAGATAGTCCAATAACACCAATCAGCCATAACCAGCGATATTGGCCGAAGAAAGCGGTCAAATTTGGTAATTTTTTTGCAATAGCTAGCATGGCAAACACACCAATCGTAGCGACTAAAAACCTAAACCAAACAATGGTTTGCGAATCGAGAGATTTTAAAACTTGTTTAATGGCAAGAGGTAACATTCCCCACATAAGAATAGCAATTAAAGAGAATAGAAAACCGAGCAAAGGTTGTTTTTTCATAAATATTGTGAGGTTGGAAAAAGATAAGAAAAAACCCCACATTTGTGGGGTTTTATTTTAAATTTGATTGAAATGAATTACTCAGCAACGATGCTTACGTATTTACGGTTTTTCTCACCTTTCACTTCAAATTTAACTTTACCGTCAGCAGTTGCGAATAAAGTGTGGTCTTTACCCATACCAACATTGCTACCAGCGTGGAATTTAGTACCACGTTGACGAACGATGATGCTACCTGCTAATACAGACTCGCCACCAAAACGTTTAACACCAAGGCGTTTAGCTTCAGAATCACGACCGTTACGAGTTGAACCACCAGCTTTTTTAGTTGCCATCTACTTGATCTCCTCTGAAATTATGCTTGAATCCCAGTGATTTTCACTTCTGTGAACCACTGACGATGACCTTGTTGTTTACGGCTGTGTTTACGACGACGGAACTTAACGATTTTCACTTTATCGCCACGACCTTGCGCTACAACTTCAGCCACTACTTTTGCACCAGCAACTACTGGTGCACCAATTTTAACATCTTCACCATTAACGACCATTAACACTGAGTCGAATTCAACTTTCTCACCAGTTGCAATTTCAAGTTTTTCTAAACGAACTACTTGACCTTCGCTTACTCGGTGTTGTTTGCCGCCACTTTGGAAAACTGCGTACATATTTACTCCGCTAATTTGTGCCAATCGCTTCTGCTTAGGCACTCTTAAATTCATATAAAATAGGTGGTCAATTCTACGCAAAAACTATGCAAAGAGCAAGAACGATTTGCAGAAAAAGTGAAAAAATTCTGCGTTATTTTTCTTTATACTAGATTTTCAGCCTTAAAGACGGAAATAAGCATTGTTTTTACTAGTATTTACTCGGATTTATCCAAAAAGCCTGTCCGTTTTTTCGTTTAATTTATTTAGGTTACGATAAACGTAGACTTCACCCTCTCAATTTTTAGTTGTGGTTATTATAACAAAAAAGCACCAACAAAAAAGCAGTCAATTTTACAATTTTTTTGTAAAATTCGACCGCTTCTCTGTTTTTATGTACTAAAAGCCTTATTAGTTCGCTTTTGTACGTTTATTGTCTAACGCAAATGCACCTGCTCCAACAAATACTAATAAGAAGAATACTACTGAGTAGAGCAAGGCTAATTCGCCTTTATTTACAATAGGTAACGCAATATCTGCTGCGCTTGCGTGCATAAAGAAATACGCATACGCCATCATACCTGAAAGTAAAAATGCGACTGGGCGAGTAAATAGACCTAAGATTAATAAAATACCGCCAGCGATTTCTAAGATACCACCAATACCGTACATTGACATAAGCGGTACCGAACCGTTACCACCAGTCATTGATACTGGGAATTCAAAGAATTTTGCTGTGCCGTGTAATAAGAACATATAAGCGGCAACAATACGTAATAATGCTAATGCATATGGCGTGAATTTTTCTAAGTTTGAGTTCATTTTGCTTTCCTTTAAACCAAAATAATAATACTAAATAAAAGAGGTGCGCATTGTATAGGTCGTTAACTTGAAGATAAATAGCGTTTTTATTAATAAACTATTTCTAATTTGTGAATAATAGTTAACAAAAAAGCGGTTGAATTCTTGCAAAATTTTGCAAAAAACAAACCGCTTATACTTCAAATTTATTGATAATGGTTAATCAATAATAGGATTAGAATTTAGCCACGAAATCAGCGTAGCTTTCGATAAAGCCTTTTAATGTACCTAATACTGCTTCTGAAACGATTTCACCGTTTTCATTGAATACGCCATTAAAAATACCGCCTACATTTGCTGCAAATGGCGCAACTGGCATATTGATAAATGCGCCTGATGCTACGATACGTAATTGATCTGCTGCACGTACACCACCAGACATACCTGCTGCCACAGAAACGATACCCGCTGGTTTACCTAACCACTTACTTTGCCCCATTGGACGTGAACCCACATCAATCGCATTTTTAATCATTGCAGACATACCGCCATTATGCTCTGGTGTGATTAACAATACACCGTCTGCTTGTTCAATTGCTGAACGTAAACGCGTATATGATTCTGGGCTATTTTCATCTAAATCACGATCGTAGAGCGGAAGATCAGCGATATTTACCAAATTTAATTGAATGCTTGCAGGTGCAATAGTTTTAAGATGATTTGCCACGATTTGGCTAATTGAGGTTTTGCTACCACTACCGACAAGAACTGCAATTTGCTTTGCCATAAATGAATTATCCTTTATATAGAATGAAATAAAATTTTCGCTCGTTATTCTACTGATAGTTACTAAGAATAACTAGTCACAAAATAATGAATAAACTATTTACTATTAAGAAATAATAATAGTAAAAATGAATGAATTAACTCTGTTTTAGTGATTGCATATCAATTACAAAACGGTATTTCACATCAGATTTCAACATACGTTCATACGCTTGATTAATATTTTGAATATTAATCATTTCAACATCAGAGGTAATGCCATGTTCACCACAGAAATCCAACATTTCTTGCGTTTCTTTGATACCACCAATCAGTGAACCTGCTACCGAACGACGCCCCATAATAAGCGGAACGGTGCTGATACTTGGTTCTAAATCTCCCACTAAACCAACCAGTACAATAGTACCGTTTAAGGTTAATGTGTTGATATAAGGTTTAAGATCATGCTGATAAGGCACAGTATCAATAATCACATCAAAGCTATTTGCCACTTGCGCCATTTGTGTTTCATCGGTTGAAATCACGACTTTATGTGCACCTAAACGGAAAGCATCTGCCTCTTTACCTGCACTACGACTAAATAACGTAACGTCCGCCCCCAACGCATTAGCTAATTTTAATGCCATATGGCCTAAGCCGCCCAAGCCAACTACAGCCACTTTGGTACCTTTTCCTACATTCCAATGACGTAACGGTGACCAAGTGGTAATCCCCGCACAAAGTAGTGGTGCAACCGCTTTGGTATCTAAACTTTCTGGCACTTTTAAGACGAATTTTTCAGTTACGACAATTTTTTCACTATAACCACCAAAAGTTGGCATACCGTCTTTTGGATCAACCGAAGCATAAGTATCAATACGACCATTCTCGCAATACTGCTCCAAACCGTGCTGGCAAGGCGTACAATGCTGACAAGAGTCCACCATACAGCCAACACCAACTAAATCACCCGCTTTAAATTTAGTCACATCTTTACCAACTTTAGCTACTCGCCCAACAATTTCGTGTCCAGGTACAATTGGATAGCTAGAAAAGCCCCAGTCATTTTTTGCCATATGCAAATCTGAGTGGCAAACACCACAGTACAGAATGTCAATTTCCACATCATCTTGACGAAGCTCACGGCGCTCAATGATATGTTTTGCCAAAGGCGAATTTGGATCTAATGCAGCGAAACTTTTCACTTTAAATGTCATGTTAGCCTTCCTTAATATATCGATTAAAATTTATATCATTATAGGAAACTTTCCGCTGCTCATTATTAACAAATCTGAAATTAATAATTTCGAAAACCTGAACAAAATGAGAATTGCAAAAAATGGGCAAAATTCAACCGCTTATTTTCGATTCTTTTTTGAAGCTAGCCAGATTTAAGGTAGAATTGTCGCCAAATTTTCACATTTAAGAATGAGAACGCAATGACAACGCTATTAACACTTGAGCAAATTCAGGCGCTTGCAAGCCAAGATATGAAAGCTGTAGATGCTGAAATTCTTGCTCAGCTAAACTCTGAGGTCGTTTTAATCAACCAATTAGGTCACTATATTATCGCAGGTGGCGGTAAACGTATTCGTCCGCTAATTGCCGTGCTAGCAGCCAATGCTTTGGGCTATACAGGCAACAAACACATTACTTGTGCGGCGTTTATTGAATTTGTTCACACCGCAACCTTATTACACGATGATGTGGTTGATGAATCAGATATGCGCCGAGGTCGTGCAACAGCAAATGCAACATTTGGCAATGCGGCAAGCGTATTAGTCGGCGATTTTATTTACACGCGTTCATTCCAAATGATGACCAGTGTTGATTCACTTGAAGTGTTAAAAGTGATGTCGGCTGCCACGAATGCCCTCGCAGAAGGCGAAGTGCAGCAACTGATGAATGTGAATGATCCAAATACCACCGAACAAAATTATATGCGGGTCATTTACAACAAAACTGCTCGCTTATTTGAAGCTGCAACACAGTGTGTAGCGATTGTAGCTAATGTGGAACAAGCGGTCGAAATTGCCCTCAAAAATTACGGGTGCTACCTCGGTACCGCATTCCAATTAATTGACGATATTTTAGATTATTCAGCAAAAGCAGAAAGCTTCGGTAAAAATGTCGGTGATGACTTTGTTGAAGGCAAACCAACCTTACCATTACTGCACGCAATGCACGCTGCACAAGCAAAAGGCAACCAAGCGCAAGCGGATATGATTCGCAGTGCAATTGAAAATGGCGGAGAACGAGAGCAAATTCCAGCCGTGTTAGAGATTATGGCTGAACACCAATCTCTTGAATATGCAATGACTCGTGCTAAGCAAGAAGCGCAAAAAGCTGTTGATGCCCTCGCATTGCTCCCAGATAGCGAATACAAACAAGCATTAATTTCTCTGGCTTATTTATCGGTAGATCGCCGTTATTAAGTAAACAAGCGGTTATTTTTTTATTAGAACTTTTGCCATGACAGAAAACCAACAACCCTTAGAACATAAACAAGCTTTACAACAGAAGAAAAAACTCACCCGTAAAGGCAAAGATCCAAATGCGCCGTTTGTGCGTGAAAAATTAACTTTACCAAATGGACATAACAAATTGTTATTGCACTCTTGCTGTGCGCCTTGTTCTGGTGAAGTAATGGAAGCGATTCACGCTTCTGGTATTGAATTTACCATTTATTTCTATAATCCCAATATTCATCCAATGAAGGAATACCTGATTCGCAAAGAAGAAAATATTCGCTTTGCTGAAAAATGGGGGATTCCATTTATTGATTTCGATGATGATTATGAAAATGACCGCCGTGAATGGTTTAAAAAAGCAGAAGGGATGGAATGGGAGCCTGAGCGTGGTATTCGTTGCACGATGTGCTTTGATATGCGCTTTGAGAAAGCGGCAGAATATGCGCATAACAATGGCTTTCCTGTTTACACTAGCTGCTTAGGTATCTCTCGTTGGAAAGATATGAATCAGATCAATGATTGCGGACACCGTGCAGCAGCTAAATTTGATGATGTAGTTTATTGGGATTACAACTGGCGCAAAAATGGTGGCTCACAGCGTATGATTGAAATCAGTAAACGTGAGCGCTTCTACCAACAAGAATATTGTGGCTGTGTTTATTCTCTGCGTGATTCAAACAAATGGCGCTTAAAAACAGGTCGCCAACGTATTGAAATCGGTAAATTGTATTATTCTCCAGACTAAGTTTTTTATGTTACTTTTCTTTGCTTCACCAAAAAAATAACAAATAAAATGCTCAATATAGATTTAAACAAAAATACTAAAAAGAGGACTACGTAATGTCAAAATTCGCAATGGTATTCCCTGGTCAAGGGTCACAAGCGGTCGGAATGTTAGCAGATCTTGCAAGCGCATTCCCTATCGTGGAAGAAACCTTTAGCCAAGCTTCAGAAGTTTTAGGCTACGATCTTTGGGATCTTGTACAAAATGGTACTGCAGAAGATTTAGGTCAAACACAACGTACGCAACCAGCGCTGTTAGCATCATCAGTTGCAATCTATCGTGTATGGCAACAAAAATACCCAGAACTAAAACCGTCTGTAATGGCGGGTCATAGCTTAGGTGAATACTCAGCATTAGTTTGTGCGGGCGTATTAGATTTCCAATATGCGATCAAATTAGTGGAATTACGTGGTAATGCAATGCAACAAGCGGTTCCTGCAGGTACAGGTGCAATGTATGCAATTATCGGTTTAGATAATGAATCAATTATCAAAGCCTGTGAACAAGCGCAAGTAGAATTGGGCGAAATCGTTTCAGCGGTAAACTTTAATAGCCCAGGACAAGTGGTTATTGCAGGTACAAAAGCAGCTGCTGAAAAAGCAGGTGAATTATGTAAAGCAGCGGGTGCTAAGCGTGCATTACCATTAGCAGTAAGCGTGCCTTCACATTGTGCATTAATGAAGCCCGCTGCAGATAAATTAGCCGAAGCGTTGCAAAATATCACGTTAAACACACCGGTTGTACCAGTGATCAACAATGTTGATGTTACTGTAGAAACTGAGGCCGAAGCAATTCGTAATGCATTAGTTCGCCAACTTTATAGCCCTGTTCGCTGGACAGAAACGGTAGAAAAAATGGCAAACGAAGGTGTAACCACCCTTTACGAAATCGGTCCAAACAAGGTATTAACAGGCTTGGCTAGTCGTATCGTGAAAGAATTGACCGCTAAAGCAGTAAATGATGTTGCATCATTAGACGCTGTTGAAGCCTAATAAAATCGTAGGGCACGATACTTCGTGCTCTTTGCTAAAAGATGGATGCCAACAAGGTGTCCCTACAAAAGGAAATTCACAATGCAAGGTAAAATCGCATTAGTAACGGGTGCAACTCGTGGTATTGGTAAAGCTATCGCAGAAGAATTGGTAGCAAAAGGAGCAACAGTAATCGGTACAGCAACTTCAGAAAAAGGGGCTGAAAGTATTTCTGCTTATTTAGGTACAAATGGTAAAGGCTTAGTATTAAACGTTGCCGATGCTGAATCTATTGAAGCTGTGCTTGCACAAATTAAAGCAGAGTTCGGTGATATTGATATTTTAGTAAACAATGCAGGAATTACACGCGATGGTTTATTAATGCGCATGAAAGAAGAAGATTGGTTCGATATTATTCAAACTAACTTAACTTCGGTTTATCGTTTATCTAAAGCGGTATTACGTCCAATGATGAAAAAAGGCGGTCGTATTGTAACCATCGGTTCTGTCGTTGGTTCAATGGGTAATCCAGGTCAAACAAACTACTGTGCAGCAAAAGCGGGCTTAGTTGGTTTTTCTAAATCATTGGCAAAAGAAGTTGCTTCGCGTGGCGTAACGGTGAATGTGGTTGCGCCAGGCTTTATCGCAACAGATATGACAGATGAGTTAAACGAAGATCAAAAACAAGCGATCTTAAGCCAAATTCCAGCAGGTCAATTAGGCTCTGCGCAAGATATTGCGAAAGCAGTCGCATTCTTAGCAAGTGATGATGCAAAATATATCACTGGCGAAACTATCCATGTAAATGGTGGTTTATATATGAACTAACCGCCACAAGCGGTCTATTTTCAACCGAACTTTACATTTGTGGAGTTCGGTTTGCTATTTCTATTTTTCGGGTTTCCATTTTATTTTTTGTGTTTGTAATTTGCCATTAAAGCAAATGAAATGTGTGGTATGTATATGACTAAAAATACATTTGTGGTCGGCTTTATGCTGTTCGCCATTTTCTTCGGGGCAGGAAATTTAATCTTTCCGCCAAAGCTAGGTTATGAAAGCGGTAGTGAATTTATACCTGCTATTATCGGTTTCGTATTAACAGGCGTTGGTTTGCCACTATTAGGTATTATTGTCAGTGCTTTTTATAACGGTGGTTATAAATCAGCATTAGATAAAATTCACCCTTGGTTTTCTGCAATCTTTTTAATTGCAATTTACCTTTCAATCGGGCCTTTCTTTGCAGGCCCACGTACGGCTGCAACCGCTTATGAAATGGCAATGATGCCTTTTATTGGTGAAGCAAGCCAAATTTCGTTGCTGATCTTCACACTTATCTATTTTGCGTTAGTATTGTGGCTCGCCTTAAATCCAACTAAAGTAGTGGATCGTATCGGAGCAATCTTAACCCCAGTGTTACTGATTGCGATTATTGCATTGGTGGTTAAGGCCGTATTCTTACTAAACAATGATGGCATAATTAACTCAATGCCAAGTACAGAGCAACCGTACTTCTTTAAAGGTGTTATCGACGGCTATCTAACGATGGATGCGCTGGCTTCATTAGCATACTCAGTAATTGTACTACATGCTATTCGAGGCAAAAGCGTGAGCCATGCGTCTTTACAACGTCAAACGATCTCAGCAGCTTTAGTGGCAGCAACAGCGCTTGCAGTAATTTATATCTCACTCGGTTGGATTGGGAATAATATGCCAATCAGTGCCGAAACCAGCGCAATGCTTGTTGAGAAAAACTTAGATTTAGGGACTTATATTTTAAATACGATTACCACTGAAGCATTTGGTGAATTAGGACGTGCAATTCTAGGTATTATTGTATCGTTAGCTTGCTTAACCACCGCCGTTGGTTTAGCTGTATCTGTAAGCGAATATTTTCACGATATTTTCCCTCGTATTTCTTATACAGTGTATGCGTTACTCTTTACTATCATCAGTTTTGTCATTGCAAACCAAGGCTTAAAAGAAGTAATTAGTAAATCAATTCCTGTGTTATTAGTGCTTTACCCAATCGCAATGACGATTATCCTAATGCTATTGGTAAATCTAGTTATCAAATTACCATTAACTGCACAACGCTTTGCACTATTTTTGGTTAGCATCATTGCAATTGCATCGGTTGCAGGCTTCACATTCACCGAAAACTTACCGCTGAAAGCCTATTCAATGGAATGGCTACCTTTTACGGTAATTGGCTGTGTCATTGGTGCCTGTCTACACCCGCTAATAAATAAAAAATAACGTACAATATTGAGGCAGTGAATTCACTGCCTCTGTTTTAGGAGCAATAAAATGCCTGAATTACCAGAAGTCGAAACCAGCTTACGAGGCGTAGAACCTCATCTGCAAGGTAAAACCATTAAGCAAATTATCACACGCACTCCTAAATTGCGTTGGACTATTTCAGCAGAATTACAACAGATGCAAGGCGCTGAAATTGTACGTTTATCTCGGCGAGCTAAATATCTGATTTTACACACCACAAAAGGCGATATTTTAATTCATTTAGGTATGTCAGGCTCGCTGGGGATTCTGGAAGAAAACCAACAAACTGCAGGGAAACACGATCATGTTGATCTGATTACGCAAGATGGCACTGTGCTGCGTTATAACGATCCACGTAAATTTGGTTGTTGGCTATGGGCTGCAAATGCAGAGCAACATGAATTAATCTCTCGTTTAGGCCCAGAACCATTATCAGAGGCTTTTACTGTAGTTTATTTATTTGAGAAGAGTCGCAATAAAACCGTTGCTGTTAAAAACTTTATTATGAACAACGATATTGTGGTCGGCGTTGGCAATATCTACGCTTGTGAATCATTATTTATGGCAGGTATTCACCCTGAACTTGCTACACAAAATTTAACGCAAAAGCAGTGTGAACGATTGGTGAAAGTCATTAAAGAAGTGCTAACCAAAGCGATTATCCAAGGTGGAACAACGCTTAAGGACTTTATTCAACCTGATGGCAAACCTGGCTATTTTGCACAAGTGTTGCAGGTTTACGGACGTAAAGGCGAAGCCTGTAATGATTGTGGTAGCACAATAGAAGCAAAAGTGATTGGGCAACGTAATAGTTATTTCTGCCCGCATTGCCAAAAGCTTCCTCACTAACAAAACAAGCGGTCAAGTTTGCTAAAAACTTTGCAAATCTGACTGCTTGTTCATCATTACATAAACCAGCCTGTTGGGGTCACAGATTTGTTATCAAATAATTTAACTGCACCGTAAATCACACGGAATGTGTACCAAATGCCGATAGCCCAAATCACCACAATTCCGATACCAATGATGGCAAGTAAAATCCCTAATGCAAAGCCAGCAATTGTTCCCCAGAAGGTTCGAATCAAAAAACACATATGATCGTAATACGCTGTACCTTTCATATCCTCACGTTTGATATAGGCTAAGATCACCCCCGCAATCGCAGGTAAACCACCAAAGATAATGCCTAACCCAAACAAACCATAAGTGATATACATCATTGTACGTAGTGAATCATTTGAAGGTTGCAGAGAAAATTGTTCATTCATGTTTCGCTCCTAAAAAAGTAACGGTTAGACTGGCACTTTTACAAAAAATTCCTGAAATCTAACCGCTTGTTGTTATGCATGGTTTGCTTCGTACAACCACTTCGCAACAGTTTTTGCAAAATAAGTTAAAATGCCATCTGCGCCTGCTCGTTTAAAGCAAAGTAAACCTTCCATAATACATTCACGTTCTTTCAACCAGCCATTTTGAATCGCTGCCATATGCATCGCATATTCGCCCGAAACTTGGTAAGCAAAAGTTGGCACGCCAAAAGTTTCTTTTACACGCCACACCATATCCAAATAAGGCATACCAGGTTTAACCATTACCATATCCGCCCCTTCTTGAATATCCATCGCCACTTCGTGTAAACCTTCGTTTGCATTAGCAGGATCAACTTGATAGGTAAATTTATTCCCACCTTTTAGATTGCCCGCCGATCCCACTGCATCACGGAATGGTCCATAATAATTTGAAGCGTATTTAGCAGAGTACGCCATAATTTGGGTATTAATTAACCCTTTCGCTTCAAGCGCTTCGCGAATTTTGCCGATACGTCCATCCATCATATCGCTTGGCGCAACAATATCAGCGCCAGCTTCAGCGTGTGAAAGCGCTTGTTTTACCAATACTTCGGTGGTGATGTCATTCAACACATAACCTTCTTGATCAATAATGCCGTCTTGCCCATGTGTGGTAAATGGATCCAATGCTACATCAGTCATCACACCTAATTCTGGATAAGCCATTTTTAACGCTCGTACTGCACGTTGTGCTAAACCATCAGGATTATAAGCTTCTTCTGCCATCAGTGATTTCTTCGCTTCGCCCACTACAGGGAATAAGGCAATTAGTGGTACGCCATACTTAACCAATTCGCCTGCTTCAATCAATAACTGATCAATCGTTAAACGTTCTACACCAGGCATTGAAGGTACACTCACTCGTTGGTTTTCACCTTCAATCACGAAAACAGGATAAATTAAATCATTGGCAGAAAGTTGATTCTCTGCTACTAAACGACGGCTAAAATCGTGTTTACGCAAACGGCGCATACGGCGGGTCGGAAAAGTGGTGTTAAGATATTGCGTCATAGTCATTCCTTATTTTACAAATTTTGATAAAAAATAACCCGCTTACGAGCGGGTTTAGATTAATTAGCGATAGTATTTTCTTGCTCATCTCTTGGTATATAAAACTTCGAGAAGAACAACCCGACTTCGAATAGCAAACACATTGGAATAGCTAAAAGTGTCTGAGAAAAAATATCAGGTGGTGTTAATAACATACCGATAACAAATGCTGTCACAATAATATAAGGGCGTTTTTCGCGTAAATCGCTAGCATTCGTTACACCAGACCAGCAAAGTAAAATAATTGCTACGGGCACCTCAAAGCAAATACCGAATGCTAAGAAAATCGTGAGTACAAAATCTAAATAGCTACTAATATCGGTTGCCATCGTTACCCCTTCTGGTGCAGTGCTAGTTAAAAAACCGAATACTAACGGGAAAACCACATAGTATGCAAATGCGACACCTAAATAGAACAATAAGGTACTTGAGACCAATAGCGGATAAATTAATCGTTTTTCGTGCTTATAAAGCGCTGGCGCGACAAACGCCCAAATTTGGTAGAGAATAAAAGGAACTGATAAAAATACTGCTACCACACCCGTTAATTTAATCGGCGTAAAAAACGGTGTTGCAACATTGGTTGCAATCATCGTTGCGCCTGCTGGCAAATTCTCAGTAAGCGGCGTTGCGAGCAATGTATAAATATCATTCGCCCAGTAAACCAAAACACAAAAAACCACAAGTACACAAATAAAACAGCGGAGTAAGCGGTTTCTTAATTCAACAAGGTGGCTAATCAGCGGTTGAGATTGTTCAACTGACATTCTGTTTATCCTGTTGTTGTGATACGGATGCACCTGGCGATGCAAGTTCATCGTCTGGCGGGTAATAAGCACTAAATTGCGACTCATCCAATTCAGCTTGTTCTGCGATTTCAGCAGGCGATAATTTTGCTTTATCACTTACGACATCATCAACAAGCGGTTGATTTTCTTCGCTTTTTGGCAAATCTGTTGCAACAATTTGTTGCTCTTCTTGCTCAATCTTAGCTTGAATTTCTGCGACTTGTTCATCAGTTAATTTAGTAACTTCACCTTGCGTTGAAGCTAAATTAGCCTGCATTTGTTGTGCCGATTGTTTTAAATCTTCCACCGTTTTACTTAACTCAGGCGAAAGTGAACTTAAATTTAAAGCTTCCGCTTTTTTGATACTTTCTTGAAGCTCCTGTAATTTGAGTTCTTGTGCTAATTCATTCTGCACATTAGCGGCTAATCCTCGAATTGTACGAACCCACCCCATTACGGTACGAATCGCAATTGGTAAGCGTTGCGGGCCTAGCACCACCAGCCCCACAACAAAAATGAGTACTAATTCAGAAAAACCTATATCAAACACAATCTATGCCTGCTCTTTTTCTTTTGCTTTTTGTTCTGTAGTTGCGCTGTCTTTCGCTTCTACCTTTTCAAACGTTGCATCTTGTGGTTTTTCATCTGCCATTGCTTTTTTAAAGCCTTTTACAGATTCGCCTAAATCCGTACCTAAAGTACGTAATTTTTTAGTTCCGAATAATAAAACGATAATTGCAACGATAATAAGTAATTGCCAAATACTGATGCCACCCATAAAGGCTCCTTTTTTGTTAAAGTTGGTTAAGTTTCAGAAAAAATCGTGCGTATTATATGTTACTTTTATTTGTCTGACCAATATAAACGAAACATTTCCTTATTTTCTTTGGAACAGTAACGCCAATAAGAGCAAACTCACACTTAGCCATAGTGGTAAATGATCAAATCGCCATAACACGCCCAACACTATTACAGCACTCATTAAACTTTGCATATTACGTGTTTTTTGTTGCCCTTGTGATTGCAAGGTTTTATTCAATTCATCTAAACGGAAATTAATCTGCTTCTGCTGTTGTAACGCATTAAATACCGCTTCAGGAAACTCAGCAAAATGCTCTCGAAATTGTGGTGCTCGCTGTTTTAAATCACGCAGAATTGCTTTCACGCCCACTTGTTCATTCAACCAGTTTTGCAAAAATGGCTTAGCGGTTTGCCATAAATCTAACTGCGGATAAACCTGTCTGCCTAAGCCTTCAATATAGAGTAATGTTTTTTGCAATAACACTAATTGTGGCTGCACTTCCATATTAAATTCACGAGCCACATTAAAGAGATTTAGCAATACATGTCCAAAAGAAATTTCAGATAACGGTTTGGCAAAAATAGGCTCACATACTTCACGGAAAGCCTGTTCAAATGCATCAATATTAGTATCCGCTGGTGTCCAGCCTGATTCAACATGCATTAATGCCACACGGCGATAATCTCGGTTAAAAAAGGCGACAAAACTTTCCGCCAAATAACGTTTATCATTTTGGTTTAACGTACCAACGATGCCGCAGTCAATCCCAATATATTGCGGATTTTCAGGATGATTCGGATTAACAAAAATATTACCTGCGTGCATATCTGCATGGAAAAAGCTATCTCGAAACACTTGGGTAAAAAACACTTGTACCCCACGTTCTGCTAAGAGCTTCATATCTGTACCGTTTACTTTCAGTGTATCAACATCCGAAACAGGAATGCCATAAATACGCTCCATCACAATCACATTTTTATGACAAAATTCCTGATACATTTCAGGCACATACAACATTTCGCTATTTTCAAAATTATTGCGCAGTCGAATCGCATTCGCCATTTCTCGAGTTAAATCTAACTCATCTAGCAACGTTTTTTCGTATTCTCGCACCACTTCGCTGGCACGCAAGCGCTTGGCATCATTCGATAAACGAGGAATCCAGCTCGCCAAACGATACATCAGCGCAATATCCGCTTTAATAATCGGCTCAATGTCTGGGCGAATCACTTTAATCACCACATCTTTACCTGCAAGCGGTTGATTTTGATTAAATTTTGCAGTGTGAACTTGTGCAATTGAAGCAGAAGCTAACGCTTGTTCATCAAACTCATCAAACCAAGTTTCAAGATTCGCGCCCAACGCTTGCTCAATAATTTTACGAGCCATTTTGCCATCAAAAGGCTCCACGGAATCCTGTAATAACGCAAGCTGATCTGCCAGTTCTGGCTCAAATAAATCTCGACGAGTTGAAAGCATTTGCCCAAGTTTTATCCAGACAGGGCCTAACTCTTGCAAGGCTAAACGTAAACGCACACCAAACGGTTGATCTTTATGTTGATTTTGCACCCAAAACAACGCTTTGCGAGCTAAACGAGCATGGCGTGTCAGCGGAATATCAGGAATGATTTCATCAATGCCATAATGTAAAAAAGTGCGAATAATTTGATAAAAACGGTGAGTATTGTTAAAAGTCATGATTTATTCTCAAGTTTTGCAAATTTTCGTTCAAATTCAACCGTTTTTTGCTCAAGTTCTGCAACTTCATCATAAAAATTAACCGCTTGTAGGCGATGTACTAACACAGGGTACTCATTCATCAGATTATCTGTTATATGTTGATGATTTCGTTCGAATTGCCCTTTAATTTTACCAAATAATTTTTTTGCTAAATCGGTTGAGGTCTGAGCCACTACATCGCCAACAAAAGGTGAAAGCAGTTCAGCAGGATCTTTTTCTAACTCATCAAGTAGCGCCGTAAAGTGTTGTAACACTTGAATATCACCGTTTAATATCAACGATTTATTATTAATTAATTCGGTTAATTTCGCTTTATCGGCAAGTTTCGGTAGTGTCTCAAACGACAGCTGAACATGACAATCTGCTTCCCCCTCATAAATCGAAAGCCATTCGGCACGTGTCTCACTAAAAATAAGGTAAAAATTGAATGCTGGAGAGGTTAATTCAATATGTAAGCATTTGCCCGTTAGCTTACGCAAGGCTGGCAAGACTTGAGGAGAACGCTGAATCAGTGCATTAAAAGCAGTTTCAAGCGCACCGAAAGCAAGTTGTGGCAACATGAACTGTTGCTTGAGTTGAGATAACATAGCGTACTCCTTAAATTACCGCTCAAAAATAGATTAAAACTTATAGCCTCGATGCAATGCCACAATACCTGCACTCAGATTGTAATAATTCACGCTTTCAAAACCTGCATTTTCCATCATCGCTTTTAATTCATCTTGTTTTGGGTGCATACGAATCGATTCCGCAAGATAGCGATAACTCTCCGCATCATTTACCACTACTTCACCCACTTTCGGCAGAATATTAAACGAATAGAAATTATATAATTGGCTAATTGGGTCAATGATTGGCTTAGAAAATTCCAATACCAATAAACGTCCACCTGGTTTCAACACTCGAAACATTGAGCGCAACGCTTTATCTTTATCCGTGACGTTACGTAAGCCAAAACTAATCACAACACAGTCAAAAGTATTATCTGCAAAAGGCAAACATTCCGCATTCGCTTGCACGTAATTTACGTTGCCAACCACACCTAAATTGCGTAGTTTTTCACGTCCAACTTCTAGCATTGAGCTATTAATATCGGCTAATATGACTTCACCCGTTTCACCGACGATACGTGAAAATTTAGCACTAAAATCGCCCGTTCCACCTGCTAAATCCAATACTTTTTGCCCTTTACGCACACCACTGCAATCAATCGTAAAGCGTTTCCATACTCGGTGAATCCCAAATGAAAGTAAATCGTTCATTAGATCATATTTACCTGCCACACTATGGAAAACATTAGCAACAAGCTGCTGTTTTTCTTCTTTGGCAACGGTTTTAAAACCGAAATGAGTGGTTTCGTTTGGATTGTTTTCGCTGGAGTGTTGTAAATCAGTCATTGTTAAATTCTCATCGCTTTTTACGGAGTGCTAACAATAGCAAAAAAGCAGTCTTTTTTCCTTAAAATTTTGCAAAATCAATCCAGTAAATAACCGCTTGCTTGACTAGAAAGTTGTTAATCTGTACCATTCGCACACTATTTTTATTTGAGGATTACAATTTTGGACAGTCACAGTCGATACTTATCAGATTTCTAACCCACTTGTCCAAACCTCAGGTTACCGACAAGTCGGTAACTCTCGCCTAGTATCTTTTTGTTCCTTTTTGTTCATTGCCTCCTAACCATTGGAGAATAAAATGATCCGTGCCTTTGCATTAGATAACGCACGTCTTATTAGTGTGGATGAAACCGCAACCGATTTAAATGACGCAATTTGGATTGATTTGATCGATCCGAGTGATGACGAACGTAGCGTGTTACAGCGTGGCTTAGACCAAACACTTGCAGAAGAACACGAATTAGAAGACTTAGAAGCTTCTGCTCGCTTCTTTGAAGATGAAGACGGTTTACACCTTCACTCATTTTTCTATTGTTTAGATGATGACGATTACGCCGATATTGCTACTGTGGCATTTACCATTCGTGACGGGCGTTTATTTACCCTACGTGAACGCGATTTACCCGCATTTCGCTTATACCGAATGCGCTCTCGCCGTGAAAAATTAATGGATAGTAATGCCTATGAATTATTACTCGACTTATTCGAAACTAAAATCGAGCAGCTTGCTGATGTAATCGAAACGATTTATGCGGATTTAGAAACATTAAGTCGAGTGATTTTAAACGGTAAGCAAGAAAGTGATAATTTTGATGATGCGCTTTCGGATTTAACCGAATTGGAAGATGCGAGCTCAAAAGTGCGTTTGTGCCTAATGGATACGCAACGTGCACTCAGTTTCTTATTGCGTAAAACACGCTTACCCAACAATCAGCTAGAACAAGCGCGTGATATTATGCGAGATATTGAATCACTCCAACCGCATAACGAATCGCTGTTCCAAAAAGTAAACTTCTTAATGCAAGCGGCAATGGGTTATATCAATATTGAGCAGAATAAAATTATGAAATTCTTCTCAGTGGTATCGGTGATGTTCCTACCTGCTACATTGGTAGCTTCTACTTACGGAATGAACTTTGAGTTTATGCCAGAACTGCATTTCAAATACGGCTATCCAATGGCAATCGGCTTAATGATTTGCGCCGCCGCCACACCTTATATCTACTTTAAACGGAAGGGCTGGTTATAAAAAATAATGTAGGGGCGAACGCAGTTCTCCCCTATAAAGAAGCGCTAATACAGCAATAGCAATACCATTTGCAAATTTTAAGCAAGAAAAAACCGCTTGTAATTTACATTACAAGCGGTTCTAAAATATGGCGGAGGAAGTGAGATTCGAACTCACGGAGGGCGTAAACCCTCGCCGGTTTTCAAGACCGGTGCCTTCAACCACTCGACCATTCCTCCAGATTGAAAACATATTTTAAATTGTATTCTCTATTAGAGAAAGACTTGCTGATTTATCTAATAAACAAGCCAAAAAATTTGATGGCGGAGGAAGTGAGATTCGAACTCACGGAGGGCGTAAACCCTCGCCGGTTTTCAAGACCGGTGCCTTCAACCACTCGACCATTCCTCCGTTGAAAACGAGCGAGATAATATAAGTTTTAATGCAGTCGGTCAAGCGAAAAATCTATAAAAATCATCAAATGATTTATTTTTCAGCATAACTGACTATTTATGTTTATTTCCTAATCATCCACACACCACTTTCAATATGATGTGTATAAGGAAACTGATCAAACAGTGCTGCTCGTTCAATACGATGCGTTTTACTTAATTGTTGTAAATTGTCCGCTAATGTATGTGGATTGCATGAAATATACAAAATACGTTCGTAAGCTTGCACCATATTGAGCGTATCTTGATCTAAACCTGCACGTGGCGGATCAACAAAAATCGTATTGCAATCGTACGCTTTTAAATCAATACCTTTTAAACGGTTAAATTCACGCACACCATTCATCGCTTGGGTAAATTCTTCCGCCGACATTCGAATAATTTGCAGGTTATCAATCATATTTTGCTCAATATTATATTGCGCTGATTGTACTGATGATTTTGAAATCTCAGTCGCCAATACTTTGCGGAAGTTTTCGGCTAATGCAATGGAGAAATTTCCATTTCCACAATAAAGCTCCAGCAAGTCACCCGAGCTATTTTTTGTACAACTTCGCGCCCATTCCAACATTTTAATATTCATTTTGGCGTTTGGTTGGGTAAAGCTATTTTCCACTTGGCGATAAATTAAATTACGTCCATCAACAGGCAATACTTCTTCAACATAATCACAATCCAACACAATTTTTTGCTTAGTGGCACGTCCAATTAATTGCACATTAAAACCTTGATTTTCTAAACGCATTTTTAACGCTTGCGCCTCTGCTTGCCATTCTTCTGTGAGTTTTTTGTGGTATAACATTGATACCGCAATCTCACCGCTTAGCGTACTGAGGTAATCCACCTGGAATAATTTACGAGTGAGTAATTCATTCCCTTTAATTTCCGCCAACAACGTGCTCATCATTCGGTTGATTAGCTGATTGGCAATCGGAAACTGATCGACGCGATAACGCTGTTTAGTCTCCTGATTGAACATAATGTGATACAACTCATTTTCACCCACCGCATTGGTATCGTGCCACACTCTGAATTCAGCACGCATACGGAAATGGCTCGTTTCAGAGGCAAAAACTTCAAGCGAAGGAGGATTAAAAGGCGCAAGTAAAGCGATCAAATTGTCCATTTTTTTTGCAAGAAGATCAGAATATTGTTCAATCGGAAGGTTCATCATTTATCACTGCTCATTGTGCCTACTGGATACAGCAAGCGAAAAAGTAAAATAATAGAAAAAAGAAACCACAAAATACGCTTCTAACACTCGTGTGTTTTCAGTGTATTTCGTGGTAGCTCAAAGATAGAATACTCAGAAACGAATTATTCAGCAGCGCTGAAATCGTCGCCTGCATCGTTACCTGCATTACCTGAAAGTGTATAAATACGTTTGGTTTTGCTGGTTAAAGAACGGTATTTTAACCATGATTTTTCAATGATGCTTTCAGCAATCTCATCACCTTTCATTACAGCCACAAAGCGTTCTTCTTCTGCCGTTACTGGCGCACGTTCGCCCGTTTCTAATGCTAAACACGCTTGTCCAAATTGCTCTAAAGTTTGCGACTCACGAATGGTGTAATCGCCGTGACGAGCAAAACCGCGTGGATAATTTTTATCATCAAAGTAACGACGTGTTACGCTAAAACTCTCTGCCATAATATGCCTCTTAATAATTTACTGCTGAATTTGAAAAGAAAAAATCGACCTACCATTAAAGCAACTATTCAAAATAAGTCAAGCAGAAAATGGATTAAATGGTTCCTATTTATAGAGATTGACTAAAATAAATTCTGTTCTAAAATTTATCACATCTTTTGAGCATTCATTTGATATATCGCAAGTCTTGTGTATAGGAAATGAACAAATCTAATTGGTATCAATTCTATTTTTCATCATATACCTTCGCTTGTCATTTTTAACTTCTCTTAAGGATTTAAGGACTTATGTTAGAAATTTGGCAACAATTTAAACAAACCTATCTTATCAAGTTTTGGAACCCTGTTCCTGCTGTAATTGCCGCTGGTATCCTTTCTGCTTACTACTTTGGTTTAACAGGCACTTATTGGGCTGTTACAGGCGAATTTACCCGTTGGGGTGGCGAAATCTTACAATCATTCGGTGTAGATGTATCAGATTGGGGATACTTCAACCTAATTAGCCTAGATGGCACCGTTTTCACTCGTATTGATGGTTTAATGATCCTCGGAATATTTGCAGGCTGTATTGCAGCGGCACTTTGGGCAAATAATATGAAAATTCGAATGCCACAAAATAAAATTCGAATTATTCAAGCCATTCTCGGCGGTGCTTTAGCGGGTTTTGGTGCACGTCTTGCAATGGGCTGTAACCTCGCTTCACTCTTTACGGGCATTCCGCAATTTTCTATGCACGCTTGGTATTTCACCATTGCCACTGCTATCGGGACTTATGCAGGGGTAAAATTTACTTTACTACCGATATTCCGCCCGCCTCTCAAACTGAAAAAAGGCTCAGGAAAAGTTGAAGCAAGTAATCCCAAACAAGCGCAATATCGTTTCTGGATTGGTGTAGTCGTCTTCATCGCTTGGGCAAGCGCTTCAGTATATATGTTGCAATATTCAATGAAACTCGGTTTTGCAATGTTATTTGGGCTTGCATTCGGTTTATTAATTGAGCGTGCGCAAATTTGCTTTACCTCTGCTTTCCGTGATCTGTGGGTTTCTGGACGTTCGCATATGGGAAAAGCGATTATCTACGGCATGTTGATCGGCACTCTCTGTGTTTTCAGCTATATTCAATTAGGTATGAACCCTAAAATTATGTGGGCAGGACCAAATGCGATTATCGGAGGTTTATTATTCGGTTTTGGTATTGTGTTAGCGGGAGGCTGTGAAACAGGTTGGATGTACCGTGCAATGGAAGGACAAGTACACTTTATGTGGGTGGGCGTAGGCAATATTGCTGGCTCGACCCTATTGGCTTATTTGTGGGACGACCTTGCCCCCGTACTTGCCTTAGATTACGAAAAAATGAATTTATTAAAATCATTTGGACCAATTAGCGGTTTATTGATTAATTATGCCTTAATGATTGCTTGCTTAATTTTCATTATATGGTGGGAAAAACGCTTTATCCGCAAAGCCAAAGCAAGAGTTGTAACAACCAATACTTATACCATTAACTAATAGAAGGAAACACAATATGGCTTTTATCATCATTGAACAAAAAGACAAACACCCAAATGAAATCACGCCTGATTATACTTTAGATATGTTAGGTGAACCTTGTCCGTATCCAGCAATCGCAACACTTGAAACACTGCCAACTATGCAAGATGGTGAAATTCTAGAAGTGTTAAGTGACTGCGCACAATCAATCAATAACATTCCTATTGATATAAAAAATCACGGTTATACGTTATTAAGCGTTGAGCAAGACGGCGCAACTTTACGTTACTTAATTCAAAAATAATTGCAAAAAATAGTAAAAAAATGACCGCTTGTAAGCCGATACAAGCGGTCATTTTTCATAAGAGTTTTACCAATTAGGCAATCGGTGGAACATAAGTACCATTTACAATCGAATCTTTAATACGATCCGCTTCTGCAAGCACTTGAGCTAACAATGCTTGAACATTTTCAAGGGTTACAATTGGACTTAATGTCGTCATTTTAAGGGATTGCTTATCGCCCACTTTAGTTACACCAATATTTGCTTCACCTCGTGCGAATAATTCATCCGCGACGTTTTGGTTGAGCGAATCCACAAATTCCGCAGGATAGCCTTTTGGATTTACACGGAATAACACCGATGCAAACTGTGCTGGAACAAGCATTTCAAGGCTTTCTGTAGCATTGATATAACTTTCCACTTCTTTAGAAAGGTAAACACCGTGATCAATCATTGAAGCATATAGATCTTCACCCAATGCTTCTACGGTAAACCATAATTTCAATGCATCAAAACGACGGGTGGTTTGTAGTGATTTTGACACTAAATTCGGTACACCATGTTCTTCATCGTATTCTGAATTGAGGTAATCCGCTTTATAGTCAATAAAACGATAGTTTGCTTCATCTTTTAATAAGAATGCACCACAAGAAATACTTTGGAAGAAATGTTTATGGAAATCTAGTGTAATCGAATCCGTTTCCTCAATTCCATCCAAAAAGTGACGAAAATCTTTAGAAAGCAATAACGCACCACCCCATGCAGCATCCACGTGTAACCACGCATCGAATTTATTCGTAATAGCGCGGATTTCTTTTAGTGGATCGATTGCACCTGCGTCAGTTGTACCTGCAGTTGCCACCACACAAGCAACAATTTTGCCTTGAGCAGTTAAATCTGCGAGCGTTTTCTCAAGCGCAACTACATCCATTTGAGCATTTTCATTACATGGCACAGTCACCACCGACTGGAAGCCCATCCCCATCATTGCCATATTTTTTTGTACAGAGAAGTGCGCATTTTCCGAGCAAACCACTTTCACATTTTTCATCGCATCGGCTGGAATACCATCACGCTGCACTGACCATTCTGAGCCATCTTCGTTTTTCCAGTTTTTGGCAATCGCCCAGTCACGTGCAAGTAATACACCCATAAGATTTGATTGCGTACCACCTGAAGTAAATACGCCCGAAGTACCATTGCCATAGCCCACTTTTTGACGTAACCAGTCAATTAAGTGTTCTTCCATAATCGAACCTGCTGGGCTTTGATCCCATGAGTCCATGGATTGGTTGGTTGCATTAATTAACACTTCCGCAATTTGGCTTGTCACCATAGTTGGGCAGTGTAAATGCGCAAGTGAGTGCGGATGATGCACTTTAAGGCTTGGTTTTAAGAAAATTTCTACTAAGTTTTCAAGTGATTGCTGTACGCCAACACCTTCTTTTGAAGGCTTAAAACCGTTGATCAATGCACGCATTTGCTTGATTGAGCCACCTGTGTACATTTTATCGTTTTTAAGCCAGCTACTTACCGCTTGCACTGCATTTGCCATCACGCTTTCATAGTCTGCAATTGATTGCGGATCGCTACAAAAAAGCGATTGTCTGTGTTTTGAAATATCTGTCATTTTTGTTTCTCATACCTAGCACGAGCCGCGCTAGATTAATTAGACTCAGCCCCATTAGGACTAGCGATCTGATATGAAAAGAGCCACCAAGTGGCTCAGATAAAGTAACCCTACACGACTCGTGTAGGGGCAGTTATGATTAACCACGCACTGCTTTAATTGCATCTGCCACAGATTGTCTAAAGCGTTTGATAAACGCTTCACATTCTGCTTGGTTGATATTCACTGCGCAAAGTACACGAACTACATTACCGCCACGCCCACCACGCTCTAATAACAATTTGTTGTTAAAACACGCTTTTTGAATTGCAACCGCTAATTCGCTGTCTTGTGGGTAAGCACCTGTTGCATCTTGTGGTTTACGCTCATCCACGATATCGATACCCATCATTAAGCCACGGCCACGCACATTACCGATACATGGGAATTCTTTACTTAATTCACGTAATGCATTAGTTAAATATTCACCACGTTCTTGTGCGTTTTGTGCTAAGTTTTCTTCACGCATGATTTTTAATGAAGCATACCCTGTCGCCATTGCTAATTGGTTTCCACGGAAAGTACCTGTGTGACCAGCGGGTTGCCATGCGTCAAATTCTTTACGAATCGCTAATACTGCTAATGGTAATGAGCCACCTACAGCTTTTGACATTACCACGATATCAGGCTCAATGCCTGCGTGTTCAAAAGCAAACATTTTACCACTGCGGCAGAAACCTGCTTGCACTTCATCTACGATCATTAAAATGCCGTGTTTTTTAGTTACTTCACGTACTTTTTGTAAGAAGCTGATTGGTGCTGGTACAACACCGCCTTCACCTTGAATCGCTTCTAAAATTACCGCTGCTGGTTTAACTACACCACTTTCCACATCTTCAATAAAGTTTTCGAAATAATGTTCAACTGCTTTTGCACCTACTTCACCGCCAATACCAAACGGGCAGCGATATTCATGCGGATATGGCATAAACTGCACGCCAGCCATTAAGTTTTGTACCGCATTTTTGGCGCTTAAATTACCTGTTAATGATAATGCGCCGTGCGTCATACCGTGGAAACCACCAGAGAATGCGATCACATTGCCACGACCTGTGTAAGTTTTCGCTAATTTAATTGCCGCTTCATTCGCATCTGCGCCTGATGGGCCTGTAAATTGTAAGATGTATTGATCTTTCGGGAAGAATGAAAGTAATTCCTCAGTGAAAGCATCTTTTAACGGGGTGGTTAAGTCAAGTGTATGTAACGGTAAGCCGCTCTCTAATACGTCTTTGATTGATTGCATTAATACAGGGTGATTATGACCTAATGCAAGTGTTCCTGCGCCCGCTAAGAAGTCGAGGTATTCATTACCTTCAACGTCTGTTACCCAGCAACCTTGTGCTTTTGCATAAGCAAAAGGTAATTTACGTGGATAACTACGAACATTTGATTCCATCTGATCTTGGCGATCTAAGAAATGTTTGTTTGATGCGAGAACTGCTTTTACAGGAGTGGTAATTGTCATTTGAAATGAGTTTCCTATTGATAGGTGAAAAAAATAAGTCGGGTGCCTTGCGGGAAGCCTAAGCTTTCTGTTTCTTAAAAAACAGATGCCATGGGGCATTTGACTCGCTACTTATTAAAAAAAGCGTTTCAGCTTTTTTGTTTTTACCCTGCCTCTAGATTTAACAAAAGAAAGCGACGCAGGTTGGAAACAGGCTTAAATGCGCCTAGCATTTAAGGACGCACAATAGTACATTTTTTTGACGAAAAATAAAGTGATTTTTAGCGTCAGTCTGGGCGGACCTATGACGAATGCCTAAAATGCAAACGGTTGCCAAATGAGCTAGAAAAAAGCCCCGCTTGAAAAGCGGGGCTCTTGAAACATTGAATCAAATTATTTGATTTTAGCTTCTTTATAAACAACGTGTTTACGCACAACTGGATCAAATTTTTTGATTTCCATTTTTTCTGGCATATTACGTTTGTTTTTAGTCGTTGTGTAGAAGTGACCAGTTTCAGCAGTTGAAACTAATTTGATTTTCTCACGATTACCTTTAGCTGCCATTGGTTAGCTCCTTAGATTTTTTCGCCACGAGCACGGATTTCAGCTAATACTGCATCGATGCCTTTTTTATCAATAATACGCATACCTTTCGCTGTTAAGCGTAAAGTTACGAAACGGTTTTCACTTTCAACCCAGAAACGGTGAGTGTGAAGATTTGGTAAAAAACGACGACGAGTCGCGTTTAATGCGTGTGAGCGGTTGTTACCAACAGCTGGACGCTTGCCGGTTACTTGGCAAACTCTTGACATTTTAATTCTCCAATTACTTAAGTAATGTTTAAATGGTTCGGGCGATTAGGACCAAGATCAGTTCACCTAATTGCCTCGTCAGGCTCAGCCCGACCAAAGTCATATTTAAAGACCACGAATTATACTCGCTTTAATAGCGTTATTCAAGCCTCAATTTATGAATTATTTCGGTGGAACTTCTCCTCTTCGAAGGAAAAATAATCACCTTTCCCGACAACAATATGATCCACAAAACGAATTTCTACTAAATCGCATGCCATCTCAATCTTTTTGGTTAGCACACGATCAGATTCAGAAGGCATACAATTCCCCGAAGGATGATTATGTGCCACAATAATTGCCGCAGCATTGCATTTTAATGCTTCTTTAATAATTTCTCTAGGGTGAACCGTGGCTTGATTAATCGTGCCATAAAACATTTTCTCTTTTTTAATCAGGCGATTTTGATTATCCAGAAACATCACCATAAAAACTTCTCGTTCTTCTGTTTCTAGCTCAGTTTGAAAACACATAACGGCTAAATAAGGTTCATTTATCGCTTCTCGCACCTGCATTTGTTGTGCTAAATAGCGTTTAGTCATTTCTTTCGAAGCTTGTAACTGAATAAATTGCGTTTGTCCTAAGCCTTTAATTTGGCAAAAACGCGCTAAATCTGCACTTAACAAGCCTCTTAACGAGCCAAATTGATTTAGTACTACTGTTGATAGTTGCATCACTGGCATGCCTTTAATTCCTGTACGCAGAAAAATCGCTAATAACTCTTGATCTGTTAATGACTGTGCGCCATACGCCAATAATTTTTCTCTTGGCATTAATTCCAAATTACTCATTACTTTTTACTCAATTAGAAAATATAGAAGAAAAAGCATAACGAGGCTAATGCCTTGAAGCAAAAGGAAAATTTGATTTTTTCGATGTGGATCGCAGAAATCGCTTTATTGTGAGCAGATACTTATTAAGGTAAAATGGTGATTATTGTTCTTTTTAATCGGAATAACTATGCTCAATAACAAGAAAATCTTAGTTGGTATTACAGGCGGGATTGCAGCATATAAAACCATTGAATTGATTCGTCATTTCAAAAAAGCAAATGCGGAAGTTCGTGTGGTTTTAACCCCAGCTGCAGAAGCCTTTGTCACACCACTCACCTTACAAGCCATTTCAGCTAATGCCGTATCCAACTCGTTGCTAGATCCTCAGGCAGAATTAGCAATGGGTCATATTGAGCTGGCAAAATGGGCTGATTTAGTCGTTATTGCGCCTGCCTCTGCCGATTTTATTGCTCGCTTACGTGCGGGAATGGCAAATGACTTGCTCTCCACTCTCTGTTTAGCCACCGCAAGCCCAATTTTACTGGCCCCTGCAATGAACCAACAAATGTTCAAACAAATTGCGACCCAAGAAAATCTCGCAGTATTAGCAAATCGTGGTGTGCAGATGATTGGACCAAACAGTGGCTTCCAAGCCTGTGGAGATGTTGGTGCAGGACGTATGTCTGAAGCAAGTGAAATTTTCCAGGCTGTCTGTGAGCATTTTGGCTACAGTCAAGATCTACAAGATTTAACCGTGACCATTACCGCAGGCCCTACTCGTGAAGCGATTGATCCTGTGCGTTATATTAGTAATCACAGCTCAGGCAAAATGGGTTTTGCGATTGCAAATGCTTTTGCGCAACGTGGCGCAAAGGTCAATCTCATTGCAGGCCCAGTGAATTTAGTAACCCCCGATAAAGTGAATCGTATTGACGTGAAATCTGCACGAGAAATGGCACAACAAGCGGTCGAATTTGCTCAAAAATCTTCAATTTTTATCGGCTGTGCGGCAGTAGCTGATTATCGTATGGCAGAGGTTGCCAGCCAAAAAATCAAGAAAACAGATGGTAGCGATGAACTTATTCTCAAACTCGTTAAAAACCCAGATATTATTGCGAGCGTGGCAAACTTGAGCCAGAATCGCCCATTTACCGTGGGTTTTGCGGCTGAAACGCAAGACGTAGCACATTATGCAAAAGATAAACTCAAACGCAAAAATTTAGATTTAATTTGTGCCAATGATGTGTCTGGTGGACAAGTGTTCGGGCAAGATCAAAATAGCCTGCAACTCTTTTGGCAAAATAGTGAGAAAATCCTACCGCTTGCGGATAAAACCAAGCTGGCAGAAACATTAGCCGAAGAAATAATTACTCATTACCGTTCTAAAAATAAGGAAAATAAATGAAACAAATCGATTTAAAAATTTTAGATAGCCGCATCGGTAGCGAATTTCCATTACCTGCGTATGCAACCGAAGGTTCGGCAGGTTTAGATTTACGTGCTTTAACTGAAAGCGCATTAACAATAGAACCAGATCAAGCCGTGTTAATTCCGACGGGGATCTCAATTTATATCGCTGATCCAAATTTAGCCGCAGTGATCCTGCCTCGCTCAGGTTTAGGTCATAAAAATGGCATCGTGTTAGGTAATTTAGTTGGATTAATTGATAGTGACTACCAAGGCCCACTTATGGTGTCATTATGGAATCGTAGCGACAAACCATTCACCGTTGAAGTAGGTGATCGTATTGCTCAACTTGTTTTTGTGCCAGTTGTACAAGCAAGTTTTAATATCGTAAATGATTTTGAGCAAACCGAACGTGGCGAAGGCGGTTTTGGGCATTCAGGTAAACAATAAACATTAGCAAGGGAAAACAAGCGGTTAAAATTGCAAAAAATTTTGCAAAAATGACCGCTTGTTACTGCTTTTAATCAGGCAAAAGACTACCACAAAGAGAAATTTATGACACAACCAACCGTTAAAATGCCTAAAAAATCAGTAAAAGAACGCCAGCAACAAGTGCTTGAAGTGCTGATTGGTTTATTAAATTCCGAAGAGGGAATGCAACGTGTAACCACCGAACGTTTAGCCAAAGCTGTTGGCGTTTCTGAAGGGGCACTTTACCGTTACTTTCCAAGCAAAACCAAAATGTTTGAGGCATTAATCGAACGTATTGAGCAAACGCTGACTAGCTATATTAGCGCGAGTAAACGCAAAGAAAGCTCAACCGCACTAGCAATCAAAGCCATTCTCTATACCGTAATTGAATTTGCACGCAAAAACCCAGGGGTAACTCGAATTTTAACAGGACACGCCTTGATGTTTGAAGACGATTTACTCAAAGCACGCGTTGCAAAATTTTTTGATGGCTTAGAATTTCAATTCACGAATATTTTGCAGATGAGTAAATTGCGTGAAGGTAAAACTTTTGAAGATGAACGAGCACTTGCAGGTTATTTGGTAAATTTTTGTGAAGGGCAATTTTTGCGTTTAGTGCGTTCTAATTTTAGTTACAACCAACATCAACATTTTGAAAAACAGTGGGCATTAATTAAGCCGTTATTTGAGTAAATTTTATGATTATTCCATGGCAAGAACTCGAACCAAGCACATTAAATAATGTTTTAGATTCATTTATTTTGCGAGAAGGCACCGATTACGGTGAAAGAGAACTTTCCCTAGCCGAAAAACGTGAGCGCTTATTAGCACAATTAAAAGCAGATAAAGTAGTTATTGTCTGGTCGGAGCTTCACCAAAGCCTTGATATTAAAGATAAAAAATCTTTCTTAGGTTAATTGCTTGTCTCGTGATACAATTTTGGCATTTAGGATGTAAAATGATTATAAATGATTTATAGAGGTTTTTATGCAGATGCAAGATATTTCAATTTCTACACCTCAACTTGACGGAGAAATCTCAACGCCATCAATTCATGATCCTGCAGTTGAATGGTTTCTCACGCATTGCCATATTCATCGCTATCCGTCCAAATATACTCTTATTCACGCAGGTGAAGATGCAGAATCTTTATTCTATATTGTGAGCGGTTCGGTTGCGGTGTTTATTAAAGATGAAGAAGGTAAAGAAATGATTCTTTCCCATCTTGGTCAGGGCGAATTTGTTGGTGAGATCGGCGTATTTGAAGAATCCGTTCAGCCACGTACTGCATGGGTGAAAACCAAAGGTGCCTGTGAAATTGCAGAAATCTCCTATAAAAAATTTAAGCAATTAGTGCATTTAAATCCTGATATTTTAATGTACCTTTCTGCGCAAATGGCACGTCGCCTACGCCAAACTTCACGCCAAGTAAGTAATCTTGCGTTTTTAGATGTAACAGGGCGTATTGCGCAAACCTTGATGAATTTAGCTAAAATGCCAGACGCGATGACCCATCCAGAAGGTATGCAAATTAAAATTACTCGCCAAGAAATTGGGCAAATGGTAGGCTGCTCACGAGAAACCGTTGGCAGAATCCTAAAAATGCTAGAAGACGAAGGCCTAATTTCTGCACATGGTAAAACCATTGTCGTCTTCGGCACTCGCTAATTTTCAGTAAAAAATGACCGCTTGTTTTACTGATCTGCACCCCAAAAGTTGGACTAAACAGCCAACTCACTAAGGTGCAGATTTTTTTATGACTAAATACAATCAATCTTTCAAACAACAAGTCATCGAATTTTATCTTCAAAATGGTAAAAATCGATTATTCACA
>NZ_CABFJY010000047.1 GCF_901687125.1 Actinobacillus vicugnae
AAAACAAAAAAAACCCCGCCTGCCCAAAAAAATAATACCCCCCCCCCCAACCTTAAAACTCCCCCCCCCCCCCCCCCCCCCACAACAAAAAAAAAAAAACCCACCCCCCCCCAACCCCCGGGGGGGGGGGGCATTAAAAAATCAATATAACAATTAATATTTCTAATTCAAAATCAAGTTAATATAAATTTATTTTTAAACCTAATTTAAATTAAAAATAATTAGACTCATCTCTCTTTATTACAACCATTGGTATAAAGCAATAATGACAGGCATTGTAAATACACAAAGTAGTGTTGTTACCCCATAAATCGCACTTGCCTTTTTCGCATCTTGTTTATACACCACTGCTATTTGAGTGACAGTTGCCGCTGACGGGCTAGTGGTTGCTAAAAAGCTAATCATAGCAATTGTTGCTCCATTCTCTGATACCCAAGTACCAAAATCGAATATTTTAACAATCACCAATAAAATCAAGGGAATAAAAATTAAGCGCAAAAAAGCAACCAAATAAATGCGTTTATCCGCCATAATTTCTTTTACAGGAATGGAAGCAATCAGCATACCTGCTACTAACATTGCCATTGGGCCGATCATATTGCCTAGCCATGCTAATGTGCCTGAAATCACAGTTGGTAGCTGAATTTGTAGCAAAAACAGCAACATGCCAATCATAATCGCAATAATATTGACATTGGTAAAAATGGTTTTTAGAGAAACTTTTCCCTTGCCACACAATAACGTCCGTAGGTGTGACCAAAATAGGAAATTCTGCACAACCATAAAACCCGTGGCATAAATCACCCACTCATTACCGAACAACGAAGCTACTAACGGAATGATTAAATTGCCCGAATTGGAATAAATTGCCGTTGCGTGTTCTAAATTAGAGAGTTTAAAGAGAGATGCTAAGATTTTACCAATTATAATCAACAAACCACTTAGCAAAACCGCCATACCAAACGAAAGATATAAACCATGTAAAATGGCATCCGAGTACTCAATTTGAAAAGCACTAATTAGCATTGAAGGGCTAATAATATAAAGCCCAATAACCGAAATCGGATAGCTTTGTTCTGAAGTGAGTAATCTGAGTTTTACCAACAAATAGCCCAACATCACAATAATGGTAAGTTGGGTAATTTTTTCTGCTAATAGTAAGGCAAGATCCATTTATCTGCCCTCAAATAATAAACGTTGAGCACCTGAATACACCGTTGCTTTGCCCTTACGGGTAAATGCCGTTAGCGTAAAGTTGTGTTCTTGAGCAATTTCAACTGCTAAAGCGGTAGTGGCAGAAATGGCACAGAGCATTTCGATGCCAACAGCTAAACATTTTTGCACCATTTCAAAACTAGCACGGCTCGTTACAAATACAAAACCGATTGGCTCACCAGCTTTTGCATACCAACCGATTAATTTATCCAAAGCAACGTGCCTGCCAACATCCTCTCGAATAGCAAGCAATTTACCTTCTGGCGAAAAAAAGGCTGCTGCATGGCTTGCGCCCGTTAATTGTGCTAATTGTTGTGCCTGTTCCAACTGCACTAAACAATCATCAAAAATGAATGGATTTACTGCCTGCAAGCGGTCATTTTTTTGTAAAAATTTGCAACTTTGGTTTACTTGCTCTAACTGCTCAACCCCGCAAATTCCACAACCTGTTCTACCCGTCATAGAACGGCGTTTTTCTTTTAATGCCACAAATTGGCGGGTCGCAATTTCCATTTGTATTTCAATGCCATTACATTGTTCAATCACATCTAGCCCATACAATTCTTGCTTATGGGTTAGAATGCCTTCTGCGAGTGAAAAGCCTAATGCAAAATCTTCAAGATCTTGCGAAGTAGCCATCATCACTGCGTGCGAAATTCCGTTATAAACCAAGGCAATAGGCTCTTCGCAAATTAAATTCTCTTGTACTTCACTTGTAAAATTTTGTTGTAATTTGACCGCTTGTTTTTCTATTGTGATATTCATCGTTTATCCCAAAAATACCTTCCAGTAAAGGTTTTTATTTTACAATTTTTTCCTAAATCTCCATATAGCCATTTTTAAACCAAAACCAAAGCTTAAATCTAAATCACTCTCATTTAATAACAAATTTCTAACATTTTTATACTTTTTGCTGATTTTTTATACCGCACTTGTTAAAAAAATGTGAAAAAACTCTTTATTGGATATTTTAAACTCACTAGAATGTGTTAATTATTTAAGCTATATCAAATTAAGTACAAATAATGTCTGTTTTACTTACGATTGGGTATAGATTATTAGCTATAAAGGTCAATAATAACCTTTACTTTAAGCGCTATACGCAATTAGAGTTTTAGTTATTTACATTAATAATCATTAATGTTTTATTTTGAGGAGTGATTATGCAGGTCTCTAGACGTAAGTTCTTTAAGATCTGTGCAGGTGGTATGGCGGGAACTTCTGCGGCAATGTTGGGTTTTGCACCAGCAACCGCATTAGCAGCGCCACGCGAGTATAAGCTTTTAAGAGCAAAAGAAACTCGTCAAACTTGCACGTATTGTGCTGTTGGCTGTGGTATGTTGATGTATAGCCTTGGCGACGGTGCAATGAATGCACGTGGTAAATTATTCCACGTTGAGGGTGATCCAGATCACCCAGTAAGCCGTGGCGCACTTTGTCCTAAAGGCGCAGGTGTTTTAGACTATGTAAATAGTCCAAACCGTTTACAATATCCAGAATATCGTGCACCAGGTTCCGATAAATGGGAACGAATTTCTTGGCACGATGCAATTCATAAAATTGCGAAACTTCTAAAAGAAGACCGTGATGCGAATTTCCAAGCAACCAACAAAGCTGGCACACCAGTAAACCGTTGGCTCACCACAGGTATGCTTTGTGCTTCTGCCGCAAGTAATGAAACCTGTTATCTCACTCACAAGTGGGGACGTTCTCTTGGGATGCTTTATTTAGACAACCAAGCGAGTACCTGACACGGACCAACGGTAGCAAGTCTTGCTCCAACATTTGGTCGCGGTGCCATGACAAATCACTGGGTTGATATTAAAAATGCGGACGTTGTGGTCGTAATGGGCGGTAATGCTGCTGAAGCGCACCCTGTTGGTTTCCGCTGGGCAATCGAAGCGAAAAAACAAAACGGCGCGAAGTTAATGGTGGTTGATCCACGTTTTAACCGTACTGCAGCCGTGGCGGATTTCTATACTCCAATTCGTTCGGGTACGGATATTGCTATGCTATTAGGCGTAATCCGTTATTTATTAGCGAACAATAAAATTCAACACGAGTACGTTAAACACTATACCAACGCAAGTTTCTTAGTAAACGAAGGCTTTAATTTCGAAGACGGTTTATTCTCGGGCTACAATGCAACAACTCGTCAATACGATAAATCAACGTGGTCTTATCAACTTGATGAAAATGGTCAGCCAAAACGTGATTTAACCTATCAAGATCCACGTTGTGTCATTAACCTATTAAAAGCGCATGTTGAACGCTATACACCAGAGATGGTGGAACGTATCTGTGGTACTAAGCAAAAAGACTTCTTAGAATTTGCAGAAACGATTGCATCCACTTCAACACCAGAGCGTACAACAACTTTCTTATATGCTTTAGGTTGGACACAGCATTCAGTAGGTACACAAAATATTCGTTCAATGGCGATGATTCAGCTATTACTCGGTAATATTGGCATGGCAGGTGGCGGTGTAAACGCATTGCGTGGTCACTCAAACGTACAAGGTGCTACGGATATGGGCTTGTTCCCGTCAATGCTAACAGGTTATATGCCACTTCCAACTGAAAATGATACTTCACTTGAAGCATTTTTAAACCGCATTACACCGAAAACAACGGCTGAAGGTCAGGTAAACTATTGGCAAAATACACCTAAATTCCTTGTCAGCTTACTGAAATCGTTCTATGGCGATAAAGCAACCGCTGAAAATGAATATGGTTTCCATAACTTACCAAAACAGTTACCGAAAAAACTCGATCCAATGCAGTACATTGATATGATGGTGGAAGGTAAAGTAAATGGTTATATCTGCCAAGGTTATAACCCGATTGCTTCTTACCCTGATTCAAACAAAGTACGCAAAGGTTTAAGCAATCTAAAATTCCTTGTGATTTTAGACCCACTTGCAACAGATACGTCTAACTTCTGGCAAAACCACGGTGAAATAAATGACGTAAATCCTGCGGATATTCAGACTGAAGTATTCCGTTTACCAACAATCTGTTTTGCAGAAGAAGATGGCTCGATCGCTAACTCTGGCCGTTGGCTACAATGGCACTGGAAAGCGGCAGAACCACCAAAAGAAGCAAAACCAGACGTGGATATTCTTTCAGAAATTCGTGAAGTGATGCTAGAAATGTACCACCATGAGGGCGGTAAATCGATTGACACGATTGAAGCAATGGCTTGGGATTATGCAAACCCAGCTGAACCAAAATCGGATGAGTTGGCGAAAGAAATTAACGGCTATGCACTAGAAGACATTGTAGATCCAACAAGCGGTCAAATTTTAGTGAAAAAAGGCGAATTACTTTCTTCATTTGCCCAACTTCGTAATGACGGTACAACCTCATCTGGTAACTGGATTTACACAGGTCAATGGACGCCGAAAGGCAACCAAATGGCAAACCGTGATAACTCAGACCCATCGGGCTTAGGTAATACACTTGGTTGGGCATTTGCGTGGCCTGCTAACCGCCGTATTGTTTATAACCGTGCAAGTGCAGATCTTTCAGGTAAACCTTGGAACCCGAAACGCCAATTAGTGAAATGGAATGGTAAAAACTGGAACTATATTGACGTTGCTGACTTCGGTACTGCACCGCCAAATAGTAAGGTAATGCCATTTATTATGCAGCAAGAAGGCGTTAGCCGTTTATTCGCTTTAGATAAATTGGCTGATGGCCCATTCCCTGAGCATTACGAACCAATCGAAAGCCCAATTGGTACTAACCCACTTCATCCAAATGTAGTGCAAAACCCTGTGGCTCGAATTTTGGAAAATGATAAAGCAAGCTTTGGTACAGCGGATGAATTCCCGTATGTAGGCACAACTTATCGTTTAACAGAGCACTTCCATTTCTGGACTAAGCAAGCCATGTTAAATGTGATTGCTCAGCCTGAACCATTTGTAGAAATTGGCGAAGCGCTAGCGGCAGAAAAAGGCATTGTAAATGGTGATACCGTTAAAGTAAGTTCAAAACGTGGCTTTATTAAAGCGAAAGCGGTAGTTACCAAACGTGTTCGTGCGGTACAAGTTGATGGCAAAACCATTCATACCATTGGTATTCCAATTCATGGTGGTTTCGCAACTGTTGGTAAGAAAGGTTATTTAGCGAATAGCCTAACAGGTCGAGTAGGTGATGCAAATACGCAAACACCTGAATATAAAACGTTCCTTGTGAACATCGAGAAAGTTGTGGAGGTGGCATAATGTCAACAGTTCAAGACCAAAACATTATTAAAATCTCTGCGACCTCATTTGTTACTCCGCCACCACAAGCACGTACTGGTAGTGTGGTCGAGGTAGCAAAACTGATCGACGTTTCAACTTGTATCGGTTGTAAAGCGTGCCAAGTAGGTTGTTCTGAATGGAACGACCTACGTACTGCACCACAAGAATGCGTAGGCGTTTACGATAATCCAATTGATCTCAATGCTGAACAATGGACCGTGATGAAGTTCAACGAAGTGGAAGAAAACGACCGCTTAGAATGGCTTATTCGTAAAGATGGCTGTATGCACTGTGCAGAACCTGGCTGTTTAAAAGCTTGCCCTGCACCAGGTGCTATCATTCAATACGCTAACGGTATTGTGGATTTCCAATCGGATAAATGTATCGGTTGTGGTTATTGTATTGCAGGCTGTCCATTCAATATTCCTCGAATGAACGATAAAGACAACCGTGTGTACAAATGCACCTTATGTGTTGATCGAGTCAATGTCGGACAAGAACCTGCCTGCGTGAAAACCTGCCCAACAGGTGCAATTCGCTTTGGTTCTAAAGAGGAAATGCTTCACTACGGTGAACAACGTGTGAAAGAGCTACAAAGTCGTGGCTATGCTAATGCAGGCGTTTATAACCCTGAAGGTGTGGGAGGCACACATGTAATGTATGTCCTTCACCATGCAGATAAGCCAGAGCTTTATTCTGGCTTACCAAAAGACCCAGGCATTGATCCAACCATCACACTTTGGAAAGATGTGCTAAAACCCGTTGCAGCAATCGCAATGGGTGGTTTAGCGTTAGCCGAAGTAGCACATTATGTAACCGTTGGTCCTAACATTGAAGAAGATGTAGAAGATCATCATGAGGAAGGAGATAAACATGAGTAAGAAATTTGAAATCACGAACGATACCAAAATCGTTCGTCATAAACCGCTTGCTCGTGTAAGCCATTGGTTCCTTGTTATTTCTTTCTTTTTAACCATGTTTACAGGAGTTGCTTTCTTTTTTCCTGATTTCTCATGGTTACACGAGATTCTTGGTACACCACAACTAGCACGAGCAATTCATCCATTTACTGGCTTGGTCATGTTTACTGCATTTATTATTATGGCGTTAATTTATTGGCACCATAATATTCCAGAAAAGAATGATATTCGCTGGGCAAAAGGTATTGTTGAAGTATTAAAAGGTAATGAACATGCCGTTGCATATAACGGCAAATACAATCTAGGGCAAAAAATGTTGTTCTGGACGCTGATTTTAGCAATGTTCACCCTATTAATTACAGGTATTATTATGTGGAGAAAATATTTCTCTGCAAACTTCTCAATCCAAACCTTACGTATTGCAATCTTGCTCCACTCTGCAAGTGCGTTTGCGTTATTTACAGGTATCCTCGTCCATATGTATATGGCGTTTTGGGTGAAAGGCTCAATTACGGGGATGGTTGAAGGTTGGGTAACTGTTCGCTGGGCAAAAAAACACCATCCTAAATGGTTTAAAGAAGAAGTATTACCTGAGCTTGAACAAGAAGCTAACAAAAAATCTTAATCCAATAAAAAGTGCGGTAAAATGCCGCACTTTATTTTTTAAGGCTTGCTAAATGTCTTTGTAAAGGGCGTTTAGCAAGATTTAACCAGAGAAAAATACTATGAGCATCCGAATTTTACCTGAAACAGAAATTAAACAAGTGGCAAGTTCATTCCAACATCCACCGCTATTATTTGCAAATCCCAAGAATCTTTATTTTCGTCGCGCAAAACGTTTAAGAGAATTGGCAGAAAATAATCCCTTTGGTGATTATTTAGAATTTGCGGCTAACCTTTCTGAAGTTCAGCTAGATCTATTAGAAAGCCACCCAATTGCAAATTACTCTGAAAAATTAACCGCTTGTGTGCAAACCACAAATGGTCAAAAACCATTGAATGCTAAAACATTCCAACGTAGTAGTGAATGGCGTGATTTATTACTTGCACTGCTTGAAAAATTTAAACCTTATGCTAACGATACCATGTTGGCAACCATCGAATTACTCGAAAAATCTTCTAGCTCTGAATTAGAAACCTTCGCTGATGATCTGCTTAATGAACGTTTTGAAACGGTCGGGGCAGACAAAGCGGTATTTTTATGGGCGGCGTTATCGCTGTATTGGACACAACTGGCGCAACAATTACCACGTCATACCCAAACAGAAGTCGGTGAACGTCATACTTGTCCTGTATGCGATTCAGCACCTGTCGCAAGCGTAGTGCATTTTGGTGACACTCAGGGGCTTCGTTATTTACATTGTGCGCTGTGTGAAAGTGAATGGAATATGACTCGTTCACAATGTTCTGTTTGTGATCAAAGCGGTAAATTAGATTATTGGAGTATTGATAGCGTCGATGCAGCAGTAAAAGCTGAAAGTTGCGGTGATTGTGAAAGCTATTTAAAAGTACTGTACCAAGAAAAAGATCCGCACGTAGAGCCTGTTGCTGATGATTTAGCAACACTTGTACTTGATGCGGAAATGGAACAAAAAGGGCTTGCACGTAGCGGATTAAACCCATTCTTATTCCAAGTTGAAGCCTAATCTCTAATTTGCAAAAAAGCGGTCGAATTTGACCGCTTTTTTGCATTTTCAATCCCCATATTTTGCGTTTCATCATTATTTTAAAAAATTAATTAATTCCTTATTGCTATTTTGACCATTTTTAGGTATATCTACCCTTAATTAAATTTATGCAATACATAGGAAAAAATTATGAATCAGCCATACTCTGCTATGCGTAACAACATCCATATGCTCGGTGATTTTTTAGGTGAAACAATCCGTGAAGCCCAAGGGAACGATATTTTAGAGTTGATTGAAAGCATTCGAGTCCTTTCAAAAAACTCGCGTGCTGGTGATGAAAAAGCGCGTGAACAATTGCTTGATAAACTTGCGAATATCTCAACTGAAAATGTCCTGCCCGTAGCTCGTGCATTCAGCCAATTTCTAAACCTCACTAATATTGCAGAACAATATCAAACCATTTCTCGTCATCATCAAGATGAATCTTTAGGTAATCGCTCGCTCAGCGCTTTATTTGCTCGCTTAAAAGCATTAAACACCCCTGTTGAAACTGTGATTCAAACGGTAGAAAAATTATTAGTCGAATTAGTACTTACTGCACACCCAACGGAAGTAACACGTCGTTCATTAGTTCACAAACACGTTGAAATCAACAAATGTTTAGGGCAATTAGAACACGATGATTTAACTGAGGAAGAGCAAACCAAACACAAACGCCGTTTAATGCAACTGATTGCGCTTGCATGGCACACCAATGAAATCCGTGCTGCACGTCCTACCCCTGTTGATGAAGCCAAATGGGGCATGGCGATTATTGAAAACAGCTTATGGAAAGCAGTACCTGATTTCTGTCGTGAATTAAATTTCCAGTTAGAAAAACATTTTGGTGTGCAGCATGATGTCGCGCTTTCACCTGTGCGCTTTTCTTCTTGGATGGGTGGAGACCGTGACGGTAACCCTTTTGTTACCGCAGCAGTAACCCGCAAAGTATTATGGATGAACCGTTGGAAAGCAGCGGAATTATTCCTAAACGATGTGAGTGATTTAGCTGAAGAGCTTTCAATTGTTCAGTGCACCGATGCATTTAGAGCAAAATATGGTGATCATATTGAGCCTTATCGTGCGGTAGTAAAAAGCTTGCGTACTAAGTTACAAAAAACCTTAGCCTATTTTGGTGAGCTCATTGAAGGCAAACCAATTACGATTGATACAAACGAAATTATCACCCATGATAACGATTTATGGGAACCGCTTTATGATTGTTATCAGTCGTTACAAGCGTGCGGTATGCGCATTATCGCAAATGGAGGGTTACTCGACTGCCTACGCCGTATTCGCTGTTTTGGTTTAGGCTTATCTCGCTTAGATATTCGCCAAGAAAGCACCCGCCACGAAATGGCGATTTCTGAAATTACTCGCTATATCGGTTTGGGCGATTATGCGCAATGGACAGAGGACGATAAACAAGCATTCTTAGTGCGTGAATTAAGCTCTCGTCGCCCACTTGTACCAACTAGCTGGACGCCAAGCCCAGAAACACAAGAAATTTTAGAGACTTGCCGAGTGGTTGCAGAGCAACCAGAAGGCACGATTTCTACTTATGTGATTTCTATGGCGCGCGAAGCATCCGATGTATTAGCAGTACATTTATTATTAAAAGAAGCAGGTTGCCAATACACAGTACCTGTTGCACCATTATTTGAAACCTTAGATGACTTAGATCACAGTGAAAAAGTGATGACCGATTTATTCAATATCGGTTGGTATCGTGGCGTGATCAATAATTATCAAATGGTGATGATCGGCTATTCGGACTCAGCTAAAGATGCGGGTATGCTAGCCGCAAGTTGGGCGCAATACCGTTCACAAGAAGCATTAGTGAATTTAGCGGAAAAATATAATATCGAATTAGTGCTATTCCACGGTCGTGGCGGTACGGTTGGTCGTGGTGGTGCACCAGCACACGCTGCACTACTATCACAACCGCCTCGCTCATTAAAATCAGGTTTGCGCGTAACCGAACAAGGTGAAATGATTCGCTTTAAACTCGGCTTACCTGCAGTTGCAGTAGAAACGTTAAATTTGTATGCAAGCGCTATTTTAGAAGCAAATCTATTACCACCACCAGAGCCAAAACAAACATGGCGTAATATTATGGATAAAGGTTCAGATATTTCTTGTGAAATTTATCGTAACGTGGTGCGTGGCGAACCTGATTTTGTACCATATTTCCGTAGTGCAACACCAGAACAAGAACTTTCAAAATTACCACTCGGCTCTCGCCCTGCTAAACGTAACCCAAGCGGTGGTGTAGAAAGTTTACGTGCTATCCCTTGGATTTTCGCTTGGATGCAAAACCGCTTAATGCTACCAGCATGGCTTGGTGCAGGCGCTGCTCTTCGTCAATTAATCGAACAAGGCGATGAAGTAACCTTAAAAGAAATGTGTAAGGAATGGCCGTTTTTCTCAACCCGTATCGGAATGTTAGAAATGGTGTTCTCAAAAGCCGATTTATGGCTTGCGGAACATTATGATCAACGTTTAGTTGCAAAAGAATTACACAATTTAGGGAAATCACTACGTACGCAATTAGCAGAGGATATCAAAACGGTATTAACACTGGCGCACGATGGTCAGCTAATGGCAGACTTACCTTGGATTGCCGAATCCATTGCATTACGCAATGTTTATACCGACCCATTAAATCTGTTACAGGTTGAGCTATTACAACGTTTACGTAACCAAGGCGAAACACCTGATCCAGCCTTAGAACAAGCACTGATGATCACGATTACAGGTATCGCTGCAGGTATGCGTAATACAGGCTAATTTTAATTGCAAAAAATTCGCTAAAAATGACCGCTTGTTTAGCCAAACAAGCGGTCATTTTTTACATTTATTTTACACATTTGCAGAAGCTTGCTATATCCATATTAAAATTTATGTTATCATTGCAAATTGTTTCTACACGATTTTTATTTATATGAATATTCGCCTAAATCTCATTCTCCTTGTTATTGTTGCCTCGTTGGCTGGCTGGTACATGAGCCAACAAGCGCCTGAAACCAACGGTTTAGATCAATTAATCAAGAAGGAAGGAAATCCTGATTATACGGGGAACAAAATGACAACCTCGGTTTATGATCTAAAAGGCAATCCACAATATTTTGCTCAAGCCGATGAAATCAAACGTTATGAATCTAGCGAACGCACAGAATTTTTAAAACCATTTGTTGACTTATTTGATGCCGAAACAGCACTAAAACAGTGGAAAGTGAGCGCAGATCACGCAGAACTCACTAAAGAAAAAATGCTGAATTTATCAGGTAACGTAAAAATTGAAGCGCTTGAACCATCCTTTCGTTTACAACGCGTTGAAACCGACAAATTAACAATCGATTTAAATACTCAAGATATTTTTACCGACAGCGCCGTAAAATCCGTAGGCTCGGGCTTTACTACTAGCGGTGTTGGGTTAAAAGGCAATTTGAAACAACAAGTTGCCACCCTCACAAAAAACGTAAAAACTTATATTGAACCTACTGTTATTAAACAGTCTAACGAACAACAAAAATCAGAGAAGCAATCTCCTAAGGACGTACAATGAAACTTGTCATGAAATCTGTTGTGCTTACTACTCTACTTGGTTTAAGTATTTCAGCACACGCACTCAAAGGCGATACCGACCAGCCAATTAATATTGACTCAGGTAGCCAATCTCTTGATATGAATAGCAATGTGGTTGTATTTACTGATAACGTTGTGATTACCCAAGGTTCTATCAAAGTAACCGCTAATAAAGTGACCATTACTCGTCAAGAAGGTAAAAAAGAAACGCTTGATGCGACTGGCGCACCTGTGACTTTCCAACAAACATTGGACAACGGTAAACCTGTGAATGGTAAAGGTAACAGCGTACATTACGATTTAAACTCAGAGTTTTTGACACTGATTGGCAACGCTGAATTAAAACAACAAGGTAGTTTTATCAAAGCAAGTAAAATTACTTATGATGTTAAAAAACAACAGTTAAAAGCGACGAGTGGAAATAAATCACGCGTAAAAACCGTGTTAATTCCAAATGAGTTAAACCAGAAAAAATAGTAGGTAAACCATGCCAACGCTTTATGCAGAACATTTAGCAAAAAGCTATAAAAATCGCCAAGTAGTAAAAGACGTTAGCCTGAATGTCAAAGCAGGCGAAATCGTTGGTTTGCTTGGCCCAAACGGTGCTGGTAAGACGACGACTTTCTACATGGTCGTAGGTCTTGTACGCCACGATCAAGGTAAAATAAGCATTGATGATCAGGATATTAGCGTTCTGCCAATGCACGACCGAGCGAAGCAAGGCATCGGTTATTTACCGCAAGAAGCATCCATTTTTCGCCGTTTAAGCGTATATGACAACCTTATGGCTGTGCTTCAGGTTCGTAAAGATTTAAACAATCAGCAACGCAAAGCCAGAGCGGAAGAGCTAATCAACGAATTTCATATTACACATATTCGCGATAGCTTAGGTCAATCACTGTCAGGCGGTGAACGTCGCCGTGTAGAAATTGCTCGAGCGCTTGCGGCAAATCCACAATTTATCTTATTAGATGAACCCTTTGCAGGGGTTGATCCTATTTCGGTGATTGATATTAAAAAAATTATCGTCAATCTAAAAGAACGAGGATTAGGCGTGCTAATTACCGACCATAACGTACGTGAAACATTAGATGTTTGTGAGCGTGCTTATATCGTAGGTAGCGGTCAAATGATCGCAAGCGGAACACCTGCTGAAGTACTAAATAATCCTGATGTAAAACGAGTTTATTTGGGTGACCAATTTAAGCTGTAATCTGTTCAAGGTTGAGGAAAAAACTTAGCTTCCTCAAGCTTTCCAGAGAAAATATATGAAATTAACAGAATTTCTAACTATCGAAAATATTCGTCAAGGCGCTTTAATTTCGAGTAAAAAACGTGCGTTGGAATTAGTCGGAAAAATTATCGCAGAATCACTCAACAAAGATTGTGGTTGCGAGGAAAGCGAAGGACTTTGCCCGATCGAATGTTTTGGTAATTTATTTAAACGAGAAAAACTAGGCTCAACCAGTTTAAGTCACGGTGTTGCGTTGCCACACGCAAAATTACCCAGTTCATCAACACTTTCTTTAGAAAAACCTATTGCGGTATTTCTTCAGTTGGAAACGCCAATTGATTACGAAGCCGTCGATAATAAAGAAGTTGATTTAATTTATGCAGTTATGTTCCCTGAAGGCAGTTGTGAACAATACAAAGGTTGCTTGCAACACATTGCGCAACGTCTCAGCGATAAAACATTAGTAAAACAATTGCGTAGCGCAGAAAGCTCAGAAGAAATTTGGCAACTCTTTGAATACGCAGATCTGCAAGTTAGTGAGTAAAATTAGAGGATATATATGGAATTGGTGATTATAAGTGGGCGCTCTGGTTCGGGGAAATCCGTAGCGCTACGAGCTTTAGAAGATGTAGGTTATTACTGCGTAGATAATCTGCCGCTTCCGCTTATTCCTGAATTAGCATCGTTTTTAGCCAACTCTGGACGTTCTGCGGTGGTAAGTCTTGATATCCGCAATTTGCCCGAAAACCAAGAAAGTATCGAACAGTTACTCAATCAACTTTCACAACTTACCATCAATACCAAATTGATTTTCCTTGATTGTGAACGTAATACTCTGATCAGACGTTATAGCGATTCCCGGCGCCTACACCCTCTTTCAAATAAAGATTTATCACTTGAAAGTGCAATTGATTCAGAAAATGCATTGCTTGAACCACTCTTTCATCAAGCAAACTATATTATTGACACCACTAACATCTCTTCGCATGAATTAGCTGAGAATTTGCGTAGCCTATTACGCGGTTCAACCGATAAAGAACTCAAAATTGTCTTTGAATCATTCGGTTTCAAATACGGCTTACCTGCCGATGCGGATTATGTTTTCGATGTGCGTTTTCTACCAAACCCACACTGGAATCCTGAATTACGCCCAATGACAGGTTTAGAACAGCCCGTCATTGACTTTTTAGAGCGCCAAACCGAAGTACATAACTTTATCTACCATACCCGCAATTACTTAGAAATGTGGCTACCAATGTTGGAAAAAAATAACCGTAGCTACCTCACCATTGCGATCGGTTGTACAGGCGGGAAACATCGTTCTGTATTTGTGGCTGAACAATTGGCCAAATATTTCCAAAGTCGAGATAAAGATGTACAAATTCGTCATCGTAGTCTCGAAAAACATCATCGAAAACCATGTTAATCCAAGCGGTCAATTTTTCTTAGAATTTTGCAAATTTTTCAGAAAAATCGACCGCTTGCAGTTTATTAGCGAACCCCAAATACAACACAATTTCTTACATTTCACACTATGAAATCAGCAGATATTATTATTATCGGTGGCGGTATGGTTGGGCTTGCGTTGGCAGGCCTTTTAAAAGATACCGCATGCCAAATTAAAATTATTGAGAAACAAGCTCCAAGCTTAACAGACAGCTATTCCAATCGAGTGAGTGCAATTAATGCAACCAGTGAACAAATGCTCCGCCAAATTGGTGCTTTTGAACGTATCGCAAGCGATCGCCTCTCCCCTTATCAACAAATGTTAGTGTGGGAAAAAGACAGTTTCGCCAGAATTCATTTTGATAATCAACAGTTGGCAATCCAACAATTAGGTGTAGACCAGCTCGGTTTTATCATTGAAAATAACCGCATTCAGCATGCGCTTTGGCAACAAGTAAACCAACAAGAAAATGCTGAAATTATTTTGGCTAACGCTCAAACTATTGGTGTTAATGAAACAGGAGCATTTTTAACCTTAGACAATGGCGAAACGCTTTCAGCTAAATTAGTTATCGCCGCCGATGGGGCAAATTCATGGCTTCGCCAACAAGCGAATATTCCAGTAACGAGCAAAGATTATCAACATAATGCGCTGGTTTGTAATGTAAAAACAGCCGAACCGCATCAATTAATTGCCCGTCAAATTTTCTCGCCTGATAGCATTTTGGCGTTTTTACCGCTCGCCGATGAGCAATATTGTTCAATTGTTTGGTCTTTACCACCAGAGCAAGCAAAAACGCTAGTCAATTGTGATGAACAACAATTTAATCGAGCGCTGACTATTGCATTTGACAACCAACTTGGATTAGTTGAATTGCAAAGTGAACGGGCAATTTACCCGCTTGTTGCCCGCTATGCACGTGATTTTGCACAAAATCGTATCGCACTTATTGGTGATGCAGCACATACGATTCATCCACTGGCTGGTTTGGGAGTTAATTTAGGTTTTGCTGATGCCATCATGCTTGCGCAAGAAATTCAGTACCATTTGGCAAACGGTCATGATATTGGCGAATATCGTCATCTACGCCGTTTTGAACGCACTCGTAAAGCAGAAGCGAGCAAATTATTGCTGGCAATGGAAACGTTAAAACAGCTATTCCACGGCGATCACCCTTTGAAGAAATTAATTAGAGGCATTGGCTTAACTGTAACCGACCAAATTCCACAACTCAAAAAACGCTTAATTGAACAGGCAATGAACGTGTAGATGCTGATTAAAATTTATACGCTCGACAATGCTATACAAGATTTTACTGAACTAGGCTTTTATGTTGCTGTCTATTATCGGTACAATAAACGCCCTTTCAGAAGGGTACTTTTAATCTTACTTTTTAAGGAATACTAATGAAAAAATTAACAACCATTGGTGCGGTAGCACTCTTAGCATTTAGCGTAACGGCATGTAACAAAGCAGATCCTGCAGCAGATTACAAAAAATTCCAAGAATGGTACCAAGTTCAAGAACAATCTCAAGCAGCAGCACAAGCTGAGTTCCAAAAACAATTAACTGAAGTGATGGGTCAAGCTGAAAAAGATCCTAAAGCATTAGAAACAGTATTAAATAACTTCGCTGGTAAAGTTCAAGAAACATTAAAAAGCTTAGATGCTATTGATGTAAAAAGCGAAGAAATTAAAGCATTAAAAGATAAAACTAAAGCAGTTTTAGGTTTATCAAATGAAGTACTTTCAGATCAAGTAAAAGTAATGGCGGCTCCAACTGCTGAAGCACAACAAGCAATTCAAGCAAAAGCAGAGAAATTAAACCAAGCAGCTCAAGATCTTCAAAAATTACAAGCTGAATTAAAAGCAAAATTTACTAAATAATTCACAGCTAAATAACCTAGGGGAAATCCCTTAAAGTTTTAAAGGTTAGTGTAAACCGCACTAACCTTTTTCCACATCAATAGGTAAGAAAATGACTAAATTCACCAAAATTAGTGCAACTGTGTTATTCACTTTATTTTTAACCGCTTGTGATAAACCTGCAAACAAACCCTCTGAAAGCACGGTAGCACCAGCCACTCAAACAGAAGTAAAACCCGCACAGGTTGATACTGGTGCTGAAGACTACAAGAAATTCCAAGAATGGCAACAAGTTCAAGAGCAATCAATTGGCAATGCGATTAATAACGCAGTGGAACAATTAGGCGAAAAAGCCAAAGATCCTGAAGTGATTCAAGATGCAATGAACAAAGCGATTTTGACTCAAATTGAAAGTATTCAACAAAGTGCTGCAACATTAGACATTAAAGATGCGCAAGTAAACGCACTTAAAGACAAAGCATTAGAAGCAATGGCATTAGGTGCAAAAATGATCACAGAAAATGACAAACTTGCGAAAAACCCAACACCTGAAGCGCACAAAGCATTTAGCGAATTACAAGCGCAATTGGATAAAATTGCAACTGAAGGTCAAAAAATTGAAGCTGAATTAGCGGCTAAATATGGCCCAGCTCCAGCTCCAGCTCCAGCTCCAGCTCCAGCTCCAGCTCCAGCTCCAGCTCCAGCTCAACAATAATATCTCGCACGGCTAGGCTTGCCTAGCCGTTTTTACTCGAAAGCAAACGGCACAACAATGCAACATATAATAAAAAAAACAGTTTCTTTTTTTGTTATTTTAGGTCTTATTGGCTGTAGTAGCTCACAAGAAAGTCACACGCCCCAAGCAGATTTTCAGCGTTTCCATAATTGGGACGAAGTCTATGGTAATGACTATATTCAAGCGACCATCTTTGCCATCTACGGTTTAGATACAGCGAAAAATACCCATGCCCGTATTGAAACCATGCAAAATTATTTGGAAGAAGTCGACACGATTCAGGCTTCGCTTAATTATCTTGATATTCAAAATGACGAAATCATACAAATCAAAAATATAGGTTTGCAAGCATTGCAACTCAGCCAAGAAACTTTTCGAGATATGATTAAATTAGAATCTCAACCGAACGATGAATTAGCTCAAGCGGTACAAGATAAAGGGAAAATCATTTCACAACTGGGAAATGAAATTACCAATCAGAAACTAAAATTAATGAAAAAATATCAACTCTAATAGCAAAGGACGCACACAGGCGTCCTTTCGTTTTATTGCCAACCTAATGCCTTATTCGCCACAATTTCTCGCAATCGTTGCTGATGAGAAATGGCAAATAATCCTAAATTTCTGATTGCTTGGAGCGGTAAAAAATCGCAAGAAAATAGCGAAATTAGACCGCTTGTAAGCCCGATAATTTGAGCTTGATCTGACGCTCTTAATTGCTCAAATTGATTCAATAAAGCAAACTCACCTAAATCTTTGTCCTCTTCAAAAGCGTTCGATAATAATTGTGCTAAAGTAAATAAATCTCTTAAACCGAGATTAAAGCCCTGCCCTGCAACAGGATGCAATAATTGTGCCGCATTTCCCACAATTGCCAGACGGTGATGAATATGCGATTGTGCTTTTTGCAAAGTGAGCGGATAAACAAACCGTTTACTCACTCGAACAAATTTACCAAGTTTCCAGCCAAACTGTTGTTGTAAATGCGCCAGAAATGCTTGATCAGAAAGCTGAGTGAAAGCTTCTGCCTGTTTAACGCACCAAACTAGCGACATTCGGTTATCACTTAAAGGCAATAATGCCAAAGGTCCCTGTGCGGTAAAGCGTTCAAACGCTTGCCCCTGATGTGGCTCACTGATTTCTATATTTGCAATCAAGGCTGATTGTTGGTAATCCTTAATTAATTGTGTTTCAACCCCACATTGCAAAGCAATCTGTGATTGAATACCGTCGGCTGCTACAATCAGTTGGGTGCTAAGCTGTTCGCCTGTTTGTAAACGAAGCACCACTTCCGTTTGTGAACGTTCGAAATGGGCAATTTGGTTAGGGCAAAACCAATGAATATTCGGCTGTTGCTCAATACAAGCGGTCAAATTTTTTCCTAATTTTGCAAGTTCTACCACCACACCTAATTGCGCCAAATTTAGCTCTTCTGCCTTAAGGGTAGTTTTACCAAAGTGTCCCATATCAGACACTTGGATTTGGCGAATCGGCGTAGCAATTTGCTGAATTTGCTCCGCCAACGAAACACCAACAAGCGGTCGAATTTTGGCAAATTTTTGCAAACTCCCTTGCGCTAACGCAATGCTACGGGCATCAAATCCACCTTGCATCTCATAATTTGGCAATTGCTTTTCCACAACTGCAATACGCATTTTATGCTGTGAAAAACTACTCAGTGCCAGCGCTAACACGCAACCTGTTACCGCCCCACCAACAATCACTAGATCAAATTGCTCTGCCATTTGCACCTCTTATTCAAACACTTGCAACACTTCAAGTGGATAACTTTCACCGCGCAAATAATCTTCTAACGATTGGCTCACCAAAGGATTACGTTCACACTGCCCTTCTTGCTGAATAAAGTGTTTAAACTCACTCAAACTCAGCCAGAAACCTTGAGTAATATCGCTATCCTGCGGTGAAATCGGTAAAAAATCATCTAATTCAACAGCAAATACAAAACGCAAATAATCGGTTTGAGAACGAGGCGCATGCCATTGGTAAACCTTAATTAAACGTTGCATTTGTGCGTGAATTCCTGTTTCTTCAAACAGTTCACGGCTTGCCCCTTCCAGCAAGGACTCGTTCGCTTCCAAATGCCCTGCAGGTTGGTTTAAGGTACGTTTGCCGTATTCGATTTCTTCAACAAATAAAAATTTGCCCTTACAATGAACAACACAGGCTAGCGTAATATGCGGTTTATGCATTGAATGTCCTCATACAATTATGGATCAAATCACTTCGATTAACGGTTTGTTTGCATCGGTCTCAAGCAAACGACCAAAGCTAAATAAAGGCACATTTGCTTGTTTTGCAATTTGTTGTACTTTTTCGACCGCTTGTGGACGAACCGCAATAAGTAAACCACCCGATGTTTGTGGATCACATAAAATCGCTTTTTGTTCATCCGTCATTGCGGAAATCAAATGCCCGTAGCTATCAAAGTTACGATGAGTGCCGCCTGGTACAGCACCTTGTGCGATATAATCTTTCACACCGTCAAGCGTATTAATTTCAGCAAAATTCACTTCTGCCCTTACACCAGAACCTTGACACACTTCGCTTAGGTGACCAAGCAAGCCAAAACCTGTTACATCCGTCATGGCAGTCACATCGGCTAATTGGGAGAATTGCGCGCCAATTAAATTAATTTGGCACATCACATCACGTGCTAGATTCTGATGCTCTACTTTTAGCAAACCTTTTTTCTCAGCAGTCGTCAGCACACCAATACCAAGTGGTTTAGTTAAAAACAGTTCACAGCCTGCCTCAGCCGAAGCATTTTTCTTCACTTTCTCAGTGCTGACCATCCCTGTTACCGCTAAGCCAAAAATTGGTTCAGATGAATCAATCGAATGCCCACCTGCTAATGCAATTCCAGCTTGCTGACAAGCAAAACGCCCGCCTTCCACAATTTTTTGCGCCACTTCTGCGGGCAATTTATTGATAGGGAAACCTAAAATCGCAATCGCCATAATCGGCTTGCCACCCATCGCAAAAACATCACTCAGCGCATTTGCCGCCGCAATACGCCCAAAATCAAACGGATCATCCACAATAGGCATAAAAAAGTCGGTAGTGCTGATAATGCCAACGCCATTGCCGATATCATACACAGCAGCATCGTCTGCAGTTTCATTACCCACTAATAAATTCGGATCAATAAATTTATCTAATTGACTTTGTAAAATTGTCCCTAACACCTTAGGAGAAATTTTACAGCCTCAACCAGCACCGTGACTATATTGCGTCAAACGAATCGGTTCTTCCGCCATTTTATACCTCATAATCTATTTTTGGATTTTGCTATTGTACGCTAACAAGCGGTCATTTTTGAGGGCAAATTTGCAAAATTCCCCAAAAAAAGAATCGCTTGCGCTATAATCTGCAGTCAATTTCAACAGAGGGGAAAAATAATGTTTGAACTTAATCCAATTAAAACGCAATTAGCAGACTTAACCACGCGCACCAATGTGCTTCGGGGGTATCTTTGACTTTGATGCTAAAGTCGAACGTTTGGAAGAAGTGAATGCAGAATTAGAACAGCCAGAAATTTGGAATACGCCAGAAAAAGCACAGGCGTTAGGAAAAGAACGTTCTGCATTGGAAATGGTGGTCAATACCATTAACGCCTTGGAGCAAGGTGTGGAAGATGTTGAAGGATTAATTGAATTAGCGATTGAAGCAGAAGATAAAGACACCTTTAACGAAGCACAAGCTGAAGCGAATGAATTAGAAGAAAAATTAGCTAAACTTGAGTTTCAGCGAATGTTTAGCGGTCAACACGATGCCGCTGATTGTTATGTTGATTTACAGGCAGGTTCGGGCGGTACCGAAGCACAAGACTGGACAGAAATGTTGCTCCGTATGTATTTACGTTGGGCTGAGAGTAAAGGCTTTAAAACGGAGTTGATTGAGGTGTCAGACGGTGATGTCGCTGGCTTGAAATCAGCGACGGTAAAAATTACTGGCGAATATGCGTTCGGCTGGTTGCGTACTGAAACAGGTATTCATCGCTTAGTGCGTAAGAGTCCGTTTGACTCAAACAACCGCCGCCACACATCTTTTGCTGCGGCGTTTGTTTATCCTGAAATTGATGATGATATTGATATCGAAATCAATCCTGCTGATCTACGGATTGATGTGTATCGTGCCTCTGGTGCCGGTGGTCAGCACGTGAATAAAACCGAATCTGCGGTGCGTATTACTCATATCCCGTCGGGTATTGTGGTGCAGTGCCAAAATGGCCGTTCACAACATCAAAATAAAGACCAATGTATGAAACAGCTAAAAGCGAAATTATACGAGATGGAAATGATGAAAAAGAATGCGGAAAAACAAGCAATGGAGGAAAGTAAATCGGACATCGGTTGGGGAAGCCAAATTCGCTCATACGTTTTAGATGATTCTCGTATTAAAGATTTACGTACAGGCGTTGAAAACCGCAATACACAAGCGGTACTCGACGGTGATTTAGATAAATTTATTGAGGCAAGTTTAAAGGCTGGGCTTTAGGCTGGATTTGTAAGTTTGTTCTGTATTACGTAGCCAATTACACACAAAGCACTTAATTAAATTTTTCTAGAATCCTCGTGAAGTTCTTATCACGAGGATTTTTGGGTGTAATAGCCAAATAGTTGCTAAAAAATAAGTTAAAGCCTTGCTCAACACCCTCCTCCACTTTTTCACCGTTTACATGAATGCCTAGAACGTGAGAGAGACATACTAATAAAGTTAATACTGAGATCTAGAGTATAAAACCTTGCTGATATATACCGCTTCTTAAATGGCGATTTATACTCCTCATAAGGCTTTTTCTATAAGTACTTGAATAACTCATCAGAATTTTCAAAAAGTTTATATAATTTTGATACATTGGAGCATAGAGCAACCAAGTAATGCTTTATTATTCATTGTTATTTCCTATTTCCCTTGCTCCCACTTCACCTCATTCTCCAAATTATTTTGTTTGTAATCTTGGTTAATGAGTTCTTGCTCTTTTTGCATCGCTCTGAACCATGCCCGTTTTGGAACGGTCGGTTGTTGCCAGTCGTTAAAGGCTTGGGCAATACCTTCTTCTGCTTTTTTACGATTAAACGGAATAGCAAAACTTAGCGCATTACAAAACGCAATTAATGGCGGAGCGGTGAAAGTGCGGTAACTTTTGCCAATATATTGTAAAAATTCGGGGTTATCCTCCGTTAAATAGGCGCGAATAGCGTTTAAAATATCGGCGTTATGGGTTTTATTGGGTGTAGGGTACACACCAAAAAAAGCATATGACGGCGCTTCTTTCGGGTTATTGTAGTCTTTAAATAAAATTTGCAATGAAAAATGCGCACCGCCACCAAAGGGATATACGCCAAATTGGTTGTAAAGCAAACCGCTTAAAGGGTCGCCTTTTTCAGGCACATAAGCAATATGTGTTTTGGGGCTAGTGGTTTGCCAATAAATAATGCGCTTTTTGCGGTTTACGCGAATGCCCCGAACGCGAGGGAAACAAATAAGCAACAATAACAAAAGAGGCCAAATAAAATGGAAATAGGCTCTTATTCTTTCCCATCGCCATGCATTAAGATATTCTTCTCTATATTCTTCATAAGGAATAATTGGTGAATTTGGATATTGTTTTTTAAACTCATCTTGACTTCTAATTCTTATGTGTTCTTTATAATTAGGCATAATTTGTTCATCGGGATAAAAAGCCCACTTAAGATCTTCTTTTACAGTTGTCACAATATATTCAAAAGGATAACGAGAGCGCTCATTATTTTCGATTGTAATCATTTCCATAATCAGTAAACCGACCAATATTGCTCGATAAAAACCACGCCGAAAGCCATCAATAAAAGATTGCCTGATTTCGATTTCATCTTCGTTGCATTGGCAAATAGAGCAACCAAGTAATGCTTTATTATTCATTGTTATTTCCTATTTCCCTTGCTCCCACTTTACCTCATTCTCCAAATTATTTCGTTTGTAATCTTGGTTAATGAGTTCTTGCTCTTTTTGCCTCGCTCTGAACCATGCCCGTTTTGGGGCGGTCGGTTGTTGCCAATCATTAAAAGCTTGGGCAATGCCTTCTTCTGCTTTTTTACGATTAAACGGAATAGCAAAACTTAGCGCATTACAAAACGCAATTAATGGCGGAGCGGTGAAAGTGCGGTAACTTTTGCCAATATATTGTAAAAATTCGGGGTTATCTTCCGTTAAATAGGCGCGAATAGCGTTTAAAATATCGGCGTTATGGGTTTTATTGGGTGTAGGGTACACACCAAAAAAAGCATATGACGGCGCTTCTTTCGGGTTATTGTAATCTTTAAATAAAATTTGCAATGAAAAATGCGCACCGCCACCAAAGGGATATACGCCAAATTGGTTGTAAAGCAAACCGCTTAAAGGGTCACCTTTTTCAGGTACATAGGCAATATGTGTTTTTGGGCTGGTAGTTTGCCAATAAATAATACGCTTTTTGCGGTTTACACGAATGCCCCGAACGCGAGGAAGGCAAATAAGAAAAATGATAATAGATAGCCAAAAAACATGGGAAATGAGTCTAACCCATCCAAATTTATGTTTTTCTAAATAAGGACGTTTATATTCTTCATATGTTTCTTCTCTTTCCTTAGCGGAGTATTCAGGGTTCTCAAATAATTTTTTATATCTCAAATAATTAGGCATAATTAATTTATCAGGATTGAACACCCAATCAATATCTCTTTTTACACTTTCTACAATATATTCAAAAGGGTAACGTGAAAATTCCTTTACTTTTATTGTGAATACTTCCATAAAAAGCAATCCAACCAATAGCACACGAAAAAAACCACGCTGACCTCCATCAATAAAAGATTGTCTGATTTCGATTTCATCTTCGTTACACTGGCGAATAGAGCAACCAAGTAATGCTTTATTGTTCATTTTCATTCCTTAAAATTTAAAGGTGGTTAATACGGATTTAATGCGTGTTTTTGAACCCTCAAAATCAGGCATGGACACTTGGATATGTATTTTCTTTATACTCCTATCAGGGTAATAAATGATTTGATTGCTTAAATCAAAACTATCATTTTCTGAAGTATGAGTTATTCTTGTGTTATAGCCATTTCCTTTGGGATATTGTAGGGTAACTTTCTGATTTGCTGTATCCAATATAATATGTTGCGGTTGTTCAAAATATTTTGCCCCAAAATCATTTAGCATAAATGTATTTACGATAACCTTTTCAGCAATACTAGGGTATTGCAATAAATAGTGGCTAACTTCAAAAGTATATTTATCAATGACATTAATTTCAATTTGTTGGGCAAATTGATAATAACGTTGCATTTCTAATTGGTAATAATTATTGGTTTCATCAGCTAAGAACACGCCACTATCAAATTGCGTTTTAAACTTCTCATCTCTACCACCTTTCCAACCATATAAAGTATTTAGATCAATCTCCCCCCAATATAATTCGCTATCTCCCCAAAAACCATTTGTTACCCATGTTTCCATATCATCACTGGAGTAAAGGGCAAGGATAATTCCAGCGATTACCGCCACAGCACCTAAGGCTAAGCCTGCATAAGCCACACCGACTACTAAGGCTGATATGGAGCTAACTTTCGCGGCAGCAACCAATGCCCCGCCAAGTTCAACTATCAACATACCACCACCGCGCAACCCTGCGCTAAGCATGCCAACCGTATCGCCTTTATAGCGCGCTTCTTGCCAAATGCCATATTCAAACAATGCCCCTACGGCGGTGATTGCTAAGGTCGCACTTAATAAAGTGGTTTTCAGTACCATTAAGCCTTGTCGCCCAGATTTAGTGGCATTGATAATATCAATCTCCCCTGTTACCGATGAAATTGAAGCCTGTTGGCGGAATGTTTCAACCGCTTGTTTTGCCTGCGCCCCCAAGCCCCCTTCAGGGGAATAAAAGGCAGTGAGCATATACAGGCTATTTAATGTCGGATCATTTGCTAATTGCCCTGCGCTTGTGCGTGCGGTATTGTCATTAAAATAAGTTAATAATGGGGCATAACGACTGAGTTTTGTTACGCCTGATAACGTTTCTGTTACTTGAAATAAACGATAACTTGGCTCAGTTAATTTTGCATGTATTTCACCGAAAGCAAAGCTTCTTCCACTTGAAGGCAATTTCCCGATATTTTGCCCATAGATTTCTTTGGCGCTCGGGTGTGCTTGAAATACAGCAACTAATGAGGAATACACTAATTTCGGTCTTTTTGGGGATTTATTGCCCTTTCTTATTTTGCTATACATAACTTTGTCTGCCCAAATATCGACAAATAAATCGTAAGCCGCCACATTAAAGGCAACTTTTTCTGCCACATTGGCTAATAACGCAATCACTTTATCATAATTGAGCGTTAAATCACGCAATGCCTTCCCATTATCAGGCTCAAATTGTGCTTGCGTAGGTAGCGGTAAATTAACATCGCTTTCTTCAAGTGCCGCAATCATTGCGTTTGCGCCAAAAGCAGATAAATCAAGCCCACAGAGCAAGCCATGTTGCCATAAACACCAAAGTTCTGCGGTATGCGTATCTGTATTCGTTAAACATTGTTCAATTCTTCGCACACGATTAAGCACCTCAGGTTTAGCAATAAATGTCACCCACGCATTAACCAGTTCTTTGAAATCTTGTCCATATCGTCCAATTAAATTCGCTAATTTATTAATGGTGTTAATACCAATTAATTCTTCATCAAGATTAAATTCAGTTTTCAACGTGGCAAGAATTTCTGCATTGCCGTTAGGTGTAAGGTGCTGTTCTGCAATACCTAAACGCTGGTAAATAGCTCTCACACTTGGTTTTTGCGTTACTGTGCCAAAACTGGCTGAAGGCGAGCTGTTTTCTTTTTCAAATTGTTGATATTGATAAAAATATTGCTGTTTGACATAAGCATCAATATGCTGTGCCGTAGCAAAAGCGTATTGATATTTGCGCAAGAGTTTATTACGTTGTTGCACTAAATAATAGTGATAAATACTCATATCTCTTGCTGTACCAATTGGATCATCCAAAGCAACAATAATGCCATTATTGCACCAAATGCGTTTAATTAAATTATCGTAATCCGAATGATAGCCTATTGGTGTTAAACGATAAGCGTTTGTTTCATCGTCAACTTTTGAGGTTACTTCAATAAAATCTTGTATTGCACTATCTAACAATTTAAGTGAATTAACAAAAGTATCCGATTGTTTAGTGTTCACATAGTGCATCCATTCATTGCGTGTAGTTTTATCTTTTTCAAGCTGTGTTAAGAGTGCTTGCGGTAATTTTATATCGGAATAAAGAATATAAAAATTAGTTACATTTTCAGGCAAGGTAATATAAGGATTACCGATTTTTGATAATTTCCATGAGTTAGGTTCACCAAAATATTGATTAAAATGGTAAGGCAATGGTATATCTTCGCTGCCATCATTAATCTCCATATCAGGAGAGTGATAGCGATAGACATACCACGCATTACAATCATCATTGCTTGCGGGGGCATTTGTTGTTATTTCGGCATACGCTGTTGTTGCACTTAATGCCAGAATATAAACATAGCCATCTCGCAATAAGCGAATATCATATTCACTATTAGCTTGAACTTGCTTTAATGTAGAGCTTGGGGCTTTGCCTGTGCTTGATAACGATTTCAATGTTTGCGTAGTTAAGGCAAACCGCGTTGGCAGTACACGTAAACCTGGAGTACATTGCGCCACAATACTATCAACAGGCGATGAATCTGGTGCAGGATAACGCTTGTTTAAATTGATAGAAGGGGTGGTTTTATCCGCTGACATAATTATTCCTCTACAATATCTGACCATAGCTGATTTGCTACATTAGCCAATTCATTAAATTGTTGTGTTAAACGCATTTCTGCCATATCAAAATCATACTGCTTGGCTTTGGCAACTAATTTTGCCACGGCATATTTCATAATCGCATCTTGAGCTTGATAATTTTTCTTATAAGCTTCGCTTAAATAATCCAATAGCTCCCCCAACTGTTCTTGTGATACAAGATGAGGATAGGTTTGTAGGACGTAACCTGCTAAATTCTCTCGTGTTTCTAACCATTTTAGCGCCTTAAACCCATCCATTTCCCACTGAGTCATCATCACAGGGGCTGGCTTGGTATCTTCTGGTAAGGCTTTGAGTTGATAATAATAAAAACTGTCATCAAATCCTGCGCCAAAAGCATGAATAATGCGGTTGTCGAAGCCGAAGAATTTGCTTAATTTTTCAGGGCTGTTTGCAATGATGTTAAGGTAATTATGTAACACTTTCGGGTCATAAAAACGAAAGAAAAACCATTTGCCATGCTCATCTTGTAGCACGGGGAATTTGCGCAAGTGGTTGAAGACGGTTTCAAAATCATGGCGTGAGTGAATAAAAATACCGAGATGTTCATGCCAATTGAGCTTAGTTAAGGCGTTTTCTTGGTGGAATAACCCCTGTAATTCGCTTTCAGTGCGGTAATCAGGGCAAGGGGACTGGGGTAATATGGTGGCAAAGCAGATAGTTTTCATCATATTGGTGCGTAGGCTTTTCGGTAACCAGTTTTTCAATTTCCACCAAGCGTACTTCTTGCTTACCCAACCCTTTGGCATGATAGATTAATTCTATCATACCATGGCGTTGGAAAAAGGTTTCCGCAGGCAAAGGTGCAAGGGTTGGTTGAAAATGACTGCTTTGCACGTTATCCGTTTGCGCCATAAATGCTTCAAATTCTGCTTTATCTTGAGCAAACGCCAGCAGTGCTGCCACAATCTCTTGCTTGATTGGTGTTACATTGCCATGATAATCTTTTTCTTGCTTAACAACTTGGCATTGACCAAGTTGAATCCAAAGTGAGCGCATTGTTTTTTTCCTTTTATTACAATTAGATAAATACATCATCTACTTTTTATTATTATAATAGCATAAGTCATAATTCATTATGCAAGAGAAGAACGACAGGATAAAGGATATTTATTTTTCAAGGAAGTATCCGCTAAAATGAACCAATAAAATGCCCTTAACCCGATTATTAGTTTAAAGACATTAGCATTTTACGGTAAAGATTGATTTCAGTCTTTGTGCAACGGCTACATAATACCGAAATTATTTACAAATCTAACCGCTTGTTTTGTTTGGAGATAAGGAATGTTTTTAGAATCTCTGCAATTTAGCATTGGGGTAATGTTACCCACCATTCTTTTAATGTTATTGGGCATTTTTTTACGTCGCCGCAGATTTGTGGATGATGCATTTTGTAATACCACGTCTAAAGTGATGTTCAATTTTGCGCTTCCTACCATGCTATTTTTAAATGTGCAGAAAAGCTCGCTAGATTATCGCGCTGATCTCAATTTAATTTTGACGGGTTGTTTAGGCTCATTGCTGATTTATGTATTAGCCGAATGGTGGGCGGCTAAATATATTAAAGTGCGTGAATATCGTTGCATTTTTACCCAAGGTGCATTTCGCACTAACGCTGCAATCTTAGGTTTAGCACTAGCAATCAATGCTTATGGAGAGGCTGGAATTGCCCCTGTTTCAATTTATACTGCAAGTTTGGTGATTGTATTTAATACCTTGGGTGTTATCACTATTCTTAATTCGTTAAGCAATGAAAAACCGAGCATTGGTAAATTGAGTAAGGCGATTATTAAAAACCCGCTGATTCTTGCGATTGCATTTGGTATTTTGTTCAATTATTACCAAATTTCAATGCCAGCGCCATTGCTACAAACTGCACAATCATTAGGTAATATTACGTTGCCTATGGCACTGATTTGTATCGGCGCAAGTTTAGATTTTAAAGCGTTAAAGCAATTCAGAAATCAAAGTGAAGAAAGTGAATTAAATCGCCTTGTGCTTTACTCTGCCACTATTCGCTTGATCTTCGCACCAATTTTTCTATTTTGTTTAGGCAAATGGATATTCGGTTTAACGCCAATGCAATTAGGGATTTTATTTTTAACCTCATCGGCTCCTGTTGCTGCAGCCACTTATGCGATGGTAAAAAATTATGGCGGAAATGGCACTGCCACAGCCAATCTTATAGGCTTAACTACCATTGGCTCAATGTTTACTGCCAGCTTTGGATTATTAATCCTACGCCAATTAGGGTGGATTTAAAAACCAACCGTTGCGAAAAAATGATAAAAAACGACCGCTTATGTTAAACAAGCGGTCGTTTTCTTTATGGAATTTGCAAAAGCTAAAGCAATTAATCTTCGCCCCACACTTCTTTTGCAATTTCTTCTACATGGCGCACTTTTGCCCATTGCTGTGCTTCGGTCATTACATTACCTTCTTCGGTTGAGGCGAAGCCACATTGTGGGCTTAAACAAAGTTGCTCAAGTGGTACATATTTTGCAGCTTCTGCAATACGTGCTTTGATTGCTTTTTTATCTTCTAATTCTGGGAATTTAGAACTGATTAAACCTAACACAACCCGACCTTTGTTATTCGCAAAGTGTTTTAACGGCTCAAAACCGCCAGAACGTTCATCATCATATTCTAAGAAATAACCATCATAATTCGTTTGACCAAATAAGCCGTCAGCAATTGGATCATAAGCACCTTCCAATAAATAAGAAGATTTATAGTTACCACGACAAACGTGAGTGGTAATAGTTAAATCTGCTGGTTTATCCGCTAAAATCACTTGGATATTTTCTACCGCTTGTGCTTTATCTGCTTCGAACGTTGGCTGTTGATAATTGTTGCAAAGAGAACCCCAATAAACATCATCAATTTGTAAATAGCGGCAACCTGCATCATAAAAGGCTTTAATTGCCTCTTTGTAGGCTTGCTGTACGTCTTTAGCAAATTCTTCACGGGTCGCATAAATGCCGTGATCCCATTGCACTGGATACATCAATTGGTTCGGGCTAGGAATAGTAAATTTCGCAACCGCACGACCCGCTACAATTGCATTAAATTTTTTGAAATGTTCGATAAATGGGTGATTCGGATTCCAAGAGACTTTTCCGCAGCAACGTGTGTTATATGGACGAACTTCAACGCCTTTAAAGTTATACGCTTTCTCAGGTACATAGCCTTCGATGCCGTTTAAGTTTTCTAAAAAGTCGATATGCCACCATGAACGATGAAACTCACCGTCTGTTACCACTTGAATACCCGCATCTAATTGTGCTTGTACTAATTTTTTCACTTCTTCTTCAACAATCGCATCACGAGCTTCAAGTGAAATTTTGCCTGCTTTATAGTCTGCATGTGCCTTTTTCCACGCCTCTGTTCTTAAATATGAACCTACTGTATCTGCATGAAAAGGTAAGTTTGGGTTTGCCATTTTTTTACTCCGTATATTTTTATTCGTTATCAATTATCCTAATGTAAGTAAATTTTGCTTACTGAACAAGCCTTATTGATTAAAATTTATGATGAAAATTATCAGCATTAATTATGAATTAAATTCATAATTAAACTACACCATATTGCTCACGATAAGCTTTCATTGCTGGTAAATAAGGGGCATATTGTTCCGATTTTTCAATAAATGATAATAAATCATCAAAATCTACAATCGAAAATACTTGGCAATGATAATCGCGCTCTACTTCTTGAATCGCAGAAAGCTCACCATTGCCTTTTTCTTTACGATTTAACGCAATTAATACGCCCGCTAATTCGGCTTGGTTAGCATTGATGATTTCCATTGATTCACGAATGGCCGTTCCTGCCGTAATCACGTCATCTACTAATAAAATTTTACCTTTTAATGGTGCACCGATAAGGTTACCACCTTCGCCGTGATCTTTTGCTTCTTTACGGTTAAAACAGCAAGGTTTATCAACATCAAATTGATTAACCAGTGCCACCGCAACGGTTGTCGCAATTGGAATACCTTTATAAGCAGGCCCAAAAAGCACATCAAAATTTAGACCGCTTGCTTGAATTGCCTGTGCATAAAATTCACCTAATTTAGTAAGATCTCTACCTGTATTAAATAAACCTGCATTGAAAAAATATGGGCTTTTTCGACCTGATTTTAAGGTAAATTCACCAAACTTCAGCACATTACGGCTTAATGCAAATTCAATAAAATCGTATTTATATTGTTCCATGTTGTCCTCTATAAGCGGTTATTTTTATTAAAAAATTGCAAAAAAATCCCCTAGCCCAATGAAAGGCTAGGGGATTTTTTATTCTGGAGTGATCCATTCAACAGACCAGCTGCCCGTACCTTCTGGCACAAGCACTTCAGTTAAGTAAGGTAAAATTTTTTTCATTTGGCTTTCTAATTGCCACGGCGGATTGATCACAATCATACCACTTGCAGTCATTCCTCGCTGATCAGAATCAGGGCGTACCGCTAATTCAATTTGTAGAATTTTGCGAATGCCAGTATCAACCAAACCACGTACAATACGTTTAGTATGTTGGCGTAATACTACAGGATACCAAATCGCATAAATGCCTGTCGCAAAACGTTTATAACCTTCCTCAATCGCTTGCACCACCAATTCATAATCTTCTTTTAATTCATAAGGTGGATCGATAAGCACAAAACCACGGCGCTCTTTCGGTGGTAATGCAGATTTCAATTGCTGAAAGCCATTTTCACGTTTAGTTTGTACATTCGCTTTTTTCGCAAATTCTTGACGCAATAATGGAAAATCGTTTGGGTGCAATTCAGTTAAAATAGCACGATCCTGTGGGCGTAATTGATTTACAGCGAGCAATGGTGAACCAGCGTAATAGCGTAACTTGTCACCTTTATTAATTTTTTTTAGCTCATTAATGTATAACGCCACTTCTTCAGGTAAATCGTGTCGCTCCCATAAACGCGCCACGCCTTCTAAGTATTCGCCTGTTTTTTCTGATTCCGCACTCAGTAAGCTATAACGTCCAACACCTGAATGAGTATCAAGATAAAGAAAGCCTTTATCTTTCTGTTTTAATGATTGTAAAATCAAAAGTTGAACAATATGTTTCACAACATCCGCATGATTGCCAGCGTGGAAACTATGGCGATAACTAAGCATAATTCTCTCTTATTTCAATAATTTAATCGGTTAATTCTAACATGGAATAGCTCAGAAAACACGAAAATGTCAGTCTAATTTTCGCTTACGTTGTGAAACATTTTGTTTGAATCTAATAAAAAACACACGTTTGTTCATAAAGAGTTCTTTATTCAAATTCAATTAATTTTATCATCTAAATAACTACAGAGTAAAAAATGAATCTTAAAATTAAAAACGGAAAATTAATTCACCAAAAACAAGTCCCTTCTCCACACTTTAATCCAAGACCTCAACCAAATGATATTTCATTACTGGTTATTCATTATATTAGCCTTCCGCCAGAAGAATTTGGAGGAGATTTTATCGACAAATTTTTTCAAGGGAAGCTAGATCCCTCTATTCATCCTTATTTTGAAGAAATAAAAGATTTGCGTGTATCAGCTCATTGTTTAATTAATCGCAAAGGGGAAATCACGCAATATGTAAATCTTAATGATATGGCATGGCACGCTGGATTATCTGAATTTCAAGGGCGAGATAAATGTAATGAATACTCAATAGGCATTGAGCTAGAAGGCAGTAACAATCACCCCTTTACAGAACAGCAATACCATACATTAGCAAAGCTCACCAAAGAGATTATGCAAGAATACCCAGCTATCACGCTTGATCGGATTGCGGGACACAATCAGATTTCCCCAGGTAGAAAAATCGACCCTGGTCAATATTTTAATTGGGAATATTATTTATCATTAATAAAATGAGTGAAATAATATTAAATTATATTCAATATGAAGTTGAAATATTTTAATATTCAAGAATATTAAATAAAAAAAGGCTAGGTGATTAACCTAGCCAATAAGATAATATAATGAATAAAATTTTCTTAGTTATTTAACGACTGTCCCCTCTGCAATTATGTGGTATTGCCGAAGTTACGAAACACATTCTATTCTAAATAAAATAAATTACAAGCTATTTTTTAAATGAAATATAAATTATTTTTCATCTTTCGTTTCGCAACTTAAAAATTAAACAAAATTGATAATGAAGCTAGATTTAGTTTAATTTTTTGCAACTTACAATCCAGAGATAAAAAGAAAAAAACATACAGTAATTGAAATGAGGGAAAAGATATAAAAAAAGCTAGCTCCGAAGAACTAGCTAACATTAGGAATGAATAAAATTTTCTAAGCCATCCAAGATGGCTCGTTTTATTACAATAGAACTTGCGATAAAACGTCAATAGAATAACACTACTTTACAATAAAGTAAAGTTAATTAAAATTTACTTAAAATTCAGCAGGTACACTAAAAGTTATCACTTCACTGGTCAGTGGGTGAGTTATGGTTAAGCTTTCTGCATGTAAACATAAACGTGGCGCTAAACTTCTTGCCAATGGATTCGCATAGAACTTATCACCCAAAATCGGATGTCCTAACGCTAATGAATGTACTCTAAGCTGATGTGAACGTCCTGTAATCGGCGTCAGTTTGACTCGAGTAGTGTTATTCGGTAAATGCGCTAACACTTCGTAGTGGGTAATTGCCTTTTTACCACGTTCATAGCAAATCTTTTGACGGGGGCGATTTTCCCAATCACAAATCAGTGGAAAATTCATTTCGCCTGTATCGCCCACCTTTTCACCCAATTTGCCCCATAATAACGCAATATAATGTTTTTTCGGTTCACGCTCACGAAATTGGCGCTTTAGCTCTTTTTCTGCCATTTTGCTTAATGCAAATAGCAAAATACCGCTGGTAGCCATATCTAAACGATGAGCTGGCTCGGTAAATCCATATTTCTGCTGCACACGCGTCATTGCACTATCATAATATTCAGGGCGGTTGCCAGGAACGGATAACAAGCCACTTGGTTTATTAATCACTAAAATATGATTATCTCGATAAACCTCCGTTAAAAAAGGTTCAAGTGGCGGATGATATTCAATTAATGCCATTTTTCTTCTCTTGTTGAGAGGGTACCGACAGCGAAATCGCTATCGGTAGCACCTAGCTAAACAGTTTTAGCTTTTACTATTCTTTATTACTGACAATCACACGCAAACTATCTAAACGCCAGTTCGCTAATGCAATTTGTTTAAGTGATTCCAGACGTTGCTGTTCTAACACGGCAATTTCATCAGCACGAATATTTTTATTCACCGCTTGTAATGAGGTTAAACGGTGTAATTCTGCGCTTAATGTGCTATCTGCTGCTTGGCTGGCTTTCTCAATCAATGCTGACAATTTTGCGCTAATCGCTTGTTCACTCACACTAATTAATTTTTTAATGTCTGCTTGTGCCATTTTCGCAATTTTATTTGCCATTTGTTTATTAACAGGTTTGAGTTGCTTTTCTAGTCCTGCAAATGACACCTGTGCTGCCATATCGTTGCCTTTATTATCCAGTAAAATTCGCACTGGCGTTGGCGGTAAGAAACGAGATAAATTCAAGCCTTTTGGTGCTTGCGTTTCAACCATATAAATCGCTTCAAGCAGCAAAGTGCCTGCTGGTAAGTTTTTATTAATCAACAACGAAATTGCTGATTTACCAATATCGCCTGAAGTGATTAAATCAATACCATTACGAATCATTGGGTGATCCCAAGTTAAAAACTCAACGTCTTCTCGCATCAGTGCAAGCTGACGATCGAAAGTAATGGTCGTGCCTTCTTCGGCAATCCCTGGGAAATCGGGTACCAACATATGCCCCGTTGGACTAATCACGATCGATTGCTCACCTAAATCTTCTTGCTCTAAGCCAATCACATCAAATAAGCTAAGCGCAAAATTGACAAGGTGCGGATTATTATCTTCTTTCGTAATCGCTTCAGCGATTACTTGTGCTGCTTCTCCACCATTTGAATTTAGCTCAAGTAAGCGATCTCGCCCCTGTTCTAATTCCGCTTTTAACTGCTGCTGACGTTTAAAGGTTTTTGCAATAAATTCCTCAAAACCGACCGCTTGTGGATTCTTTAAGAAGATATCTAATTCTTCACCAAACTCGCTAAATAATGCGGATCCCATTGGGCAAGTTTCTTCAAACGCATTTAAGCCTTGGTGATACCAATTCGCTAGCACCATTTGCATTGAATTCTCAAAGCATGGCACGTGAATTTGAATATCATTTTTCTGCCCGATACGGTCTAAACGCCCAATACTTTGTTCTAATAAATCTGGGTTATCAGGTAAGTTAAATAACACTAAATTGCTAGCAAACTGGAAGTTACGCCCTTCCGAACCGATGCTTGAACTAATTAAAACCTGTGCACCTTCTTCCATTTGTGCAAAGTAGGCAGATGCTCTGTCTCGTTCTACGATCGACATTTTTTCATGGAATACTGCCGAACGAATCGCCTCACGTTCACGCAGAATTTGCTCAAGCGCAATCGCTGTATCCGCTTGCTTACAAATCACTAAAATTTTCTGATCTCGATGATTTTTTAAGAAGGTAATTAACCATTCAATACGTGGGTCAAAATCCGCCCATTTTGCCGCAGGGTTCATTCGTTGGAATAAACGTTCTGGGTAAAGCTGATCATCTCTGGTTACCCCCCCCATCATACCCATCACTTTTAATGCATTGGTATATTGGCTTGGCATTTCTAAAGTAATTTGATGATAAATACGATGTGGGAAACCCTTCACGCCTTGACGAGTGTTACGGAATAACACACGACTAGTACCGTGGCGATCGATAAGCTCTCGAATCAATTCTTGACGTACTTGTAAGCGATCATTTTCTTTCGATTTTTCACTATTGATCACCTTAAACATTGGTTCAGTATCTTGCTCGCTTAGCAATTCTGCAATACTGTTTTGTTCTTCATTACTTAATGGTTTGTCATTTAATAAGGTTGCCACAGCATCCGCAACTGGTTTGTAATCTTTTTGCTCTGCCACGAAGCTTTGGTAATCATAAAAACGATCTGAATCTAATAACGCTAAACGAGCAAAATGGCTTGCCTGTCCTAATTGTTCTGGCGTTGCGGTTAGCAATAGCACTGAAGCGGTCTGTTTTGATAACTTTTCAACAAATTGATAAGCCACACTTGGTTCACTTTCCGACCATTCTAAATGGTGCGCTTCATCAACAATCAACATATCCCAGTTACTTGCTAACACTTGTTTTGCACGGTTTGGAGAAGTAGATAGCCAATCAATTGAAGCAATCACCAATGCTTCGCTATCAAATGGATTTTCGCTTACATCGTTGCCATCTTCGTCTGCTTTATCAAAGTCGCTACAACGTTCTTCATCAAATAATGAAAACTTCAAGCTAAAACGGCGCAACATTTCGACCAGCCATTGGTGTTGCAGGCTTTCAGGCACAAGCACTAATACTCGCTCTACTCTGCCTGAAAAAAGTTGTTGTTGTAAAATCATACCTGCTTCAATCGTTTTACCTAAGCCCACTTCGTCGGCAAGTAACACTCGAGGCGCAACACGTTGTCCAACTTCTTTAGCGATATGTAATTGATGTGGAATCAAACTCGCACGGATGCCTCTCATACCTCGTAATGACGATTGGAACTGTGCTTGCTGATGTTGCAACGCACGATAGCGCAAGGCAAAGCGATCTGAGCGGTCAATTTGCGCTGAAAATAAACGATCTTGTGGCTTACTAAAACTCACTTTATGATCGAGTTGCATCTCAGGTAACACTGCATCTTCGCCTGAATCTACTCGTTTCCCCAAATAGATCACAAAGCCTTGATTCTCGACTACTTCTTCAACGTCTAACAGCCAACCTTCAACACTATTAATGCGGTCGCCTTTCTGAAATTGCACACGTGTTAAAGGGGCAACTGAAAGCGCATAAATACGCTCTTCTTCTGCGGCGGGGAATTGAATAGTCACTGTACGATTGTCACTTGCAGTAACGATACCTAAGCCTAAATTATTTTCCGATTCGCTAATCCAGCGCTGACCTACTACGAACATTTTTTGGTTATTTCTCCTACTTATAAATTCTTATTTATTTTAACAAATTTCTTACTATAAGCGCTCGGATTCTTCCACCGATTTGCAAATTTTCTCCGAAAAAAAACCGCTTGCCTAAATTTATATCAAGGCAAGCGGTTGCTTTTCTAACAAGAGATCAACTTAGTTTTTATCTAAATCTAAATCTGCTTTATATTCAATACGGTTACGACCTTTTACTTCAATTTCTACATCTAATTCTTGAACACCACGTTCAAATTTTAGATCTGCCTCATCACGTCGAATATCAGATTCTACTAAACGGAAGCCATGACGTTTTGCATGTGTAATCGTGTTTTTTGCGATTTGGCGTACGTCGTTACCACGTAAGTGATATTTCACTTCATACTCGCCGTTACCTTGGCGATCTGCTTTGACTAATTTGCCATTTGGGCGATAAATTTCACGGGGAATATCTGCTGCAAATGTGCTTGTTGCAAATAAACCTAATATTGTTGCTAATAAAGTTGCTTTCGATAACATTTTCATAAAATAGTCCTTTTTCTAGGGTAAAAGCCAAAGGTAAGATTCAGTGCCTATAAGACGCCACCACACTACCTTAGTTCTTTAAACTTTTATAAACTTTGGTAAAGCTTAAACGCCTGTCCGTCGGACATACTCGCAAGATAATCGCAAATCACTCGGGGACGTTTATGCTGCTCTGTTTGCCTCCAGCGTTGTGCAATATTATTTGGTAATAAACGCTCTGGATCGGTACTCAACATATCAAATAACGCCATCAAAATGCGCTGTCCTTTGTATTCCACCCGTTGCGTTTTTACATCGCAAATTACATACTGATAAACAAAACGTTTTAAAATTTCTAAGACACATTTCACTTCATCAGGCAAATGAGCATTAAAACGTAATAATGGTTCTTCAAAACCTGCAAATTCCTTCCATTGCACATTCGTTACAAAATAATTGACCAAAGCGCCAATAACATCTTTACGCTCATATCTGTGCTGTGAAAATAATTTTTGGCTGAGACTTGGTAAAATAGTTTGAATCCATTGTGAAGAACAGTTGGCTAATTGGTGCTCTGCTACTTGCCAAGATTGTGGAGTTACCATTCCGCCCGCAATCGCATCTTCTAAATCATGTACGCCATAAGCAATATCATCAGCAAGTTCCATAATGCTACAATCGAGCGATTTATATTGTGTTGTATGCGGTAAACGAGGATCAGCACTTGGTTTTATCGTGCGTAATAATTGACGATCTGCTTCGCTTAACGGCTTAAGCACCCACTCAAAGAACGCTTGATCATCACTAAAAATGCCCTTACAGGTTTTGAATTGGTGCAAATTAATATAATTCGTTTCAGCAAATTGCGGGCACTCGCTTGGCGCGGTGTCTTCCAAGAGTGCAGGATATTTAATAATGCCCAACAATGTTCTGCGGGTAAGATTCATCCCATGTTGCGGGGTATAAGGCTCTAGCTGGGTGATAATCCGAAACGATTGGGCATTGCCCTCAAAGCCACCATATTCACGCATTTTATAATTGAGTGCCATTTCCCCCCCATGCCCAAATGGCGGATGCCCAAGATCATGTGCAAAACAAAGTGATTCAATTAAGCTACGAGAAGGCAATAAAGCGGTTAAATTTTCCGCTAAATTTGCAAATTTTTGATCAGAAACGACCGCTTGAAAAGCCTGCTTATCTTGTAATAATTTAGCACGAATACTGCTCCCGATTTGTGCGACTTCAAGTGAATGCGTTAGACGAGTACGATAAAAATCATCTTCTCCCACCGCATGAATTTGTGTTTTCGCCTGCAAGCAGCGAAAAGCTTCCGAATGCAAAATGCGTGCGCGATCACGCTGAAATGGTGAACGGTGGTCTTGTTCTCTTTTTTTATCAGCTAAAAAACGTTCTATCCAAACATTAGAAATCATCTGCTGCTCCTCTTTTTCATATATAATAACCGACTTTACGAATTTGATTTTACACTAAAAATGGCACTGTTCTACTCTGAAAAAGCTGCAAAACAGCAAGCAAAAAAATCGACAAAAACGACCGCTTCCGCTCCCGTTACCATTCAATCATTGGATTACCAAGGCTTAGGCGTGGCAAAAATTAACGGAAAAACTTGGTTTATCGAAAATGCGCTCCCAAACGAACTGGTGGAAATTCGTGTATTGGAAGAAAAACGCCAATATGGACGAGCTAAAGCGGCCAAAATTTTGAAGAAATCTAGCGAACGCCAACTACCAAGCTGTGCGCTTTATGGCAAATGTGGTGGCTGTCAAATGCAACATATTCCGCTCACTTTACAGCGAGAAGCCAAGCAACAAGCGCTTTTTCAACGTTTACAAAAACTTCAAGCAAAACTGATTGATTTCCAACCGATGATTATTGGTAATGATAAAACCTATCGTCGTCGTGCTAAATTAAGTATTGCGTTACAAAATAATCAATTAGCCATCGGATTCAGAATGCAAAATTCTAGCCAAATTATACCGCTTGCCGATTGTGAAGTATTGGTTGCGCCCCTTTCTCAGCTGATAAAACCACTACAAACGCTATTTGCAAACTGGCAAAATAAAAAATCGCTTGGTCATATTGAATTAGTGCAAGCGGATAACACGATTGCAATGTTAGTGCGCAACGTTGGGCAGCTTCACCCACAAGATCACCAACAGCTACAACAATTTGCTGAACAATATACACTTTCGCTGTTTGTGATGAGTGCGGAAAACGAGATTATACACTTAACGGGAGAGGCGCCGTTTTATCAAATTCATGGCATTAAATTGGGCTTTTCAATTCGTGATTTTATCCAAGTCAATGGCGTTTTAAATGAGAAAATGGTGGATAAAGCCTTGGAATGGCTCAATCTTTCTGCGCAAGATCGTGTGCTAGATTTATTCTGCGGTATGGGCAATTTTACTTTACCGATCGCCAAACAAGCGGGTTTTGTGGTGGGGGTTGAGGGCGTCGAACCCATGGTAGCACAAGCGAATCTTAATCTCGCAACAAGCGGTTTAAAAAATGTTGAATTTTACCAAACCAACTTAGATGAGCCTTTTGCTGATAAAGCTTGGGCTAATAAGCCTTTTAATAAAGTGCTGTTAGATCCTGCCCGCAATGGCGCATTGTTTTGCTTAGATCATTTAGTTGCATTAAATCCAGAGCGCATTGTTTACGTTTCTTGTAACCCCGCAACCTTAGTGCGAGATGCTGAAAAGCTGATCCAAGCAGGCTACCAGCTGCAAAAAGCCACAATGATCGATATGTTCCCACACACTGGGCATTTGGAATCAATTTCATTGTTTAGTAAAATGATGTGATGAAAGGTGTAGAAAAAAAGAAACCCCGTAGAAAACCTACGGGGCAAATTCTTTTGTTCTAATTCTGGAGGTATGAATCACTGTTTTATAAAAGGAGACAAATAAAACAAGAACAAAAGCAAAACTAAAGGAAATTGTTGGCTCCTCCTGCGGGACTCGAACCTGCGACATATGGATTAACAGTCCACCGTTCTACCGACTGAACTAAGGAGGAACATTTCGAAAAAAATAATATCGCTAAACCGTTTTAGCGTCAAACGTTATAACCTAACTTGTCAATTCTTTGCACTTCTTGAACCTGAAGTTAATTATTTACAACAAACTCGACAATCTTTGAGTTTAGGCAATGCCATTTCTCTTACCGAGAAATGCAACCCGTCAATGATCAACAATTTTCCTGATAAACTTTTACCAATATTTAACAATAATTTAATGGCTTCTAGTGCTTGTAAACTGCCGATCACACCAACAATCGGCGCAATGACTCCCGCTTCAACACAACTGAGTGTACCGTCACCAAATAATTGGCTTAAACATTGATAACAAGGCTCTTCTGGCGCATAACTAAAAACAGAAATTTGCCCTTCAAAGCGGATTGCAGAACCTGATACAAGCGGTCGTTTTTGGGCAAAACATTGCAAATTCAGTTGGTTTCTCACTTCCACATTATCAGTGCAATCTAGGACTAAATCTACTCGCTCAATCAATTCAGCAAATTCAGCATCCGTACATTTTTTATTAATTGCTTCTAGTTGAATATGTGGATTAATTTGGCTTAAGCGAGCTTTAGCAGATTCGACTTTTGGCTGACCAAGATTTGCATCGGTATGCAAAATTTGGCGCTGTAAATTAGACAGCGACACTTCATCAAAATCGACTAAGATTAACTGACCAACGCCTGCAGACGCCAAATATTGCGCTGCGCTACAGCCCAAACCTCCAAGCCCCGCAATTAACACTCGACTTGCTTTTAGCTTCTCTTGTCCATCAAAATCAACGCTTTTTAAGCTAATTTGACGGTGGTAGCGCAACATTTCTTGATCTGTTAATTCCATATTTGTTTAGCTTAATAAATGATTAAACGGTTGAATAGTCACAGTTTCGCCTGCATTCACATTACCACGCTCGGTTTCTAGCACAATAAAACAGTTACTTTCATAGAATGCACTAAAAAGATGTGATCCTTGCGTACCAACTGGACGAACCGCAATTTCGCCTTGTTCATTTACATAGTAAAAACCACGTTGATAGTCTTGACGCCCAGCTGCTTTCTTCAATGGCATTTCGCTCATAGCGGTTAAATTTTGGGTAAGATTTGCAATGCGTTGCGCATTTACGCCCGCTAATTTCGCTAACGCAGGCTGTACAAGCTGGTAAAACGTAACTAACGCTGAAACAGGATTTCCTGGTAAACCAAAGAACCAAGCGTGTTGTAATTTACCAAAAGCAAATGGCTTACCTGGTTTCATTGCAATTTTCCAGAACCCAATTTCCCCCAGCTTTTCTAATACATCTTTAGTAAAATCGGCTTCACCAACTGATACACCACCGCTGGTAATTAATACATCAGCTTGTTGCTGAGCTTGATTGAATGTTTGTTCAAATATCACAGGATCATCAGGCAAAATGCCAAAATCTAAAATTTCACAATTCAATTTTTCTAACATTAAACGCACCGCGAAACGGTTGGTGTCATAAATTTTGCCTTGTTCAAGTGGATGACCGACTGAAGTTAATTCATCGCCAGTAGATAAAATCGCAACTTTTAAACGAGTAAACACTGAAACTTGCGCAATGCCTAATGAAGCCAATAAAGGCAAACTTGCTACATTCAGCACACTGCCTTTTGCCAGCACTAAATCGCCCTGTTTTACATCTTCACCCACTCGACGAATATTTTGTCCAAGTTTTGGTAATTTGCAAAATTTCACCAAAACTTGACCGCTTGTCAGGGTTTGTGTTTCGGCTTCTTCCTGCATTACCACTACATCACATTCTGCTGGTACCATTGCACCTGTCATAATACGCACACATTCGCCCGCTTTTAGCTCACCACTAAATGGATTACCCGCAAATGCTTTTCCTGCAACAGTTAAACCGTCAAAATTTGTCAGATCCGCTAAACGAAATGCGTAGCCGTCCATTGCTGAATTATTAAAACTCGGCACATTGATCGGCGAATAAATATCTTCCGCTAAAATGCGATTTGCACCTTCAGCCAAAGTGAGTGTTTCTGTCGTTTTAGCGCTCGGTAGGCGGTTTAACATTTCTTGTAACGCTTCTGATACAGGGCGTAGTGACATAACAAATTACTCCTTAATTTAGTGTACTTGAATAAAGAAATCACGAACTCCAACCAATAAATTATTAATCGCAACTGATGCTAAAATAAGCCCCATTACACGACTAATAATAGCTGCACCTGCATTACCAATAAGATGCTGAATACGATTCGCAGCAAGTAAAAATAAATAGGTAATCGCTAACACTGCTAACATAATGCCTGCAGTAATTGCTTGGTCAACAATACTAAAACGATGATTATCAGTTAATAATACCACCGCCATCATCGCACCTGGTGAAGCAATAGAAGGTACAGCTAATGGATAAACCGCTAATTCACCAATATTGGCTCGCATTTTGATTTCTTGTTCTGGCTTACTTTCGCCAAAAATCATGGTCAGAGAAAACAGCAATAACACTAAACCACCCGCTGCTTGGAAAGCCGCAAGTGGAATTTGCATTGCTTCGAGTAACATTTGTCCACCAGCTAAGAAAAATATCAAAATTCCAGCAGAAATCATCACTGCATTACGCGCAATTTTTCTACGATCATCTATTGGTACACCAATTGTTTTTGCCAAATATACTGGTATAGTTCCAATAGGGTCGATCACTGCCCATAACACAACAAACTGCACAGCTAATGAATCAAACATCACATCCTCTATTTATGTTAGAATAATTATGAAATTTTAACATAAACTCAGTATTTCATAATGATTTTTTTCACCGATCTTATTTTAAAACGAGGACAATCTGTCCTTTTAGAAAATACCTCCGTAACCATTCACACAGGTCAAAAAGTAGGAGTTGTTGGCAAAAACGGATGTGGCAAATCTTCACTATTTGCCCTCGTTAAAGGCGAATTACAGCCAGAAGGTGGCGATGTTTCACTACCGAAAAACTGGGCGATTTCTTGGGTAAATCAAGAAACGCCTGCACTTGAAATTTCTGCCCTTGATTATGTAATTCAAGGCGACCGTGAATATATCCAACTCACTCAGCAATTAGAAAAAGCAAACCAAGAGAATAACGGCAACCAAATTGCATTAATTCATAGCCAATTAGATACGATTGATGCTTGGACAATTCAGGCGCGTGCTGCAACGCTACTTAATGGATTAGGCTTTTCAAATGAACAACTTAGCTTACCTGTAAAATCATTTTCAGGCGGTTGGCGTATGCGATTAAACCTTGCACAAGCACTGATTTGTCGCTCTGATTTACTCTTACTGGATGAGCCCACCAACCACTTAGATTTAGATGCAGTGATTTGGCTGGAAAAATGGCTAACCAATTATCGTGGCACATTACTTTTGATTTCGCACGACCGAGATTTTCTTGATCCGATTATTAATCGTGTGATTCATATTGAAAATCAACAACTCAACGATTACACAGGGAACTACACCTCGTTTGAAATTCAGCGTGCAACCAAAATTGCCCAACAAAATGCCGCTTATGTACAACAACAACGCAAAGTGGCACATTTGCAAAGTTTTATCGACCGTTTTAAAGCCAAAGCGACCAAAGCAAAACAGGCACAAAGTCGTATTAAAGCGTTGGAAAAAATGGAATTAATTGCGCCCGCTTATGCCGATAGCCCATTTGAGTTTGAATTTCGTCCTCCTTTGGCGCTACCAAGTCCCTTATTAATGATGGAAAAAGTCAGCGCCGGCTACGCTGAAAAAACCATTTTAGAATCAGTAAAACTGAACTTAGTACCAGGTTCTCGTATCGGTTTACTCGGTCGTAACGGTGCGGGTAAATCTACCTTAATCAAATTACTCGCGGGCGAACTTGCGCCTCAAACGGGTCAGATTCAGCTCGCTAAAGGCGTTCAATTAGGCTACTTTGCACAACATCAAGTTGATACTTTACGTTTTGATGAAAGCCCGTTATGGCATTTGCAAAAAATTGCGCCTGAATTAACCGAACAAGAAGTGCGCAATTATTTAGGTGGTTTTGATTTTAAAGGCGATAAAGTTAAACAAAATGTCGGCGCTTTTTCGGGTGGGGAAAAAGCCCGCTTGGTGTTAGCGTTAATCGTATGGCAACGCCCAAATTTACTATTATTGGACGAGCCAACCAACCATTTAGATTTAGAAATGCGTCAAGCGCTTACCGATGCCCTTACTTACTATGAAGGCTCATTGGTGGTGGTTTCACATGACCGTCATTTATTGCGTAGCGCAGTCAATGAATTTTATTTGGTACACGATAAAAAAGTGGAAGAATTTAAAGGCGATTTAGATGATTACCAAAAATGGCTGAACGAACAAAATGCGTTGGAACTTACAAAAAGTTCGGAAAATTCGACCGATTGTAACGAAACAAAAACAGATAATAGTGCACAAAATCGTAAAGAACAGAAACGTTTAGAGGCTGAATTACGCCAGCAAACCGCTCCGTTGCGTAAAAAGATCGGTCAATTAGAAAAAGATCTTGAAAAAGCCACTGAAAAGCTAAACAAGCTAGAAGCTCTGCTTGCTAGCAGTGAAATTTACGAAGCTGAAAATAAAGCACAACTCACCGAAACGCTCGCCAAACAAATTGAAGCAAAAAAAGCGTTAGAGGAGATTGAAATGGAATGGCTCGACTGCCAAGAGCAGTTAGAGGCAATGCTTAACGGCTAAAACCAAATAACAAGCGGTTGAATTTCGTTAATTTTTTACGAAACTCGACCGCTTGTTACCGCTCTTAATCACCTATCTCTACATCAAAAAATAGCAAGCCTTAATAAAAATAGCGAAAACATTACAAATTTAATTTTCAGCCCTTAAATCGCACAAGCCTACATTCAATCATTACCAATACAACAAAAAAACACTTGATTGTTTAATAACCTATATTATACTGCACATCACAATCATCATCAATGGAGCAAAATTTTGAAACTCTCTCAACTCGCTCAAATTGACACGGGTTATCCGTTTCGGGGGGCAGTGCCTGAACAACTTGGTTCTGAAATTTTAGCCGTGCAAATGAAAGATGTGTCGGTGCAATCGGGTATTAATTGGCAACATTGTGTGCCAACAACACTCACGGCAAAAAAATCACCCATTTGGCTGCAAGAAAACGATATTTTGCTGACTTCTCGAGGTAATCAGATTTATGCGGTGTTGGTGGATTCATCAGTAAACCAATATCAAGCGGTGGCTTCCCCCCATTTTTTTGTTATTCGTGCCGACAATAATAAAATCTTGCCTGAATTTTTAGCGTGGCAATTAAACCACTCAGATTGCCAACGCTATTTTGAACAGAATATGGAAGGCACAATCACTAAAAGCATTCGTTTGCCCGTGGTGGCGAATACACCGATTACCCTGTTCCCAATGGCAAAACAACAGCAATTTCTGGGCTTGGTGAACAGCATCAAACAGCAACAAGATTTAATGGCTCAATTAATCCAAGCAGATCAGCAACTTATTAATGGTATTTTTAATCAATTAAAAGGAGAGGTAAAATGACAGCACAATTAAACCCGTTTGAAGCGATCAAAAATATTGATGAACAAGGTAATGAATGGTGGTCAGCCAGAGCCTTAGCAAGGCTACTGGAATATTCTGAATATCGCCACTTTCAGCCCGTAATTGAAAAAGCCAAAATTGCTTGCGAAGTGAGTAAATATAACGTTTCAGACCATTTCGAGGAGTTCCTCGGAATGGTTCAACTTGGCTCAGGTGCTACCCGAAAAGTCAATGATATTCGCCTTTCCCGCTACGCTTGTTATCTTATTGTGCAAAACGGTGATGCGTCAAAATCGGTTATTGCCAATGGGCAAACCTATTTTGCTGTGCAAACCCGCCGTCAGGAGCTAGCCGATGAAGCTCAATTTGCTCAACTGGCAGAAGACAAAAAACGAGTTGTATTGCGTGAGGAATTAAAACATCACAATAAAAATCTTGTCGCAGCAACACAACAATCTGGTGTAGAAACCGCATTAGATTTCGCCATTTTTCAAAATCACAGTTACAAAGGCTTATATGGTGGTTTAGATCAAAAAGCAATTCACGCTCGCAAGGGGTTAAAATCTAATGAAAAAATTCTGGATTTTATGGGATCAACCGAACTTGCTGCCAATCTGTTCCGTGCAACCCAAGCAGAAGATAAACTCCATCGTGAAAATATTAAAAATAAACAGCAAGCAAATCAAACCCATTTCGATGTTGGGCAAAAAGTACGTCAAACGATTCAAGAATTAGGTGGTACAATGCCTGAAAACTTACCGACACCTGAAAAAAGCGTGCAACGTCTTGCCACCCAAATAAAAAAACTGAACAACAAGGAATAACCAATGCAACTTAATCAAGATCAAATCAATAAAGCCTTATGGTCTGCCTGCGATGTGTTTCGTGGCACGGTCAGCCCAGATACCTACAAAGACTATATTTTGACAATGCTGTTTTTAAAATACATTTCAGATGTGTGGCAAGATCATTATGAATCTTACCAAGCCCAATTCGGTAATGAGCCTGAATTGATTGAAGAAATGATGAAAAACGAACGTTTTGTTCTACCCCGCCCTGCCAGTTTTTATCAGCTTTATGCTCAACGCTTTGAGGCAAGTAATGGTGAACGGATCGATTTAGCCTTGCACAGTATTGAAGAAGCGAATGGCACTAAATTGAAAGACGCAGGCAAAAGCGTGTTCCAAGATATTTCTTTTAATACCGACAAACTCGGCGAAGAGAAACAGAAAAACACCATTTTGCGTGAATTGTTAGAAGTCTTTGCCAATGAAACCCTGAATTTAAAACCAAGCCGTGTTGGCAATTTAGATGTGATTGGTAACGGCTATGAATTTCTTATTAAAAACTTTGCCGCAAGCGGTGGGCAAAAAGCAGGCGAATTTTATACCCCGCCTGAAGTGTCTGATCTAATTGCCGATTTACTTGAACCGCAGCCCAATGACTGTATCTGTGATCCTGCCTGCGGTTCCGGCTCATTATTGATGAAGTGCGGTCAAAAAATTACCCAAAATCACGGGGTAAAAAACTATGCCCTTTACGGGCAAGAAGCCATTGGTTCCACGTGGTCTTTAGCAAAAATGAATATGTTTTTGCATAATGAAGACAACCATAAAATCGAATGGGGCGACACCATTCGCAACCCGAAATTGCTGGATAACCAAGGCAAATTGTTGCAATTTGATATCGTTACCGCCAATCCGCCATTTTCCCTAGATAAATGGGGCGTGGAAGAAGCGACAAGCGATCCGTTTAACCGTTTCCACCGTGGGCTACCGCCCAAAACAAAAGGTGATTATGCTTTTATTTCGCATATGATCGAAACCCTCAAACCGAATACGGGCAGAATGGGCGTGGTGGTGCCGCACGGTGTGCTATTCCGTGGTTCTAGCGAAGGCAAAATCCGTCAAGCGTTAATTGACGAAAACTTGCTGGATGCCGTTATCGGCTTGCCTGAAAAACTGTTTTACGGCACAGGCATTCCTGCGGCGATTCTTATTTTCAAAAAACAGAAAAACGATAACAACGTACTGTTTATTGATGCCAGCCGAGAGTTTAAAGCAGGCAAAAATCAAAACTTGCTCACGCAAGAAAATATCGAAAAAATCCACCGCACTTATCAAACCCGACAAACGGTGAAAAAATACGCTTATCTCGCAACCTTAGAAGAAATCAAAGAAAACGACTACAACCTCAACATTCCGCGTTATGTCGATACCTTTGAGCAAGAAGCGGAAATTGACCTCACCACCGTTCGAGCCGAACGCTTGAAATTAAAGGCGGAATTGGCAACATTGGAAGAGAAAATGGCGGGGTATTTGGAGGAATTGGGGTTTAAGCAAGATTAAGCCCTTGTTAAGCAAGGCAAGTAAAAACTCATAACGCATTGAAAAATAATGATTTTATTTTACTAGGCAAGAAATAAGGTAAAATAAGCAAGGTTTTGCTTCAGTTAAATCAGGAATAAATTATGCTGTCAAAATATAACCCTCTTATTACTAAAGAATATCTACAAATCCAAGCGGAAAATCAATATTTTGAGCGAAAAGGCTTAGGTAAAGAACTTATTAAACCAAGTAAAATTGCCGAAGAACTTATCGGAATGTTGAACGCTGATGGCGGGCTTTTAGTCTTTGGTGTGTCGGATTCAGGTGAAATTCAGGATATTAGCAGACTTGATAATCTCGATGATTATCGCAAATTGGTGTTTGATTTCATTGCACCGCCTTGCAACATCAAATTAGAAGAAGTGGAATTAGATAGCAAGCTTATTTTCTTATTTCACGTTGAGCAAGAATTAGAACGTGTTTTTTATCATAAAAATTCGCAGGAGTATTTTTTAAGAGTCGCAGATAGCAACCGAAAGTTAGATTTAGACCAAATCAAAAAATTAGAATATGATAAAAACATTCGTCAATTTGAAGATGAAATTGTATCTGATTTTGAATTAGAAGATCTTGATGAAACATTACTAGAAAGCTATTGCCAAAAATTAAAATTTAAGGGCGATAGATCAGAGTTACTAAAAACAAGGCATTTAATTACACAAAAAAACGGAGAATACCAATTTAAAAAATCAGCCGTTTTATTATTTTCAAAAAATCCTGAAAAATATATCCCAACGGCATCTGTACGTTATATTCGCTATCAAGGAATTGAGAGCAAGACAGGTGTCGAGCATAATGTCATTAAAGATGAACGCTTTGAAAATAACATCCCAAATCTCATTCAAATTATCCGTGATTTTTTAAAAATCAGCTTAAGTGATTATTATTTTTTAGATTTGCAAAGTGGTAAGTTTGTAAAAATTCCTGAATATCCTGAAGAAGCGTGGCTTGAAGGCGTTGTTAATGCACTTTGCCACCGTTCTTATAACAGACAAGGTAGCTCTATTTATATTAAACATTATGACGATCGCCTTGAAATTAGTAACAGTGGACCACTACCAGCACAAGTAACCGTTGAAAACATTAAAACCGAACGCTTTGCGAGAAACCCGCGTATAGCAAGGGTGTTAGAAGATTTTGGATATGTACGCCAACTTAACGAAGGAGTAAAACGGATTTATGAGATTATGGAAAAATCGATGCTAAGCACACCTGAATATCAGGTTAAAAACCATAATGTCTATTTACTGCTTCGCAATAAAATCAGTACAAATAACAAAGCAATTTCTACTGATATTATGGCAAGAATAGAAAACGACTGGCAAAATTTAAACGACACCCAGCGAAATGTTCTCTTATTCTTATTTGTACAAGGTGGGGCAACAGTTAAAATGCTATCTGATCACACGCAGATAAATGAAAATACGATTCGTAGCTACTTAAATAACTTCATAACAGAAGGCATTTTAGTAAGAAAAAGTGAGAAAAAACGCGATATCAATGCATTATATGTATTTAAGCAAGATTAAGCCTTTACTAAGCAAGGTAAATAAAACTTTATAACACATTGAAAAATAAAGCCTTTCTCTTGCTAAGCAAGAAATTGTGAAAAATAAGCAAGGTTTTGTACCGACAGCGACTAAAGTCGCAATCGGTTACGCATAATTGAGTGGCTTTGCCACTCTAGGCGGTGAAACGATTTTATGACCTTTTTGCCACCTCTGTTTAAAATATAAACATAATCAATAAAAGAGATTTAATAACAATGAGTTAGAATAATTTCAGTATCTAAGTATTTTTTAGCTACTGAAATCTAAAGAGCGGTAACACCGCTCACCCATACGTAACCGATTGCGACTTTAGTCACTGTCGGGCAGAAGAAAAAGGAACAAAAATGGTAAGTGGTTGGGAAACAGGAACAATTAAAGATTTAATTAAATCCTTAGATGCAGGTGTTTCAGTTAATGCAGAAGAAAACACAGAAAAAGTCAGTAAATATAAGATATTAAAAACCAGTTGTGTTTCTCAAGGTTTTTTTGAAAAATCAGAAATAAAATCTGTATATGATGAAAACGAAATAGCGAAATTAAAAGAGCCTGTAAAAGCAAATAGATCATCAGTAGAATGAATACGCCTGCACTAGTAGGCGCAAACGGGTATGTCGAATCTGATATTGATAATGTTTTTTTTACCAGATAGATTATGGCAAGCTAAAGCTAAAAATAAGTCTGTTAATATGCGTTGGCTTAGTTATTGGTTTGCTAGTGATAAAACAAGATTTTTATTAAGTGAATTAGCCACTGGTACAAGTGCTAGTATGAAAAACATAACAAAGCAAGATGTTATGAATCTCAAAATAGATATTCCCCCACTCCCCGAGCAAACCAAAATCGCTGAAATTCTCTCAACGTGGGATAATGCGATTGCTACCACTGAACAACTGCTTGCCAATAGCGAACAGCAGAAAAAGGCGTTAATGCAACAGTTACTAACAGGGAAAAAACGTGTTGGTGGAGTTAGTAAGGAATGGAAGAAATATTCTCTAGACCAATTAGGCTATACCTATACAGGATTATCAGGAAAATCAAAAAGTGATTTTGGGAAAGGAAAACAATATATCCCTTATATGAATATTTTTAAAAATCATAAGATTGACATAAATTTCTTAGAACTAGTTAATATACAAGAAGATGAAAACCAAAACAGTGTAAAATATGGAGATATATTCTTTACAACATCATCAGAAACCCCTGATGAAGTAGGTATGACTTCAGTTTTATTAGATAATTTGGATAATGTTTATTTAAATTCATTCTGTTTTGGCTATCGTTTAAATGATTTTACTCTACTTCTACCTGAATTTGCTCAGTTCCTATTTAGGAGTGAAGCAGTAAGACGAGAAATATCAATGTTAGGACAAGGAGCAACAAGATATAACTTATCAAAAACACAGTTAATGAAACTAGAAATTCCATTGCCAACATTAACAGAACAACAAAAAATCGCAGAAATTCTCACCACCGCAGATCAAGAAATTGCTATACTAACTCAAAAATTAGATTGCCTAAAACAAGAGAAAAAGGCACTAATGCAAGGGTTGTTGAGTGGTAAGGTTAGGGTTAAAAAATAGTTAGTAAGGAAATTTATGGAAAACAAAAAATATCAAATCTTTGTTAGCTCAACATATACAGATTTAATTGAAGCAAGAAAGAAAGTCATTGAAAGTATCTTAGAAATGGATCATTTTCCTGTTGGTATGGAAATGTTTTCAGCAGATACATCTGATCAATGGACAGTTATAAAACGTACGATTGATGAAAGTGATTACTACGTTGTAATTATCGGACATAGATATGGTAGTGTTGAACCTGAATCAGGAATTAGCTATACAGAAAAAGAATACGACTATGCGGTATCTAAAGAAATTCCTGTTTTAGCCTTTATTCAAAATGACAACGTACCATTAACTGATCAACAAAGAGAATTTGAACCGAACTTCATTGAGAAATTAAATTCATTTAAAAATAAAGCTAAAAAGAAAATGTGTCAATTTTGGAGTAATTATGATGAATTAATTGCTAAAGTTCCTACCGCGTTACATAAATCATTCAAAAATTACCCACAAATAGGTTGGGTTAGAGGGAATCAAGCTATTTCACCTGAAATGGCTCTAGAGTTAGCAAGATTAAGCAAAGAAAATAATGAATTAAAAAAGCAGCTTGAACGTATTGAAAATACAGATTTTCCTGATATTCAAGTATTTATAAATGAAGGAAGTGAAATTGTTCTACGTTATCCTGATAAATTTAATGGATTGATTCAAGAAAAACCTACCCTATTAAATAAAGAAAAAATAGATAAACACTTATTAAATTTTATTTCAGATAAAGAAATAGAAAATTTCAATGACAAAATAATTGAATTAGAAGACTCTGATATCGAAAAATACAACCAAGCTATTATCAAAGAAAAACTAGTAAATGAATATTCGCAGGGGCTTAGCATTTCTGTATCAAATATCGGAAATGTAAAAGCAACAGATTTACATATTGAAATTGAGTTTCCTGATAGTGTAGGACTATTTGATGAGTTTGATAAACCAGAAGTAAAAATCCCCCAAAACCCTATACCTATTAACCCATTGATAGAGGCTAATAAAAAATATAAGGATTCTTTATTTACTTCATCTCTATCTTCCGCTCTTAGAATCGGTAGCAGTCTTAGAGATTTAACACCTAGATTCACTGATTATAGTTTCTCTGAGCCAATTAATTTTAGCAGACTTAACGTTAACAAAAACATAAGGATTTTTCATAATAATGTTATTATTTCAAAAAATAGCTTATTACATACTTTATCTCAAGATTTTATAAATGATGTATACATTTATCCAATTAGAAAAGGCGAGTTTACAATAAAAATATCAATTATTTGTGAACAATACAAAACAAGTAAAGAATTTGAAATCCCATTAATTATTAATTAAGGAACTAAAAATGTACCACATCCCCCCACCTCGTTTCCAAGAACGCTTTAGCTCACACATTCCTGCAATGGTGTTGCTAAACAATCTCGGTTGGGAATTTCTTTCAAGAGAAGAGGCGCTGGTGTTGAGAAATAATGATCGCAGTGCGGTGGTGTTGGGGACGGTGTTGCGTGAAGTGTTGGCGGAACGCACTTTCGCCTATGGCGGTAAACACTATCCGCTTTCTCAAACCAGTATCAATAAATTGGTGGATACGCTCACACAGCCGAATTTAAGCGAAGGCTTGTTGCAGGCGAATGAACACATTTATCATCAGTTGCTGCTCGGCATTACCGTGTCGGAATTTATTGACGGCAAGAAAATCAATCTCACCATTCCCATTATTGATTGGCAAAATCCGCAAAATAACCGCTTTCATTTTAGCGAAGAATTTAGTGTGAATAACCCCAAAGGCACGGAACGCCGCCCTGATTTGGTTTGCTTTGTCAACGGCATTCCCCTTTCGGTTATTGAAGCGAAACGCCCGCAAGGCAAAAAAACGCCGACCATTGAAGAAGGCATTTCCCAACATTTACGCAATCAACGCATTGATGAAATCCCCCACTTGTTTGCTTACAGCCAGCTCTTGCTCTCCATTAGTGGCACGCAAGCACGTTATGCTACCGTTGGCACGCCTGCAAAATTTTGGGCAGCATGGCGGGAAGAAGATCTGCCTGAAAGTGCAATGCAAGCGGTCAAAAATGCACAAAAATTTGCAAAAATCTTACCGCACTTAAGCCAAAAGGAAGCCGATTGGCTGACTTCCCTTTCGGCATCAACACAACACATCAGCGAGCAAGACAAGCTTATTATCAGCTTGCTTTCCCCCGAACGTTTATTGGAAATGGTGCAATATTTTATCTTGTTCGATAAAAAATTCGGCAAGATCGTGGCACGTTATCAACAAGTTTTCGGCATTAAACGCCTTATTGAACGCATTTGCCGCATTGACCAAAAGGGCAAGCGGGAAGGCGGTGTCATTTGGCACACCACAGGTTCGGGCAAGTCCTTCACAATGGTGCTGTTAAGCAAGGCGTTGATTTTACATCCGAAACTCAAACAATGCCGTGTAATTGTGATTACCGACCGTATTGATTTAGAAAAACAGCTCAGCCGCACCTTTGCCAACAGTGGCGAACTTGCAAGTAAAAAAGAGTTGCAATCCGCATTAGTGAAACGAGGCACGGAGTTGGCTCACAAAATCGGCAAAGGCACGGAGCGGATTATTTTCAGCCTGATTCAAAAATTCCAATCGGCGGTGAAATTGCCCGAATGCCATAACGACAGCAACAACATTATCGTATTGATTGATGAAGGACACCGCAGCCAACAAGGGGAAAATAACGCCCTAATGCAACAAGCCTTGCCGAATGCTAGCTTTGTGGCGTTTACCGGCACGCCATTATTAAAAGAACAGAAAACCACCAATAAATTCGGCTCGATTATTCACGCTTACACAATGCAACGGGCGGTGGAAGACGGTGCGGTAACGCCGTTGCTTTATGAAGAGCGAATCCTTGAACTGGATGTGAATGCCAAAGCCATTGACAGCTGGTTTGAACGTATTACCCAACCGTTAAACGACAGCCAAAAAGCCGATTTAAAACGCAAATTCGCCCGCAAAGGGCAAATTTATACCGCTGATGATCGCATTCATTTGATTGCACTGGATATTATCGCTCATTTTAACCAACATATTGATGCGGGCTTAAAAGGACAGCTTGCCTGCGACAGCAAACAGTCGGCGATTAAATATCAGCAGTATTTTGCCGAAAACGGCTTTGAAACGGCGGTGGTCATTAGCCCGCCCGACAGCCGAGAAGGTAATTTAGACTTGAACGAAGAAGAAATTCCACTGGTGCAAAAATGGTGGAAAGAAAATGTCGGCAATCAAGATGAATCCCTCTACACCCAAGCGGTGATCAAACGTTTTGAACAAGATCCCGATTTGAAATTATTGATTGTGGTGGATAAATTGCTCACAGGCTTTGATGAGCCCAAAAATGCCGTGCTGTATATTGATAAGCCTTTGAAAGAACATAATTTAATTCAGGCGGTTGCTCGGGTAAACCGTTTGCACGATCAGAAAAAATTCGGCTTATTGATCGACTATCGCGGCATTTTAAAAGAACTGGATACCACTATTGCAGACTATCAACATCTCGCCGAACAAACCCAAGGCGGTTACGATGTGGTGGATATTGCAGGGTTATATCGCCAAGTTGCCAACGAATATGCCCGTTTGCCCGAACTTTATCGCAAATTATGGGCGATTTTTGCCGATGTGCAGAATAAGCAGGATATCGAAGCCCTGCGTGCGGTGTTAATGCCACGTTTTAAAGCGAGCAACGGCGAGCAAATCGACCAAAATCAACCTGTGCGAGATAGTTTTTATTCGGCATTAACGGAATTTGCCAGTTGCTTAAAAGTGGCGTTTCAGTCGGTTTCTTTCTTTGATGATGTGTCGGAAAGCCAACGTCAGCATTACAAAGAAACTCTGAAACAAATGACCGCACTTCGCCAACTGGCACAAGAAGATGCAGGGGAAAAGATCAATTATGATAGCTATGCCGACGCCATTAAAAAGCTGATGGATAAACATATTTCAGGTATTGCGGTGCGAGAGCCTACTGCGGTGTATGATGTATCTAAATTCGGCAAAAAAGCGAAAAATACCCCACAAAAAACCCGCAATGAAGCGGATAAAATTCGTTCGCAATTGACCCATCAAATCGATACTATGATTGATGATCCTTACGCCAGAGCCCGTTTTTCCGAATTATTGCAAGAAGTGATTACCCAAGCCGAGCTTGCTTTTGATTACCCTGATAAACAACTGCTACTCTTTCAACAATTTGCCGAACAGGTGCAACAACGTAAATTGCCCGAACTGCCCGATTTCGGCAATAACCGCTTTGCCCAAGCCTATTACGGTGTAGTGAAAATGCACCTGCCCGAAAGTGCGGTGCAAATGGGGCAAATTTGGGCTGATTTTGCAAAACAAGCTGATGAAATTGTTAATCAGTGCGTACAAGCCTATTCGATTAACCCTACGTTAATCGAAACGGAAATCCGCAAACAGCTTTTACCGAAAGTGTTTATGCTGTGCAAAGACATCGGCGGCGGAATGGAACACGCCAAACGCATTGTGGAAGGCATTGTGCAAATCGTGCGAGTCGGACTGTGATGAACTGCATTTATTACGGCGAACAAGCGATTCGCTTTATCCGCAAATCGCACAAGGCACAAAAGGTAAAGATTCAAATTAAACCCAATGGCGAAGTTTGGGTGTTCGCCCCTGTAGAATTAAGTGAAGATGAGCTTAAAACCACATTGCAAAAACGTAGCCGTTGGATAATGCAGAAATTGCAAAATTTACCGCAAAACCCACCGCTTGCACGCCAATATCTCAGCGGAGAAAGCCATTTTTACCTTGGCAGACGTTATCAGCTTAAAGTGCTTGAAAACCAAAGTGTGCCTGTGGTCAGCCTAAAACAAGGGCAATTAACCGTGAGCGTAAAAGCCAAAAGTGCGGTTAAAATTCAAAAAGTTTTAAACCAATGGTATCGCAAGCGTGCCGAAATCATTTTTGCTAAACGCTTAACAATGCTTGCCGAACGCACTTTATGGCTGACAGAAATTCCACAAATTCGCCTACGTACAATGAAAACCCAATGGGGCAACTGCTCCCCCTTTGGTGCGATAACCTTAAACCCGAATTTAGTCAAAGCCCCCACAGAGTGCATTGATTATGTGATTCTGCACGAACTCTGCCACCTCGTACACCACAACCACAGCCCCGATTTCTATCGCCTAATGACACAGGTAATGCCGAATTGGCGGGATATGAAAATGCGGTTGGAAAAGCGAGTAACAAGCGGTCGAATTTGACCGCTTATTTTTTTAAGGCTTCCTACGCCCAAAAATACCGCACAATATGGAAGAAAATCGGGGCGGAGAAACAGAGTGAATCCATTCTATCAAGCATTCCACCGTGTCCGCTGATAATATTACCCCAGTCTTTAACTTGTAAATCACGCTTGATTGCCGACATCACTAGCCCACCTAAAAAGCCCATTAAGCAAATCACTAAGCCCACCGCAAAGGCTTGCCACGGGGTAAATGGCGTGAGCCAATATAAACTCATTGCCAGTAGGCTAGCACTTAATACGCCACCGACAAAACCCACCACAGTTTTAGAGGGCGAAAGTGTTGGGGCGATTTTGCGTTTGCCAAAAAGTTTGCCCCACACATATTGCAATACATCGCTTGATTGTACGATTAAAATTAAGAACAACATCAGCAAAATACCGCCACCTTCAAAGCCTTCAATCTCTAACGAAAGCAATGCTGGGATATGCGAAATACAGAATACGCTAATCATCAACGCCCATTGCATTTTGGTTGAGCGAGATAAAAAGTGGGAAATATCGCCTGAAAGCGAAGCTAAAATTGGCAACAATAAAAAGCTGTAAACAGGGATAAAAATCGTCCACATTGTGTACCAATCAAGCCAAATTAGCAGATATTGCAGCGGTAGCACCACATAAAAACAGGCAACTAAAGCAATATGATCGCCACGTCTGATATAAATTAATGAGAGAAACTCACGCAACGCTGCGAAGGAAATCAAAAAGAACAATAAAATCACCGCACTTTTGCCCAAAAATACAAAGCAGAAGATAATTAAAATCATCACCCACCACGCATTGATGCGATCGGTTAAATTGTCAATCACGGCGTGCGGTTGCTTTTTAGCCACCACCGTTTTCAAAATGTAAGTAATGCTTGAGGCAACAAATAATACGGCTAACAGCCCTAAAAATAGGCTAAAAATAGTGAATGTCATTATGCGCCCCCTTTTGGATTAAGTGCGAGTAAGGCTTGTTCCATTTTATGTAAAAATTCCGCCTTTTCTTCTTGTTGATAATATTCTGCTTCGCCTAAATACAATTCACATAATAATGGCACAGGCAAAAAATGCCCTTTCGGCAGCACGTGATTAATGTTAGCAATCCAAATCGGGCGCATTGGCAAGGCTGGATTTTGTTTGGCTAAATAATACAGCCCCTTGCGAAAGGGTTGCAGCGGAATATCGTCATCGGTTTTACGTGTACCTTCAGGGAAAATAATCAACGAATGAGTTTCTAATGCCTCACTCATTTGATCGATTGCGAGTTGTGGATTTTCACCATTGCGTTCAATCAACAACATATTAAACACATTATGTGCCAAAAAACGGCGAATTTTGCCTTTATTCCAATAATCCGCCCCCGCAACTGGGCGTAAAGATTGACGTACTTCATAAGGCATTGAAATCCACAGCAACATAAAATCGGCGTGGCTGGTGTGATTTGCATAATAAATACGGTCGCAAAATACCGTTAATTATTTCCCTTGCGGTGTATATTGTGAGCACGGTGCTGATTTTATTCTCGCCGAATATTGAAACCTTGATTGCATTGCGTTTGGTGCAAGGTTTTTCTTCAGCTGGTAGCGTGGTGATTTCTCGTGCCGTAGTGGCAGATCTCTACGTAGGGCGTGAAATGACACGCTTTTTCGGCGCATTGATGACCATTAACGGACTTGCCCCGATTATCTCGCCAATCGTAGGTAGCTTAATGTTGGAATTTACCGACTGGCGCGGAATGTTTGTGTTACTTGCCATTATCGGCGTATTGGTGATGTTAGGCTGTTTTCGATTTTATGAATCCCTTGAGCCCTATAAACGCATCACTACACCAGTGTTCGCCTCTTTTGGCACATTGTTTAAAGTATTGAAAAATCGAATTTTTATGCTTTATGTGTTAATCGAATCCTTCGGTTTTGCGGGAATGTTCGCCTATATCGCCGCTTCCCCTTTTATCTTCCAAGCGTTTTACGGCTTAAGCAGCTTCGCTTTTAGTTTGTGTTTTGCGGCAAACGGCGCAGCCTTGGTGATCGGTTCAAATATCGGCGGACGTTTAGTAAATGGTTTAGCGGTGAAATTAGGCGTATTTGGTGTGATCATCAGCTCAATTTATGTGGCATTCGCACTATTCACTCAAATCAATGTATGGTTGCTTGAGCTCGGTTTCTTCGTGCAATTATTAACCCTCGGCTTAATGCTTCCCGCACTTTCTACACTCGCAATGAGTGCCGAGAAAGAATGCGCTGGCAGTGCTTCAGCATTAATCGGCTTTGTAGTATTCGTATTTGGGGCGATTATTTCACCATTGGTGGGCATTGGGGATATTTTTGTTTCGAGTGCCATTGCTATTTTTGTAAGCAGTGTATTCACCTTATGGTGCTATTTTGCGGTAAGAAAAGAAATTACCGAAGAATAGTAAAAAAGCCCCAATAGGGGCTTTTTTTAAACTTTTTCTGCTTCTTTTTGCTCTGTTTTCGCAAAAATCGTACTTTTTACTGAAGCAAGTAGCTCTTGGCGAATGGCAGAAAGTTTTGGTTTTTCGCCCGCTTGGAAAGCAACAGGACGGCAAAACTCCATTGCTTTCACCCCAAGTCTAGCAGTTAATAGCCCAATGCCAATACCTTGTGCCGCACGCAGTGAAAGTTTTGCTGTAAGATTTTGCGAGAAAAATTCCATCCCCACATCGCTTACCACTTCCGTTGCACCAGCGAACACCATATTCGTTAATACCATTTTGAATAATTTTAGTCGGCTGAAATACCCCAGCTGCATGCCGTAGGTTTTGCTAATTTTGTTGACCAAAGCAATATTTCGCCATGCCACCATTAACACATCAACCAATGCCAGCGGACTTACCGCTACAATCAGCGCATTTTCTGTCCCACTTTTAGAAATCAGTTTTTTCACCTGTTTATCCAGTGGTGTAAGCACTGTCTCACTAAATAAATAAAGCACTTCCTTGGCGTTATAAGCTTCATCTAACTGGTTCTGCCAATGTTGTTGCGAACGTTGCACACTCGGTACATTTTTTAAATTAGCAATAATTTCATTGCAAAATGTTACCGCTTTTTGACCGCTTGTTGTGGAAAGTTCTTCTAAAAGTAATTGTTCGCTTACTTGTTGCTGTTGTTGATGTTGGCGTAAAAAAACTAGTTTACGCCATTCCCCAATAATGGCTACCACGCCAGTTAAACTGATTAAAGCAAATGCAATAGCGAAGGCAAAATAAATCCATTGGTGGGCTTGAAAAGTATCAATCAACCATTGCACACTTTGGGCAATTATCGCCACTCCAAATAGCATGAATCCAAAGAGTAATACTCTCACCCAAAAACGTGATGGTTTGAGGCTTTCTTCAACAATTAGCTCTGCTTCAACTGCCTGATATTCCTCTTCAATTTGCGTTTCGGCAGAGGCTTCAAACTCTTGTTTAGCAATAAATTGCTGTTCTGTTGTGATTTCTTGCTCACTAAATATTTGTTTCTGCATTTTTTTCTCTTAATAATTTAGCCATTAGCGCCTTGAATCGCTCGTTCAATATGAACCTTTAGACCTTCATAGCCGTGTTCGGTTTTCAGAATTTGGAACAATTCGAGTGCTTCGGGATATTCTTTATCTAAATAATGTAACCATTGTTTAATTCGTGCAACGTGATAAAAGCCCGAATCGTGTTCATTTTCCATATTCACATACTGAAAAAGTAGCTGTAATACTTCCTGCCACACCATTTTAGGATGATTAAATTTCACTACTCGGCTCAAATTAGGTGTATTTAACGCTCCTCGTCCAATCATTAGGCGTGAACAAGCGGTGATATTTTGACAATTTTTTGCTGATTCAAAATCCCAAATTTCCCCGTTAGCAATCACGGGTATCGTAAGCCGTTTTTGGATCTCACCAATCGCCTGCCAATTGATACGCTCTGCGCGATAACCATCTTGTTTAGTACGTCCGTGCACAGTAATTTCATTTGCCCCGCCTTGAACCACCGCATCAGCAATTTCGAAACATTGGCTGGCATCATCCCAACCTAAACGCACTTTTACCGATACTATATGCTCTGCAGGAACAGCCTCACGCATTGCTTTGGTCGCGCGATAGATTAAGTCAGGATCTTTAAGCAACGATGCACCACCATTACTGCCGTTTACTGTTTTAGAAGGACAGCCACAGTTTAAATCAACACCATGTGATCCTAACTCAATCGCCAACTGTGCATTTTCCGCCAGCCATTCTGGATGTTGCCCTAATAACTGAATGCGAACAGGCGTACCTGACTCGGTAAAACCATTTTGTAATAACTCTGGTGCTAATCGATAAAAGGCTTTCTTTGGTAATTTTTGATCCACTACTCGCACAAATTCAGAAATACACAGATCATAATCATTCACAGCAGTCAGTAATTTGCGCACAAAAGGATCCAACACGCCTTGCATTGGCGCTAAAATAACTTTTGGAGTTTTATTCATCATTTTTATTCAGCAAAAACAAAGCGGTCAATTTTTGCAAAAGTTTTACGAAAAATGACCGCTTACCATATTAATATTATTTCCAGCCTTTTACCTTACAAATTAAATCATAAGCGGCTTGAATTTGTTGCGCTTTTTCTTTTGCCAGCTCCATCATCTCATCAGGTAAACCTTTTGCTGCTAATTTATCAGGATGATGTTCATTCATCAATTTACGATAAGCACGTTTTACTGCCGTTTGATCGTCCGCTGCCGTAACACCTAATACTTTATAAGCTGCATCAATACTTGGCGCACTGCTATTAGTTTGGCGATAGTTTCCATAACCACCTTGAGCTTGCTGATAAGTACCACTTTGTTGATGATATTGCTCTTGGTAAAAACCGCCGCCCGTTCTAAATTGTTGCGCTGCCATCACCATTGCAATCATTTGTTCGAATTGGAAACGACTCATCCCCATCGTTTCTGCAATGGTAAACAGAATTTGCTGTTCATTTGCATCTAATTGCCCATCTTGTAAAGCCGCTTGCATTTGCACTTCCACAAAAAAGCGTAATAAATCTGCACGCTGACCACAAGCCTCACGAAATTCTTGAATAACTTGGCGAAGAGGAAAATCAGCATCTTTACCTAAAGTAAAAGCTTGCTGTGCGAGTTGTTGTGCATTCGCATCTAATTTAAGGCGACTCATCAGTTGGCGTGCTAAATGGATATCATCTTCGGTTACTCTGCCTTTTGCTTTAGCAATATGACCTAATACTGCAAATGTTGTTTGAGTAAAAAGTAACTGACGAGTAAGATTCTTACCAAACAGTGTTGAACGAACTGAACCTAACTCATAAAGTTTTTTGTCCGCAAGATGCCCAATAAAAGCACCTAATAATCCACCAAAAAGGCCATGAAAAAGTTGATAGCCTAAGAAGAATCCAATAATTTTTCCGATAAATTGCATTTGTTATCCTTGTTTATTGCCAGACGAATATAGTATCAGTCTATTTTAGCCTAAAATACTGAAAATAGAATTAAATCTTTGTTGCATATTGCTTATCATACAATACTGTTCCTATACGCCTTTCGAGTACACCTCTCAAACAAAGAGAGGTTATTATGGGAGACAGATCAAGAACAAAGCGTATCGCTCAAATAAAATATGTTTATTTCAATTTGTAAAATTGATGCAAAATTCGACCGCTTATAAACAAATAAAGCCCTGAAAATCAGGGCTTTATTTTTTGTCTTGAGTAATTAGATTACAAATTAGTATTCTAATACTGCACGACGGTTTTTAGCGTAGTCAGCTTCAGTGTGACCTAACACAGCTGGTTTTTCTTCACCGTAAGAAACAGTTGAAACTTGGTTAGCACCTTTAGTTGCTAAATAGTTTTTAACTGCATCTGCACGACGTTGACCTAATGCGATGTTGTACTCTGGAGTACCACGTTCGTCAGCGTGACCAGCAACTGTTACTTTACCATTTGAAGATGTTAAGTATGCAGCGTGTGCATCTAAAAGTTGTTGGTACTCACCTTCAACTGCATAGCTATCGAAACCGAAGTATACAGTGTTGTAACGAGTTTGTAAGTCTTCAGCAGTCATACCACCGAATTGAGCTGCTGCGTTAGCATTTGCATTTGCGTTAGCGTTGTCTGATGAGCTGCTGCAAGCTGCTAATACGAATGCTGGTGCCGCAATCATCAATACTTTAGCTAGTTTTTTCATTTGTTGCTCCTAAAAAGAATTTTATTATTTAGTCAAATACGGTGACCAAGCAGGAAACTTAAATTGTCCACCTGCTCCCGGCAAGTTAGCTTTGAAACGGCCATCTGCGGACACCAATTGTAGCACTTTGCTCGTACCTTTGGTAGAGCTATAAATAACCATAATACCATTCGGTGAAATACTTGGACTTTCGTCTAAGAACGTTGAACTCAATACTTCTGTGCCACCCGAAGCGAGATCGCGTTTCACAACTTTATCACCAGCAATCATGATTAAACTCTTACCATCAGATGATACTTTAGCATTATAGCTACCGCGCCCGCCCATTGGACTTGCACCACCACCTGATGAACTCATTCTATACACTTGTGGAGAACCTGCTCGGTCTGACGTGAAGTAGATTGTATTACCATCTGGAGACCAACTTGGTTCTGTATTATTGCCTGCATTTGCAGTTAATTTAAAAGGCTTACCGCCACTAGCATTTACTACATAAATATCTAACTCACCGTCTTGATTTGATGCAAATGCAATACGAGAGCCATCTGGAGAAAATGCTGGTGCGCCATTATGACCACGTAATGCAGCCACTACACGACGAGAACCTGAACGTAAATCATGCACAACAACTTGTGCTTTTTTGTTTTCAAAAGTTACGTAAGCTAAACGGCTACCATCTGGGGACCATTCTGGCGACATTAACGGCTCTTTACTTTTTACCACCGTAAATGCGTTATAACCATCGTAATCTGATACACGTAATTCATAAGATGATACACCACGTTGGACAACATACGCAATTTTTGTTCTGAACGCACCACGAATTTGTGTAATTTTTTCAAACACTTGATCACTTACCGTGTGAGCGCCTTGACGGATCTGTGCCGCTGGTACATTAAATGAACCTTGTGCAAGTACTGCTGCTGGGTTGCTTAATGTATCCACTAATTGATAAGCCACATTATAGCCACCACCTGTTGGTGTTACTTGACCAACAACAATGGTATCGACTCCAATATCTGTCCATTGTTGAGAATTTACTTCTGCTACAGAACCTGGTTGAGCAGGCTGTTTCGCTCGCTCAACAGGGGTAAATTTACCACTGTTACGTAAATCGTCTGAAATGATTTGTCCAACATCCGCAGGAACACCACCATTTGCTTTAAATGGAACAACCGCAATTGGTTGTGCCATACTCACGCCTTCATCAACTGAAATCACAACATCTGATTCAGCAATAACTGCATTGCTAAAAAACAGCGTGATTACGCTGATAATACTCGTAAAACGAGATTTAAATTTCATTTTTAACCTCTTGGTTGTTATAAAACTTTTAAGCCAAATTTAATGATCGGAGATTTATATTTATTATAAGTCTCTTCATTTGGAGCTCTTGGAACATTTCTTGCTGCCGTGATTGCCGTAACCGCTGCTCGGCAAATATCATCAGGGCCAGATAACACTTGGTGACCTGTAATATTCCCAGCAGGATCGATAGAGATTCTTACTTGGCATTCACGTCCACTAAAACTTGGATCAACACGGTAAGTACGAGCTAATTTTTTCTTAATTAACTGGGCATAGCCTGTATCTGCTACACCTTTCCCGTTACCAATACCTTTAGCATTGCCATTGCCTTGTGAACCTGCAACATTTTTATTTCCACCGCCACTAGAACCACCACCAATATCACCACCATTTAAGAAATCATCAAGGGCTTTATTGTTTTTAGCTTGAGTAGCTTTGGCAGCAGCATCCGCTTTAGCTTTCGCTTCAGCAGCGGCTTTAGCTTTTGCCTCTTTCTCAGCTTTAGCCTTAGCTTCTTTCTCTGCTTTTAGCTTCGTTTCTTTTTCAGCTTTTTCTTTTGCTTCTTTGTCTGCTTTAGCTTTGGCTTCTTTTTCCGATTTTAGTTTCGCTTCTTTTTCAGCTTTTTCTTTAGCCTCTTTTTCAGCTTTTTCTTTAGCTTCCTTTTCAGCTTTTAATTTCGCTTCTTTTTCCGCCTGCTTTTGCTCTTCTAGCTTTTTCTGTTGTTCAGCTTTTTTCTGCGCTTCTTTTGCTTTTTTCTCTTCTTCAGCGGCTTTTGCGGCTGCTTCTAAGTTTTTAGCTTCTGCTTCAGCTTTCAATCGGGCTGCTTCTGCGGCTTTCTTACGCGTAGCTTCTTCAGCTTGCTCTTTTTTAAGCTGCTCTTGTTTCGCCAGTTCTTGCTGACGTTGTTGCTCTGCTTTTTGGCGTTGTTCCTCTTTACGTTGCTCTTCTTGTTTTTTCTGTTCTTCAATCATTGCAACACGTTGCTGCTCTTTAGCTTGTTCTTCAGCAACTTCTTGAGCTGTAGGTTCTTCCTCTACTACTTCTTCCACCGGTTTTGGTGTTTCTTTTTCCGCAACCTTTGGTTCTACACTGCCTTTTTTATCCGATTTTAATCGTCCATACTCAGCAGCAACCTGCCCAGTATCAACCATTACTGCTTCAAACTCTTCACCTGTGCCGCCACTACCGCCAGCTGCTTCTTCCAGCGTCGTTTTAGTAAAGAGCGAACCGAGTAAAAGCAATCCAATCAACAATGCATGTAATAGGATTGAAACTATAACCGCCAGTTCTAATCTGTCGTTTTTAGATTTCACACGTTATCCTTATTATTTGCCTTGGGTCATTAACCCAGCATTTTTAATACCTGCATCTTTTAAAAGTACAATACCTTTAATGACTTCTTCATAAGGAATATTTTTTTCTGCAGCTACTAGGAAAAGCGTATTCGGATCTTTTTGGAATGCTTCACTTGCATAAGCTACAACTTCTTGTTCACCAAGATCCTCTTGTCCATTGCTACTTTGAACAAAGTTGCCGTCAATTTTTAATTTATACAAACCAACATCGGCTACTTGCAAAATAACTGGTGTTTTATCTTCATTAGATACCGATTGACTATGTTTATCTTCAGGTAAATTAACTTCAACACTCTGACTGATCACAGGGGCTGTTGCCATAAAGATAAGCAATAGTACAAGCAATACGTCCAAAAATGGAACAATATTGATTTCAGATTTAATGTCATTACGTTTACGACGGTAAGACATATTTTCCTCTTATACATTAGTGAATAAAAAATCTGACCCACAAGCGGTCAGATCTCGTCATTTTTTTACAATTCGATTATTTTTTAGTAAAGGCTTGGCGGTGTAAGATCGTCGTAAATTCGTCAATAAAGTTAGCATAATCTTGTTCTAACTTATTTACACGTAAGCTTAAACGGTTGTACGCCATTACTGCTGGAATTGCAGCAAATAAACCAATCGCTGTTGCAATAAGTGCTTCTGCAATACCTGGTGCAACTGATTGTAATGTTGCTTGTTTAACTGCGCTTAACCCCATAAATGAGTGCATGATACCCCATACCGTTCCAAATAAGCCGATATATGGACTAATTGAACCTACTGTACCTAAAAATGGAATATAGCTTTCTAAATTTTCGACTTCACGGTTTAACGCTAAGTTCATTGCTCGGCTAGAACCTTTCATGGTGGCTTCTGGTGCATCTGGGTTTACTTGTTGTAAACGCATATACTCTTTAAAGCCTGCGTAGAAAATTTGTTCTGAACCTGTTAAGCCGTCACGGCGATTTTCTAAGCCTTCATGTAAGCGATGTAAATCTTCACCAGACCAGAATTTATTTTCAAATGCTAAAGCATTTTTCTTCGCAGAAGTTAAAACACGGCTACGTTGAATGATGACAGCCCAAGATAAAATAGAGAAAGTAATTAAGATTAAAATAACAATCTTAACTACGATACTTGCCTGCATAAACAGCGAAACAAGGTTAAAATCAGTTTCCATTTAATAGAACTCCGAATAAGTTATTTGTTTAAAAAATTAGACCGCTTGTAGTGCCCGACGAATCTCATCAGGAATTGCCACAGGCTTCATTTTTATTAGATCAACACTGGCAACGGTGACTTTTGCTTCACTTAAACAAATATCATCACGCCACAATTGTTGCTGAAATACAATCGTTGCTTTTTTTAACTCAGTCACGATTGTTTCAACCCTGAGTAAATCATCTAAACGAGCAGGAATTTTATAATCAATTTCTAATTTCTTTACGACAAAAGCAAACGAGCCTGCCAACAGTTGTTGCTGAGAGAAACCTACTTGACGTAAATATTCTGTTCGTGCGCGCTCAAAAAAACAGATGTAATTAGCATGGTAAACCACACCGCCAGCATCCGTATCTTCATAATAAACTCTGATCGGGAAATTCATTTACATTCCAATATTCGTCAAAATGAAAAACGCCCAAAAATTAGGCGTAAATTGCGTGCTATTTTAGAGAGAGAAAAATGGTTGTGCAATAGGGAAATGAAAATATTTTTTCGAAAAAAATTAATAAAAAAGCGTAAGAAATCTTACGCTTATCCTAATGAAATCAAATAAATCAGCGAGCTAATCACAATTGCATAGCCAGTGATAGGCAAAAAGACCAAACGCCAAATGGCACTGTTGATTTCAAAGCCAATACCATGAACCCATAAAATAGCCATTCCGTAGAAAGCTAATATCGCTAAATAAGGAAAATGCCCACCAAAATACTGAGCAAAGAGCACTGACTTCATTAAAATCATTGCAAACATTGCAGAGGCTAAGATAAAAGAAAGGGCTTTTAGCCAGCCCTTTCTTGTTACGTTATACAACGAATGTATTATTTTCATAACCTATTCGTCAAATTTACCTGTTTTTTCAATGCTAATCGTAATTACTGTTGCAAAAAGAATTGCAAGTAAAACACCTAACACCCAAGTTACATAAAACATCTGTTTATCTCCTTAGTATGCACTTGCTTTGTTATCTTCTAAGTATTTCGCATCTAAACGACCATACATTTTGATGTACGACCAAATAGTATAAGCTAATACTGAAGGCACAAAGATACCTGCAACTACTAACATTACTGTTAATGTATATTGGCTTGCAGTTGAATCCCAAACCGTTAAACTCATTTCAGGATGAGAAATTGACGGCATAATGAATGGGAACATTGATACTGCAGCAGTCACAATCACACCAACAATCATAATTGATGAAGAGAAAAACGCAAAACCAGAACGATTTGCTTTAGAAGCGACAATTGTTAATAATGCGCCTACTACTGCTAATGCAGGGACTACCCATAATACGGGCATTTCAGCAAAGTTTCTGAACCATGCAGCACTTTCAACAGCTACGGTTTTGTTAGTTAAGAATGATTGTGCATTGTGATCTAAATCACTTGTAATCACGAAACCATCTTTTAATGATAACCAAACACCAGCTAATACAAATGCAACTAATACAATTGCAGCTGTAACTTGTGCTGTTGCTCTTGCACGGTTACGTAAATCACCTGTAGTTTTCATTTGTAACCATGTTGCACCTTGGGTTGTTAGCATCATTAAGCTAATTACACCACATACTAATGCAAATGGATTTAATAAACCAAAGAATGAACCTGTGTATTGAACTTGGTTCAGGCTATTAAATTCAAATGGCACACCTTGTAATAAATTACCGAATGCTACACCGAAAATCAGAGACGGAACGAAACCACCAATGAATAATCCCCAGTCCCAAGCATTACGCCATTTTGGACTATCAATTTTCGCACGATATTCAAAGCCCACAGGACGGAAAAATAACGCCGCAAGCACTAAAATCATTGCTAAATAAAAACCAGAGAATGATGTTGCATAAACTGTTGGCCACGCAGCAAAGATTGCACCACCACCTGTTAATAACCATACTTGGTTACCATCCCAATGCGGAGCAATCGTATTGATCATCACTCGGCGTTCTACATTGCTTTTACCAATTACTGGTAGCAATGTTAATACGCCCATATCAAAGCCGTCTGTAATCGCAAAACCGATTAACAATACAACAATTAGGATCCACCAAATAAAGCGGAGAATTTCATAATCGATCATTGTTCACTCCTATTATTTCGCAGATTGCTCAAAATGGTAGCGGCCTGTCTTTAATGCGCTTGGCCCAAGCTTGCCATATTTGAACATTAAATACATTTCAACAACAAGGAATAATGTATATAAGCCACATAATAAACCAATTGAGATCCAAAGATCTGTTGTCGTTAATGCTGAGTTAGATACACCTGTTGGTAACATTTCATAAATCGCCCATGGCTGACGACCATATTCAGCTAAGAACCAGCCTGATTCAATTGCAATCCATGGAAGCGGAATACCCCACAACATTGCTCTTAAGAATAAACGGTTTTTACCTACTGTACCGCGAAGATTTTGGAAGAATGCGAAACCAATAAGTAACAACATTAAACCACCAGAAGCCATCATCGCACGGAATGCCCAGAATGTTGGACCAACATTAGGAATAGTATCTGCAGCTGCTTTTTGAATTTGTTCTTCAGTCGCATCAACAACATTTGGTGTATATTGTTTAAGTAATAAACCAAAACCTAAATCTTTTTGTACCGCTTTAAATGCTTCTTTATCTGCTTCTGTATAATTACCTGAACGTAATTTCTCAAGTAATGCATAAGCTTGGATACCTGTACGAACACGTTGTTCATTGATTACACGAATATCTTTTAAACCTTTAATTTCAGTATCAAAAGAACGTGTTGCAATGATACCTGCCATATATGGAATATGAATTGAGAATTCATTTTTCATTTCAGCCGTATTAGGAATTACAAATGCATTCCATGCAGCTGGCGCTGGTTGAGTTTCAAATTCACCTTCCATTGCAGCTAATTTTGTTGGCTGTACTTTACCAATTTCATAACCTGATTCATCACCCATGATTAATACAGCTAGAATCGCCATTAAACCAAAGCCTGCACCTACAGAGAATGAACGTTTAGCAAAACCAAGATCCTGACCTTTTAAGATATAGTAAGCACTAATACCTAATACAAACACAGCACCACAGGTATAACCCGCTGTTACAGTATGTAAGAATTTAGATTGTGTTACTGGATTTAATACCAAATCAGAGAAACTTAAAAGTTCCATTCGCATGGTTTCGAAGTTAAATTCAGAACCTACTGGGTTTTGCATCCAACCGTTGGCAACAAGAATCCATAATGCAGAGAAGTTAGAACCAAATGCTACACAGTAAGTTGCTAATAAGTGTTTACCTTTTGATAAACGATCCCAACCAAAGAAAAATAAACCGATGAAAGTTGACTCTAAGAAGAATGCCATTAAGCCTTCAATAGCTAATGGAGCACCGAAGATATCACCCACATAGTGAGAGTAATATGACCAGTTCATACCAAACTGGAATTCCATTGTAATACCAGTTGTTACGCCAAGAGCAAAGTTAATACCAAATAACTTACCCCAGAATTTAGTCATATCTTTATAAACTTCTTTTCCTGTCGTTACGTAAAGTGTTTCCATTACTACAAGAACAAAAGAAAGACCTAATGTTAACGGCACAAATAAGAAGTGATAGAGAGCAGTTAAAGCAAACTGCAAACGCGAGAGTTCAACAACGTCTAACATCTCAGACCTCTTATAAAGTATAATAAAATTTATTTATAGATTATTCGAAAGACGAATAACCACCCCAACAAAATTTGACCTAAAACAAGCACATAACCCAAAATAGGTATTTGCTTTTTTAGCATCTACGTTCCATTCTACCTTGATTTTAGTAAATTAAAAATAGTCGATTTGTTACATCGATCACATTTCTTACGAAAAGTTTGAACTAATGTTAAAACTCACTTATTTTCTGCTATATTTTCATAACTTTTATTTAGCAACTCTATTGTTAATAACTTAAGCTAAGGTCGTATTTTTATATCCATTTTGATATACATCAAATAAAATGATCCCAAAGATCCGAAATTTTTACTATTTAATAATGACTTTTATTTTCCTTTTGTTATAATCAGAGAAATCTAGTCTAAATACTAGACAATAGTTTTTAACTATAACTGAAAAAGGTAAAACCATAATGTTAAAAAGAATTTTTGCTTCAACTTTAGCTGGCTTAGTTCTGGCTCTTACATCACAAACGGCAATGGCTAGTGTAAAAACATCTTCACTTTCTATGGCAAAACCTTCTATTAATCAAAAACTACCGACTCAATGCCAAAGAATGTTTAGCGTAGCGGATAAACTGGTTTCTGATGCCGAAAAACAGCCTGGTACGCATACTCAAGTTGCTAAAATGAAAAGCAAACTGTCTTCAACTAGACAACAAATTTTGAAGATGGAAGCTGAAATGCAACAAAAAAGCTGTGATAAAGGATTAACTGCTTTAAATACCTTGAGACAAAAGCATTAATCTACGAGATAAATTAAACAAAAAATTAAGCATCGCCGAGCAATCTTAAATCAATTGCTCGGTTTTTTATTGAAAAAATCTTTCAAAATTCGACCGCTACTCATGTCATAAAAAAACCCCTAGAAACAAATATGTCCCTAGAGGTTTTCACAAGCTAGCGCGGAAGGAATAATTACATCATTCCGCCCATGCCTCCCATACCGCCCATTGCGGCAGCTGGATCTAATTTTTCATCTTTTGGTAGATCTGTGATCATACATTCTGTAGTAATCATTAAACCTGCAATTGATGCCGCAAATTGTAATGCGCTACGTGTTACTTTAGTTGGATCTAAAATACCCATTTCAAGCATATCGCCGTATTGTTCTGTACCTGCATTATACCCGTAGTTACCTTTGCCATCTTTTACATTACGAGCAACAACAGATGCTTCTTCACCTGCATTTGTTACAATTTGACGAAGTGGTGCTTCCATCGCACGTAGAGCAAGTTTGATACCTACATTTTGTTCTTCGTTATCGCCTTTTAAGCTTTCAGCCACTTTAGATGCGGCACGAACTAATGCTACACCACCACCAGGGACGATACCTTCTTCCACTGCTGCACGTGTTGCATGTAACGCATCGTCAACACGATCTTTTTTCTCTTTCATCGCAACTTCTGTTGCCGCCCCCACTTTAATTACGGCAACACCGCCCGCTAATTTTGCCACACGCTCTTGCAATTTTTCTTTATCGTAGTCTGAGGTTGAATCTTCGATTTGCTGACGAATTTGTGCAACACGTGCTTTGATTTGCGCTTCATCACCGATACCATCAATAATGGTGGTATTATCTTTTGTGATGACCACACGTTTTGCTTGACCTAAATCTTCAAGTGTTGCTTTTTCAAGCTCCATTCCGATTTCTTCAGAAATCACCGTACCCGCAGTTAAGATTGCAATATCTTGTAACATTGCTTTACGGCGATCACCAAAACCTGGTGCTTTTACTGCAGTCACTTTCACGATACCACGCATCGTATTTACCACTAACGTTGCTAACGCTTCGCCTTCAATATCTTCTGCTACGATTAATAGTGGTTTACCCGCTTTAGCTACCGCTTCTAATACTGGTAAAATTTCACGAATGTTGCTGATTTTTTTATCCACTAAAATAATATACGGATTTTCTAGCTCAACAGTGCCTGCTTCTGGTTTATTGATGAAATATGGAGAAAGGTAACCACGATCAAACTGCATACCTTCAACCACATCTAACGCATCCTCCAAGCCAGTGCCGTCTTCTACTGTAATTACACCTTCTTTACCCACTTTTTCCATGGCTTGCGCAATTAATTTGCCCACAGTTTCATCAGAGTTTGCCGAAATAGTACCAACTTGTTCGATCTCTTTTGAAGTTTCGCATGGCTTAGAAATTGATTTTAACTCTTCAACCACAGCTACAACCGCTTTATCTATACCACGTTTTAAATCCATTGGATTCATACCTGCTGCAACGGCCTTTAAACCTTCGTTTACGATTGCTTGTGCAAGTACGGTTGCGGTTGTCGTACCATCACCCGCAGCATCATTAGCTTTTGACGCTACTTCTTTTACCATTTGTGCGCCCATATTTTCGAATTTATCTTCTAGTTCGATCTCACGCGCAACAGATACGCCGTCTTTTGTGATTGTTGGTGCACCGTATGCTTTATCCAAAACAACGTTACGACCTTTAGGGCCTAAAGTTACTTTTACTGCATCTGCTAAAACATTTACACCTTTTAGCATTTTTACACGAGCATCATTACCAAATTTAACATCTTTTGCTGCCATTTTTGTATTCCTGTTATAAATAGTATTGTAGGGACGCCACACTTGGCGCCTGTAAATTAAGGATGGACACGAAACCCCGTGTCGCAACGATTATTCTACGATCGCTAAAATATCGTTTTCAGAAAGAATTAATACTTCTTCACCGTCAATTTTTTCTGATTTTACGCCATAACCTTCATTAAAAATAACGGTATCACCGACTTTAACAGCAAGAGCTTGCACGCTGCCGTTTTCTAAAATACGGCCTGTTCCTACTGCAATCACTTTACCACGGGTTGATTTAGTTGCTGCTGAGCCAGTTAAAACAATACCTCCAGCAGATTTAGTTTCTACTTCTTCACGTTTTAAGATTACTTTATCGTGTAATGGACGAAGTGCCATAGTCTATTCCTTCTATTGAATCTATCAAAAATTTCGCACGCAGAATTGCGTGCAACGGTGAATAACATTGGGGCTGATTATCAACCTTTCAAGCTAATATTGCAAAATTTTGTGAAAAAGCAACCGCTTTCGTTGGAATTTTCGCCAATAAAAAAGAGTATCTCAAATGAAATGCTCTTGCGCTTAAGCTTCTGATTTTAAACGTTGAATTAAACGTGCATTGGCAGGCGGAAATTCACTTTCGTCTAAATCGGCTTGAGCAACCCAAAAGCCCTCTTGCCCTTCACGTCCAAATGGTTCACCCACCCATTCTTCCACCAAATAAAAGAAGAATTCGATTACTTTGGTCGGATAATCGAAACTAAACGATTCATAAGGAAAAGCGCTTAACACATGAATACCAATTTCTTCTTCCAATTCACGTTTTAGCGCTGCTTCTGCGGTTTCTCCTGAATCAACTTTGCCACCAGGGAATTCGAGTGCCTGTGCAAAGTCTTGGCCTTCAAGCCGTTGTGTTAAATAAATCTGTCCAAATTCATTACGGATAATGCCTGCTGCAACTTGGATTATCGGTTTATTCATGTACTTTCCTTGAGTATTTTTTGTAATTGTTGCTGGATATTTTTTATCACAGATTGCCAGTTAAGACTAGCCTCTTGTCGAAAAAGTTTCACACTGTCATACCATGGGCTATCTTGTCGGTTCAGTAGCCAACGAAAATCAGGATGATAACTAAGCATAATCCAAGTTGGCTTGCCCATTGCGGCAGCTAAATGTGCGACCGAAGTATCCACACTGATCACCAGATCCATTTGTTCAATAAGTGCCGCCGTGTCTGAAAAATCTGCTAGATCGTGTTGCCAAAAATGCAAATTTTTATACAACATTGACCGCTTGTAATCTGCTTCACTCACTTCTTTTTGCAAGCAATGAAACTCCGCCTCTAATGCCAAAAGCTGTTCAAATAACGCAAAAGACAAGCTACGTGAGGCATTCCGATTATGTTTTGCTGAGCCTGCCCAAACCACGCCAATTTTAGGACGTTTCTGGGAATGACAAGCGGTCATTTTTGCTTGCCATTTTACAATAAATTCAGGCTGAGCTTGTAAATACCCTGCTGAATACGGCACGTTTTCTAGACTTGTTTCGAATACTAATGGCGCACTTAACATCGGTAAATGGTATGCCAACCCTGAAATTCTGCCACCATTTTGCATGGTTTCAATCCCATGTTGGGCTAAATTAGCGTTAAGCAAATTTTCAATCCCTGTGTGATTTAACACCACTACATTTAAGCCGCGGCGTTTCATTTCCAACGCATAGCGCACGAACTGAATGTTATCACCGAATCCTTGTTCTACATGAAACAAAATTTTTGCATCACCAATCTGTTGTCCTTGCCACTGAGGAATATCAATCCCTAGCGGTTCAAACGTGGCAAGTCCCGTTTTCCAACGCCATTCGTACGCTTGCCAACCCTGTTGATAATCACCTAATAAATTATGCAACATCGCTTTGTTACACCATGCAATCGCATAATTAGGGGCTAATTCGACCGCTCTATTCACATCTCTAAGAGCTAATTGATAAAGTCCCAAGTTTTGTAATACAGTACAACGATTGTGGTACAACACTGCTTTATCAGGTAATAAACGAATAATCTCATCATACTTTTTCAGAATGGCTAGCCATTCCATTTGGCTTGAGGCACTATCTTGCTCCGCAACTAACAGTGCAAGATATTGTTCAAAACTCATTTCAGCCATAACATTGCTCCAATTGCTGTTGTAAGCGGCTAATAACAGGTTGCCAATCAAAGTCGAAACCTTGACGGAATAAACGTACGCTTTGATACCAAGGGCTATCTTCCCTTGTTAATAGCCAGCGGAAATCTGGATGATAGCTAATTAAAATCCAAGTTGGTTTACCCATTGCAGCGGCTAAATGTGCCACTGAAGTATCGACTGTAATCACTAAATCCAATTGAGCAATCAATGCTGCCGTATCAGAAAAATCTTTAATTTCCTGTTGCCAAAAATGCAAATTTTTATACAAATCTGACCGCTTGTAATCCGCTTCACTCACTTCTTTTTGTAAGCAATGAAATTCTGCATCAAACTCAAATAACGATAAAATTTGTTCAAATTGCAGGCTTCGCACACCATTGCGATGATGCTTTGGTGAACCCGCCCAAACTACACCAATTTGAGGTTTACCTGCGACATGATCATCGTTGATTTTTTGTTGCCAGTAATAAAATCGATTGGCTTCGGGTAAAAGATAGCCTTCCGAATACGGAATATTGTCTAAAGTCGTGCCGAAATAATAGGGCAAACTCATCATCGACACATAATATTTCAATCCACTTATCGCCTCGCCATTATTTGAGGTGGCAATACCATGATGTGCTAAATTGGCATTTAACAAATGCTCCAACGGTTGGTGATTAACCACCACGATATTTAAGCCACGTTTTTTCGCTTCTAAGGCGTAACGTACAAATTGGATATTATCGCCAAAACCTTGTTCCGCATAAATCAGTAACTTCGCTTGACCAATATCTTCACCTTGCCAGCGAGGAATCGGCCAGCCTGTTTCTTTAAAGGTTTCTACATCGGTTTTCCAGCGCCATTCATAAGCCTGCCAGCCTTCTTGATAGCGCCCTAACGTATTAAGAATAAAAGCTTTGTTACACCACGCCATTGCAAAATCAGGAACAATTTTGAGCGCTTGTTCTGCATCCCTTAGTGCTAAATCATAAAATCCTAAATGTTTTAATACATCAGAACGATTGTGATACGCCAATACAGATTGAGGGAAATCATGTAAAAAATCATCATACAACTTGAGTACTGCCAATAATTCCAATGGATGATTGGCTTGTTGCTGTTGTTGATAGATCTCGGAGAAACGCTCTTGTTCAGAACGTTGTTGAGTAGAAATTAGGCTTGAGTTCATAGTAAGACGAAAAACAAAGCGGTCATTTTTTCAGGAAATTTGCAAAAAATCTCGAAAAAACGACCGCTTGGATTAATTATGCATATCTTGCTTTACTGCCGTGGCAATGTTTGTATTTTTTGCCAGAACCACAAGGGCAAAGATCGTTACGGCTAATATTTAAATTCGCCAATTGCTCTTCGCTTAACTGTTCGACAGTTTGCGATTGTTGCTCAGCTTGTGGTTGATACTGTTCAGCCTCTGCTTGTGTCATTGCTTCTTGCTGGCGCTGCGCTTCTTCAATTTCTTCTTGACTACGCACTTGGATACGGCTTAACACACTAATCACGTTAGATTTCAATACATCGAGCATATTGGTGAACATTTCAAATGATTCTTTTTTATACTCTTGCTTCGGATCTTTTTGCGCATAACCACGTAGGTGAATCCCTTTGCGTAGGTAATCCATTGCTGAGAGGTGTTCTTTCCAAAGCTCATCCAAGTTTTGAAGCATCACGCCTTTCTCAAAATTACGCATGACTTCTGTCCCCACTTTTTCTTCTTTGGCTTGATACTCTTGTTTCGCAAGAGTAATGATACGCTCACGCAATGTTTCTTCATGCAAGTCATTTTCTTGTTCTAACCAATGTTGGATCGGTAACTCCATACCAAATTGGCGATTTAGCGCTTCTTCTAAACCTGGAATATCCCACATTTCTTCAATAGATTGTGGCGGGATAAATTGGTCAATAACTCGATTGAATACATCGCTACGAATAGTTTCGATCATTGCTGAAATATCATCGGTTTCAAGCAAGTAATTACGCTGTTCGTAAATAGCTTTACGTTGTTCGTTTGCTACATCGTCATATTGCAATAAGTTTTTACGTCCATCAAAGTTATGCGCTTCTACTTTCGCTTGTGCTGAAGCAATCACTTTAGTCAATAATTTAGACTCCATCGCCTCGCCTTCTTCGGTGAATGCTTTGCGCATCATATTTAATTTACCTTCGTTGAGATAAATACGCATTAACGCATCATCTAAAGACAAGTAAAAACGTGATGAACCTGGATCACCTTGACGACCAGAACGACCACGCAATTGGTTATCAATACGGCGGGATTCATGGCGTTCGGTACCAATAATATGTAAACCGCCCGCTTTCATTACTGTTTCATAGCGTTCTTTCCAAACTGCTTTAATCGCTTCAATTTGCTCTTCAGTTGGATTCTCTAACTTCGCAATTTCAGCTTTCCAGTTACCACCTAACACGATATCCGTACCACGACCTGCCATATTGGTTGCAATGGTTACCGCACCTGGGGCGCCCGCTTCAGCAACAATTTCCGCTTCTTGTGCGTGAAATTTTGCATTTAATACGTTGTGCGCAATACCTGCTTTGGTTAATTCAGCCGATAAAAGCTCTGATTTTTCAACCGATGCTGTCCCCACTAAAACAGGCTGTTGGCGAGCGATACAGCCTTGAATATCTTTGATAATCGCTGCGAATTTTTCTGGCTCACTTTTGAACATTAAATCTGTACGATCATCACGAATCACAGGTTTATTGGTTGGAATCACCACGGTATCTAAACCATAAATTTGTTGGAATTCGAAAGCTTCAGTATCCGCTGTACCTGTCATCCCCGCTAATTTTTCATATAAACGGAAATAGTTTTGGTAAGTGATTGATGCCACAGTTTGGTTTTCACCTTGGATATTCACTTTTTCTTTTGCTTCAATCGCTTGATGTAAACCGTCAGACCAACGACGTCCTGCCATTGTACGACCTGTGTGTTCATCAATGATCACTACTTCGCCATCTTTTACGATGTAATCTACATCTAATTCAAAAAGTTTGTGCGCTCGCAATGCCGCATAAACGTGGTGTAACAACGCAATACGCGCTGGGTGATAAAGGGTTTCGCCTTCTTGCATTAAGCCCATTTCGGTTAAAATTCCTTCAACTTTCACCATACCACGCTCGGTTAAATGCGCTTGTTTATTCTTAAGATCAAGCGTGAAATCACCTTCGCCTGTATATTCTTCCGAATCTTCTTTATCTTGCTGAATCAAGTGCGGAATAATGGTATCGATCGCTTGGTAGATCTGGGTTGCATCTTCTGCAGGACCTGAAATAATTAATGGCGTACGAGCTTCATCAATTAAGATTGAATCTACCTCATCCACTAATGCATAGTGTAATTCACGTTGAAAACGATCTTCTTTCGCATGTGCAAGGTTGTCACGCAGATAATCAAAACCTAATTCACTGTTAGTTGAATATGTAATATCCGCTTTATACGCTTCACGTTTGACTTCATTTGGTAAACCAGGCACGTTTACCGCCACGGTTAAACCTAAAAATTCAAATAATGGGCGATTGGTTTCCGCATCACGGCGCGCAAGGTAATCATTTACGGTTACCACGTGTACACCTTTACCTGTCAAAGCGTTTAAATAGCAAGGTAAAGTTGCAGTTAAAGTTTTACCTTCACCTGTACGCATTTCTGCGATATTACGGTTTGTTAAAACCATACCGCCGATTAACTGCACATCAAAATGACGCATTCCCATTACACGACGGCTCGCTTCACGCACGGTGGCAAAGGCTTCATGCAATAAGCTGTCAAGACTTGCACCGTCAGCTAAACGTTGTTTAAATTCTGCAGTTTTTGCTTGTAATTCCGCATCCGTTAATTTTTCAAATGCAGGTTCAAGTTTATTAATTTGCGCAACACGCTTTCTTAAACGCTTTAAAGTACGATCGTTACTTGAACCGAAAATAGAAGTGATAATTTTTGAAATCATTGTTTTATCCTAATCGAATTATTGTGTGAGGAAGCCAGTCACTAAAATTCCAACGGGTAAGTGGCATCTTAATTAATCATAAATATATTGACGATTAGGCGACAGGCCCTGCTCGGATTGGGTGATTACTATCCCCATCAAAGCAGTAAGATTTGGTAAAAAATTCACAAAAAACGACCGCTTGTATGATTTCGACAAGTTCTTGTTTTAGCTCTGCGATAAAAAGAGATTGCTGTTCTTGCTCTTCTGAACAAGTCGCACACGTTGAAAAATGTTGATTAATAACAGTTTCTTGTTCATTTTTTGCGATTGCCTGAATTTCAGGTAACGCAAAAATCGCAACCAATCCGAAAACCAGTTGCGACCAAAATGGTGTTTTGTGAAAATGCTTTAATAAACTCATCAACATTTGTTTGAAATACTCAAAAAGTTTGCCAATTATACGCTAAATTCCAGTAGAATGGGCAGATTATTGGGTCAAATAACGTAAAATCAAGGGATGACGCCCGAAAAGATGAAAAATTCAGCAATAAAAAATATCACTGAAGTTTTGCAGAACTCAAGCTTAAGTCGGATTGTCCAACGAGCCAATCAATTAAATGATTTGCATTTGAAAGTGCAAAAATTATTACCACAGCAGTATCACGGGCTTTACCGTATTGTAAATTTAGTTGATAATCAGCTTGTATTTGAAGTGCAAAATGCAACGGTACGCCAAGGCTTACAGTTGCAAAGCGCACATTTACTACAATTAATTCACTCTGATTTTCCTCATGTAACTGAGCTTCAGTTTAAAGTGAATCCGAGTTTTAGACACATTTAGATAGAAGGAAAAGGGTATGAAAAAAATTGCATTAGTTGCATTCAGTGCGGTGTTAGGCGCTTGTTCATTATTACCACAACCATCAGTTACTGGCACATTCCAAGGCGAATTACCTTGTGCAGATTGTGAGAAAATCCAAGCAGAACTTATTTTAGGTGCAAATAGCAGCTACCAATACAATACCGTTTACGTTAAAGCTGGTAAAGAATACCCATTTAGAGATAAAGGCACTTACACTTGGGAACAAGGCAAACGTGGTGTGATTCGTTTAGAAAAAGATTCTGGCTCATTAGCGTTTAAAGTGAGCGAAAATCAAGTTGAAGTTTGTGATGCTAACGGAAATCCAGCCAAAACAGCCAATAATCCGTACACATTACACAGAATTAAATAATTTTATGATTTGAAATAAAGCCTGCTTTTTTAGCGGGCTTTATTTTTTTGTATTAAACAAAACACAAATAAAACACGTAAAAAAATCCCCAAACTTTCGTCTGGGGATTAAACCTAAATAAGGAAAAAAGTAATTATTACTTACTTTAACTTAACCAAGGAAATATCTATGAAAACAGTAAGGATTCTTTCGCATTAGCAATGGCGGTGAGAGGGGGATTTGAACCCCCGATACACTTTCGCATATACACGCTTTCCAGGCGTGCTCCTTCAACCACTCGGACATCTCACCGACTCACTAAAATGCGCGAGAAGCGCATCTGAAAGACGGGCGGAACTATACCGATTTTTGCCACTCTAATCAAGTATTTTCTTCATCCAGTGAAATAATTACCAATTCCTGATTAGTACTACTGACCTACCCCTGCACAATTTGGCGATTTCGGTACTAAACCATTCGCTTCTGCCCATTCCTCTGCGGTAAAAAGATGCAACGCCAAAGCATGAACACCATTTTCTAACTCATAAGCCAAGCAGCTATAAACCGCACGATGACGAGAAATAACACGTTGATTTACAAAGTTTTCCGAAACTAATACTACTTTGAAATGAGATTCCGCACCACGATCAGAACTATGCATATGGCTTTCATTTTCAATTTTTAATAACAGCGGAGAAAATTGTACTGTTAATTTTTGCTGAATAGTTTGTTCAACCGACATTTTTATTCCTTATGAATTGATAATTATGAATTGATAATAGATAATTAAAAAACTTATCTGTAGATAAATTGCCTAAATCGGCGCATTATCCATTAACAAATAGTAATTATCAATTAAAAGGATTTCTTATGAACATCTCTAAAAAAGCATTACTGATCGTAACTACGCTAGCCACTTCTGTAATTGCAGGTTGCCAATCTCAATCAAGCGTTTTAAATTTCACTACCCCTAGTCCAACCACTACCTTTAACACAAACAACCAAACTGCCGCAGTAAGCGTAATGACGCAAGATTTACGCACCTCGCGTGAAGTCGCCAGCTATACCAAAAATGGACAAGTACACCGCTTAACTTCAAGCCCAGAAGTAGGCTTAATGTTCCAACAAGCTATGCAACAAGACTTAAATGCCAAAGGCTTCCAATTAGTTCAAGGTGCTGCAAATGCTAATGTTATCGTAAACGTTCGCAAGTTCTTTGCAACCGTTGAACAAGGCAATTTATTATATAAAGTGAATGCGGAAATCGGTGTAGAAGTTACGGTACAAGGAACAAAAGGTAACTTTAGCAAAAACTTTAATGCAACTCGTGGCTATGAAGGTGCAGCATTTACAACGGATAATGATGACATTAAAAAAGTGCTAGGTCAGGCATATGATGATGTGATCAAAGCGATTTATAACGATAACGAAATTGCAAACGCAATTCATCGCTTTAAATAAGCCTCATATTTCGCTCAAACAAGCGGTTAAATTTCTCCAATATTTTGTAAAAAATCTAGAGAAATTTAACCGCTTTTTTATTTGAATTAGCAAGATTCTCTTACAATTAACGGACAATCAATCGGTTGAACCTTATTAGATTTTCGTCCTTCAATTAAATGTAATGCCGCTTGTTCGCCCATTTGATAATGTGGCAATTGCACGGTAGTAAGTGGAGGTAAAAACAAGTGCGCTACCCCTACCATATTATCATAGCCAACAATAGCCACATCTTGCGGAATACGTAATCCTCTCGCCAGCAATAATTGATAGGCAAGCATGGCAATACGGTCGTTTCCACACACAATCACGTCATAAGCAAAATGGTTTGGATCAGCCTCTAAAATCTGTTTTAGCCGATCAGCACCTTCCAAATAATCATCACTTTCATCCATAAAAAACTCCGTCGGCTGATTTGCATTTTTTTGCGAAAACCAGACCGTTTGAAAGCCTTTTTGGCGCTCTTTTGCCGCAATTGCATTATGTGGAATATACAAACAGAGCGGTTTTTTATAGCCCTTTTTCACCAATAAACGGGTAAGATCCGATTGTCCTTGGAAATCATTGGGAATGTAGCTCGCAACTTGTAAATCATCTGTCACACAGTTTGCCAGCACGATTGGCAATGAAGCTAGCCGTTTAGGAATTTTGATTTTCTTAAGTCCATGGCGGGTAATAATAATCGCACTCGGACGATGTGAAAGTAGAAGTTCCACCGCTTTTTCAACATCTTGATCATCATTTTCAAACGTATTGATCACAAAGGAATTCCAGCCGTATTGACGTACCGTTTGCTCAATTGCAAGCAAGATTTCTACCGAGAAAGGTGTGGTTGCCGTGCTAAAGGACAACACGCCTATAGTTTTTTCACTTACACCACGAATTTTTTGCGCCGCAATATTGGGGACATAATTTAGCTGTGCAATCGCATCTTGCACGGCTTTACGTGTTTTTTCAGAAAGTTGTTCAGGATTATTAATTGCACGAGAAACAGTCATCAGCGATACGCCTGCCAACTTTGCCACATCTTTTAGGGAAGCCATAAAATATTAATTATAAAGAATAAAAATAGATAAACGAAAATTGATAATTAAAACTAATTTATCGGTTTAGCTTCACTTTACCTTTTATCTTTTTGCGGATCAATTCTCAATAACCAATTATTTGCCAATAACTGTGATCTTGCTCACAAAATCAGAATGTTAACGTTAAAAAACGTGATTTAGCTCACAATTTTGATTTTTATCCTCTTGCAAAAGCAAATGATAACGTTAACATTTTGCCCATCAAATCCACAATAGAAGGTGTTTTATTATGCAAGCACAACCACAAAATAAAGCTTATTACTGGGGGAACCGTAATTATTTTGTATTTAGCGGTTACTTCTTTACCTATTTCTTTATCATGGCAACCTGCTATCCGTTCCTTGGTATCTGGCTGGGAGATATTAATGGATTAAGCGGTGAAGAACGAGGCATCGTGTTCGCCTCAATGTCCTTTTTTGCTCTCTGTTTCCAACCTATTTTCGGCTATGTAACCGATAAGCTCGGGGTAAAAAAACATATGCTCTGGGCAGTTGCCATTGCCCTTCTCTTCTACGCACCATTCTTTATTTACATTTTCGCGCCAATGCTAAAAACCAATATTTGGGTGGGTGCAATCGTAGGTGGCATCTATATGGGCTTTGTGTTCTCTGGCGGTGCGGGGGCATCAGAGGCTTATGTTGAACGTGTCAGCCGTCAAAGTAACTTTGAATATGGACGTGCACGTATGTTCGGTATGATGGGCTGGGGGATCTGTGCTTCTATCGCAGGGATTTTATATAGCAAAGATCCTGATTCTGTATTCTGGCTTGGCTCAGCTGGTGCAGTCGTGTTACTTGTGTTAGTTGCACTTGCAAAACCAGAGCAAAATTCGACCGCTTCTGTAATGGCACAACTCGGTGCAAATAAAAACCCTGTTAGCCTTAAACAAGCCTTCAAACTTTTTAAACTTCCTCGCTTCTGGGCTTTACTTGCGTATGTAGTGGGTGTGGCTTGTACCTATGATATTTTCGACCAACAATTTGGTAACTTTTTTAATACATTCTTTGATTCAAAAGAAGAAGGGATTGAGATGTTCGGCTATGTAACTACAATGGGCGAATTCTTAAATGCGGCGATTATGTTCTTTGTTCCTGTATTGATTAACCGTATCGGCGCCAAAAATGCATTATTGGTGGCAGGCTTTATTATGACGATTCGTATCATTGGCTCATCATTTGCTACCGAAGCATGGCACGTTGTGGTGTTAAAAACCTTACATATGTTTGAAGTGCCGTTCTACCTCGTTGGCTTATTTAAATACATTGGTAACGTGTTCGAAGTTCACTTCTCCGCAACAATCTATATGGTAGCGTGCCAGTTTATTAAACAAGTCGGCAATATGCTCGCATCTTCAACCGTCGGAAGCTGGTATGACAAATTCGGCTATCAAGATACTTACTTTATTTTAGGTTGTGTGGCACTAGGTTTTACCTTGCTCTCAGTCTTTACTCTAACAGGCAAAATGAATATGCAAGAGCGTTATCAATTACAAAAACGCAATGTAAGAGGCGCTTAACAAGCAGTTATCTTTCTCTCCAATTTTGCAAACAAGGAATTTAATATGAACAACATCATTCGCTTATCAAGCAATCAAAATGATCTGATTATCAATGCTTCAGATAATCCACAAATTCTCTACTGGGGCGAAAAGCTTGCCGCCTTCGAGCCAACCAATGCATGGCTAAGCTATTCTGGTGTAACCAACGGCGGTTTAGATATTGATGTGCCTGTTTCACTTGCTTCAGAAAATGGTCGAGGCTATTTTGAATCCTCTTCGGTAGAAGGACATCGTAGTGGCTTAGATTCAATGCCCGTGTTCAAACTCAGTAAAATTGAACAACAAAACGACCGCTTAGTGATTCGCCAAATTGATGAAATTGCAGGCTTAGAATTTAGCAGTGAATTTGTGTTGGACAAAGCGACTTCCGTACTGAAAACACGCAACAAATTACGCAATTTAAAAGCGGACGAATATCAACTAGATCGCCTTGCTGTAACGCTTCCTCTGCCAGAATTTGCCGATGAAGTCTGCACATTCTACGGTCGTTGGGTGCGTGAATTTCAACCAAATCGCAAAAATCTTAAACACGGCGGTTTTATTCAAGAAAACCGTGTGGGCAGAACTTCGCACGAATATCCGCCCATCCTGATTGTCGGCGAAGAAGGCTATAAAGAGCAAAAAGGCGATGTATGGGGCTTCCATTTAGCATGGAGTGGTAACCACCGTATTCGTGCTGATATTGATATTCGTGGTAGACGGACGGTGCAACTCGAAGCGCTTTACTTCCCTGGCGAAATTTCACTTGCACAAGATGAAGAAATTTCCACCCCTTGGGTTTATGCAACCGCTTCAACGCAAGGCTTAAATGGAATGAGCAAACAATTCCACCAATATGTACGAGAACAAATTCTCCACTTCCCACAAGGTAAAACTCGCCCTGTGCATCTCAATATTTGGGAAGGGGTTTATTTTGACCATAACCCAGAACATATTATTGCCATGGCAAAAGCCGCTGCAGAAATGGGCGTTGAACGCTTTATTATTGACGATGGTTGGTTTATCGGACGTGATGATGACTTTGGTGGTTTGGGCGATTGGTATTTAGATGAACGTAAATATCCAAACGGCTTACCCCCCGTGGTAAAAGCGGTAAAAGATTTAGGTATGCAATTCGGGATTTGGGTTGAACTTGAAATGATCAACAAACCAACCAAACTTTACCAGCAACATCCCGATTGGTTATTAGCGGTTGAAGGCTACGACCAACCTGCAGAGCGTAATCAGTTCGTGCTTGATTTATGTCATCCAGAAGTGTTTGATTATTTAGTTGAACGTATGGATTGGCTACTCGGCAACCACGAAATTGACTACGTTAAATGGGATATGAACCGCCGTATTGTACAAGGTGCTCATCAAGGCAGGGCTGCTGTCACCAAACAAACTGAGGCTTTTTATCGCTTGTGCGATGTGCTTCGCGAAAAATATCCACAGGTTGAATTTGAAGCTTGCTCTTCTGGTGGTGGACGGATTGACTATGAAGTATTAAAACGCTCTCACCGCTTCTGGACTTCTGATGATAACGATGCACTGGAACGCCAAACCATTCAACGTGGTTTTAGCTATTTCTATCCACCTGAAATTATGGGCGCACATATCGGAGGCTGGCATTGCCATACCACCTATCGCAAATTAGATGCGAATTTCCGTGGTTTAACCGCATTATTCGGTCATATGGGCGTAGAGTTAGATCCAGTTAAAGAAGGCGAAGCAGAGCGCCAAAGCTTTGCAAAATATATTGCGCTACATAAATCATTGCGTGAGTTACTGCATAGTGGCACTGCATTCCGCTTAGATCGCCAAGACCCTGCCTCTTTAGTAAACGGTGTCGTTGCACAAGATAACTCACAAGCGGTTGTTTTAATCAGCCAACTTGCAATGTTAGATTACTTGCGCCAAGAATCTCTCCGAGTGCCATATTTAGCAAAAGGTAACTACCAAGTAGAAATTTTAGATTTACCACACAACTTTGCCGAAGGAAAATTCGGTCACTTAATGAAAAAATTACCTGATTGGATGGTAAAAGCATTAAGCGGTGAGAAAGTTATCATCAACAGCGAATGGCTTGCTAAAGTAGGCTTAGGTTTACCAATTATCGACCCAGCCTCTGCGATGTTATTGAAATTCAGCCGTATCGATTAATCCAAATAAAAGCGGTCAAATTTCTTCTACTAAACGAAATGATCAAAAAAGAAATTTAATCAATTTCCTTGATTCCATAAATAATCCTTCTACTGCTCAATCTTATTTTGCTAAAAAGCGATAAAATTAAACCGCTTATAAAAAATAAAAGGCTCTGTGAATGAGCCTTTTATCTTTCTTCTAAAACGTGTATTGATTAAGCTAAATTCGAAGCTTCAATTAAGCGTTGGGTGTAGGCTTGTTGTGGTTGCTCAAAAATTTGTTGAGTAGTGCCACTTTCAACTACTTCGCCTTTACTCATAACGATCACTTTATCACTTAACGCACGTACCACAGCAAGATCATGACTAATAAACAAATAGCTTAAGCCATATTTTTGCTGTAAGCGATTTAACAAATCAATTACGGTTAATTGCGTTGAGCGATCAAGTGCTGAGGTAGGTTCATCTAACAAGACAAATTTAGGTTCTAAAATAATGGCGCGAGCAATCGCAATTCGTTGTCGCTGCCCACCTGAAAATTCATGAGGATAGCGATTAATCATTGCGGGGCTTAAATTCACTTCTTCTAGCATTTTTTGTACCTTTTCTCGGCGCTGTGTTTTTGTCATCTTAGGGGAATGCACCGTCAATCCTTCCCCAATAATTTCCCCTACTGTCAAACGCGGTGAAAGAGAATTAAATGGATCTTGGAACACCATTTGCATATTACGTTTTAGCGATTGACGCGCTTCTTTTGACAACGTAGAAATTGATTGTCCTGCAAACTCTACTTCCCCTTGATAATCCAATATTTGCATAATGGCACGCCCTAACGTGGATTTTCCTGAACCCGATTCGCCCACAATCCCCAGTGTTTCGCCCACATTTAATTGGAATGAAATATCTTTTACCGCATTAAATACTTTTTTCGGTTTTCCCCAAAACGAACGTTTCAATACATAATCGACATTAATATTTTTAGCATCAATCAATAACTGAGCTTGTTCAGCTTGACTGGTTTTAAAATGGCTTGGGAGCGGTGTAAGTAATTCAAGTGTATATGAATGCTTCGGCTGAGCAAATACCTCCGCTGTTTTACCTCGTTCTACAATCTCGCCCGATTTCATTACACACACTTCATCGCTGTATTTTTGGACTAAACGAAGATCGTGTGAAATCAGAATGATCGCCATACCCATTTCAGCTTGTAATTCGAGCATCAGATCTAAAATTTCTGCTTGGGTAGTCACGTCTAGCGCAGTGGTTGGTTCATCTGCAATTAAAAGATCGGGCTTATTAATAATCGCCATAGCGATCATAATCCGTTGCAACTGCCCGCCAGAAAACTCATGTGGGTAACAATTTAATTTCTTTTCTGCATTCGGAATTTTCACCTTTTGCAATGCGCTTAAAGTCAGCGCTTGAGCTTCTTGCTTAGTTATTTCTGCTGAATGAGTAGTCAGTGCTTCTGCCACTTGTTCCCCAATCGGCATATAAGGATTTAGCGAAGTCATTGGCTCTTGAAAAATCATACCGATGCGATCTCCTCGCAAGGTGCACATTTCTTGCTCCGACAGCGCTAAAATATTACGATCTTCAAAAATAATTTGAGAATCTTTTCCATACTGCACAATATTTTTCGGAAGCAATTGCATTATCGACATTGAAGTTACCGATTTACCCGAACCTGACTCCCCTACAATCGCTAGCGTTTTACCCTTTTCTAAACTAAATGAGACTGAACGAACAGTGTGCGAAAAATTATCTTCAGCTTTTAAATATACGTCTAAATTTTTTACTTCTAAGAATTTCATCCTTTACCGCCTATTTATCTTTTGGATCTAATGCATCACGCAAACCATCGCCAATAAAATTGAAACAAAACAGCGTTAAGCAGAGGAAAAAAGCAGGAAAGCCAAGCAACCACGGTGAGGTTTCCATCTGAGACGCACCATCGCTCAGTAAAGCGCCCCAGCTACTCATCGGCTCTTGCGTACCAAGCCCTAAAAAGCTTAAAAAGGATTCAAATAAAATCAAAGCAGGCACTTCAAGCGAAGCATACACCACCACTAAGCCGAGTACATTTGGGATAATATGGCGCCAGATAATTTGGCGACGAGAAACACCACATACAATTGCAGCTTCAATAAACTCTTTATTTTTTAGCGCGAGCGTTTGTCCTCGCACAATTCGCGCAAGTCCAAGCCAAGCAATCATGCCAATCGCAACAAAAATTAAGAAAATATTTTGTCCGAAAAAAGTCACTAATAAAATCACGAAGAACATAAAAGGAAATGAGCCTAAAATTTCCAAAAAGCGCATCATGAAGCTATCAACTTTGCCACCAATATAGCCTGAAATTGCGCCGTAAATCGTGCCAATCACTACCGCTACTAACGCACCTGCAATCCCAACCATAAGCGAGATTCTGCCCCCCATTGCAACACGCACCATAAGATCGCGCCCTGAAGCATCCGTACCAAAATAGTGCATTGATTCTATATCAGGTGTGGCACTCATCATATTCCAATCGGTATCGTCATAACTAAACGGCATCAACATTGGTACAAAAGTGATAAATAACACAATCAGAAATAAAATAAATAAGCTACTCACTGCAGCTTTATTACGGAAAAAACGTCGACGAGCATCTTGCCATAAACTACGTCCTTCAAGCGTAAGTACCATATTCGTTGAGGCAGTATTTTCCGAAAACGTTGAATTTTTATTCATCTGCATAATTCCCTCCTGATGTTTTGTTAGCTATAACGAATTTTCGGATCTATCACCGCATATAAAATATCGACTATCGCATTAAATAAAATAGTTAGTGTGCCGACTAGAATGGTTAAACTCAATACTAAAGAATAATCACGATTGAGCGCCCCATTAATAAATAATTGTCCTAAACCTGGTAAGCCAAATACACTTTCGATCACCATTGAGCCTGTGATAATGCCGACGAAAGCTGGCGCAAGATAAGTAATAACAGGAATTAACGCAGGTTTTAGTGCATGTTTAAAAATGATTTTCCGCATTGGTATGCCTTTTGCCTTTGCCGTACGGATATAATTTGAATGGAGAATTTCAATCATTGAGCCACGAGTAATTCGAGCAAGTCCTGCCACATAGCCAATTGTGAGTGAAAGCACTGGCAACACCATATAATATAATTGCCCACCGTTCCAGCCACCAGCAGGGAGCCATTGCAGATGAATCGCAAAAAATAATACAAGTAAAGGGGCAAATACAAAACTTGGCATAATCACCCCCGTCATCGCAAAACCCATCACAATATAGTCCCATTTACTATTTTGCTTTAATGCCGCTACAATACCTGCTGTTAATCCAATTATCACTGCAAAAATAAATGCGACAACGCCTAATTTAATTGAAACAGGAAGTGCCGAAGCAATTAAATCATTTACTGATTGATCTTTATATTTAAAAGAAGGTCCCAAATCACCATGCGCAAGATTATCCATATAGATAAAATATTGTTTATAAAGTGGCTCATTTAGATGATATTTAGCTTCTATGTTTGCCATCACTTCTGGCGGATAGGCTTTTTCTGAGGTAAATGGACTTCCTGGCGCAAGTCTCATTAGAAAGAATGAAAAGGTAATTAGAATAAATAGCGTTGGAATCGCTTCCAGAATCCGCTTGATAATAAATTTCAGCATTTGCAATCCTCCATTTTTATTAATAATGACTAATTAGTAACCGAAATAGTACATTTTGTAAATATGAAGCAAGTGCAAATAAACAACAAGCGGTCAAATTTCCTAAACTTTTTACAAACATTGCAAAATATTCTGAAAATTTGACCGCTTGTTTAGCTTATCACAGCACCATTATTCGTCTAATTTGGCGATACCTAAATGCGCATAGGTTCTGCTGGTCGCAATTCGCCCACGAGGTGTGCGCTGTAAAAAGCCTTGTTGAATTAAATAAGGCTCAAGTACATCTTCAATTGTGTCTCGTTCTTCGCCTATTGCTGCTGCTAAGTTATCTAACCCAACTGGGCCGCCATCAAAACGTTCTACAATTGCCTGTAACAGTTTTATGTCCATAAAATCAAAGCCTTCAGAATCCACATCAAGCATTGCAAGCGCCTGTTTGGCTATATCAGAAGTAATCACGCCGTTATTACGCACATCCGCATAATCACGTACGCGGCGTAATAATCGGTTAGCAATACGTGGTGTACCTCTTGAACGGCGAGCAACTTCATAAGCACCATCTGCAGATAAATTGAGATTTAGACAATCTGCGCTGCGCTTTACAATCGACGTTAAATCTTCTACTGAATAAAATTCTAAACGCTGAACAATACCAAAACGATCTCGCAATGGTGAGGTAAGCGATCCAGCTCGAGTGGTTGCACCAACTAAAGTAAACGGTGGTAAATCCAACTTAATTGAGCGAGCTGCAGGGCCTTCACCGATCATAATATCCAGCTGATAGTCTTCCATTGCAGGATACAACACTTCTTCAATCGCTGGCGATAAGCGGTGAATTTCATCAATAAATAACACATCGTAAGGTTCTAAATTGGTCAGCATTGCTGCCAAATCGCCAGCCTTTTCCAATACAGGCCCTGAAGTAGTACGAATATTTACGCCCATTTCATTCGCAACAATATTCGCTAAGGTCGTTTTTCCTAAACCTGGTGGGCCGAAAATCAATAAGTGATCCAATGCCTCATCACGCAACTTTGCTGCTTTAATAAAGATTTCCATCTGCTCTCGCACCGAAGGCTGACCAACGTAATCGGCAAGCAATTTAGGACGAATTGCACGGTCAATCACTTCTTCCTCACGCTTTGGCGAGGCACTAATTATTCTATCTGCTTCAATCATTTGAGTTATGTATTGTGAATTAAAGCGAAGCTTTTAATGCTTCACGAATTAATTGTTCGCTGGTTGCACCCACTTTATTAACTTTCTTAATCATTTTCTCTGCGTCTGCTAATTTATAGCCTAACGCTACTAGTGCATCTCGAGCTTCGTCAGCGGGGTCATGAGTATGTGTTGCAACAATGGTTTCAGTCGTATGTTCTTCAAAGAAATCACTTTGCGTGATACCTTTAAATTTACCTTTTAGCTCCACTAATAAACGTTCTGCTGTTTTACGCCCGATGCCAGGAATTTTAGTGAGTTTTGCCAATTCTTCATGCTCAACCGCATTCGCAAACTGTGAAACCGACATTGCTGATAAAATAGCCAACGCTAATTTAGGACCTACACCATTGGTTTTGATCAATTCTCGGAATAACGTTCTATCTTGCTTTTGTGCAAAGCCAAATAATAAATGCGCATCTTCACGCACCACTAAATGCGTAAAAATTGAGGCTTGTTCACCCACTGGTGGCAAGCTGTAAAAACTGGTCATTGGCAATAACACTTCGTAGCCAACGCCTTGTACGTCAATCACCATTTCTGGTGGTTGCTTTTCAATAATTTTACCCTGTAATCTGCCGATCATTGCTTTTATTCCAAACAAAAAAATTTACCCTAGCATATCAGAAAACTGTATGGAATAACAGGCTAACAAGCGGTCAAATTCAGTGAATTTTTTGCAAAAAAATAGCCCTCTTACTTAGAGGGCCAGATTAATTAGATTAATTTATGCTTTCTTTCTCAACACTAATTGGCTTAATAGCACCAAACTTAATGAGAAAATAATCATCAATGTGGCTAGTGCATTTACTTCTGGCGTTACACCTGTTTTCACAAGCGAGAAGATTTTAAGCGGTAATACTTCATAGCTAGGGCTGGTTACAAAGGATGAAACCACCACATCATCTAATGAAATTGTAAAGCTTAACAACCAGCCTGAAATAATTGAAGGCAATGCAAGCGGCAAAATAATTTTACGTAAAATCGTGACTTCACTTGCGCCTAAATCTTTTGCTGCTTCTAACATTTTACCATCAAAATCACTTAAACGAGACGAAATAGTAATCACCACGTAAGGCAAACAGAAAGTAATATGCGCAATTAATAATGAAATAAAACCAAGTTGCACACCTAAAATCATAAATAGCACTAATAATGAAACTGCCATTACGATATCTGGCGACATCATCACAATAAACAGTAAGCCTCCAACCATTTGTTTACCACGGAATTTATAGCGATATAGCGCAATTGATGTTAATGCACCTAAAATGGTCGAAAACGTTGCAGCAAAAAATGCAATCGTTAATGAATTCATGGTTGCGTGTACTAGCGTATCATTTGAGAATAAACGCTCATACCAGTTCCAGCTGAATCCTTTCCATTGCAAACCATAACGGTCTGCGTTAAATGAGTTTACTACCAAAATAATAATTGGAATATAAAGGTAAGCAAACACCACGAACATAAAAAAGTTTCTTAATGTCTTTTTCATTATTCAAGCTCCACCTTTTTATTTAATAATTTATTGGCACGGTAATAAACATATAACATTAATGCCATTAACACAGTTAATGCGATACTTACTGCAGAACCTAATGCGAATTGGTTGGTATTTAAGAATAAGCTCTTAATAATATTACCAATTAATGGTGTTTTACCACCGCCTAATAAATCGGCAACATAGAACATACCCATCGCAGGTAACAATACTAATAAACAGCCTGCCACAATACCTGGCATAGTAAGTGGAATAGTTACTTTAACAAAACGTTGAAACGCATTCGCCCCTAAATCTTTTGCTGCCTCTAATAAACGACCGTCAATTTTCTCAATAGAAGAATAAAGCGGTAAAATCATAAATGGCAACAAGATATAAACTAAACCGAAAATAATCGCAAATTCAGAATTTAATAAACGAAGAGGCTCATTAATTAAACCAATTGCTAATAATGCTTCATTTAGTACACCTTTCACCCCAAGGAAAATTTTAATTCCGTAAATACGAATGAGTGAGTTTGTCCAGAATGGCAGCACCACTAAAAACAGTAAAATCGGACGAAGTTTCACTGGCATTTTTGCAATAATAAATGCAAATGGATAACCAATAATTAAACAGAAAAATGTTGCAATTGCAGACATTTTAAATGAGTTCCACAACACCGTTGCATAAGTGTCATTAAACAACTGTTTATACGCTTCAAGACTAAATACAAAATCAACAAAGTATGCACTTTGGCGATTTTCTGTAAGAAAACTGATCAACAGAACCAATAAGTTCGGTACAAGTACAAAAAGTAATAACCAACCGAAGATAACTGAAACTGTTCCAGTTTGGAATTTGTTACTAGCAATCTTCATTATTGAGTACAACCTCCCAGCCTTCGTGCCATGTTAATGCCACTTTTTGACCAACTTCGTGATCGATATTTGGATCATCTTCATTGAAGAATTCGCTCACTAATACGTTCATACCATTGTGATCTAACTGTACGCTTGACTCTAATGTCATACCTTTATAGTTACGATCGATAATATGACCGATAATCGCTTTTGAGCTCTCATCTTCGTCTAATTCTTCAATGACGATATCTTCTGGACGTAATAACACTTTCAGTTTCTGATTTGGCGCTACATCCATATCCTCAACCTTAATATTGCAAATACGACCTTCTACATTTGCTTTCACATTACGTGCATCCACTCGCTCAATTACGGTAGCATCAAATACATTGATCTCACCGATAAAGCGAGCAACGAATAAGTTACTTGGTTCTTCGTAGATTTCACGCGGAGTACCGTCTTGCGCAATTTTACCGCCATTCATAACGATAATACGATCAGACATCGTTAATGCTTCTTCTTGATCGTGCGTAACGAAAATAAAGGTAATACCTAATTGGCGTTGTAATGCTTTTAACTCATTCTGCATTTCTTTACGCAATTTATAATCAAGTGCAGAAAGCGACTCATCGAGTAATAATACTTTTGGTTTATTCACTACTGCACGCGCAATGGCGATACGTTGTTGCTGACCACCAGAAAGTTGCGCAGGCTTTTGTTCTGCACGATCTTCTAAACGAACCATACGTAATGCTTCCATTACACGAGGTTTGATTTGATCATTCGGCACTTTTTGCATACGTAAACCAAATGCAACGTTTTCGAAAATGGTCATATGTGGGAATAACGCATAGCTTTGAAAAACAGTATTTACTGGGCGCTGTTCCGCAGGAATGTTAGATACATCTTGACCATCAAGAATGATTGAACCTTCAGTCAAATCTTCAAAACCAGCAATTAAACGTAATGCCGTTGTTTTACCACAACCTGAAGGACCTAAAATAGTCAAAAATTCACCATCATTAATGGTTAAATTTAAATCTTTAAGAATCGTTTTGCTACCATAACTTTTAGTAACATTGCGTAGTTCGATGATTGGTTTTTGTTCTAACTTTTCCATCTACTTTTGTATTCCCCCTAGGGCATAAAATTAAAATGCAAAATCTGAATTATTTCAGGGCGAGTGCGTAATGAGATACGCTTAAAACTAACTGATAATGATATAGCGAACCACACAATTTTGAAAGCAAAAATTTGATTTTTAAGGCATTTATTTCAAACAAAAACCGCTTAACAAACGGTCAAATTTCAAAAATCTTTTGCAAACGGTTGCGCTAACGAGAATAACAAAAATTACAGCGATTGTAAGAAAGCAATTAAGCTTGGTTGTTGTTCTATCGCCGCTAATAATTTTCTTGCTGCACCATTGGGGGTACGTCTGCCGATTTCCCAAGATTGCACCAAATTTGGGCTTACACCAAGTAGATGAGCAAATTCTGCTTGCTTCAAATGGAGCTGAGTGCGAATAGCTTTCGCATTCGGAATTTTATGCATATAAATACGATGTGCAAGCACTTCCAGCCCTCCTTTTTCAATGGCGACCATTTGTTTTGCACTTTCGATTAAACGTTCAAATAACACTTTATCCATTTTACTCCTCAACCATATTAACTACTGATTTCAACATTCATTTTTCTGCTTAGTATACGTACCCTGTACAAATTTTAACGACAGTTTGCTCGTTTTAGTGATGTTTATTTTATTTACACAATAAGCAATTTTGTTTTTTTCGATTTAGATCGCAAAATTTCAAAGAAATTAGACCGCTTGTTGCCTTTCCGCTAAAATAGCCGAGTTAAAAATGGCTAAAAACAGAGAAAAAATTAAAGAGTTCAGTCGATAAATGAAATTAAATGATCAACAACAACAAGCGGTAGAATATGTAAAAGGGGCTTGCCTTGTATTGGCGGGCGCTGGTTCAGGTAAAACTCGTGTAATTATCAATAAAATTGCTCATCTGATTGCTCAGTGTGGCTATTCACCTAAACAAATCGCAGCAGTAACTTTTACTAACAAAGCCGCTCGAGAAATGCGTGAACGGGTAGCACATTCGATCGGTAAAGAAAACAGTAAAGGGCTTACCATTTCCACTTTCCACACACTCGGTTTTGAAATTTTAAAACGAGAGTACAAATTGCTTGGTTTTAAAGCAGGCATGACGCTATTTGATGAACACGATCAACTTGCCTTACTCAAACATTTACTGCCAGAAAACGTTGCAGAGGATAAAGATTTACTTAAAGCGCTAATTTCTACTATTTCTAATTGGAAAAATGATTTACTTTCGCCTGAAAAAGTAATACTTCACTGCAAATCGGAGCAAGATCAGGTATTCTCACATTTTTATCAGCTCTACCAAAACCAGTTAAAAGCGTACAATGCACTCGATTTTGATGATTTAATTATGCTACCCGTGCTACTTTTCCGCCAATTTCCTGAAGCCAAAGCACGTTGGCAACAAAAAGTCCGTTATCTATTAGTAGATGAATATCAAGACACCAATACTAGCCAATATGAGCTGATTAAATTATTAGTGGGAAATGAAGCTAATTTCACCGTAGTTGGTGATGATGACCAGTCTATTTACTCTTGGCGTGGTGCAAAACCAGAAAATATGCAACGCCTGCGTGAAGATTTTGATCTGAAAGTGATTAAGCTTGAACAAAATTACCGTTCTAGCCAACGTATTTTGCACTGTGCCAACATTTTGATTGATAACAACGATCATATTTTCCAAAAACGTTTGTTTTCAAATTTAGGTGAAGGCGAGAAATTAAACGTTATTGAAGCCAAAAATGAAGATCACGAAGCGGAAAGAATTGTAGGGGAATTGATTGCCCATCGCTTTTCACACAAAACGAAGTACAAAGATTATGCAATTTTATATCGAGGCAATCATCAATCTCGTTTGCTCGAAAAATTGCTGATGCAAAATCGAATCCCTTACAAAATCTCGGGTGGCACGTCGTTTTTCGCACGCGCTGAAATCAAAGATATGATGGCATATTTACGTTTGGTGGTAAATCAAGATGATGATGCCGCATTTTTACGTATTGTAAATACGCCAAAACGTGAAATTGGTGCGGTAACGCTTGAAAAATTAGGGTTATTGGCAAACGAAAAACAAATCCGTTTATTTGAAGCGATTTTTGATTTTGAGCTGATTCAACGTCTTACGCCAAAGCCTTACCAAGCGCTACAAGATTTTGCCCGTTGGATTGTTGAAATTGCTGACCAAGCGGAACGAGCAGACCCGATTGAGGCAGTCAAAGATTTACTTGCCAAAATTCAATACGAAGCCTATTTATACGAAACGGCAACCTCGCCTAAAGCGGCTGAGATGCAAAGCCGTAACATCCAAACCCTCTTTGAGTGGGTGCAAGGTATGCTAGAAGGTGATGAAATTGAAGAACCGATGACTTTAGTACAAGTGGTTAATCGCTTGACCCTGCGGGATATGTTAGAACGAGGTGAGGACGACGATGAAGCAGAGCAAGTACAACTGATGACGCTCCATGCTTCAAAAGGCTTGGAGTTTCCGCACGTTTTCTTGGTTGGTATGGAAGAAGGCATTTTGCCGCACCAAACCAGTCTGGATGAAGATAATGTGGAAGAAGAACGTCGCTTGGCTTATGTCGGCATTACCCGTGCGCAACAAACACTCACCTTTTCACTCTGCAAAGAACGACGTCAGTATGGTGAAATAATTAAACCTGAGCCAAGCCGTTTCTTACTCGAATTACCGCAAGATGATTTAGTTTGGGAAAGTGAAAAACCTAAAATGACCGAAGCACAACAAGTGGAAAAAACTTCTGCTAATATTGCAAATATTATGGCTATGCTAAAAGCCAATAGAAAGTAATATTTCTTTCTTTTTATCAGGGCGAAAACCTTCGCCCTTCTCTTTATCTAGCCATAGAGTCGCTGATGATTCTGCATAATTTGTAAATAAATTTCCCTCTCCGATTCTGCTCTAAGTTTCGCTAATTGCTCTAATATTGCTTGTAATTGTTGCGAAATTGTCGCAGTTTCTAACCCAGCATGCAGCCAAGGGCTATCAGTTTCAATCAATAAACGCTCAAGCGGTAATTTTTGTGCCACTTTTTGCGTTTTAGTATTCCATAAAACATCAGGCGTCACGCTCGCAAAATAAGGTGTTTGTAAGAAATGCTCGAGAGAAATATCATCGGTTTTAAACCAATGAAAATGCGCTTGCTGAATTTGATATTTTTCTAGTAAATCAAGCATTATCAGCACATCATCATATACAATATGCAAATTTAGCGGTAAATTTAACCGCTTACTAAGCATAACAAATCTTTCTAGTAATTGGATATAGGGCTGATAATCCAAATGAGGATGCTGACGTTTAAGATAATGCGGTAGCCCAACTTCACCAATAGCGGTCAAATTTTGTCGATTTTCGACAATCCAATTAAATAGCGCTTGATGCTGTTTGTCATCCATTAAAGCTTGTTCAGGGTGAAAACCTGCCGCAATCTGGATTTTCGGAAACCTCTGCTTTAACTTTAATAACTTTTCCGCACTCGCCAAATCCGTACTCACTGCCAACAATCCATTCAATAGAGGATCATTTACAATCTGTATGATTTGGTTTTCACTAAGCTGATCTAAATGAATATGGCTATCAAACATTTTTCGTTTTCTACTGAGAAAGAATTAAAAAAAGCGGTGTAATTTTGCGGTATTATGTAACAGTTGCATAAAGACCTAAAACGCAATAATAGTTAAGCTCTCTATGACATAATTTTATACATGGAGATTTTTTATAGCAAATCTACACTATTATTCCATCATCCACCGTAAAATAGACACACTTAAACGTAAGATTAAACATTTTACCAAAAGCCGAGATGATGCACTAAAGAAAATTCAAATTCTTGGAGATACCCAGTTCATTCTTAATCCAAACAACGATAACTATTTTCTGAATACTTACGAACCGATTGAAGCACTTGAAACTGTTTTTCTTAAAAATAGTCTGTTAAAACAATCCTCGAATAAATTAGTGTCAGAAATAATGAAAAAGCACCCTAACCAATGGATTTCAACGAGAGAGATAGTTAAGAAGGTGTTTGAATTAGAAAAGTTAGAATTTGATGAAATTTTATATCAGCCGATTCGCAATAGTGTTTCAGGCGTACTTACGACGACAGCAAGAAAGGGAGATTTTGAGAAGTCGCCGTTCGGATTTCGATCCTGAAGCAAAGGGAAATGTGCCACCTTTGTAGCGTGCTTCTTGCCAAATACCAAATTCAAACAATGCCCCTACTGCTGTGATTGCTAAATTAGTCTTCCATTACGTTAAATAAGCGGTGTATTTTAAAAACATTTTTACACCTCATTATCCAAATCTTCGGCAGTATGTTTTTTATTAATGGCTTTTTGCTCATTTTGTATATGCTTAAACCAATCCGCTTTCTGCTGAGGGTTTTGTTTTTGCCAAAGTTCAACCGCTTTATCTAACGCTCGCTCGGCTTTTTTACGATTAAAGGGAATTGGTGGTGCAAATGCATTGCAGAACATAATCTTAAATTTTGAACCACATACTTTATAGTGATTACCGATATAGTGTAAAAACTCGGGGTCATCTTCGGTTAAATAAGCACGAATAGCATTGAGAATATCTATATTATGCTCGGGCATCGGTGTCGGGTAAACGCCAAAATAGCCACCTGTGATTCCCTTAGTTTGATAATCTTTGATCATCATATGCAAGGAAAAGCGTTTATGTTCTCCAAAAGCATACAAGCCAAATAAACTATAATTTATGCCACTAAGTGGATCACCATTTGGTGGAATATAAGCAATAGAATGTGATCCACAAAGAGATTGCCAATAAATTAGGCGTTTTTTGCGGTTTACTCTTAATCCTCTAGGGCGAGGGAGGAAAAAAAGAATGATGATAACAGGAAACCACCACATTCCTAAAATCAAATTTTTTAAAGGTGCCTTAGGCATAATGTCTTGCTTATATTCGTCATAAGAGCTTGGTGGTTCTACAGAATTATCATTTTGGGCTTGTGCTCTATTGTATTGATAAGCCGCGATTTCCTTGTATTGCTCATATTGCTCTCTTGCTCTTTTATCTGGCTGAAATGCCCAATCATAATCTCTCTGAATACCTCTAATAATCGATTCAAAAGGCTTTTCACCATAAGTAGCACTAAGATAACTACCATAAAAAAACATTGCTATAAATAGTGCTCTAAAAAATCCTCGAATATAACCGTCAAGCAGTGAATGCCTTATTTCAATTTCATCATTTCCTCGCTTACGAATAGAATAGCTTAATGCTTTGTATTTCTTTTTCATTATTCACCTGTGTTACCCCGTACTAGCGTACGGGGTTGATTAGTCTTCCATTACGTTAAATAAGCGGTGTATTTTAAAAGCATTTTTACACCTCATTATCCAAACCTTCGGCAGCATGTTTTTTATTAATGGCTTTTTGCTCATTTTGCATATGTTTAAACCAATCGCTTTGCTGTTGCGCATTTTGTTTTTGCCAAAGTTCAACCGCTTTATCTAACGCTCGATCAGCTTTTTTACGACTAAAGGGGATTGGTGGTGCAAATGCGTTACAAAACATAATTTTAAATTTTGAATCACACACTTTATAGCGATTGCCGATATAGTGTAAAAACTCGGGTTCATCTTCGGTTAAATAAGCTCGAATAACATTGAGAATATCTATATTATGCTCAGGCATCGGTGTCGGGTAAACGCCAAAATAGCCACCTGTGATTCCCTTAGTTTGATAATCTTTGATCATCATATGCAAGGAAAAACGTTTATGTTCTCCAAAAGCATACAAGCCAAATAAACTATAATTTATGCCACTAAGTGGATCACCATTTGGTGGAATATAAGCAATAGAATGTGATCCACAAAGAGACTGCCAATAAATTAGGCGTTTTTTGCGGTTTACTCGTAATCCTCTAGGGCGAGGAAGAAATAGTAAAAAAATTATAATGGGTAAAAAGAAAAAATAATGTAACACTGAAGATTGCTCTTTGTGTCGAGATATATAAAAAGAACGTTGTTCCTCATACGTTTCTATTTTTTCATTAGAATTATATTTTTTATAATTTTCACTTTGAATGAAAGCTATATATTCATCATATAATGGTTTGATTATAGTATCTGGTTCAAACTGCCAAACAAGTTCGGTTTTCATATCTCTTATTATACTTTCAAACGGTTTTTCACCATAAGTAGCACTAAGATAGCTACCATAAAAAAACATCGCAACCAATAATGCTCTAAAAAAGCCTCGAACATAACCGTCAAGCAATGAATGTCTTATTTCAATTTCATCATTTCCTCGCTTACGAATGGAATAACTTAATGCTTTATATCGTTTAATCATAATGAGATTCCTTATTAAAATGGTATTTCTTTCCACTCTCTCTCAATCGGTTTGTTTGAGCCTTGATATTCGGGAATAAATAATTTCAAACCGATCATTCTTAACTCTTCATCTTTGCGTTTATAAGTATATTTACCCTCTAGATTTTGGTAAGGAGAAATACTCTCCCACTCTGTTTGTGGAAAATATAAAATAACTGAACCTTCAGCTTCTAATTCTACCTTTTCGGACAGGATAGGTTTACCTAAAATTATTCCATTAAATATAATCTCTTCAACTCGAATTTCATTAGCAATTTGCTCTGTCGTTAAAGAAGGGTGTTGCACTCTAAAAGTGTGTTTATCAATAGCACTAACTTGCACCTTATGACTAGATTTAAAATAGCGTTGCATCTCGATTTGATAAAAGTTATATGTATCTTTCTGAGATAACGAGCCACTTTTATAATCTAAAAGACTATCATCAAATTGTTTTAAAAAAGATTTTAACCGTTGCTCAGTCCAACCATATGCTTTTTCTGCATTACCCCAATAATTCTCACTATTCCCCCAAAAGCCATTTTTCATCCATGTCTCAATTGATTTCGGAGCTGATAAACCATAAATAATGCCCCCAATCACTAACACAACACCAATGCCTAGCACTAAATAAGCAACACCTGTTAAAGCGGTGTTAATTATCCCAGCTTTAGCACCATATAAAATACCCAATCCGCCAATGCCTGCTTCAACAGCAAGCCCTCCTGCTATTTTCATTCCTGAAGCACGCATGGAGATTCTATCGCCTTGATATTGTGCTTCATACCAAGAACCAAGTTCGATTAAGGCACCTATACCTGCAAATACGGTATTCGCATTTAAAATACCATTTTTAATTAAAGTCAGGTGCTGAGAAATCGTTGAGGCTTTTTGCATTTTGCCTAAGTCAAGCACGCCTTTTCCACTAACCGCTTTGTGCGCATTGGCGTTTAAATTGCTTAATGCCTCAGTAATGTTATGTTTTAGCCCACTTTCAGGGGCAAATTCTTGCGCAAACATCACTAAAACACCTGTAATTGGATTTTCCGCAATTTGTCCACCCGCAGTGGCTGCTGTGCTACTTTTACCGCCATTTAAAAAGAAATCGACAATCGGCTGATACCCGACTAATTTAGTTAACCCTAATGGTTTTTGAGACGTTTGGAATACTTGATAATTATCATTATCTAGCACTGGTACGGTGATTGACACGCGATAACGTTCACTTAGCTTTTTCGCATTCTTCGGTAAGTTTTTCCCATTATCGGTTTTTTGACGCAAATGTGAGATTGTTTCGCTCGTTTTAGGGTGTATCGCATAAATGTCTTCGATTGTTTGTCTTACCTGAATCGGTTTTCCCCTATTATGTTTGCTAAACTGTTGAGCATAGTATTTATCAATAACGATATTCACCACCAAATCAAATTTGACCATATCCATTTGGGCTGCTACTTTTGCTTTTTCTATGGAAGAAAAACCCGCTTCAAAATAAGACAAGCCCTTCTGGAGTATATTAATAACACTTTCCTCAGGTACGGCTGTGTCTTGAGGTAAGGCAGATACCCCTCCAGATAAGGCGGCAATTATGGCATTTTGTCCAATGGTTGAGTAATCTAATCCAAAGAATAAACCGTGCATAAGCAAACACCATGCTTCTGCTGTAAATTTATCTTTTTTCTGTTCTAATAATGAAAGAAGTCCCCTAATTTTCAGATTTGTGTTATTACTTGCAATAAGTTGAGTGTGCACGGATACCACATTTTTAAATGGTTTCCCATAACAATGCGTTACATTTGCCATTTTATTAATTGCATTTACACCTGGAATGTCGTTATCTAATAACAAGTCACTTTTCAATTTTGCAAAAATGTCTTGGTGGCTATTTTGGGAGAGATGTTGCTCATTTAGAAACGCCTTTTTATACTGATAAAATTCTGACAGCGTTAGTGGTTTTTGATGAATTTTCTCAGTAAATTCTTGAGGTGTCATACCTGTGAAGGTAGAAATTTGATTCTCCGTATAAAGTTGATGAGCCTTGCTTGCTGCCAATTTATTTTTATTATTGATAGCTTCATTTTGCACCACCAGCATTTTTTGCATATGCGCATCAATCACTTGCGCGGTCGTAATTGCATATTCATACTGTTTTAACACCGCTTTACGCTTGTTATCTAAATACACATGAAAATGCGCAAGGTCTCGCGTAGTGCCTACCATATCTTCTAAAGCGATGATTTCCCCTTTCTCGTTCCCTCGTGGGGTAATTGTCGGTACAAACCCCGTTGGTATACGCCCCACCGCTCCAAAACGATATTGATTACTTGGCTCCTCAATAACCAATTTTGTATCAGGTGCAAAATCCTTCACGCTTTCTTTCAGTGTCAGAATATCTACGGCATGACCACTTCTTAAGGTGACTTTTTTCATCCAATCCTTACGTGCGTTACTATCTGCCGATAATTTATTCAATAATGCAATAGGCAACGCAAAATCAGAGTATAAAATGTCAATTTCTTGAATCGCTTTATTCAGCATAATGCAGGGCGTTGAAAGCACATTTGCCGTCCAGTTTTGCGACAAATCACCATTTTCACAATGATATTGACGAAAATGATACGGCGCAGGTAATGCTGTGCTATTGGCTGAAATACTCTCTAGTTCAGGGGAGCGATAGCGATAAATATACCACGCCTTAGGACTGTCCGCTTTGGCGCTAATCGCACTTAAATCCTGTGGCGAGGAAATATCTGTCGCCAAGATATAAATATAACCGTCTCGCAAACGGCGTAAATCATAATCCGCATTAGCACGACCATCACTCGGCAAGGTGGGAACAGTACCTGCAGTCTCAATATTTTTAAACGCTTGCTCCGTTAATGCCAATCGAACAGGATATAAATAATAAAATTCCTGACATTCCTTGCAAATTGAATCTATGGGCTGGGCTTTAGGTTCAAAGGGGAGGTTGGTTGTCATTGTGTTCTATCTTACAAAATAAGCCAATAGCTTATTGGCACGCTCTGTTTCATTTGGGAATTGTTGTTCAATGCTTGCCTCAATAGAGACAAAATCTTCCCCTTTTTGCACCGCATTTTGTTTTGCCAGAGCGTAATACAATACCGAGGTTTCAAGCTGATAACCTTTTTTCTTACTGTCTTCTAAATAAGACAAAAATCTAGCTTTCTGTTGTTCTGAAACAATGTGAGGGTATTGCTTAATGGCGTAATCTGTTAAATTTTCTTTTAATTTTAACCACTTTTGATCTTTAAACCCATCCATTTCCCACTGAGTCATCATCACTGGGGCGGACTTGGTATCTTCTGGTAAGGCTTTGAGTTGATAATAATAAAAACTGTCCTCAAATCCTGCGCCAAAAGCATGAATAATGCGGTTGTCGAAGCCGAAGAATTTGCTTAATTTTTCAGGGCTGTTTGCAATGATGTTAAGGTAATTATGTAACACTTTCGGGTCGTAAAAACGAAAGAAAAACCATTTGCCATGCTCATCTTGTAGCACGGGGAATTTGCGCAAGTGGTTGAAAACGGTTTCAAAATCATGGCGTGAGTGAATAAAAATACCGAGATGTTCATGCCAATTGAGCTTAGTTAAGGCGTTTTCTTGGTGGAATAACCCCTGTAATTCGCTTTCAGTGCGGTAATCAGGATAAGGGTGAACTTCTACCAGATAAGGCGCAATAGCACGGGTTTCGTCGCCAAATTTGCCTTTAAATAAACTTTCCGTGCGACATTGGAAATCCTCTGGATGTAAGAATTTGTGCTTATTCGCATCCACAATAAAATAGCAATTTAGTGGGGGTAAGTCTTCACCAAAAAGTGCGGTGTCTTTTTCAGTGGTTTGGGGTCGGTTTCAGGCGGAGGAAAAACAGGCTGTTGCCACTGTTCCCAACCTTTGAGCATTCTGTCAGCAGGAATATCAAGATGCGGAAAAAGTAATTTGGCGATTTCATCAGGGGCAAATAATTTAGGGTGGCGACCAAATTGGCGGTCAAGCAAGGGGACTGGGGTAATATGGTGGCAAAGCAGATAGTTTTCATCATATTGGTGCGTAGGCTTTTCGGTAACCAGTTTTTCAATTTCCACCAAGCGTACTTCTTGCTTACCCAACCCTTTGGCATGATAGATTAATTCTACCATACCATGGCGTTGGAAAAAGGTTTCCGCAGGCAAAGGCGCAAGGGTTGGTTGAAAATGACTGCTTTGCACGTTATCCGCTTGCGCCATAAATGCTTCAAACTCCGCTTTATCTTGAGCAAACGCCAGCAGTGCTGCCACAATCTCTTGCTTGATTGGTGTTACATTACCATGATAATCTTTTTCTTGCTTAACAACTTGGCATTGACCAAGTTGAATCCAAAGTGAGCGCATTGTTTTTTCCTTTTATTACAATTAGATAAATACATCATATACTTTTTATTATTATAATAGCATAAGCCATAATTAGTTATGATTTGTTTCTATACGAAGGAATTAAAATTATGTGATAAGATCAACTTGCTTGCAAAGATAGAAAGCTCAATTTAAGTCAGAATGACTTAGCATTGCCTCGTGATGTAAGCTTATCTATGCTCTACACCATAACTATTCGGTGTGTTATTCGGTATTCGGAGCTTATAAAAACGCTTTGAGCTGACCTAAAAATTCAAAACGCCATTTTAATATTACGACCAATACAGCTTTTGCCTTTCACAAACTGTCTTTTGTTGATATCTTGGCAGCGATTTTACTTTTTGCGAATGAAGTCAAAGGTATTTCTGCTATAACAATGAGCCACCACTTAAACATCAACTATAAAACCGCTTTCGTGCTTTGCCATAAACTGCGTGAAGCTCTATTCAAAACCCGTGATTTAACTCCGTTACAAGGCGCTATTCACGAAGATGGGGCTTGGTTCAATTTCACTTTACACAAACCTAATTTCCGTAAGAAGAACTACAAACAACAGCAAAAAGCCGATAAAAAAGGAAGAAGATTTCTGAAATTTATACCGACCAAACGTTGTATAATTAGCCTTAATCAAAGGTCTAGCAATGATGAGCTATGGGGTTCAAACCGTACTATTGTCACTATGGATTACAACGAAAGTGCGAATACTGTTTTAGCGATGAATCATCATTTTGTTAAAACTGGTAGTGATATTATATGTGATGAAAATCCAGCTTATGCAGGTTTAGACTTCTATTACACATGCTGGGCAGTTAATCATCAAGAAGCATATAGCTTTCAAGGCATTAACAGCAATTTAGCAGAATCTTTCAATGCTCGCTTTCGTGATCCACATAGTGGTGTACATCACAAATGTGATAATAAATACACTTTGAGCTATGCCAATCAAGTTGCCTATATGTTGTCAGATAACCGTAGAAAGCCCAATAGTGAACTGCTCAATGATATTCTAAAACGCTGTTTATGGGTTCTACCATTAAGAGAATGGGTAGGTTATTAGGTAATCACCCTACACAAGAGATAATTGGTATGGATGCATTTAGCCTTAAAGAAGTTTCTCAAACGTATTTTAAATAATCTTAATGAAAAAATGAAGTACGAACAAGAGCTATTGGTGGCTTAGTTTAAACGCTTAATCAAAATTAAGGTCGTAACCCGCCTAATTCGCTTACCTTGCACAAGGCTAGGCGAATTTTCTACGTCTGAATTTCGAAAAATCTTGCTACAAAACAAAATTTTCCCTGAAAATAATATACAAGAAAGCCCTTGGTGATGTAAAAAATCATCAAGGGCTAATTTTTTAAATGGCGGTTTAGCTGAGTAGGGTTTTGTGCAACTGCTACATCATACTGTAACTTTACAAAATTCTTGGATTTACCCCTAAGCGCTCTTGAATAAAAAAGGAAAGCTAGTTGTTGTATATCAAGGCACCAACCAAAGAGAAGCAGAATGTACAAACAACTGGCTTACGAAGAGCGATTTCTTCGTCAAAGACAGAAAGTTAAACCCCAACAAATTAAGTTAACCCCTGATTTATGTCAAGTGATTGAAGCAAAATTACAGGCATAGTAGACAAAAAAGAGTGTAACCATAGGGCTACACTCTTTGCGTTTTCGGTTAGAACTTCATTTCTACGGCTACATTGAAATTACGTCCAGGGGCGGTGTAGAGCGCACTGTGTACTTTGCTCTGATTCACCGCGTTGATGGAAGATTGACGTACCGATTCCCAAGTGCTGTATCGGCGATTAAGCAAATTGTACACGCCCGCACGCAAGGTGATAGTGTCCTTGATAGTGTAATAGGCAGTTAAATCATAAGTGTACCATTTCGGTGCGGTTTCTTTGGTGGCGACAATGTCTTTACGTATGCCGAAAATGTTGAAGCCTCGCAATTCTTCGGCTTTTTTCGCTTTGGAATAGGTTGCCGTCAAATTGACACCCCACAGCTCATTCGGTGCATCATAGCCGATGCCAATGACATAACGCGCTGGTTGCAACGTATCTAAAATAGGTGACCGCACCACGGTGTAACCATCTTTCAATTGCTGATTTTTTGGTTTAATGCGGTTATACGCCAAGGTAGTGTACAATCCGTTCGGCAGGCTGTCGAACAGACCATGCCAATCCAATTTGCCCACCACATTGATACCTGAAAGGGTGATATTTTGCAAATTATGATAACCGTCCGCTTCGGTACCACCACCTTCTATCTTACGTCTTGCTGTAGTCACCAAATCTTTGTATTTATTATAGAAATAACTCACTTCAAGATAACCAGCACCACCAGAGAATGCGATCCCGAATTCTTGGTTGCTGGCTTTTTCCGATTTCAGTTCAGACACATGCTGTTTTTCGACACTAATGGAATTGTTGATATCCAAGCCACCGCGTCTGCCAAATAATTCATGGAATGACGGTACTCTAAAGCCACTTGAACGACGATAAGATAAAGTTAAATAGTCTGTTGGGCGAACGGCAAGACCCGCGTTCCAAGACCAATTGCGATAAGTGCCTTTGGCGGTGAACCGATCGTCTGATTTGAATTTATGTTTATCATAACGAACACCTAACCCCAAATCTACTTTGTCACCAAGTGCAATATGATCTCTGAAGGCGATAGATCGATTATAGCCTTTAATATGGCGATAAGAACAATCTTGTCTGTAAAATCCATTGCGACAAATTTCCGTACGTAAAATATTCACATTTCTGTAACGATAAATATAAGGATCATTTTTTTTCCCAGTACCTCTTATCTGTTCTACTAAAGAATCATATACATTAGCTTTAGGATTCGAACCACGTGCTTGTTCGGTGAAATAGTCATCATGTGTTAATGACGATTTAAAGCTATCTGCCCCAAATAACACATTCACTTTATGTGTACTTTCCGCCAGTTCAAACACCTTGTTCAGCGACACTTGCAATACATTATGATTTTCACGATATTTTAAACGTTCTGACAAATACGCCGATAAAATATTTGCTTTGCTCGCTCGGCAATTTTTATCAAAATGCGGATATGCCGAACAGCGTGTTTCATAATTATGTGTATTAATATCAATTTTTTGTCGGTCAAAACTGATATTAACCGCATCAAACCAACCGTTTTTCGGTGTGTATTTATACTCAATGCCATAACGGTTCTTATTATGATGTTCATCGAAATAATAACCGCGCGTATAGGCTGGAGTGGGATAAACAGGAAATTGGTATAACGCTAAACCCGTCAAAATATTTTTACCAGAATACGCACCTTGAGTAAGTGTTTTTCCGCTGTCTCCACTACTAATTTCCGAAGGCTGAATATAAGATGGGCGAGTTTTATCTTGAAGGTCATATTTTTGCTTCGTATTTTCCAACACAAATCCAATATAATTTGCATCATCAAAATGATAACCGAGTTTAGCTAACCAAGATTTAGATTTATAATCCATAGGATTCGGCATTGTACGCTTTCCTCCTGTGTAATCAGAAGCACTTACTTTTTCAGTAATATGCCGCATACTATCATATTGTGCCTGTTCTTTTGCCGTATAAGGCGGAAGAGTACGAGGAGTAGACGGAGTTGGTGTACGTTGAGTCAGCTTTGCACCAGGTTTTGGCTCGCAGTTCAGTGACGGACATTCGTCCTTTAAAATAAACCAGTTATGATCGAAAACCGCTTCCCTTTGGTTTTTCTTATTATCCAAATCATAAGGCTCCGTAAAAGCACCTACACGCGTGATGGACTGTTGCTGATCGATGGCGTTGCGATGAACCTTGGTTTCATGTCCCGTTCTATGGGTATATTGCAGCAAACCTTCAAACCCGTTGCTTTTACCCGCGATCGCAAGGCTGTTGACGAATTGCCGATTTTTGCTGCTATACGCATTTTTCGTATTAATTCCCCAATTTTTGCCGTTCTTAATTACATCATCGACTTCTTTGGTACGGAAACTCACCGCGCCACCCAATGCACCGCTGCCGTATTCCGAAGAAGCCGCTCCCTTGGTGATTTCAACGGAACGCACGTTTTCGTATTCGATCTCATTAATCGCTCCACTGTTAGCATTTGAGTGCTCGGTGACATAAGATTGCGTTTGCACCAAGCCGTCCACTTGCAAGCCGACACGGTTACGATCCACCCCGCGAATCGAATAACCGCTGGTGGCTCCCCTCCCTTGTTCCACCACCGAAATACCAGGATCGTAGCGTGTTAGATCGCGAATATTCAGGATTTGTTGCTTGTTAATATCCTTGGCAGTTTTCACCACCTTGCCCAATCCTGTAATTTCCGTGTTTTTGCGATTAGCATTGTAATCGCCTTTCACGTCAATAGTATCCAAAATAGTCGTCTGCTGATTGTCAGTTTTGCCAACACCATAGACCTGCCCTGCTGATGCCGACAAGATCGCCAAACAAACGGTGGTGAGATTGAATTGGGTTTGTTTTTTGATTGATAAAACGTTTTGGTTCTTTAAGTCAAAACCAGCTTTGTTGTCACAGCGCTTTGCATTCAGCGCCGTCTTCAAAACTGATATAGGCTTAATAACATGTGTCATGATTTACGCTCCATATAATATTGTTATTACGTTCCAGACTGCCATTACAGCAATGAACGTTACTGCAATTGATTATTAACCATTTAACAATGATTCTCATTATTATTAATGGAAAGCACATTGTAATTTGAAATTTACATGTTTGCAAATACTTGCACTATTGACAAATAACTTAATAAACAATACAAACAGAGGGAGGAAGGGAGCGTATGCCAAAAATAGCTTTTGTATTCGCGGCTGAATTCGTAGTCCACAGCAAAGGTGGCTTGCGCAATGTTGTGCAGCTGGCGAATTACACATTTTGCCTCGCTTAAGAGATGGGCTTTGAAGATTTCGGTATGTTTATTACTACGGCAACACAGCTACAAGACGGAGGGAAAGCCTTTTATGGTTAGCACTTGCTATTCAAGCCAGTTTTGATGGTATAGAAGTTCACGGAGCAAATGGCTGTTTAATTCAACAGTTTTATTTTGGACATTCTAATCGCCGTAATGGCGGATGGAGTGGTTCAAGAGAAAAACAAATGTGTTTTCCATTGGCAGTGATTGGCTTCTCGCCAGAAGGAATCGCTTAAAGAGATGACTATTCAATAATGACATGGCTCAAGCCATTGTAGATATTGATATAAAACTAGGGTGTAGGGTAGCAACTGCAACTAACTTAAAAACGTTAGCCACAGTTGCTACAAAAAAATGCCTGTGTAACTGCTACATAATTTTGAAAATTATGCAAAATTACACCGCTTATTCGATTTTAATTATAAGCCTGCGCCAGCGCGTAATGCTTCCGCTTTATCTGTTTGTTCCCAAGGGAAATGTTCACGACCAAAGTGACCGTAAGCTGATGTTTCACGGTAGATCGGGCGGATTAAATCTAACATTTTGATTAAGCCGTACGGACGTAAGTCAAAGTTTTGGTAGATTAATTTTACTAATGTTTCGTTTGAAACTTTACCCGTACCAAACGTTTCCACCATAATTGACGTTGGATCTGCTACACCGATTGCATAAGAAAGTTGAATTTCACAACGATCAGCTAAACCTGCCGCTACAATATTTTTCGCTACATAACGTGCCGCATATGCTGCTGAGCGGTCCACTTTTGATGGATCTTTACCAGAGAATGCACCACCACCGTGACGCGCTGCACCACCGTAGGTATCTACGATAATTTTACGACCTGTTAAACCACAGTCGCCCATTGGACCACCAATGACAAAACGACCTGTTGGGTTAATAAAGTATTTAGTATTTTGGCTTAACCATTCGCTTGGTAATACTGGTTTGATGATTTCTTCCATTACACCTTCGACTAAATCTTCTTGTGAAACGTGTTCAGCGTGTTGCGTTGAAAGTACTACCGCATCAATCCCAACAATTTTGTTATTTTCATAAGCAAAAGTTAATTGGCTTTTTGCATCAGGGCGTAACCAATCTAATTTACCTGATTTACGCACTTTCGCTTGCTGTTCCATTAAGCGGTGAGCGTAAGTAATCGGCGCTGGCATTAATACATCGGTTTCATTGGTTGCATAACCGAACATAATACCTTGGTCGCCCGCACCTTGCTCTAACGGATCTGCACGGTCTACGCCTTGATTAATATCTGGTGATTGTTTACCAATCGCATTTAATACCGCACAAGAATGCGCATCAAAGCCCATATCTGAGTGAGTATAACCAATATCGCAAATGACTTGACGGGTTAAATTCTCAATATCCACCCACGCTGAAGTAGTAATCTCACCGCCCACTAACGCCATACCTGTTTTTACATAAGTCTCACAAGCCACACGAGCTTTCGGGTCTTGTTTTAAAATTTCATCTAATACCGCATCCGAAATTTGGTCTGCAATTTTATCTGGATGCCCTTCTGATACTGATTCTGAAGTAAATAAATTAATCGCCATTGTTATTACCTTTGGTTGTTGTTTTTGTATAAGGAGCTTTTGCCTCTAACTGAAATTTACAAGCGGTCAAAAATTACAAACTATTTGCAAAATTCGACCGCTTATATTAAATTCTTTTGGAAGTTTTTCCATCTAGACGTCTATAATATATTTTTTGAACATCTAAGGCAAACTATTTTTCAATTCCATTTCTTAAAAAATCATTGATTAGGACACAATATGACTATCACAATTTTAGACGGTGGTATGAGCCGTGAATTAATGCGTTTAAATGCGCCGTTTAAACAGCCAGAATGGTCGGCATTGTCATTGTATGAAAAGCCGTCTGCGGTGCAACAGGTGCATGAAGACTTTATCGCTCATGGTGCAGAAGTAATCACAACCAATAGTTATGCGGTGGTGCCGTTTCACATTGGTGAACAACGTTTTAGTGCAGACGCTAAAATGCTTGCCGATTTAGCGGGGCGTCTTGCTAAGCAAGCGGTCAAAAATAGTGGAAAATGTGTAAAAATTGCGGGTTCTTTGCCTCCGATGTTTGGCTCTTATCGTGCAGATTTAATTCAAGCGGATCGCTTTGCTGAGATTGCGCAACCGATTATTGATGGACTTGCGCCTTATGTAGATATTTGGTTATGTGAAACGCAAAGCGCAATTATAGAGCCGACTTCCATTAAACCATTATTACCAAAAGATAATCGTCCATTTTGGGTCTCTTTTACTTTAACCGATGTTGAGCCAACACCTGAACCGCAATTACGTTCTGGCGAAAGTGTGAAACAAGCGGTCGAAAAAATGGTTGAACTTGGTGTGGATGCAATTTTATTTAATTGCTGTCAGCCTGAAGTGATTGAACAAGCCCTCAATATTACGCAACGAGTATTGGCTGGACATCATGCAAATCATATCCAAACAGGCGCTTATGCCAATGCGTTTGCCCCACAGCCAAAAGATGCCGCCGCTAATGATGGTTTAGATGAGGTGCGTAAAGATTTAGATCCTGAAGCCTATCTCACTTGGGCAAAAAAATGGACAGCGCAAGGGGCAACTATTGTTGGTGGTTGCTGTGGTATTGGCGTTGAATATATCAACACTCTTGCAAACAAATTAAAATAACCTAATAAGCGATCGAATTTCATCATTTTTTTGCAAAAAATTGAGGAAGTTTGAGCGCTTGTCGTAAACATAACATCAATAAGGACAATTATGTCAAATAAGAAAATTGGATTACTTTCCTTAACGGCACTAGTACTAAGCTCGATGATTGGCTCTGGTATTTTTAGTCTTCCACAAAATATGGCGGCAGTTGCAGGCGGTGAAGCGCTGATTCTCGGCTGGATTATTACGGGTATAGGGATTATTTTCCTCGGGCTTTCATTTTTCTTTATTTCTCGCCTCCGCCCTGATTTAGACGGCGGGATTTACACCTACGCCCGTGAAGGCTTCGGCGATTTAGTCGGTTTTTTATCCGCTTGGGGGTATTGGCTCTGTGCAACCATCGGTATTGTCGGCTATTTAGTCGTCGCATTTGAAGGGATTGGTTCTTTTACGGATTCAGACTCAACAATTATTTTTGGACAAGGTAATACGCTCGCTTCATTTATTGGTGCTTCGATTATCGTTTGGCTTGTTCACGCTCTCGTAGCAAGCGGGGTCAAAGAAGCCGCAACGGTAAACCTTGTCGCAACCTTTGTGAAAATTTTCCCGCTTGTGTTATTTATTGGTTTGGCAATTTGGTATTTTAAAGGCGAAACCTTTAACCAAGATCTGCAAGGTTCCGCACTAAATAATAGCGTGTCTGAACAAGTGAAAAATACCATGTTAATTACCCTTTGGGTGTTTACAGGGGTTGAAGGTGCTTCGGTATTATCCGCGCATGCGAAAAAGAAAGGTGATGTTGGCGTTGCAACTGTATTGGGTATTTTAATTGCGCTTACATTATATATTGCGATTACCGTCCTTTCACTTGGTATTTTGCCACGTGAAACAATTGCAACGATGTCGAATCCGTCTATGGCTGGCTTATTAGAAAGTATGATTGGCGCAAGCGGTAAGATTTTAATTACTTTTTGCTTAATTGTGTCGGTACTTGCTTCTTACGTGAGCTGGACAATGTATTCAGCAGAAGTACCTTATCGTGGTGCGAAAAACGGTGCATTTCCTAAAATTTTAGATAAATTAAATGCGAATGAAGTACCAATCAATTCTCTTTGGTTTACAGGTTTTGTGGTGCAATTATGCTTATTCCTTGTACTTTTAACAGGTAAAAGCTATAACGCATTATTGCTGATTTCAACCTCAATGATTTTGGTACCTTATTTCTTAATTGGTGCATATTTATTGAAATTGTCGTTCCAAAAAAATTCGGTATGGTACATTAAGCTGACAGGTTTGATTGCTTCGGTGTATGGCTTGTGGATTGTCTATGCAGCTGGTTTAGATTATTTATTATTATCGGTATTACTTTATGTGCCAGGTATTGCGCTATTTCTTTATTCACGCTACCAATACCAAGGAAAGGCATTTAATTTAAAAACCTTTGAAAAAGGCCTACTAATAGCAATAGGTCTATTATTTATTTGGGCACTCTACAATAGTTTCACCAATGTAGATTGGGGTTAAAAAAATCAATCCTCTAATGTTTCAACATTAGGGGATTTTTTATTTTTATGCTAGATTATGCAGTTTGTGTGAATAACAATTATAAGGACATTGCATGTCAACGGGCAAAATTGGTCTCTTTTCTTTAACCGCATTAGTGCTTAGCTCAATGATTGGTTCTGGTATTTTTAGCCTTCCACAAAATATGGCGGAAGTTGCAGGCGCTCAAGCATTATTAATCGGCTGGTTAATTACAGGGGTTGGCATTATTTTCTTGGGCTTATCCTTCTTTTTCCTTTCCCGAATCAAACCCGAACTCGAAGGCGGAATTTATACCTATGCTCGTGAAGGCTTTGGTGATTTTGTCGGTGGCGTTTCTGCGTGGGGGTATTGGCTTTGTACCGCAATCGGTAGTGTTGGCTACTTAGTCGTGGCTTTCGAGGGGATTGGGACTTTTGTTGATGGCCAAAATCTAACCCTCTTTGGTCAAGGTAATACGCTCGCTTCAATTTTAGGCGCGTCTGCAATTGTTTGGCTAATTCACCATTTAATTGCACGAGGGATTCGAGAAGCAGCTTACGTTAACTTAATTGCCACAATTGTAAAAACCTTACCGCTGTTCTTATTTGTTGGCTTAGCGATTTGGTTCTTTTCACCTGAACAATTCTCGCAAGATTTTAGTGGTATCAAGTTAGGCGAAAGCACGTTAGATCAAGTAAAAAGTACCATGCTCATTACACTATGGGTATTTGTTGGGGTAGAAGGTGCTTCTGTGCTTTCTGCACACGCCAAAAAGAAAAGTGATGTTGGGCTAGCAACCATTCTCGGTATTTTAATTACATTAGTGCTATATGTCGCGATCACGGTGCTTTCGTTAGGTGTTTTGCCTCGTGAAGTGGTTGCAACTATGCCAAATCCATCAATGGCAGGCTTAATGGAACATATGGTTGGTGCAAGCGGTAAGATTTTAATTACTTTTTGCTTAATTGTATCAGTGTTAGCTTCTTATATGAGCTGGACAATGTTTTCATCAGAAATCCCATATCAAGCAGCGAAAACCAAAGTATTCCCTAAATTATTAAATCGTACCAATATTAATGGCACACCAATTGCAGGATTATGGCTCACAAGTATTACCATTCAAATTAGCTTATTGCTTGTTTTATTTACAGGCAAGGGCTACAGTATGTTAATTCAGCTTTCAACCACAATGATTTTAGTGCCTTATTTCTTAGTTGGCGCTTACTTATTTAAAGTGGCGATAAAGCAAAACGAAGCTTGGTATATTAAGCTTACTGGTGCATTAGCATCGCTTTATGGATTATGGATCGTATATGCAGCAGGTTTAGATTATTTGCTTCTCTCTGCTGTACTTTATATGCCAGGTGTGATTTTATTTTTCTATGCACGCTATAAACATAGTGGAAAATTGAGCCTAAGCAAGTCAGAACAAGGCTTGTTTGCAATCATTAGCCTCTTATTTATTGCTGCAATTTATACGCTTGTTACTCAATAATTCAGGAACAAAAATGAAAACAGCATTTGCTGGAAAAGCGGTCGCTTTTCTCCAAATTTTTGCAAATAAGATTGTTGAAATTTCACGCCAATTACAAGAATTTTTTACAAATGGCTCTTTTGGCGTTGCGGTTTATCCGTTTTTCATGCACCCAATTATGCGAGGAAGCGCCCGTTTTATTGTCATTTTATTAGCAGTACTGCTTTCTTTTATCGGGGTGTTCTACTTATTTGCCGAATTTGTGGTGAACTTATTTAGTGAATCTTCCGTAATTAGCTATTTCCGCCACACTGTGCTTGAATTGCTTGTGCCATTCGGTAGTGTCGCTGAGGGCAAGCCAAATTATTTTTCACCGCTTTCACACGTAATGAGTGCGGTATTTAATTTACAAGGCTTGGGATTTACGATTGCATATCTTGCAGTGATTGTGCAGCTGTCTCGTCGTAAATATTGGTTATTAGCGCTGATCTTCGCGGTATTTTTCAGCATTGGTATGGGGCTAATACCTACCTCACAAGCTAAAATCACCGCGGGTGGTTTGCAGAATTTAGGTGCAAGCCTCACTTATCTATTCGGTAATTTAGCGATTATCCTCGCAGGGATTGATATCGTCAAACCACAGCTTGAATGGCTACGCCGTTTTAGTCTTCAAGCAGGAGCAGTCGGTGTTTTATGTATTTTGGTAACGATCTTCCTGCCAAATATGCTTACACCAATTCTTGAGCGACTAGCGATTTATGCTGTAATGATTTGGGAAATAGTCGCAGGTATCGCCCTGTTAAAACGTAAACCATAACAATAACGAAAAGAGAAAAACTATGCCAAACACAAAATTTATCGAACGTTATAGCCACTTAATTGCTATTCCAACTATTTCCAGTTTAGAAGTGGCTGAAGACCAATCCAATAAACCACTGATCGAATTATTAGCTACATGGCTTGCGGATTTTGGCTTTAAAACGGAGATTATTCGCGTTGAAGGAAGCCGAGACAAATATAATTTACTAGCCACTTATGGTGAAGGTGAAGGCGGTTTGTTGTTAGCAGGACATACTGATACTGTGCCCTTTGATGAAGGTAAATGGACATTTGATCCTTTTTCTCTTACCGAAAAAGATGGCAAATTCTATGGCTTAGGTACTGCCGATATGAAAGGCTTTTTTGCTTTTATTGTAGATATTGTTAGCCAAATTGATCTGACTAAATTAACTAAGCCTCTACGCATTTTAGCCACTGCCGATGAAGAAACCACCATGCTAGGTGCTCGTACTTTTGCTCGGCACACACACATTCGCCCAGACTGTGCGATTATTGGTGAGCCAACCTCGCTCAAACCAATTAGAGCACATAAAGGTCATCTCGGTGAAGCGGTCAGAATTATAGGAAAAAGTGGGCATTCTAGCGATCCAGATCGTGGTATAAATGCAATTGAATTAATACATCAAGCCACAGGTTATTTAATGAATATGCGTAATCAATTACGTGAAAAATATCACAATAGTCTGTTTAAAGTACCTTACCCAACAATGAATTTCGGCAATATTCACGGCGGTGATGCAATTAATCGAATTTGCGCTTGCTGTGAACTACAATTTGATATGCGCCCTTTGCCAAATCTGCCTGTCGAAGATTTATATGCAATGGTGAATGAAAACCTGAAACCCATGTTAGAACAATATGGCGATCTAATTGAAATTCGTCATTTACATGACGGTATTCCTGGCTATGAGTGTGAGCACTCTGCACAAGTGGTGCAAGTGGTAGAAAAGCTGTTAGGCGAAAAATGCGATGCGGTAAATTACTGTACTGAAGCGCCATTTATCCAACAGCTTTGCCCTACGTTGGTATTAGGCCCAGGTTCAATTGAACAAGCGCACCAGCCCGATGAATTTTTAGAAGCTAAATTTATCGAACCAACCCGAGAATTACTCAGTAAACTAATTCATCACTTTTGCTTATAAATGATAAAAAATGACCGCTTGCTACATAACAAGCGGTCATTTTGGCTCTATATTTTGCGCTTCCTTGCGCCCCTTCCAACAACGGGACAAACGATTATTTCGTAGTAGGGGCCTCAATAGCCGTTTGGGCATATCCTCTATTAGAAGTTGATTCCAAAACCTGCAAATAACACCACTGGATCAAGTTTTAATTTCACTTCATGCTTCGCACCTAACGCATCAAATTTTGCTGTTGTTTTGATACGGGTATACCACGCAGCAGCGTTGAAATAAATTTTATCGGTCAGTTTTACATCCAAACCTAAATTTGCTACTGGCGCAAATGAATGTTTTTTCACTTCTAAATTCGTTACAGCCGAATGTGTTGATTTCGCATTAAAGAAACGAGTGTAATTTAAGCCCGCACCAACATAGGGACGAAATGTTGAATTTGCATCACCAAAGTAATATTGAGCATATAAGCTTGGAGGTAATTGTTTAACGATCGCTACACGACCTAAACCTGATGCTACACCTAACGCTGGTACATTTGCATTGATTTTATGTGAAAATGGCGTTGCACCTAAAAGCTCTACAGCAACGTTATCGGTAAACATATAAGTTGCTGTTAATCCTAGTTGCTGATTATTTTTCACTTTTAAATCAACTTGAATCGGTGTTTTAGTAGTTGATTCTGAATTTGCATTTACTCTTACTACCCCAGCACGCAGTAAAACATCGCCTGCTTGATGCGCCATTGCTTGCCCTGCCATTAGTGCCCCGCCAAGCATCGCTGCCAACGCTACTTTTTTCATATTTCCCCCAAATTTGTTGTAATTGAAAATAAAAAGGTAACCAATCTGTTACCTTGATAACATTTTAAGAACAGTTTAGATAACTTTTATTGACAAAAATCAAAAAAAATAAAAACACATACCTACAACTAGGTATTTATTTCTTTTTTGTGATCTTTTTCACATTTTTACTTGAAATAAATTAGCCTAACTCCATTTAATAAAACGTTGCAATAAGCGTAAAACTTATGTGATCCAGATTAATTAAATTTAGGAGCAAAAATATGAATTTTGAAAAAATTACAACCAAACTGCAAGAAGCGCTTGCGGAAGCACAATCATTAGCCATTGGAAAAGATAATAATTATATTGAGCCTGCACATTTACTCTATACATTAGTAAAACAATCAGACGGATCTATCGCACCGTTATTTACCGCGCTCAATGTACAACCACAACAAATATTAAGTGAATTAGAAACAATTTTAAACCGATTACCAACCGTCTCTGGTGGTACGACACAGCCATCACAACAACTGATTCGCCTATTAAATCAATGCGATAAATTAGCGCAGCAATTCGGTGATAGCTTTATTTCATCAGAATTATTTGTTCTTGCTGCCCTTGATGATAATGGCGATATTGGCAAATTATTAAAACAATTTGGCTTAACTAAAGAGAAAGTAAGCACGGCAATTAGCCAAATTCGAGGAGGAGAAACCGTGAAAAATCAAAACGCAGAAGAAACCAGACAAGCACTACAAAAATATACGATTGATCTTACTGAACGAGCTAAAGCAGGTAAATTAGATCCTGTGATCGGGCGAGATGAAGAAATTCGCCGCGCGGTGCAAGTTTTACAACGCCGTACCAAAAATAATCCTGTATTAATTGGTGAACCTGGTGTAGGTAAAACCGCTATTGTGGAAGGTTTGGCACAGCGTATTGTTAATGGTGAAGTGCCTGAAGGTTTGAAAGGTAAACGTGTGTTATCACTGGATATGGGCGCATTAATTGCTGGGGCAAAATATCGTGGTGAATTTGAAGAGCGCTTAAAAGCGGTACTAAATGAATTGGCGAAAGAAGAAGGACAAGTCATTCTATTTATTGATGAAATTCATACAATGGTTGGTGCGGGTAAAACCGACGGCGCAATGGATGCAGGCAATCTACTCAAACCATCACTCGCACGAGGTGAGTTACACTGCGTGGGTGCAACAACATTAGATGAATATCGCCAATACATTGAAAAAGATGCAGCACTTGAACGTCGTTTCCAAAAAGTATTGGTAGATGAACCAACCGTTGAAGACACAATTGCAATTTTACGTGGCTTAAAAGAGCGCTATGAAATTCATCACCATGTACAAATTACCGATCCTGCAATCGTTGCAGCAGCAACGCTTTCGCACCGTTATATTTCTGATCGCCAATTACCAGATAAAGCGATTGATTTAATTGATGAAGCAGCGTCTAGCTTACGTATGGAAATTGACTCAAAACCAGAACCGCTTGATAAACTTGAGCGCCGCATTATCCAACTTAAATTAGAACGCCAAGCGTTACAAAAAGAAGAAGATGAAGCAAGCCAGCAGCGCCTTGCAAAATTAGACGAAGAATTAACCGCTCGTGAACGTGAATATTCTGAATTGGAAGAAGTTTGGAAAGCCGAGAAATCTGCGTTACTCGGCACACAACATATCAAGACTGAATTAGAAAACGCACGTATTGAAATGGATCAAGCGCGCCGTGAAAACAATTTTGAGAAAATGTCAGAATTACAATACGGTAAAATTCCAGCCCTTGAAAAACAACTTCAAGAAGCAAGCAAACGTGAAGAAGAAGGCGGAGAAAATCAATTACTTCGCACTAAAGTCACCGATGAAGAAATCGCTGAAGTACTCTCTCGTGCGACTGGCATTCCTGTTTCAAAAATGATGGAAGGCGAAAAAGAAAAATTACTACGTATGGAAGAAGTATTACATAGCCGTGTAATCGGACAAAATGAAGCGGTGGAAGCGGTAGCAAATGCGATTCGTCGTAGCCGTGCGGGGCTTTCTGATCCAAATCGCCCAATTGGTTCGTTCTTGTTCCTTGGCCCAACTGGGGTGGGTAAAACCGAATTATGTAAAACGCTAGCCAACTTCTTATTTGACGATCCTGATGCGATGGTGCGCATTGATATGTCAGAGTTTATGGAAAAACACAGCGTTTCTCGCCTTGTTGGTGCGCCTCCAGGTTATGTGGGCTATGAAGAAGGTGGCTATTTAACTGAAGCAGTTCGCCGTCGTCCATATTCCGTTGTGTTACTTGATGAAGTGGAAAAGGCACATCCTGATGTGTTCAACATTTTATTACAAGTGTTAGATGATGGTCGTTTAACCGATGGGCAAGGTCGTACAGTGGATTTCCGTAACACGGTGGTGATTATGACTTCAAATCTTGGCTCACATTTGATTCAAGAGAATGCGCATAAAAGCTATGATGCGGTGAAAACCATGGTAATGGAAGTGGTAGGACAACACTTCCGCCCTGAATTTATCAACCGTATTGATGAAACGGTGATGTTCCATTCACTAGGTCAAGAGCATATTCGTGCGATTGCTCGTATTCAGCTACAACGCCTTATCGTTCGTCTTGCAGAGCGTGGCTATCAGGTAACGGTAACCGATGCAGCATTGGATCACATCGGTAAAGCAGGCTTTGACCCGTTATTCGGCGCAAGACCGCTCAAACGTGCGATTCAGCAAGAGCTTGAAAATCCACTCGCACAACAGATCCTAAGCGGTAAATTATTACCAAATAGCCCTGTTGTTGTGGATTATCAAAACGATCAATTAATGATTAACAACAGCTAATTCCCATGAACAAGCGGTCGAATTTGCAGAAAATTTTGCAAATTAGCCCGCTTTTATTTATGAAGCTTGACGATTAATCCACCACACTAAGGACAACATAACGGGCACTTCAACCAATACTCCAACAACGGTTGCTAAGGCGGCTCCCGAATGTAATCCAAAGAGCGAAATCGCTACTGCAACCGCTAATTCAAAGAAATTGCTCGTACCAATCAAACAAGCGGGGGCGGCAATTTCTTTTGGTAGCTTTAACCATTTCGAAAATAAATGGCTTAAAAAGAAAATACCGTACGTTTGAGCCAATAACGGAATCGCAATCAGCACAATAATAAGCGGATTGGCAAGAATCGTTTCCGCTTGGAATGCAAATAACAGAACAACCGTTAAGATTAACCCAAGCACTGAAAACGGTTTTAATTTGCTACCGAATTGAGTAATAGAGCGGTTAGATTTCAATAAAATTTTGCGAGTAATGCTTCCTGCAACCAACGGTAATACGACATAAAGTAATGTGCTATATAACAAGGTTTCCCAAGGAATCGTAATATCACTGACCCCCAATAAAAAGCCAGCAATCGGTGCAAACGCAAAAATCATAATAATATCGTTTACCGATACTTGTACCAACGTATAATTCGGATCACCTTTGACCAATTGCGACCAAACAAATACCATTGCGGTACAAGGTGCAACACCGAGTAGAATCATACCGGCGATATATTCCTGCGCAGTCTGAGCATCCACCCATGAAGCAAATAAAAAGCGGAAAAACAGCCAGCCGATTAATGCCATCGTAAACGGTTTAATAAACCAATTTACCACTATCGTCATGGCTAACCCTTTAGGTTTTTTGCCGACATCTTTAATAGCAGACCAATCAATCTGAATCATCATTGGATAAATCATTAACCAAATCAGTAAGGCTACCGGTAGATTAATATGTGCGATTTCCAATAATGCGACTTTTTCAACCACTTGCGGAAAAGCAATACCTAACAGCACACCGGCAGCAATCGCCAGTGCCACCCAAATTGTTAAAAAACGTTCGAAAATGCCCATGTTTCTTTCTTCCTTAATGTTTAAAAATAATATCGATATCTTCAGATTTATCGTGTACCCCAAACTTATCAATAAGTGTTTGGCTTGCTTCATTTAAACCGAATATTTCAACTTCAATACCCGCCTTACGATATTTAAGTACGACTTTATCCAAAGCGGCTATCCCTGTAACATCCCAAAAGTGTGCATGAGTTAAGTCAATGCTTACTTGTTTTACATGAGCGTTGTCATAAGCAAAACTATTGATAAAATCATCAGACGATGCAAAAAACACTTGCCCGATAACACCATAAGCAAGCACAGCATCATTGTCGGTCGGGAGTGGCTTAATCACCATATAACGTCCAATCTTATTCGCAAAGAAAAGGGCGGCAAGTAATACACCTGCAAATACACCTAGTGCTAAATTATGGGTATAAACCACAACGGATACGGTTACTAACATCACCACGTTAAAGCCAATCGGATGTGTTTTTAACTCCTTAATCGATTGCCAATTAAAAGTACCGATAGACACCATGATCATCACTGAAACTAATACCGGCATAGGAATAATTTTCAGAATGTCGGCTAAGAAAACCACCATTATCAATAAATAAATACCAGCTAAGAATGTTGAGAGTCGGGTTCTTCCGCCTGATTTCACATTAATAACGGATTGACCAATCATCGCGCAGCCAGCCATGCCGCCCATAAAACCACTTATAATATTGGCAATGCCTTGCCCTTTACATTCACGATTTTTATCACTTTCCGTTTCTGTCATTTCATCGACAATGGTTGCGGTCATTAATGATTCAAGTAAACCTACCGCAGCAAGGCTCAATGAGTAAGGCAAAATGATGAGTAACGTATCAAGATTCAGCGGAATATTTGGTAATAAAAATACGGGCAAACTATCTGGTAATTGCCCCATATCCCCAATAGTACGTACATCAATCCCCATAAAATGGCTTATTAGTGTCAGTAATACAATTGCAACTAACGGTGATGGCACGATTTTTCCGATTTTAGGCACATAAGGGAAAAGATATATAATCCCCAACCCTGCCGCCACCAAAGCATAAGTGTGCCAAGTCACATTCGTTAATTCTGGTAACTGAGCGAGAAAAATCAGAATCGCTAAGGCATTCACAAAGCCCACAACGACAGCGTGTGCGACAAAACGCATCAGTGCCCCCAATTTAAACAAGCCGGCAATGATTTGAATAACACCGGTTAAAATCGTGGCAGCTAATAAATACTCCAATCCATGACTTTTAACTAAAGATGCCATAACCAATGCCATCGCTCCGGTCGCTGCTGAGATCATTGCTGGTCTGCCACCGGTAAAACTAATCACGACAGCAATACAAAAAGAGGCATATAAACCGACTTTAGGATCAATTCCCGCAATAATCGAAAAAGCAATCGCTTCCGGAATCAATGCCAGAGCGACTACAATTCCGGACAGCGAATCCGCGCGAATATTAGAAAACCATTGTTGTTTTAAAGTTTGTTGCATGAAAATTATTACCTCATATTTACCTTTTATTATTGGATCACTTCACCATCTTCTTTTGTGAATGGGGTCTGTAATGGAATTGGAGAAATGTCTAAAAATTTTTCAGAAGGGCGACAAAGTTTCACGCCTTTACTCGTTACTACTATCGGACGATTAATTAAAATCGGTTCGGCAAGCATAGCAGCAATCAGTTCATCATCCGTCAATTCAGTACGGCTTAAGTTTAATGCTTCATAAGGCGGAACGTTAGTGCGTAACAGTTCTCGAACACTGATACCCATCCCTGAAATTAAATAACGTAACGTTGCTTCATCAGGTGGGGTTTCAAGGTAATGAATCACTGTCGGTTCAATTCCGAAATGGCGAATTAATGCCAACGTATTACGTGATGTTCCACATTTCGGATTATGATAAATTGTGATTTGTTCCATATTTTCTCCAATATTTCAATATTTGTTGAAGTGTTAAGTGAAAAAATTTTGTGGAATTATCCACAAAATTTGCAATTCGAATCATCACTTTCTTTACAACAATTGGTTGTCAGAAAAGCAACGAGATCCACCATTAACGGTAAATTTGCATAATAATGTACAAATTTTCCTGTTTGCTGGCTATGAATTAACCCTGCTGAAGTCAGTGTTTTTAGATGAAAGGAAAGATTATTCGGTGCAATATCCAGCTGTTTTGCTAAGTCTCCAGCAATCATACCATTGCTTCCTTGTGCAGCCAGTACTTGAAAAATTTGTAAGCGTACTGATGATCTAAGTGTACCGAATAATTGGCTTGCGTGTTCTATGTTCATAATCAATATTGTACTGAGTTAAATTATATATTTCAATAATTATTGAAATATCTGCATAAAAATAAGCGGTCGAATTTTACAAATTTTTTGCAAAACTCAACCGCTTTATTAGAAATGACTACTCTTCTTCAGTAAATTTTGCCGCTTTATAAGTCGGGTTCATGAGGTTTTCAACGGAAAGAATATCGTCTAATTGCGCTTCGGTGAGTAAGCCTCGTTCTAACACCACTTCGCGTACGCCTCTACCAGTTGTTGCACAGATTTTACCGACAATATCACCGTTATGGTGACCGATAAACGGATTGAGATAAGTAACGATACCGATTGAGTTAAACACGAAGTTTTCACAAATTTCTTTGTTCACTGTGATACCGTCAATACATTTATCACGTAAATTCACACAAGCGTTGGCAAGAATCTCAATAGATTCAAACATCGCTTGTCCGATAACCGGTTCCATTACGTTTAATTGTAATTGCCCTGCTTCCGCCGCAAAAGTAACGGTTGTGTCATTACCTATCACTTTAAAACACACTTGGTTCACTACTTCTGGCACAACAGGGTTTACTTTTGCTGGCATAATTGAAGAACCCGCTTGTAATTCGGGCAGATTAATTTCATTTAAACCAGCGCGAGGACCTGATGAAAGTAAACGTAAGTCGTTACATACTTTTGAAAGTTTTACAGCAGAGCGTTTTAATGCACCATGCATCATGACATAAGCGCCACAATCTGAAGTTGCTTCAATTAAGTTATCGGATAGCACGCAAGGCAAACCTGTAACTTCTGCCAAATGTTTTACTGCTAATGCTGAATAACCCTCAGGGGTATTTAAACCTGTACCGATTGCGGTTGCCCCTAAATTCACTTCTAATAATAGTTTTGCAGTACGTTTTAGATTACGAACCTCTTCTTCTAACAACACGGCAAACGCTTTAAATTCTTGTCCAACCGTCATTGGCACCGCATCTTGCAACTGAGTGCGTCCCATTTTTAAAATATCTTTAAATTCATCCGCTTTGGCTTCAAAGCCTTTTTGCAAATAACGCACTTTCTTAATTAAATGCAAAATACTGTTATACACTGCTATACGGAAGCCCGTTGGGTAAGCATCGTTGGTTGATTGACTAGCATTAACGTGATCCATTGGATCGACAATCTGATATTGCCCTTTTTGATGACCAAGAATTTCAAGGGCTAAATTTGCCACCACTTCATTAGTATTCATATTCACTGAAGTGCCTGCGCCACCTTGGTAAACATCTGAAGGAAACTGATCCATACAGCGACCTTTTACTAAGATCTCATCGCAAGCTTCTACAATCGCTTTTGCTACTTTTTTCGGAATAGCACCCAATTCACCATTCGCTAATGCGGTCGCTTTTTTCACCATTACCATACCACGTACAAACTCAGGCACATCTGAGATGGTATTTTTAGAAATATTAAAATTCTCAACCGCTCTTAGCGTATGGATCCCCCAATAAGCATCTGCAGGAACTTCTCTTTCACCTAATAAATCCACTTCAATACGTACGTTATTCATATACTCTCCTCAAAAATAATAGTTATTAAATTTATGAGAGATCATAACGATTTAGTATAAAAAGAAATGTGATCTAAGTCATATTTCAAACAAGAGCTAATAGGATATAAATTGAGGATTCAGATTAGAAATTCTAATACCTGAATATGTAGAAATAGTAAAACAGAGGCAAGCAGATAACCCAGAAAAAGCAAGCCACGATTACCGCCGCATGAAATTGCCAGTGTTTAGTTTTATGACGAATATATTTCATCGCTAAAAAAGTGCCAACAAAACCACCAGAAAAACAGAGGAAAAATAAATTGGATTCAGAAATCCGCCAAGTCTTTGCCAGCGATCTTTGCTTATCGCTATACATCAAATAAAAGCTGGCTAAATTAATTACCATAAAATAAATTAAAAGAGAAATAAACATACAAAAAACCTATAAAAAAGACCGCTTGTAGTATATCCACAAACGGTCTAATTTTTTATTTTTTTGCAAATTATTTTTTATTATTTGCTATATATAAACCGATAAGAACCACTAAAATACCTATAATTTCTTTTAACGAAAGATTTTCGTTAAAAATGAAATATGCATATATCGCAGAAATAATTGGCTGAGTTAAAACTAATAACGATGTATAGCTCGCCTTAACTTTTCCCAAACAGTAACTTAATGCTCCTTGCCCTAAAATTTGAGATAATAATGCTAAACCAATTAGGGGATAAAAATCATTAAATGTATAAGGAATATACACTCCTTCTAATAATAAAGATACGGGTAAGAGCATAATTAAACATCCAATACTTGCATAACTCATGAGATAAATAGTAGAAACTTTACTCCTAAGTTTATATACAGTTACGATAAATAGTCCATAAAATATAGAGGTTAAGATAGCTAATCCATCTCCCTTAAAATTTTCAACTGTCGGGTTGATTTTCCCTCCCATTAATACAAAAATCCCTATAAGAATAATCCCTCCACCTATTAAAAATTCTTTTGATACCTTTTCCTTATAAATAAAGTATAAAACAGGTACTACAGTAAATGGAACTAAATTAGCTAATAGGTTCGCATTTGCAACTGTTGTATATGAAAAAGAAATATTCCATAAAATAAGATCTAAAGCTAAAAAAGTCCCTGTACCAATAGCAATAATCTTTTCTGTTGAACTCATTTCATATTTATCATTACTATATTTAGATAATAGAAAGAATATGGGCAATGAAAATAAAACCCTATACATTCCTGTTGTTATTGGTGGAAACTGACTTAACTTGACAAAAATACCACCTAAAGCTAAACAGCAGATTGATAATAATACAAATAATATATAACGATTCATTTTTATTTCCCTAAAATATAATTATCATTTCGCTCATAACTGAAATAAAAGCTAACCCCATTCCCATATTTCCACCAGTAGCTTCTAGTAGAGACATTCCAGCCTTAAGCTTTCCTTTTTTTCTCCGCTTCAATAATCATTTGGTGAGCACCCCTAGACTTAATACTTCCTGCTGGATTGAACTCTTCCAATTTCACATAAACATTTGCATATTTCTCGCCAAAAATATTTTTTATTTTGACTAAAGGTGTATGTCCCATATATTCTTCTAAGTTATACATATTTTTCCTTTACGATGTTGTTGATATTTGCTCACTATACTAGATAAAATCAACTTTCTACCTATACAATCATTACATATAAAAAATAACTGTATAGGTTTGTTTTCTATACAGTCTTATAATGGATGATAAAATGAAGAAAAAAACAAGAGTACAAGAAGTTTGCGAATGGGTAATAGATAAAATTGAAAGACATATTTATTTGCCTAGACAAAAAATTCCTTCAATTCGTCAATTAGCTCAAAAATTAGGCATATCTACGTTTTCTATCGCTCAAGGATACGACCTATTGGTATCAATGGGATATATTAAGTCTATAAGTGGCTCAGGATTTTTTGTTTGTGAAAAACAATGCCATTCGCCTGAAATAAATTTAGCGCCTTCTTTGATTAATAATGTGGCTGATACTGGTTGGCTAATGAGTCATTTATTTAGCGAACTCCCTAAGAATAAAGCCTCAGGAAGCGGGCTGCTACCAGATGAGTGGCTAATCGATGCTGAAATTATTTCAAATGCAATCAGAAAATCAGCCAAAGAAGTCCATAGTTTTATTTATTCATATGGGCATATTTAAGGCTACCAGCCCTTACGAGAATTATTTTCCAAGCAATTAGATAATATAGGTATAAATATAAACCCGAATACCGTTATTACAATGCCTGGTGTTTCTTCTGCAATTCAAACAGTATTAAGAGAAGTAGTGAGAGAAGGCGATTATGTTATCGTTGATGATCCTAGTTGGTTTTGGTTATTAGGTTGCTTACATCAATTAAATATTAAAGTAATAAGCGTCCCTAGAGATAGCAATGGTCCTAATATAGAAAAATTAGAGAGTCTCTTTCAAAACTATAAACCTAAATTATATATTACGAATAGTATTCTAAATAATCCTACATCATATAATATTTCTCCATCTATAATGTATAAGGTATTAAATTTACTACATAAATATGATGCCTATTTATTAGAGGATGATGTTTATAGCCATCTAGAGGATTCAAGAAAAACATTACGTTATGCATCTTTAGATCAATTAGAACGAGTTTTTTATGTTACAGGCGTGTCTAAAATACTCGGTGCTAATTGGAGAGTTGGTTTCTTATGCGTCCCCCAAAGTTTTCTACAACCAATACTCAGACAAAAAATGCTATCCAATATGACTAGTACAGAATTAACAGAAAGAGCGATTCATAAAATTTGGCTTCACCCTCAATATAAAAAACATATCGCGGAAATGAGAATAAAATTAACTAAAAAACATGAATATCTTAAAAAAGAATTAGAATCTATTGGTATTGAATATCCCCAAGGGAGTAATATTGGAATATTTTTATGGATTAATACGCATTTAGATACAACAAAAATGGCATTAGAAGCAAGTAAAGATGAATTTTTATTAGCTCCAGGTTACTTATTTTCTCAGCATTCCGATTTTTCTACTTATTTACGATTAAATGTGACTCGAACAAATAAAGAATTCATTAATTGGTTACATAATTATAAGTTAAATCATAAAAACTAAAAAGATCGCTTGTAGTATATCCACAAGCGGTCTAATTTTTTAGTTTTTTTGCAGATTAAAGAATTTCAACTTGCTCCGAACCATCAGCTAAATTCTCAATTTTACCGATTACCCAAGCATTTTCACCTGCTTGTTTTAATACCGCAAGCGCTGTTTCAACATCTTTTGCTGGTAACGCAATCACCATGCCCACACCACAGTTAAAGGTACGATACATTTCATAACGGCTGATATTGCCTTTTTCTTGTAACCACTTAAATGCGGCTGGCCATTCCCATGATTTTTCATCAATCACTGCTTTCACCGTTGTTGGTAATACACGAGGGATATTTTCCCAGAAGCCACCACCCGTTAAGTGCGCAATAGCGTGAACATCAGCTTGCTTAATTAATTGAAGCACGGATTTCACATAAATTTTGGTTGGCGCTAATAAATGTTCACTTAATGGTTTGCTTTCTAGCATATCCGTTGCAGGATTTGCACCGCTTACTTCAATCACTTTACGAATGAGAGAATAACCATTTGAATGAGGGCCACTCGAACCTAACGCAATTAATGTATCGCCCGCTTTAACTGCAGAGCCATCAATAATTTCAGATTTTTCCACCACACCTACACAAAAGCCAGCTAAATCATAATCACCAGCGTGATACATTCCTGGCATTTCTGCCGTTTCGCCTCCCACTAATGCACAACCTGAGATTTCACAGCCGTCTGCAATTCCTTTGATTACATCTGCAGCTACATCCACTTCTAATTTACCTGTTGCATAGTAGTCTAGGAAGAACAATGGTTCTGCCCCTTGTACAACTAAATCATTTACACACATTGCCACTAAATCTTGACCGATAGTGTCGTGCTTATTTAAATCAATCGCTAAACGTAATTTAGTACCTACACCGTCAGTACCTGAGACTAAAATAGGCTCTTTATATTTGGTTGGCAACGCACATAATGCGCCAAAACCACCTAAACCACCCATCACTTCTGGACGACGAGTGCGTTTTACATCAGCTTTGATACGTTCAACCAGTTCATTGCCTGCGTGAATATCGACGCCTGCGTCTTTATAGCTAAGTTGTGTATTGTTCACGATTAACCTCTACAAAAAATAAAAAATTTGCATTATTGTAGCACAAAGCAAACGTTTGCGTTAATCAATTAATAGAAAACTTACATAAAAAGCTATACCTTAACTTGCTTTACCCTAAAACGCTTTCAGCGGATATTTAGTGCTTTTTTTGAACAAAATGGTATAAAATGAACATCTTTTATGTTTTGATAAATAATACTAACCCAATATTTTGTTACAAATTAAAATAATAAATAGAATTATTTTAATTTGTTATTGTCAGACGCATATCTATTATTTTATTTTCGAACAAACATTATGAAGAAGTTATTTTCACTACTCACTTTAATTTTTATTACTTTTCTCTCCGCCTGCTCCTCCCAAATGGTTAATGCAATGAATCTATCACAAATAAAAGAGGCTGGGCTAACCCTTGATACCGCCCGTCGTTTCTACCCTGTAGAAACAATAAAACAATTTATTGACACTATTCATAACGCAGGAGGAACTTTCTTACATCTGCACTTTTCTGACCACGAAAACTATGCGATTGAAAGTACACTGTTAGATCAACGAGAAGAAAATGCGATTATTAAAGACGGTATTTATTATAATCCTAAAACCAATAAACCTTTTTTAACTTATAAACAAATTCACGATATTATTTATTATGCCCAAAGTAAAAATATTAAATTAGTTCCAGAAGTTGATACACCCAATCATATGACGGGTATATTTAAATTACTTGAAGCTAAGTATGGTTCTAATTATGTTAATAAATTAAAGTCAAAACATAATGATGAAGAAATTGATATTACCAATCCAGAATCAATTGAATTTATTAAAACATTAATTGCTGAGGTTATTTATATTTTTGGTCATACCAGCAAACACTTCCATATTGGTGGTGATGAATTTGGCTATAGTGTAGATTCAAACCATGAATTTATTAATTATGTAAATACGCTGAATCAATTTATTAATAGCAAAGGAAAAATTACTCGAATTTGGAACGATGGTTTAATTAAAAACAATCTCAATCAATTAGATAAAAGCATTGAAATTACTTATTGGAGCTACGATGGTGATGCACAAGAAAACCAAGCAATTGTGGAGCGCCGTAAAATTCGAGCAGATTTACCTGAATTACTCAATAATGGCTTTAAAGTATTAAACTATAATTCTTACTATCTTTATTTCGTACCCAAAGGCAATGCCAATATTAACCACGATAGTAAATATGCAACTGAAGACGTATTAAATAACTGGAAACTTGGTTTATGGGATGGACGAAATAAAAACAACATAGTTGAAAATACACAAAATATTATTGGTTCATCGCTTTCTATCTGGGGTGAGCGATCTGGTTCACTTTCTAGTGAAAAAATCGAAGAATCAACCCAAGATCTGTTAAAAGCGGTAATTCAAAAAACTAATGATTCAACATCACATTAGAAAATAGCTGAAAACTCTGTTATTATAGCACCTCAACAAGCGGTCTTTTTTTGCAAAAAAATTGCAAATTTAGACCGCTTATTCATTCTATTCCGTCGTGGTTCGAAAACCTCCCACGCCAAAGATACGCTTTGAAACCAAAACTAAGGACACAAAATGAACTCAACCCCAAAAGCCGTCGTAATTTTTTCTGGCGGTCAAGACTCCACTACTTGCCTTTTTCAAGCCATTCAAGAATTTGGTGTCGAAAATGTCGAAGTTGTTACCTTTCAATATGGTCAGCGCCATGCAATTGAGCTTGAAAAAGCCGCATGGATTGCCAAAGATCTCGGTGTAAAGCAAACGCTGATTGATACTTCTGTGATTAAAGCAATTACCTCCAATGCAATGATGGAAGAGCGTGAAATCAAACAAGAAAGCAGTACGCCAAACACTTTTGTGGATGGGCGTAATGCACTGTTTTTGCTCTACACCGCAATTTACGCCAAAGGGCAAGGTATCCAAACTATTTTCACAGGTGTGTGCGAAACGGATTTTAGTGGTTATCCTGACTGTCGAGATATATTTGTAAAGTCAATGAACGTAACGTTAAATCTTGCGATGGACTACAATTTCAATATTCGCACCCCATTGATGTATCTCACCAAAAAGCAAACTTGGGCATTAGCCGATCAATTAGGCGCATTTGAGTATATTAAACAACATACTCATACCTGTTATTTAGGTGTCGAAGGCGGATGTCACACTTGCCCAAGCTGCGTATTACGCGAAAAAGGCTTAAACGAATATTTATCAGAAAGAACAAGCGGTCAAAAAAATGTTTAAAATTGCAAAAGAATTTAGTTTCGATATGGCGCATATGCTCGACGGTCACGACGGCAAATGCCAAAACTTACACGGACACACTTACAAACTACAAGTGGAAGTGACTGGCGAATTAGTAGCGCAGGGCGCCAAACGTGGTATGGTAATGGATTATTCCGATTTAAAAAACGTGGTAAAACGTGAAATTCTCGATCCAATGGATCATGCCTATATTTACGATTTGAATAGCGATAGAGAAAGCCAAGTGGCAAAACTGCTCGTTGATTTAAACTCAAAAGTTTACGGTATTCCAAGCCGTACTACAGCGGAAGAAATGGCAAAATATATGTTTGAAAAACTAGAAAAAGTCGGCTTGCCCGTGAGCTTAATCCGCCTTTGGGAAACGCCAACCTCTTATTGCGAATATTCACGCAAATTGTAGGACGACACACAATTTTTTATGACTACAATTATTTACCCCAAGCTTGAATTCCCTATTGTAGAAATATTTGAAAGTCTGCAAGGGGAAGGCTTCAATACAGGGCTACCCTGTATTTTTGTTCGTTTAGGCAAATGTAATCTTGCCTGCCCTTGGTGTGATACCAACTATAACGAATACGAAAAATGGAGCCTAGAACAAATTGTTGGACGAGTAAAATCGTACTCTGCCAAAAATATTATTGTCACGGGTGGCGAACCAACAATGTATACTAATTTAGGAACGTTGTTAGATATTTTTAAAGCAGAAGGCTACTGGTTAGCAATTGAAACGAATGGCTTAAAAGCAGTGCCAAAACAAATAGATTATATTGCGACCAGCCCTAAGTTGATGTATCAGGAAAAATACCAAAGAGAATGTATTTCCTTTGCCCATGAAGTCCGTATCGTAATGGATAAAGGTGATGTACAAGGCTTTTGTGAACAAATCGAAACGCAAATTCAAGCTGAGCATTATTATCTCTCACCTTGCGAAATCGACGGTAAGATGAATTTACTAGAAACCATTACCCAACTTGGTATTTTGAACCAACGGGCTAATAAACCAAAATGGCAACTAAGCTTGCAAACACATAAATTAGTAGGGATCGAATAAACAGATTTAATAAAGGCAGCGAAGATATTTCTCCGATGCCTTTTATTTTTAGTATGACTAAAACACGATGTGACTATTCGGCTGATTTTTTGTTGAATAACGTAATCGCAATAAAACCGAATGCAAGAAAGCTAGAAGCAATTAGCGCATAGAAACCACCGTCCCAGCCATATAAGTCCACAAGTTTCCCCATAACCCAACCAGCACTTGCAGAACCTAATAGATAACCAAATAAACCCGTTAAACCTGTTGCCGTACCTGTTGCAACACGAGGTACTAAATCCGCCGCTTGTAAACCGATCATCATTACTGGACCATAGATAAGGAAACCGATAGCAACTAAGCAGATATTATCTACTAAAGGATTACCCGCTGGATTTTTCCAGTAAACAATAATCGCAATTAACACACCAGCTAAGAACATTAACATTGGCGGCGCACGGTGACCTTTGAAAACTTTGTCACTTAAATAACCGCTTACCAACATACCGAAAATACCTGCATATTCGTATAAGAAATACGCCCAGCTTTGTTTATCTACCGAGAAATGCTTCACTTCTTTTAAGTAAGTCGGCGCCCAGTCAATAATACCGTAACGAATAAAGTAAACAAATACGTTTGCAATCGCAATCGCCCATAAGAATTTATTATTGATAATATATTTACGGAAGATGTCCATTGCCGAAAGCGTATCTGCCGATTCAACTCGCTCTAATACTTTCTCGCCTCGCCATTCATCTACTGGTGGTAAACCTTGTGATTCAGGCGTATCACGCATTAACCAGAACATTACGAATGCTAATAAAATCGCAATTAATGCAGGTAAATAGAAAAGTGATTGCCAAGTACCGAACATCGCTAAACCGAGAATCGCTAACGGACCAATTAAGCCACCGCCTAAGTTATGTGAAACGTTCCACCAACTCCACCAGCTACCGCGTTCTGATTTAGAGAACCAGTTGGTCATAGTTTTTGCACCTGGCGGATAGCCCATCCCTTGGAACCAACCGTTTAATGCTGCCAATACGATCATCATCGGAATAGACGCTAATACACCTGGTACTAAACCGAATATTAAACTTACCGTAGCAGAGCCTAATAAACCGATAGTAATAAAATATTTCGGATTCGAACGATCTGATACATTACCCATCACAAATTTACTGATACCGTAAGCAAGTGATAATGCTACCCCAACTGTGCCTAAATCTGCTTTAGAAAAGCCATACTCTTGAATAAGATACGGCATTGCAAGCGAGAAATTTTTACGGATAAGATAATAAGCTGCATAACCAATAAATACCCCAGCAAAAACCTGCCAACGTAATTTTTTATATTCCGCATCAATCTCACCTGATTTTCTCTGTGCTGGTGGAGATGCTTTTAAGAATGAAAACATATCAGTCTCCTTATTTATAACATTGCGAAAACAAACATAAATACTCAAAAAAGAAAATAAAAATGTTTGATAACGAAGATTATATGTAAACAGAAAAGCTTAACAAGCTTATAAATTTAAACTAGATCAAATTTTTTACATAAAAATACATTTATTGTTAATTTTCAATAAAAAGGCCCTCGGATATTGCTATCCGAGGGCTTGTAAACTTTTATGAAAAAATAACCGCTTACTGGCTATTCGCTTTATTAATTAGGAATTGGCTAAGCATTGGTACTGGTCTACCTGTTGCACCTTTTGCTGCACCTGATTTCCATGCTGTGCCTGCAATATCTAAATGCGCCCAATTGTATTTTTTGGTGAAGTTTGACAAAAATTGCCCTGCAGTAATTGCACCGCCTAAACGTCCACCAATATTGGCGAGATCTGCGAAGTTTGATTTGAGCTGTTCTTGGTATTCTTCACCTAATGGTAAACGCCATGCTTTATCGTCTGCTTGCTCTGCTGCATTTAATAAATCATTCGCTAATACATTGCTGGTAGACATCAAACCCGTATTGTGTGCGCCAAGCGCAATCATACAAGCACCTGTTAACGTGGCTACATCAATCACTAGCTCAGGCTCAAAACGTTCTACATAAGTAAGCGTATCGCAAAGCACTAAGCGCCCTTCTGCATCAGTATTTAAGACTTCAACAGTTAAGCCATTCATAGTGGTAAGAATATCACCTGGTCGATAGGCATTACCATCTGGCATATTTTCACAGCCCGCTAGTACACCAATCACATTTAATGGCAAGTTCATTTCTGCTAATGCTTTCATTGTGCCATAAACAGAAGCTGCACCGCCCATATCGTATTTCATTTCATCCATTGAATCAGACGGTTTAATTGAAATACCGCCAGAGTCAAAAGTTAATCCCTTACCTACTAATACAATCGGTTTCGCCTCTGGGTTCGGATGATTCCGATATTCAATCACTGATAAATAAGCAGGATTTTGCGAACCACGAGATACCGCTAAATAAGCATTCATACCTAAAGCTGTCATTTCAGCTTCATCAACCACCGTTGTACGAATATTTTCATAATCTGTAGCTAACCCTTTTGCTGATTCTGCAAGATAAGCAGGATTGCATACATTTGGTGGACAATTTGCCACATTTTTAGCAAATGCCACACCTGTTGCGATCGCTTTCGCGTGTTCTAATGCTCTTTCCGCATCAGATAAATCTTTACGATTTGCCACATTGAAAATCACACGGCGTAATTCTCGGCGAACTTCTGGCTTAATGCTTTTGAAATCATTGTAAGCATATAAACTTTCTTGAATAGCTTCCACCGCAAAACGTACGTTCCAATAAGTTGAGCGACCTTTTACATGTAATTCAGTTAAAAAACAGACCGCTTCCATTGAGCCTGTATCGTTAATGGTTTGTACCATTTTCTGAATAATTTGCTTATATTGGCGCTCATTTAATTCACGTTCTTTACCACAGCCCACTAATAACACACGATCTGCGGGTACATTTGGTACATTATGCAATAACAGTGTTTGGCCTGCTTTACCTTCTAAATCACCACGTCGTAATAACGTACTAATATAGCCTTCACTTAATTTATCTAATTGGTCTGCGGCTGCAGAAAGGCGACGAGGCTCATACACACCAACCACTAAACATGCAGTACGTTGCTTTTCTACGCTACCATTTTTTACACTAAATTCCATTGCTACCTCTTTATTTCAAATCGGTTAAGGTTAAAAGTAACGCTCTGTTACTCGCATCACAAGTAACCTACCTATTTATGCACTAAATTACAAGCGGAAAATAGCAGAAATGCGAACTTCATCGAAAAAATTGCGTATTTTTCGCAAAATTACATTTTTTAAGTAAAATATCATAAAGGATTCATAGAGTTAGCCATTTCAAATACCTAAAAAACAACCAAATTTCCGACTCGCTTTCCACTTTTAGCAGACTTGCCTTTTCAAAGTGTTGTTTTATACTAGCTATTTATTGACTATGATGAATTTCTCAACAAAAAAATTGTCATAACAAATCCATAAAATCATCAATGGAAATTACGATGAAAAAATTAATGAATAAAACTTTTCTTACCAGTCTCATCTGTTTATTAGTGAATGCGTCTGCATTTGCGAATGATAGCGCACTTTTCAACCGTTATGAGCAAGCGAAGCTCCGTATTGCCTACGAAGGTCAAGCGGGCGAATTATTGCAACAATTAGCACAACGCCTCAAAGTCGGTTTTATCACGTACGAATTAGATACCTCGCGCACGGTTTCAATTCCTAACAATGGCGAAGTGACAATTAAGTCGCTCACCCAACAGCTAGAATCGCAATTACCGAATACAGATATTCGTTTTGAAAAAATTGGCTCTCGTCTATTTTTAGTTGCTTCAAATAAAGGTGGTGAACCACTGATTGCACAACAACAAAGCACGCAACAATTTATTGGTGAAGCGGTTTTTAGCTCTGATGAAGAACAAACGACAGCTACAAATAACGCAACCGCTCAAATTACGCCTAATACGCCAGATTTAACCAGCGAAAGTGCGCAAAAACTGCAAGCAATTATTGATGTAGTAACCAACAAAGATACGATTGCTAAATCAAAAAATAAAGCACCACAATACCAAGTAGCGAGCAAAGAAAGACTTGGCTTACAAAATATCCGTGTTACTCCATTAGGTACATTCTTAGTCTTCGCTGAAAAAACGGATGTTAAAGCGCTACAGGTGAAAGGACGATTTGAAGATATTGCACAGCACGATAATTTAATTGCAATTGTGCATAAAGAACGAGCTTCGCCAGCAGAAATTGAAGTAACAGATAAAAATGGTAAAAAGCTACTTTTAAAAAAATCAGCGACAAAAGCCAAATAATACAAGTGAATAGCGCCTAAAGCCCCGAACGTCGGGGCTTTATTGGTTTTTAGAATAGTCAAAATCCGTTCGTGATTTTTTCGCATAAAAAAGGTATGATTAGCACCTTTTGTAAGCGGTCATTTTTTGCAGCTTTTTTGCAAATTTTAATGAAATTTAACCGCATCGCACCGATTTCCCCGAGTCTTTAATCTAGGCTTTAGCAAAAATGAGAGAGATAGCGTGATTTTAAGTCGATATTTAACGAAAGAGATCTTCAAAAGCCAATTGGCGATCTTATTTATTTTGTTATTAATGTTTTTTAGCCAACAGCTAATTACCGTGCTGAATTCTGCAGTAAGCGGAAAAGTCCCAACTGATTTAGTGCTAAGCCTATTAGGCTTGGGAATGCCCGCTTTGGCGCAGTTTATGTTACCGCTATCGCTTTTTGTGGCATTGTTGCTTACTTTAGGTCGTTTCTATTCAGAAAGTGAAATTACCGTAATGCGTGCATGTGGAATCGGGCAAAGCTTATTAACTAAAGTAGCGCTGTTCCTTTCTATTTTTACCACGGCATTAGCAATCTATAACGTATTTTGGCTTACGCCTTGGGCGATCAATAAACAAAGTGAAATGTTAGCCGAAGCGAAATCTAACCCTCGTTTCTCTGCTCTCTCTGCAGGACAATTTATGACTGCAGGCGGCTATGTTTTATTTATCGAAAATATCAATAATGAACAGAATAAATTAAATGATATTTATGTTTTCCAGCCTGATCAGCAAAAGAAAAACCGCCCTTCTGTAGTTGTCGCAGAATCTGGTCAATTACAGGGTTTACCTAATGGTGATCAAATTTTAACCTTAAAAAATAGCACTCGCTATGAAGGCACTGCAAATGTGGCAGATTTCCGTATTTCTCACTTTGATAATTACCAAGCTTATCTCGGTTATCAAAATGTAGATTCGAATGAAAAATTGGTTCAGCGTGCAGATTTCAATAAGCTGATGACAGATTCATCTAACGAGGCAAAAGCTGAGTTGCAATGGCGCTTTGCACTGATTTTTGCAGTGCCGTTAATGGCACTGCTTGCCGTGCCAATGAGTAACGTAAACCCTCGCCAAGGACGTTTTGCCAAAGTGATTCCAGCAGTCTTGCTCTACTTAATTTATTTCTTGCTCCAAAGCTCTCTTAAATCATCTGGTGCTTCGGGCAAATTAGATGCAACGCTATTAATGCCTCTGGTGTCTATCGCATTTTTTGTATTAGCTATGATAATGAACTTTTGGGATACCAAATGGATGTCAGCAATTCGTTATTCTTTTAGTCGTAATAAGGCGGTGGCGTAAATGAATTTATTAGGTATGAATATTCTTGAGCGCTATATTGGCAAAACCATTATCAGTATGATTTTTGCCGTGCTATTAATGTCGAGCGGTTTGGTGTTTATCATCAAATTGGTAGAAGAATTTAAAGACGTCGGAAAAGGCTCTTACGATGCACTTACTGCCACTTATTATTCACTGTTAATGTTACCGAGTGACATTAAAGAATTTATCCCTGTTGTCGCATTAATTGGGGGGCTACTCGGATTAGGTAACCTTGCCAGCCGTAGTGAATTAGTGGTAATGCAATCTTCTGGTTTTTCACGTTTTAGAATCGGGTTAGCGGTGATGAAAACTGCTATTCCGTTGATTGTATTTACTATGTTTGTGAGTGAATGGGGAATTCCGCAAACCGAGCAATACGCACGAAATATGCGCTCAATCGCTCAAAGTGGCGGTTCTATGCTTTCTACCAAGGGCGGTTTTTGGGCAAAAGATGGTAGTGATTTTATTTACATTCGCCATATCGAAAATGAACGTAAATTAAATAGTGTTTCGATTTACCACTTTGAAAATAAAGCGCTGAAATCAGTTACACAAGCAGAAAATGCGGTGTTTAATGGTGAAAATTGGACACTACAAAGCGTACAAACCGCCTCCCTTGGCGACAATAACATCCAGCAGGCTAAAGTAGTGAATAAAGATTGGCAGACAACGATCACGCCAAGCAAATTGGGAATCGTATCGCTGAAACCTGAATCACTTTCTATTTCAGGCTTGTCCGATTATGTAGGCTTTTTAAAAGAAACAGGGCAAGATTCAAAACGCTTCCAAATTGCATTTTGGCGTAAAGTTTATCAACCAATTTCCATGGCAGTGATGATGTTACTTGCAATCTCATTCGTGTTTGGACCACTACGTAGCAGTGCTATGGGAACCAAATTATTTATCGGTATTATAGCAGGCTTTGTGTTCTATGTTTCAAATATCGTGTTTGGTAATATGACCCTCGTGTTCTCTTGGATACCCGTGGTAATCGGCGCACTTATACCGAGTATAATTTGTTTAGCTATCGTCTGGTGGCTACTTACTAAGAAACGTGATTAAGAGCGAAAACAAGCGGTTAAATTTCTGCAATATTTTGCAAAAAATTAACCGCTTATTTATGTTAAAATCCCGTCAATTTTTTCTTATCTAACTATAAATATCGTAATGACCCAACAACGTTTCGTTCATCTTAAAGTTCATAGTGATTTCTCAATGGTTGATGGCTTGGCTAAAGTAAAACCATTAATCAAAACTGCTGTTGCTAACAATATGGTGGCAATGACATTAACCGATTTCAGTAACTTTTGTGGCTTAGTTAAATTTTACGGCGAAGCGTTAAGCTCAGGATTAAAACCGATTATAGGGGCGGATGTGATGGTTCGCCCTGAACCTGATAGCGAAGATTTTTTCGAGCTTACGCTACTTGCCAAAAATAATACGGGTTATCACAATATTACTCTTTTACTTTCAAAGGCATATCAGCAAGGCTATGTTGAATTTCCAGTAGTGGAAAAAGCATGGTTGGCTGAATTAGGCGAAGGGATCATTATCCTATCTGGCGGTCGCAATGGTGATGTAGGTAAAGCGTTACTCAAAGAAAATGAAGCTGAAGCCGAGAAATTAGTCAGCTTTTATCAGCAACACTTCCCTGATCACTATTACCTTGCTCTTTGTCGTACAGGGCGTGTGGATGAAGAACGTTATATTCAACAAGCGGTCATTTTTTCACAAAAACACCAATTACCTCTTGTGGCAGTAAACGATGTGGTTTTTCTGAAAGAAAGTGATTTTGATGCACATGAAATCCGTGTGGCGATTCACGACAGTTACACGCTAGACGATCCGAAACGCCCGAAAAAATATTCGGCACAACAATATTTCCGTAGCGAACAAGAAATGTGTGCCTTGTTTGCCGATTTACCACAAGCGATTGAAAATACTGTACAAATTGCAATGCGCTGTAATGTTACGGTGCGCTTGGGCGAATATTTCCTGCCTAACTTCCCAACAGGTGATCTTTCAACAGAAGACTTTTTAGTTAAAAAATCTCGTGAGGGTTTAGAAGAGCGTTTAGCATTTCTATTTCCCGATCCTGAAGAACGTCAAAACAAGCGGTCAGTTTATGATGAACGTTTGCAAGTTGAGCTAGATGTAATTAACCAAATGGGTTTCCCTGGTTACTTCTTGATCGTAATGGAATTTATCCAATGGTCAAAAGATAACGATATTCCCGTAGGGCCTGGCCGTGGTTCAGGGGCGGGGTCATTAGTTGCCTATGCGCTAAAAATTACCGACTTAGACCCACTTGCTTTCGATTTGCTTTTTGAGCGTTTCTTAAACCCAGAACGTGTTTCGATGCCCGATTTTGACGTCGATTTCTGTATGGACGGTCGAGATCGTGTAATTGAACACGTGGCGGATACTTATGGTCGCCAAGCGGTTTCACAGATTATTACTTTTGGTACTATGGCGGCAAAAGCGGTAATTCGAGATGTAGGGCGAGTGCTTGGGCATCCGTATAACTTTGTCGATCGTATTTCTAAACTGATTCCGCCTGATCCAGGTATGACGCTTGCTAAAGCCTTTGATGCCGAACCAAAACTGCCTGAACTTTACGAAGCCGATGAAGAAGTTAAAGACTTAATTGATATGGCACGTAAGCTCGAAGGTGTAACACGAAATGCAGGTAAACACGCAGGTGGCGTGGTGATTGCGCCAACTGCCATTACCGATTTTTCACCACTTTACTGCGATTCTGAAGGCTTACACCCCGTTACCCACTTCGATAAAAATGATGTGGAATATGCGGGCTTAGTAAAATTTGACTTCTTGGGGCTACGCACGCTCACTATTATCAAATGGGCTCTGGAGATGATCAACCAACGTTTAGCTAGAGAAGGCAAAGAACCGATTCGTATCGAAAGCATTCCACTTGATGATAAAAAATCGTTTGATTTACTGCTCGCCGCCAAAACAACGGCAGTCTTCCAGCTAGAGTCACGTGGTATGAAAGATTTGATTTCACGCCTTAAACCAGACTGCTTTGAAGATATTATCGCATTGGTGGCACTATTCCGCCCAGGTCCTCTAGAGTCTGGCATGGTGCAAAACTTTATCGACCGTAAACACGGACATGAGGAAGTTTCTTACCCTGATGCACAATATCAGCATGAATCGCTCAAACCAATTTTAGAGCCGACCTATGGCGTTATTGTTTACCAAGAGCAAGTAATGCAAATTGCACAGGTTCTGGCAGGCTACACCTTAGGTGGTGCGGACTTGTTACGCCGTGCGATGGGTAAGAAAAAACCTGAAGAAATGGCAGCACAGCGTGAAATCTTTGAGAAAGGTGCGATCAAACAAGGCATTGATGGCGATCTTGCGATGAAGATCTTCGACTTGGTAGAAAAATTTGCAGGTTATGGCTTTAATAAATCGCACTCTGCTGCTTATGCGCTGGTTTCTTATCAAACCTTATGGCTTAAAGCGCACTATCCTGCCGAATTTATGGCAGCGGTAATGACTTCAGAGATGGACAATACCGATAAAATTGTTGGCTTCTATGACGAATGTATCAATATGGGCTTAACCGTTGTACCACCTGATGTAAACAGTGGTAAACACCGTTTTTCGGTGAATGAAAAAGGGGAAATTGTATATGGTTTAGGCGCAATTAAAGGCGTTGGTGAAGGCCCTGTTGAGGCAATTCTAGAAGCTCGTGAAAAAGATGGCATTTTTAAAGATCTCTTCGATTTAACCGCACGTGTCGATCTGAAGAAAATCAACCGTCGCACCTTTGAAGGCTTAATTATGTCGGGCGCTTTCGACAAACTTGGGCCTCATCGCGCTGCTCTGATGAAAAACTTAGAAGATGCTCTCAAGGCTTCTGACCAACACAGCAAAATGGAAGCACTCGGGCAAAGCGATATGTTTGGTGTGCTGACTGAAACCCCTGAAGAAGTACAAAACGCCTATGCGAATACGCCCAAATGGTCAGAACAAATGCTTCTGGATGGCGAACGTACTACCCTCGGTTTATATCTCAGTGGTCACCCAATTGGACGTTTCTTAAAAGAGTTATCACATTACGCCCCTGTACGTTTAAACGAGCTACAACCGACCCGCCGTGGGCAGGTGGTTACAGTTGCTGGTATTGTAATGGGTTCACGTATCGCAGTCACTAAACGTGGTAGTCGTTTAGGTATTGCAACTATTGAGGATCGTTCTGGCAAATTAGATATGACGTTATTTTCTGAAGCATTGGAAACCTATGGACACTTGTTAGAAAAAGATAGCATACTGATCGCAACAGGTTCAGTGCAGTTCGATGATTTTAGCGGTGGATTAAAAATGTCAGTGCGCGAAGTTGCAACATTAGATGAAGCTCGTAGTCGCTACGCTAAAAGTCTTGCTTTAGCGGTTAATCAAGAACAACTCACCCCGCAATTTGTGAAGCAATTACGAGAAATCATTGAACCGAATAAAGAAGGCACGTTACCATTGCACTTCTATTACCAAAGCCCTGAAGGTCGTGCGCTATTGCGTAGTGGCGTAGAATGGCGCATTACTCCGAAAGATGAAATGCTCGATCAACTCAAAACACTACTTGGTGAAAATGCGGTAGAACTTGAGTTTGAATAACAAAACATGATCTGCCCCCCAAAAGTTGGACAGGTTAGTACACTATAAATATTGAGCTCTGTATTGTGCAGGGCTCAATCCTTTTAAATCCATTTTTATACGCTTTTGGTTGTAATACACCACATATTCTTCCAACTCAGCCTGTAGTTCCGCTATCGACGTATAGTTGCGGTTGTAAAAACACTCTGATTTCAAAATGCCAAAGCAACTTTCAATCACCGCATTATCATAGCAGTTCCCCCGTCTGCTCATGCTCTGTATCGCTTTGCCTTCCAGCATCTGCCGCCATTCGCTCGTGCCGTAAAGTTACGCCCTGGTCGCTGTGAATAATCGGGCAATCCGTCGCACTTAATTGGCTAAGCCCTTGTTCCAACATCTTTTTTACCATCGAAAATTTGGGCCGTGTGGCAAATTGATAAGCGATAATTTCGCGATTCGCCAAATCCATCAACGCTGAAAAATAAAGCTTCGCTTGCCCAAGATGAAATTCGGTGACGTCCGTTACCCATTTTTGATTCGGCTTCGTCGCATTAAAATCACGATTGAGTAAATTCGGCGCAATATATGACGTTTTACCGCGTT
>NZ_CABFJY010000048.1 GCF_901687125.1 Actinobacillus vicugnae
GGGAAAAGGCTTTTTCACTCTCGTGATACTGTTTAGTTATTTTTATGTTTTAGCGGTTTAAGACGCTAAACCAACAATCAGGCTCAAACTGCAAAAAGTTAAGCGAATCCGACCGCTTGCTATCAACCCCATCTGTCTTAAATAACAAATCATTGCTTAGCTTTAAACCTTCCTCACAAATTAGTGGAATTTGGCCACTTGGGAAGTGCTGGTTTCATGCTATGATATCAAGCAATTTTTGATTTCTGATGGGAATGCTATGTCTTTGGAACCTATGTACATTGTATTGTCTGCCGATCGCAGATATGCAGAGCAAGTGATTACGTTAATCAAATCGATCTGTTTTTATGATTCAAATATTCACTTCTATTTGATTAATAAAGATTATTCTGAGGAATGGTTTAAATCTTTAAATCAATATCTTGCCTATTTTAGGAGTGATATTACTAATATTTCCATTCGGGCAGATTTATTCCAAAAGTTAAAAACGCTTGAACATGTTGCGGAGATCAGTTTTTATCGTTGTTTAATTCCACAAATTATTCATGCGGATAAGGTACTTTATCTAGATAGCGATATTATTGCGAATGATTCATTACGTGGGCTTTATCAGCACGATATTCGTGATTATATGTTAGCGGCTGTGGAAGATTATATTCTGAGCAGCAATTATTTTAGGCATCGTATTTTGGACTGCTATCCTTATTTTAATTCGGGTGTGATGCTGTTAAATAATAGAAAATGGCGAGAAATTCCTGATTTACAGCAAAAGCTGATGGATACTGTTGAGCAATATCATCAACAAGGTGGTGATTTAGGGGATCAAGATATTTTAAATATGATGTTTATGCATCAGTGGTTACCACTACACCGCAAATATAACTATCAGTTTGGCAATTATTATTACTTAAAACAATTAGACCGTTTTGACTGGTATCCAGATATTATGAGGTTGGATGGTGAGCAACCTCTGCTCATTCATTACAATTGTGCGTATAAACCTTGGACTGCTGGATGTGAAAATAAGTTAGATATTGAGCAGCGCTATTGGTTTTTTCATCGTTTAGAATGGGCTGAATTGATTCAGCGCAGAGCATAAAAAAGCGGTAAATCTGCCCTACTTTACAGATTTACCGCAAAGTGGTGTTATACCACGAGGTTTAGATTATTGTTGTTGGAATAATTTTACTTGCATCCCAGAAATCCACAGGCGCATTGACCACTGGTGCGATAATCCCTGCTCGAATGACAAAATCACCAAATGATTCATTCGCTTGACGCTCAGTTGCCCAGCGTCCAATTAATTGATCGAGTTCAGAGAGAATTTCAGGGATAGTGCGATTTTCTTGATATAAGCGTGGAATACGATAACCCGCTCGATCACCACCAATATGTAGATTATAACGTCCAACGGCTTTACCGACTAAGCCGACTTCTGACAGCATTGCACGCCCACAGCCATTTGGGCAACCTGTGATTCGAGTAATCAAATAGTCATCTGCTACTTGATGTTTCGCTAATAATTTCTCGATTTCGGTAACAAATTCAGGCAATATTCGCTCCGCTTCTGCCATTGCTAGTGGACAAGTTGGGAATGCTACACAAGACATTGAATATTCACGCTGTTTGCTGATCGGATCTAATAAACCATATTGGCGTGCAAGCGTTTCAATTTGTGCTTTATCTTCTTCAGCAACCCCTGCAATAATCATATTTTGGTTTGCGGTAATGCGAAAATCGCCCTTATGCACTTTGGCAATTTCTAGCATACCTGTCATTAATGGTTTATTCGGATCGTTATCGGTTAAACGTCCACTTTCAACAAATAGCGTTAAGTGCCATTTGTTATCAATTCCTTTCACCCAGCCAAGGCGATCGCCACGTTCGGTAAACTTGTATGGACGGAGTGCTTCAAATGGGAAGCCCATACGGCGTTCAACTTCCGCTTTAAAGCCATCAAAACCCATATTTTGAATGGTGTAACGGGTGCGTGCATTTTTGCGATCAGCACGATTACCAAAGTCACGTTGAGTTGTCACAATCGCTTCTGCCGCTTTTAAAATTCGATCACGGGGAATATAGCCAAATTCTAACGCCACGTTAGGATAAGTCTTACGATTACCGTGTTCCATTGATAAACCACCACCAATCAAAACATTAAAGCCCGTTAATTTGCCTGCTTCATCTTTGATTGCGACAAAGTTCATATCATTACCAAACACGTCCACATCATTTAGTGGGGGAATAGAAACCGTGGTTTTATATTTACGAGGCAGATAAGTTTTACCTAAAATGGGTTCATCTTCTTGCCCTAAAAAGCTATCAGAACTCTGTACTTTCTTGCCTGAGACCCATACGTCTAAATAACCATTTGTTCGAGGTAATAGGTGTTCAGAAATTTTTTTTGCCCATTCATAAGCTTCTTGGTGTAATTCGCTTTCAATTGGGTTAGAAGTACAAAGTACATTACGGTTCATATCAGAAGCCGTGGCAATTGAATCTAAGCCAATTTTATGTAGTAAACGGTGCATATCTTGCAGTTTTGTTTTCGGCACACCGTGATATTGGAACGTCTGGCGATTGGTTAAACGAATAGATTGATAGTAGCAATTCTCACGAGCAAATTTATCAATTTCGATCCATTGATATGGCTTAATAATGCCACCTGGTAAGCGACAACGGAGTAACATAAAAGTACGAGGCTCAAGTTTTTCATTGGTACGTTCGGCACGAATATCTCGGTCATCTTGTTGATACATACCGTGAAAGCGAATCATTTGGAAATTATCGCCCTTAAAGCCACCTGTTAGCCCGTCATTTAAATCATCTAAAATAGTGCCTCGTAAAAAATTACTTTCCGCTTTTAAACGTTCGTTATCCGATAATGGTTTTTCTTGCCATTCCAAGCCTTTTGGTTTGTTATCACTCATTTGTATCACTCCTCAATTCCACAATTTTTAATAAATATCACGTTGATAGCGTTTTTCTTCACGCAGGTTATCTAAATATTCTTCTGCATCGTCCGTACTTAGCTGACCCTGTTCGACTATTACATCCAATAGTGCTTGGTTTACATCTTTTGCCATACGGCTCGCATCACCACATACATATAGATAAGCGCCTTCTTGTAACCATTGCCAGAGTTCTGCGCCATGTTCACGAATCTTATCTTGTACATAAATTTTCTCAGCCTGATCGCGTGACCACGCTAAACAGTATTTATGTAAAAAGCCGTCTTTAGCAAATTGTTGCCATTCGGTTTGATATAGAAAATCAAGAGCAAAGTGCTGGTTACCAAAAATTAGCCAATTTTTGCCTTCTGCTTCATCCGCCACACGTTGTTGTACAAAAGATCTAAATGGTGCAATCCCTGTGCCAGAGCCGATCATAATGATCGGTTTTGAAGTATCTTGTGGCAGTTTGAAATTCTCATTTGGCTCAATAAACACACGCACTTGTCCATCTTCTTCCACTCGGTCGGCTAAATAGCTAGAAGCACCGCCCGCACGAGCTTTGCCTTGATATTCATAACGCACTACGCCAACACTAAGGTGAACTTCTTCTCCCACTTCTGCTTGTGAGGAAGAAATGGAATATAAACGTGGTGTGATGGGGCGCAATAATGCCACTAATTGCTCGGCAGATAGCGTAGCGGGATAACGATTTACCACATCAACAAGCGGTGTATTTTGCACAAATTTTTGCAGCTGATCTGAGTCTGCCACAATTGCATTTAATTCAGCTTGATTCGCCAATGTAGCATAGCCTTTTACAAATGCAGCCGTGTTTTGCGTGAGTTCTAATTGGGTTTGAAGTGCGGTTGAAATTGCCAGTTTTTTGCCTTGTACATTCACCAATTCTTCTCCCGTTAAACTAACGGCATTCAGCAATTCTGCGACTAATTCAGGATCGTTTTCAAAATAAACGCCCAACACATCGCCCGATTGATAGGTTAAATCTGATCCTGTTAAATCGAGTTCAAGATGGCGCACATCTTTTTCAGCGGTTTTATCAGTGATACGTTGATTAGTGATCAATGTGGCGGGAAAGGGATTCTCCTTGTTATATTGAGATGTCACTTTATCAGTTTGGTTTACTTGAGTGGTGTTGCTCACGCTACTGGTAGAGGTTGCCGCATTTTTCGCCTTAATTACATCCACCACATTGTTTACCCATTGATCGGCAGTAGCTTGGAAATCTAAATCAGCATCAACTCGTTCAAATAAACGCGTCGCACCTAATTCCGCAAAACGACGGTCAAAATCTTTACCCGCTTGGCAAAAATTTGGGTAAGAAGAGTCGCCTAAGCCAAGTACGGCAAATTGCAAGCGGTCTAATTTTGGTGCTTTTTTACCATTGAGTAATTTTAATAACAATATGCCTTCTTCTGGGGCTTCACCTTCCCCTTGAGTTGAAGTCACTAATAACACCAGTTTTTCATCGGCAATATTTTTCGCTTTGTAATCAGCCAGACTAGTACGAACTACATTCACGCCTTCCGTGGTTAAACGGCTCGCTAATTTATCTGCAACTGATTTGGCATTACCTGTTTGAGAAGCTGAAAGTACAGTGACTTTGAGCAATTCAGCTGGAATAGATGCGGTCGAATTTTGCGAATTTTCTGCAAAATGGTTTGGTAAATCTGCCACTGTACTTTGAATGCCATGCGCTTTTGCCCAAGCGTAGCCCGATAGCCATGCTAATTGTAATGGTGCTAAACCTGCTAAAATTTGTGCTGTTTCAGCTGATAAAGGAAATTCCCCTTTATTTTCAACGCCCATATAAAATTCCCCACGTTTAAAAATACTTCAATGGCGTATTTATAGAGGGATTTTTTTATTCTTAAAAATACTAACAGGGCATAGTTTAGAGCAGAATGGAATATAAAATTAAAAATAGCGAACTCGATCAAAATTTATTCGCTAAATGGAGATGAAAAATCGAAAGTTGCAGGCTTTTTATGAATTTTAGGAATATTAGCAAAGATTTTGCTATGTATTAGAAGTTATATTTTCAGGGCTGAAAAGGGCATTATGTGTACCCTTTTTGCTTCGTGGGTTTAAGTGATTAACCAAGCAATGGCGATAACAATCAAGAAAACTGCTAGCCAAAATAGTTGTAGCTTGGCATTCTGGCGGTTAAGTGCTTGGTTGTGTAAACGACGCTGTTCTAGCTTTTCTCGATAAACAGTTAAATCTGCCTGTTTAAATGAAAAACCGCAGTGTGGGCAAGCAATCACGCTATCGCTGATTTTGCCTCTGCATTCAGGGCAACGTTGTAATGCCATATTACTCCTTAGGCAAGCGGTCGAATTTTGCCGTTCTTTTGCAAAATTTTGGCAAAACTCGACCGCTTGTGATTACCAAATACGAATGCGTTCCGATTCAGTGCGATACATTTTATCGCCTGCTTTGGTGCCGAATGCACGGTGGAATCCGCCAATATTCAGCACAGGGGCATACGCACGGAACTGACCTGGTGCGTGCGGGTCGCTTTTCACTTGATGAGTAAGTGCTTGTACAGTTGCTTTGTGGCGCCATGAACGAGTCCAGCTCATAAAGAAACGCTGATCGCTGGTGAAGTTTTCAATGGTTGGACTTATACCGTGGTCTTGTTCATACAGTTTCAGGGCATCGTAAGCAATGCTTAAGCCACCCAAATCTGCAATATTTTCTCCGAGGGTAAAACGCCCATTTACGTGAACTTTAGGTGCAACTTCAAACTGATCGAACTGTGCTACTAACTTATCCGCAAGTGCTTCAAATTTCTTGCGATCATCAGCTGTCCACCAGTCGGCGAGATTGCCTTCGCCATCAAATTTTGAACCACTATCATCAAAACCATGGGTAATTTCGTGTCCGATAATTGCCCCAATTGCACCAAAATTCACCGCTGGATCGGCATTTTGACTATAAAGTGGCGCTTGTAAAATGCCCGCTGGGAACACAATACGATTCATCAATGGGCTGTATGAGGCATTCACCACCTGTGGCAACATTCCCCATTCATTTAAATCAACTGGTTTGCCGATTTTTGCGAGGTTGTAATGATAGCGCCATTGTGCGATTTGTTGCATATTGGCATATAGTGTACCACCTTGCTCCACCGTTTTAAGGGTTAAATTGCTATAGTCTCGCCATTTGTTTGGATAACCGACTTCCACGATAAATTTATCTAATTTCTCTTTTGCTTTTTGTTTGGTTTCTGGTGACATCCAAGCTAAGTTATCAATGCGATGATGATATGCTTTCACCAGATATTTAGTCATTTCTAGCACATCATTTTTCGCCGATTGAGGGAAAAATTCCGCCACATAAAACTGTGCAAACTCTTGCCCAATCCAGCTATTAATCGTGGCTAATGCACGTTTATCCAATGGACGTTGTTGCTTTTGCCCGACTAATTGCTTACCGTAAAATGTAAAGCGCACATCATCCATTTCTTTATTTAGGTAAGGTGCATTATCCGATAAAGTGCGGAACAATAAATAGTCCTTAATCACCGCTAAATTTTGCGGATTGATAAGCTGATCTAACGCTTGGAAATAACGAGGTTCATATAAAATTACCTCGTTAGTTTCCACTCCAACTTCGGTTAAAAACTTAGCTAAGTCAATGTTTTTGCTAAGTTTTTTCAATTGTATCATATTAGTTGGATTGTAACGTTTTTGCACATCACGATCTTCTTCATTAGTAAATAAGGTGTTGGCAATTGCTTTTTCGTACGCCACAATCGCTTTTGCTTTGGCGACTGGATTTGCAACTTTTGCATAGCCTAAAATCTGTGCAATATAATCTTGATATAATTTTAAAGTAGCACGATTTTCAGGCGTATCTTTTTGGAAATAATCATTGCTTAGCCCTAAATCTACGTTGCTTAAATACACACCGTTTTGGCGCGAGTTTTTCAAGTGAGCAAACACCGACCAACCGAATAACACATCATGACCTGCTTTAGTTTCCGCAATTAAATAGTGTTCTAAATCAGCAAAAGTATTGATCCGCTTGATTTTTTCAAGATCGTGCACAATCGGCGTTAACCCTGCTTGTTCACGGGCATTTAAATTGGTATAAGTTTCATAAACCGCTTTTAAACGTTGTGCTTTCGCATCATTTGCAAATTTCGGCTCAGAAATGATCGCTTGTAAGAATTTAATTGAACGCTGTTCATTCAATTCATTTAACTCTGCCAACGTACCCCATGAGGTTCTATCTGCTGGAATTTGGGCGTTCATCAGCCACTTACCATTTACAAAACGGTAAAAATCTTGTTGTGGAGCGATATTGTGATCCACGCCCTCAGTGAGAGTGGATTGATAATGACTGCTACAGCCCACAAGCCCAATTGAAAGGGCAACCAGAGGGAATATCGAAAATTTTTTCACGCTTTTCTCCTTTAAGTGAAAAAGTAAGCGGTCATATTTTAACAAAACTTTGCAAAATGCGCTGAAAAATAGACCGCTTATTTTCTGAAGCGAGGTTAATCACAAAAAATTTCACAAAATTTTTCATTTTGCCCTTGAAGAGCAGTTTTTTATCCTTATTTACTGTCTCATCTGAACGGGAATATGGAACTTCCCGTTTCTTTTTACAAAAGCCACAAGAAAATTTCAAATTTAGCCTTGAAAAGTTGTGAAAGAACTCCATCTTGTGGGAAACGTTACGAAAACGTAATTAAACAAATTGATATTCAGAGGAATTTTAAAATGGGTAAAATTATTGGTATTGACTTAGGTACAACAAACTCTTGTGTAGCGGTAATGGACGGCGATAAAGCACGTGTAATTGAGAATGCAGAAGGTGCGCGTACAACGCCATCAATAATTGCTTACACAGACAACGAAACGTTAGTTGGTCAGCCAGCAAAACGTCAGGCGATTACTAACCCGAAAAATACATTATTTGCTATCAAACGTTTAATCGGTCGCCGTTTTGAAAGTGAAGAAGTGCAACGTGATATTAAAATTATGCCTTTTGAAATCACTCGTGCCGACAATGGCGATGCGTGGGTAAATGTAAAAGGCGATAAATTAGCACCACCGCAAATTTCAGCCGAAGTGTTGAAAAAAATGAAAAAAACAGCGGAAGATTTCCTTGGTGAAGCAGTAACAGAAGCGGTTATCACTGTGCCTGCATACTTCAACGATGCACAACGCCAAGCAACAATCGACGCAGGTCGTATCGCAGGGTTAGATGTTAAACGTATCATCAACGAGCCAACCGCAGCAGCATTAGCGTTCGGTTTAGGTTCAACTAAAGAAAACCAAGTGATCGCAGTTTATGACTTAGGTGGTGGTACATTCGATATTTCAATCATCGAAATCGATAACTTCGACGGTGAACAAACCTTTGAAGTGTTAGCGACAGGTGGTAACACGCACTTAGGTGGTGAAGACTTCGATAACCGTGTGATCGACTACATCATTGATGAGTTCAAAAAAGAACAAGGCGTTGATTTACGCAACGATGCAATGGCATTACAACGTGTGAAAGAAGCGGCAGAGAAAGCGAAAATCGAACTTTCTTCAGCACAATCTACTGAAGTGAACCTTCCGTACATCACCGCTGATGCGACTGGTCCTAAACACTTGGCGATCAACGTAACTCGTGCGAAATTAGAAGCGTTAGTAGAAGATTTAGTGGCAAGCTCAATCGAATCACTTAAAAATGTATTAAAAGACGCAGGCAAGAGCGTGAATGAAATCAACGATATCATCCTCGTTGGTGGTCAAACTCGTATGCCATTAGTACAACAAAAAGTAGCAGAATTCTTCGGTAAAGAAGCACGTAAAGACGTAAACCCTGATGAAGCGGTAGCAATCGGTGCAGCGGTTCAGGGCGGTGTATTAAAAGGTGATGTAAAAGACGTTCTGTTATTAGACGTAACTCCATTATCGTTAGGTATCGAAACCATGGGCGGTGTGATGACCGTGTTAATTGAGAAAAACACCACGATTCCGACTAAGAAATCACAAGTGTTCTCAACGGCAGAAGACAATCAATCAGCGGTAACAATCCATGTGTTACAAGGTGAACGTAAACAAGCGTCTGCGAATAAATCGTTAGGCCAATTCAACCTTGAAGGCATTAACCCAGCACCACGTGGTATGCCACAAATTGAAGTAACGTTCGACATTGATGCAAACGGTGTAATCAACGTATCGGCGAAAGATAAAAACACAGGTAAAGAGCAACAAATTCGTATTCAAGCTTCTTCAGGTTTATCTGATGAAGAAATCGAACAAATGGTTCGTGATGCGGAAGCCAACGCAGAAGCGGATAAAAAATTCGAAGAATTGGTACAAGCTCGTAACCAAGCAGACGGTATTGCACACGCAACTCGTAAACAAATTGAGGAAGCGGGTTCAGCATTAAATGCGGACGACAAAGCGAAAATCGAAGCGGCAGTTAGCGAATTAGAAGCAGCGGCAAAAGGCGATGATAAAGCAGATATCGAAGCGAAAATCGAAGCGGTAATCAAAGCTTCTGAGCCGTTAATGCAAGCAGCGCAAGCTAAAGCACAAGCAGGCGAACAACCACAACAATCTGCAAAAGATGACGGCGTGGTAGATGCTGAATTTGAAGAAGTGAAAGATAACAAATAATTCTTTCACGCTCTCAAAGCGTAAGACAAAGGGCGTGGTAACACGCCCTTTTGGTGTTTATTATTGAAAAATTTATTTTCTTCATTATTATCCTCTGCCAAATCTCCCCCAACCCCTCTTTGCTAAAGAGGGGAATAACGAGATAAATTTAACCTTAAGATAAGTTTATTACGCAAATTAATGAGCTTATGGAAAAGCGTGATAATAAAACTTCAACGAATACAGCTCCCCTCTTTAGCAAAGAGGGGTTGGGTGAGATTTGTAAGAAGTAAATGACGAAGTGAGCAAATAAATTTTCTAAAGAATCACAGCAAGCGGTCAAATTTCAGCAAAATCTTGCAAAATAACACGGAAAAACTATGGCAAAAAAAGATTACTACGAAGTCCTTGGGCTTTCCAAAGGGGCGAGTGAGAATGATATTAAACGTGCATATAAACGTTTAGCGTCAAAACACCACCCTGATAAAAACCAAGGCAGTAAAGATGCAGAAGAGAAATTTAAAGAGATCAACGAAGCTTATGAAGTGCTAGGCGACGCGGAAAAACGTGCGGCATATGATCAATATGGTCACGCAGCCTTTGAACAAGGTGGCGGTGGTGCTGGCGGATTTGGTGGCTTTGGCGGTGGCGGTTTCGGTGGCTTTGAAGATATTTTCAGCGAAATGTTCGGCGGCGGTTTTGGTGGTGGCAGTCGCCGTAGCCGAGTAGTGCGTGGCGATGACTTACGTTACGATATTGAAATCTCCCTCGAGGAAGCAGTTAAAGGCTGTAAAAAAGATATTCGTATTTCAACCTTAGCAGAATGTGATACTTGCCATGGTTCGGGGGCAGAAAAAGGCTCGAAAGTGGAAACTTGTCCACACTGTCACGGTTCAGGTCGCATTCGCCGTCAACAAGGTTTCTTTGTAACAGAAGCAGTTTGTCCGAGCTGTCATGGAAGCGGTAAGAAAATTGAAAAACCTTGCAAATCGTGCCATGGTGACGGACGTGTTCAGAAAGCGAAAAATCTTTCAGTAACCATTCCAGCAGGTGTGGATACTGGTAATCAGCTTCGCTTATCGGGCGAGGGAGCCGCAGGCGAAAATGGTGCACCAGCAGGCGATTTATATGTGGTTATCCATGTGCGTGAACACGATATTTTTGAGCGTGATGGCTCAAATTTATATTGCGAAGTGCCAATCAGCTTTACCATGGCGGCATTAGGTGGCGAGATTGAAGTGCCAACGTTAGACGGTAAGTTAAAACTGAAAATTCCAGCAGAAACGCAAACAGGTAAATTATTCCGTGTAAGGGGTAAAGGCGTGGCAAGTCCACGTGGCGGTTATGCGGGGGATTTAATCTGTAAAGTGGTGGTGGAAACACCTGTAGCGCTAAACGACGAACAAAAAGATTTACTATGTAAATTGGAAGAAAGTTTAGAAGGTAAAAGCCAACATCGCCCCCAGCAAGAAGGTTTTTTAGATAGCGTAAAAAATTTCTTCTCTAATTTAGGTAAACACTAAAAAATGAAAGGCTTAGCCTAGGGGCTAAGCCTTTTTCATGTATACAAGCGGTGGTAAAAATTCAACTTTTTTCGACCGCTTGTAAATGGCAATTTAGTAGTATTTTACTGGGAATTGCTTTTGGATCTGCTCAATACTTTCTACATTTTCATAGCCTTTCAATTTAACTGCATCTTTCGCTGTCGTTTTGCTTCCTAGCGCTTGGCTCATAAAAGAGAAGCCTTGCTGTTCAATGACGGTATGTTTATAAAATTCAAGTATATCTTGTTTGGTTAATTGTTTTACCGCTTCAATCATTTTGGTTCGCTGATTGAATAGATCGTTTCTACGATTAAAATCAAACGTGAACTGAGCAAATTCTTGGTTTAGTGATTCAGGTTTACGCTGTAGTTTATCCAGCAGACTATCACGATATTGATTAAATTCAGACTCAGATAAAGCGGTCAATTTTGTTAAGCTTTCCGCAAAAAAACGTTGATTGTGTTGCATAATACCCTCGGGTGTCGTGTTTGGACTTTGCACCATAAAGCGCATTCCCGCTGTTTTTCCCAGTTTGGTATTGGTTGCATACACCACATAACCTAGCTGTTTTTCTGTGCGTAAATCATCAAAATACCAACGACCAATAATATCTCGCAATAAATTTGCTCGTGCAGAACCTGCTAATTCATCATAACCTTTGGCAAGGTAAGTGATACTTAGAGCATTATCTTCGTGGGGCACGGTTTGTACGTAATTTAATTTACGATTGCTGTTATTTACATCTAGATAACGTGCTTTTCCTCGCTCAATTTCACTATTTTTGACGATAGTTTTTACTTCATTAACTAAACTTTCCACTTGTTGATCATTGAGATTACCGAGTGATAATGCGGCTAAACCTGTTGATTTCTCAAGTAGGCGCTGACGCATTGCCTGCACATCTGCAAGTGTTGTTTCGTTAAGCACTTTGCGTTGTTTTTCCTCTTCAAAATAAGGGTAGTGTGCGAACTTAGTGATTGCCTGATTTGCTTGCGTTAGGCTGCTTTCTTTACGTTGACTATCTAATGCTTCAAACGCACGCTGTTTTGCTTGTGCCAAGAATGCTTCGGTTAATTCAAAATTTTTGAATTGAGTCAGCGAGTCTTGCACTAATTTTGCTAAATGTTGTGTATAACCTGCTGCTTCCACCGAAAGTCCATTCGGATGGGCGGTAATTTCTGTTTGCATTCCTGCAACAGTGGTTTGGAACGCTAATTTCGTTTGAGCGAGACTGTTCATATAGCCAAGCAATGTTGCGCTGATTGATGTTTTTAAATCATCGGTTTTAGGCATAATTGAAAGGCTAATTGACACAATCGCTTTTGGGTCATTGGCAAAATATTGGCTTGGCATAGCGTAAATTGCCTTGCCTGCATTGCTAATCAGCGCTTTAGGTACTTTACGCTCTGGTTTTGCCTCAATTAATGAAAAATCTGTCGCAAAATAAGGGTTTAGCTCTGGCAATTTCAGAGCAGGATTTTGGCTGAAATCTAGCCATTTTGTTTTTTGCACCGTGCTGATTTTTTCGATTGCATAATTGGCTTCAAAATAAGGTGATTTTTTGTCGGTTTTTGCCTTTTCATCAATAATTAAAATGCGTGAATTTTCTAGTGTCATATCGGCAAGTTTAGCTTTGATAGCGGCTTTATCCATACGATCTACAATAAATTCGGAATCCAAAATATGTTCTAATGGATAATGAAGCATTTGTTCAGCGAGAGATTCAATATAACTACCGCTTTTTTCCACTTGTAAATGTTGAAAATCTTGTTTCAAGCTTTCTCGTACTTCATTGAAGTAACTTTCTTGAATCCCTGATTTTTTAACTTGTTCAATTTGTTGGAAAATCAGTGAAATAATTTTATCTTTCTCTGCTAATCCTTTATCTGTTAAGGCAACATAAATCGTAAAATTACCACGGTTACGGCTTACATTTGAGATTGGCTGTGCTGTAATACCGCTGTCAGATAACCCTTGTTTGATTAAATAATCAGATAAAGTGCCATCCGTGTTATTGTTTAAAATATAAGCTAAATATTCGCCCGTTTTATGGATGAATTGTGTTTCATCATTTGGCATATCAAATGAAATAGCTAACATTTTTGTTGGCTGTACAGGCTTGTAATGAATGACGACACCTTTATCTTCTGCACGGAAGAACGGTACATCCACAGTTGGCACTTCAAGATTTTTATTTTGCATTTTGCCTAATGTACGCTCTGCTAATGTGGCGAGTTGCTCAATAGATTGATTAGAATACAGCACTGCTTTCACTAAATTTGCAGAGTAGTAGCGTTGGTAAAACTGTTCTAACTCGGTTTGTAGCTTACTGTTTGGTTTGTCAGAAAGTGTTTCATGATTTCCTACTGCAAATTTTGTCATGGGATGAGCAGGATTGGCGGTTGCTAAATTTACGCTATGTAATAGGTGTCCATCACGTGCCTTTGCGCGTACCATTTCTGCATTTACCGCATTTATTTCCTTTTTAGCATTACTTTCGGAAAGTAACGGTTGGGCAAAAGCATCAGCAAGGCGAGCAACTGCTTCATCAAATGCATTGTTGTTTACTTCTAAGTAATAAGCCGTGCGATCAGCTGTAGTGGATGCGTTGTTATAGCCTCCATTTTGGGTTAGAAAGCGATCTATGCTATTGGTTTCAGGGAATTGTTTCGACCCCATTAGGATCATATGTTCTAAGTAATGTGCTAATCCTTGTTGTTGAACAGGATCTTCCATAGAACCAATGGGTAGTGCTAATGACATCAATGACTTATTCGCTTTTGTATCTGAAACCAGCAATACCGTCATACCATTTTTTAGACGAATAGCCTGATAAGTTGCGTTATCATTCGGACTTTTATTTATTTGTTGGTGAAGAAATTCAAAGCCTTGTGTTTGAGTGACAGCTTGCGCTGAACTAGCGGTTGAATTTTGTGGAAGATTTGCAAATGTCGTTAAACTCACACTTAAGGCAATCGCCGAATAAAGTGCGTGTTGAACCATGCGACTCATCAATGTTTTCTTCATTAATTCTCCTTTTTCTTGTTGTTTGGTTTGCTATCTTGCATTAAAGCAAACCATTGTTTAGTTGTCTCATGAATAGCAGAGTAATTAAGTTCTGCACTTTGCGCTAGAAGGCGCTGTAAATACGGGCTTTCGAAAGCAGTATTTTGAACAAGTTTCATCACATTTTGCTGACAATATTCTGCGATATTATCTGCCTCTGCTATTTTGGCAAAATAATCCTCTAATCCTGCAGAAATTCCCCAAGTGAGCTGGTGAAAGCTATTAAGATAATCTTGTAGATAGATTGCCAATTGTTCTTGTGCTTGTTGCTGGCTAATTTCACGGAATTGGAAGGTTTGAATATTTTCATCATTACGTACAATATATTTCAGTGAAATTGCGTCATTTTGTACTTTAGTTGCTAAGTAAAATAGCCAGAAACGAATAAAATCTTTATCTTTTAACCCGCTTACTTTCCAAAATACAATTTCGGAACCAAATAATTGCGGAATGCTACCAAATAATGTGATTTTTTTTCCTTGAATATCAAAATATTGCTTAATAGATAAAATATCACTTTGTACTAAATAAGGTGATATTTCTTTACGCATTGTTTTTATTGAGTTTTCTAGTGATTGTTCAGTAAGCTTAGCAAAATTTGAAGAAGGTAAGTTGCCTTTTAATTGCTCTTTATAAAATAAATCATCACTTTCTTCTTCATGAATGGTTAATAATTTAGTTCTTAATTGATAATTATCTAATCCATTTAATGTAAATTTTTCTGATTCTTCAATGCTTTCATTAGAGTAGTTAAAGTAAATACCTAGTTGTCGATTAAAGAAATATTTAACTGGGTTAATAATATAATTAATTAATTCATTTAAATTAACTTCTGTCGGTATTTCTGATTTTAATTTTTCAGCTAAAAAATTAGGGGGAGCAGTTTCTTGTTCGAATAATCTTAACCATTCTTTATCATAAGAAATATATGGTTCACTAAAGTTTCTTGGGCTAAATACGCTCATTGGTTGTAGCTGAACGAGTGAACTAATATCATCCCCCTCATCTAAATGATCTCCAATGTAATCCAGTAATTGTGAGACTAACACCGAAGGTAAACGAGCTTTATTGTCTGTCACCGATTGTCCAATATAGCTAACATAAAAAATATCTTGAGCCGAAAGTAAAGCTTCTAAAAATAAGTAGCGATCGTCATCTCGGCGTGCTCTATCTCCTTTTTTCGGCGCATATTGCATCAAATCAAAGCTATTCACCGAATGCTGACGAGGAAAATCAGCTTCATTCATACCAAGCAAGCAAACCACTTTAAATGGGATAGCCCGCATAGGTAATAGGGTACAAAAATTCACTTTGCCTGCTAGAAATTGCAAATTATTTTGTTGGGTATTGAGCTGTTCTTGCAGGAGCAAGCTCAAGATTTCAATGGAAATATCCTCTTCAAAGTGAGCATTTTCGATTTTTTCGAATACATCATGTAAAGTGCTTTGCAACGTCAAGAGAGAATCAAAATATTCACTGTCATCTTGATAAAAATCCCCGATTAATTCAGCAAATTTTTTTTGCCAGAGGCTAATGTTATGTTCGGTTTGGATAAATTGATGCCATTCGTTCAGCTTTTCTAAGTAATGGCATAAGTAGCCGACAAGTTCAGAGGCTAAGCCATAACTTTCGTTAAAACCGATACTTTCTTGCCAAATGCCGTGTTCCTCTTTAAGACTACTGCCGAGTAATAGTCGTGTTAAACCATTTTGCCATGAGTTATAGTTTTGCCACTGTACTTGGTTGGTTTGTAAACCTGCACGAATACCTACGGTTTTTATCCAATGTCTGAGTGTATGAAGATCGTCAGGCTGAATTTGAAAACGCGCTCGGATAGCATTTACATCAAGTAGATCAAGTAGGGCTTCCGCATTAAAATTACCCTCTTTCAACTCAACTAAGGTAAGAAAACTACTAATAATCGGATCTATCGCAGTGGCTTTTTGATCGGAAAGCGTAAACGGGATTCTGCGAGGATCTTTGTGATCAAAGCGAGAAAATACGGCATTAATATAAGGCGCATATTTATCAATATCCGCTGACATTACGATAATATCCTTCGGTGTGAGCGATGGATTTTGCTCAAATAATTGTAAAAGATAATTATGTAAGACCTCTACTTCTCGCATTACGCTATGGCATGAGTGGAATTGTAGAGATTGATCTTGGGTGTTCAATTCAAAATTTGCTGAATTATTAAACGCTAAAATCGCATTTTTTAGTTTAACTAAATTGGTTTCACCAGGATATGGATCGAAAACCTCCAAACTATAATCAACTTCTTGTTCTACAAGCTGGGCTAAAAATTCTCGTCCTTGTTTGCCCCACATTGTGAGTAATTGATTGCCTTGTTGTTCTAATAAAGCGGTTAAATCTGCCTCGGATAACTGCTGTTTTAGTGCTAATTTCTCCAAAACGCTATCTTCTAGGCTATCGCCCCAATACTCTTGGCTAGGGTTTAAAAAAAATAGATGAATATCACAATGTTCACTTAATTTTTTCAGTACCGCCAATTGAGTGGCTGGTAGAGAAGAAATCCCAAAAATAAAAATTCTTGATGGGAGCTTCTGCTTTTCTTGTTCGGTTAAATTATCTAATTTTTGGAAATATTGCTCTTGTAAATACGCACGATGCGAAGTGAAAAATACCTCTTCATCACTATCAGACTTGATGTCATTCACTAGTGCATTCCATAAAATTGCTTGCCATTGTAGATTAGCTAAAATGCCTTGCTCATTTTTTGTTCTAGAAGTGCTAGAGTGCATAATTTCAGCTAATACTTTATCAAGCTGCTGAGCTTCCCAATGCACTAGCCAATGAGGTCGATACACTAAATATTGGTCAAACAGATCGGCAATTTTAGTGGCTAATTGATAGAGTTTAAGTTGGTATTGGCGTAAATCTTGTTGTAAATATATTTTTAAGGCGTCAAATTCAGCATTATCTAAATAATTCGGAATCAAGCGCATTAGGCGCCAAGTGATGGAAGCACGCTCAAAAATATTTTCTGTTGGTAGTGACGGAAATAATACACGGTACTGTTGCCATAAAAAACTCGTTGGAAATGGAAATGCGTAATTCCCTGCTACTCCCATCGCATCAGCAATTTGCATTTGTAGCCATTGCGCCATTCCCACGCTTTGAACCAGAATAGTTTCTGTTTCGAATGGATTTGGGTTTGGATTGGTTTTTTGTAGTTGCATTAGCATTTCCGCTAATGATGATAGCTTTTGTGAATGGTAAACCGTGAACATAATTGATACCTCATATAAGCCGATGATTTTCTACTAATTAGGCTAGAGATTCAATCACTTTTGCCTTGCTACAAGCGGCCAAGAAACATGATTTTTTACAATTCAGTTGAATTACTAGAGTAGATAAAGTGCTAAGTGATTTGCAATAGCTACGAATAAATTGCACGATTTGGGTAAATCTATGGTGATATTTCAATTTTTCCTAATGGGAACGCAACGCTAATTTTATTCGTTTGACATTCGATCGTAAATGTTAAGTGATTTTGCTGAATAGCGGCTTCACAAGGTTTTTTTGCGTATTTTAAAGCTAGCTGGTTTTCAGCAATTTGTAATGCTTGTTGTTGCTGATAAATAAGATTTATTTTTTCAGTTTGGTGTGAAAGCCACTTTGAGGTCGTTAAAAATAGGGTAGAAAAGATAAGTATTCCAACTAAAATAGCAATAAATGATTCAGATTTAATAATGTTATTCAGCATTTAGCATATTCCTAGAAAAGGGGAGTGGTTCCCAATAAGCATATTTTTTATCTAAATTTAAAATGACATTTTTCTTAAATACCATATTTCGTTCTTCTCGATAATTATCATAAGATGAATAGAGTATTCCATAAAATTTAGCATTACCTTTAATATTAAATAAATGGTGGGTAATTATTATTCCATAAAAATTGCGATGTAGCGTTTCATCTAGCTCTCCTTTAACCAAAACTATTTTGGGGGCTTGTTCTGAACTTGGTGGTAGCTCGTCCAAGTGATTAACTTCAAAAAATTCAGCATGGGAAAGATCTAATACTTCATTGATATTGGTAAAGTGAATATATTTTTGGCTACTCGGTATTTTTCCAACAAATAAACTTTTTCTAATACAATAAGTATTTTGCATTTGTCCATTTGATGCAATAGTTATTTTTTCAGTTTTGGCTGCATTGCAATTAGGTTGAATGTGGTATGCTGTTTGGTTAAATAAATGGAATTTATTATCAATATAACTTTTCTGATAATATTGTGTTTTTAATTCAGATTGAATAAATTTTTCTTTTGTAAGTAAAATAGCACTCGTAATAAAAGATAAAGTAACTAATGCAATGATTAACACACTACTAGATAATTGATGTTTTTTCATAATGTCTCATTAAGAATGTAGATATAACTAGTGGCACTGTATTCAATATCTTGATATTTACTGGAGATAAATTTTAGATTAACTTGTAAAAGTGTTTTAGGTTCTTTTACAACAAAACTAAGTTTGTCTATTTTAAAGCTATCAGTGGAGGTGAATTTTTTCCATTTTTCCTGACAAGAACTTAAAAGCTTTTTACATTCAGTTTGTTTGCAATTTATTAGATTATTTTTATCATAAATATACATTTCCTGATTCTCTAATTTAAAACCAAATACTTCTTTAGCTAAATCTGAGGTGTTGTTCTGATTGTTAATTATGCAAGCGGAATTTTTTGTTTTTCTCTTACCTAAACAGCCATCATTATTTACATCGTAGAAAAAGATAAAGCAATTTTTATCTTCTAATGCATAGCGCTTGTTTAATTTTTCAAATAAGTTGAAATTACTTTTTTCTCGATTCGTACCTTGAAAACCTAGATGTTGAATATGTTGTTCAAAGTAGTGAAGCATTTGATGAGCTTCCTTTTGTAAAAGGAGAAGTTCTTTTTGCTTTGCTGTATTTTGAGTGAAGTCTGCATAAGATTTAGAGGTTAAAAGTAAGATAAAAACAGCTAATGAGAGAGATATAAGTAATTCAATTAAGCTAAAGGCAGAAAGTTTATTCCTTACAATTGCTCCGTTTATATTTTGGTATAACATAAATTCGTCCCCACTGATCGAGTTGTAATATTTCATCTGTGTTATGCCGAGATAAATATAAGCATTTAGATTCTAATCTACCAGCTAGCCCATCAATATTAATAAAAGCCTTTGGGTATAAACTATTATTTTTAAGGTGAATATCTTTATTTTGGTTAAAATAGATATGATGCTCATTTTCTAATTGGCAGCTTTTAGTGTTTAAACAATTACAAATAATTTGCTTTTTATCTTTTTTATTCTTTTTTATAGCAATAACGCACCAATGGTTATTTTGCTTATTTTGAGAAATGGTTAATGTATAATTTGATTTTTCGTAACGAGATTTAGTTTGTAATTGATAAATAAATGATTGAAGAGATGCTATTTCGTTATTTAATGCAATAATGTCATTATAATGAAAAATTATTGGAGAAATAAAATATATTGAAATCACTAAAATGGTGAAGCTAATAAGAACTTCAATTAATGTGAATGCCTTAAACATAAATAGTACCTCTTCGAAAAGAGATACTATTTAGTTTTATTGGGAAATGAAATGTTTGAAATCTATTTTTTCGATCAGGATCGCAAAATTAGAAAGCAGAAGTGTCTTGGAAAAGTCCTACTTTTAAATCTGTGGCGGTGTAAATTACACGACCATCAACTTCTACTTCTCCATCTGCTAAGCCCATTACCAATTTACGATTGATAACACGCTTCATATGAATACGGTAAGTAACTTTTTTCGCCGTTGGTAAAATTTGTCCTGTGAATTTTACTTCACCAACACCTAAAGCTCGTCCTTTACCTTTGCCACCAATCCAGCCAAGGAAAAAGCCGACTAACTGCCACATCGCATCTAGACCTAAACAGCCAGGCATAACAGGATCACCAATAAAGTGACAAGCAAAGAATGGCAGATCTGGATGAATATCTAATTCAGCTTCGATATAACCTTTATCAAATAAGCCACCATTTTCAGTCATTAAATTAATACGATCCATCATCAACATGGTTGGTGCGGGTAATTGTGGGCCTTCTTTGCCAAATAATTCGCCACGACCTGATGCTAATAAGTCTTCATAGGTATAGCTTGGTTTGATGTTTGGTGTACAGTTGTTCATTTTTTTATTCCAATAAATATAGAAAAAAGCCCGTACTATCAGGGCTCCGAATTTTGAGCGATAGTACAGGCTTTTAAATCAGCGTACAACTGTTAGCTGAGCTTGTCGGATCAGTGCTTGTTAAACCATTGGCAAATTTTCGTGAAAAATGAACCGCTTTCTTCATGTTCTTGCCCCTGTTCAATTTGTTGATGAATCAGGTTAAATATAGCAGGCTTAGCTTTTTTCGGTTGGGCTTCATCCTCATAAAAATCGTAATTGAGCAAAATTTGAATTGCCTCAAACACGTTTTCAACTGCCCAAATTTTAAACTTTTCTGCTTTTACTGCTTCGATAACTTCTGGTTTTAAGCTCAAATGAGAGACGCAGGTCGCAGGAATAATAACGCCTTGTTTGCCGTTTAGTTCTCGAGCATCGCAAATATTAAAGAAGCCTTCAATTTTTTGATTTACTCCACCAACACTTAATACGTTACCGAATTGGTCAATTGAACCTGTTACGGCAATAGATTGCGGTAATGCTAACTTAGCAAGTGCGCTGATCAATACGCAAAAAATCGCTAAGGATGAGCTATCACCATCTACTTCACCATAGGATTGTTCAAAAGCAAGTGAAGCAGAAAAGGGGAGTTGTGTTGGAAATTCCAATAAATTGGCTAAGCAAGATTGCGCAATAATAATGCCTTTTGAATGAATATTTCCGCCTAATTCCACTTTGCGTTCAATATCAGTAATTTCACCATCACCATGTTGTACATTGCAACTAATACGCAATGGCTCACCGAATGAATGCGGTACGCCTTCAAATTCAATCACCGATAAACCATTTATTTGCCCAACTTCTTCATCATCAGTTTTAATATATAATTGATTTGCTAGAATGTCTTGAGTGGTATATTTATTTAATATAGAAGATTGTTGCTCTAAATAATCAAAGTAGCTATTAACCTGTGTTAAAACGGTAGGGTTTTTATAAAAATTTGCAATACCTAATAAATGTTTCTTCAGTAAAGTAGGTGAAATAGAAACTAATTCTTGGCTTTCACTATCTCTTACATAAGCTTGTAAAAATTGATTTAATGCTTTGTTTTTAAATGAAGTTTTAATTAGCGTTTTCGCCATGGATTGAACATAGGTACCCCATTGTTCAATACTTTCATCATTAAGTGTTAAATAAGATTCAACTTCGGTATATTGTGCAAATTGATATAAGCTATCATCATATTCAGCTAATAATGAAATATCTTCTCGGCTACCAATTAAGACTAATTTAAATTTAGATTGAATCGGGTTAAGAAGATATGGGATATTATTTACTGAATGTTGTTCAAATGAACCAAATAATAAAGCCTGTTTTAATTTATCCCATTGCGTAATATCTAATAATAAGGAATTAACATTCAGCATTAAAATACCATTATTGGCTTGCTGGATTGCTCCTACTACATTTTCTACTTGTTGTGTTTTTTCAAGATAAATACTATAACCGAATAAGTGATTACGATTAAATTCGGTTTTGGTTACCAGAGGAGATTCAAGATTTGTAGCAAGATAATGTTCAATTTCTTGGATAAATTCAGGGAAAGTTTCGGTTTTGATCACTAATAGCGAACCAAATTGTCCACGTTTGAATTGGTCAATCGCTTGTTTTGCATTGGGTTGGAAATCAAAAAAACTCACATCCTTATTTGTTGTTTGAAATGAGTGATGTAAGGTAAGTGATTGCCAGTCTAATGGGGTTAAATTCACGAAAATGCCTCATAATAGAAATTTGGTTTATTATACAGAATTCCGTTATACTTGCCTAAGTTTAAGCACTGTGAAGAGAAGAAAATGCGCTATCAAAAGTTAGAAATTCAAGAAGCGAATTGGAAATGGAAATATTTGCTCAAAAAGCATCGAGAAGGTGAAAATATTACTAAGTACGAAGAAAGCAGTTTGATTGAGCTAAAAGTACAACTGTTAACCACCTTGCAACATTCACCAGAAGAAATTGAGCAATGGATTAAAACAGAAATGACCGCGGAACAGCGTAAAAAGATGCGCCAATCAGTGCGAGCAAGAAGAAAGCGTTATTTTAATGCAGAAAAAATTACTACGAAGAAAAAATCTATTGATTTAGAGTATGCGAGTTGGCTGAGATTGTCTAAATACGCCAAAGAGAAATCAATGACGCTTTCAGAAGCAGTGAACTATTTAATGGATGAAGTTGAGAATCAGCAGATCTATCAAGAACAAATGGCAAAAATGAAATCTAGCCTCAAAGATTTACTCAAATAAGCGGTCTGGTTTCACTTAAAATTTACAAAAATGCCCTTGTATATTGCTTACAAGGGCATTTGTTTTTCTAAGGTTATTTTACAAATCCAACAAGTTGATAAACTTCTTCAAGGGTTTTTCTTGCACGAACACGCGCTTTTTCTGCACCTTCACGGAAGATTTGCTCAAGGAGTGCTTCGTCTTGGCGGAAGTGGTTGTAGCGTGTTTGAAGGTCGGTTAAAAGTGTAGAAACTTGTTCTGCCACTTCAGTTTTTAAGTGGCCGTACATTTTTCCTTCAAATTCAGCCTCTAAGTCAGTAATTGTTTTGCCTGTTACCGCTGAAAGAATATCTAATAAGTTTGATACACCCGCTTTATTTTCACGGTCATAGCGAACGACAGGTGGTTCATCACCATCGGTCATTGCACGCTTGATTTTTTTCACAACCGCTTTCGGATCTTCTAATAAACCGATAACGTTATTGCGGTTATCATCTGATTTTGACATTTTTTTGCTTGGCTCAAGCAACGACATCACGCGTGCGCCAGCCTTAGAAATAAAGACTTCTGGTACTGCAAATACGGGTTCAATCAGATTACCTTCCGCATCTTTTTTGCCATATAATGCATTAAAACGGTTAGCGATATCACGGGTAATTTCTAAGTGTTGCTTTTGGTCATCGCCAACAGGCACTTGGTTTGCTTGATAAAGTAAAATATCTGCTGCCATTAAAACAGGATAAGTAAATAAACCTACGTTTACGTTTTCTTCATAACGTGCTGATTTATCTTTAAATTGCGTCATTCGGCTCATTTCACCAAAGTAGGTATAGCAATTTAATACCCATGCTAATTGGGTGTGTTCGGGCACGTGAGATTGAATAAAAATAGTGCTTTTGTTTGGGTCAATACCACAAGCTAAATAAAGTGCTAGTACGTCTAAAGAGGCTTTACGCAGTGCGACTGGATCTTGACGCACGGTGATAGCGTGTAAATCTACAATACAGAAAAGGCAATCGTAATCATCTTGCATTTTCACCCAGTTACGTAATGCGCCTAAATAGTTACCGATCGTCAATTCGCCTGATGGCTGCACGCCACTAAATACAATAGGTTTGCTCATTGTTTTTGTTCTCTTAATTGGTAAAAAATTGTTTGGATTATACCGTTTGCTAGCTTATTCGCCAACGAGAAAAGCACAAGCGGTCAAATTCCATAAATTTTTTGCAAAATACTCAGGGAATTTGGTCGCTTGTTATGAAGAGGGCTAACTTACAATCTTTAATACATCTGCAAATTCGCTGGTGACGAAAGTGGGATTCGATTGTTCAATTGGGACATTGTAGTTATAACCGTAAGTTAAACCAACAACATCACAGCCTGCAGCGTGAGAAGCAATCACATCGTTTTCGGAGTCGCCAACAAACAGCAATTCACTTGGTTGAATCGCAAATTTTTCGCAGATAAATAACATTGGATCGGGATGTGGTTTAATTTTCGGTACTGATTGTCCGCCAAGCGTTTCGCTGAATAAATGATAAATACCGAAAGCAGATAATACTGGCTCAACTAATTTAGTCGGTTTATTGGTGATCACCACGAGCGTATAGCTCTGGGCTTTTAGTGTTTCTAATGTTGCCTTTACATTTGGGTATAGCACGCTTTCTTCGCAAATATAAGTGGCATAATATTTATCAAAACTGCTACGCAATTGAACTAATTTTTGTGCATCGAATATTTTGCCTGTATAAGCAATCGCATTTTGAAAGAAAATATCAGCGCCTTTGCCAATCCAAGTTAGCACTTTTTCTTGAGTAGTGGTTGGTAGCCCGTGTTCGGCAAACATTGAATTCACTACCAAAGTTAAATCAGGTAGGGTATTGACCAAAGTACCATCAAGGTCAAAGCCAATCACTTTATATTTTGATGCCATAATGATTCCTCGTTTTCTTCATTTCAGTTTAAATTTAGCCAATAAAAAACCGTAACGTTGATAGTTACGGCTTTTTCTAATTCTTATGAGTGTTTTGCGGCATAATTTAGCCAAATTACACAAGCTAAGGCAATTAAGGTAAACACTGCTAAGGCAATAGTCAAATTCATAACTCTTTCTCCTTAAATGATTTTTTACGGCAAATTCTACCGCCTAATAAAAATAGATAAGTCGCCAATAGTAATAATGCGCTATTTATTAAGCGAAAATCTAATCCGTTTTACTATATAGAATTACAGGCAATGCCAATAATGCGACTTTGGCAATATCATCACATATTTTGCCCCAAGATTCAAACGACGCTTTTTCCACGAGTTGCTGAAATAAATTCCACCTATCTATTCAACTGTTAATTTATCTTTGTTCGATCTTGAACGCAAAATTGAAGCAATAAAAAAGCGGTTGAATTTCAGCAAAAATTTACCAAAATTCAACCGCTTGCCATTATGCCTTTTTACGGCGATATGCCCAAAGTATAATCAGTAGCCCACCGATAATCATTGGCATTGAAAGTAATTGACCTCGAGTGATCAAATCATCTACTGTATTTACATTTGGATCAATATCACGCACATATTCCACTAAGAAACGGAATACGCCGTAACCGATGAGGAATAAGCCCGCTACTGAGCCTGCAGGGCGAGGCTTTCTGATAAACCAATTCAGGATAAAGAATAACACTACGCCTTCTAAGAAAAATTCATAGAGCTGTGAAGGATGACGAGGTAAATAGCCACCGCTTGGGAATAATACTGCCCAAGGCACGTCGGTTACACGCCCCCAAAGTTCATCGTTGATAAAATTTCCGATGCGTCCCATTCCTAATCCAAATGGAATCAATGGCGCAATAAAATCCGCCGTGTGCCAGAAGCTACGTTTTTGACGGAACGAAATCCAAATCATCGCAACAATCACACCGATTAAACCACCATGGAAAGACATACCTCCTTCCCAAATGCGGAATAAAAATACGGGATCTTGCAAGAAGCGGTCAAAATTATAGAAGAACACATCGCCGATACGCCCGCCTAATACAACCCCCCAGAAACAGGTATAGATTAGCTGATCAACTTGTTCGGTACTCCAAACACCATTTGAGTTTTTTGCTCGTCGCATACCTAGCCAATAAGCGAAACCAAAGCCAATTAAGTACATTAGTCCATACCAGCGCAGTGCGATAGGGCCAACACTAAAAATAATCGGATCAATTTGTGGAAACTGAATAAATTGTTCGTTCATATGATTCCTTTAAAAAAATTCCCCTCAAAGATAGAGGGGAGAACATCGAAATTATTTTAAAAACATATTAATTGCGATAACAACCAGCATCACTGCAAAGGCTTTTTTTAGGATCGCAACAGGCAAAACGTTTGCTGCATTGGCACCTAATTTAGAAGTGAAATAAGAGGTTAAGGTAATGCCTAATAAAGCTGGCAAATAAACATAACCTAATGAATAATCAGGCATATTTTCTAAATTCCAACCGCTTGCAATAAAGCTGAAAGTACCAGATAAACCTAAAAATGCGCCGCAGAATGAAGAGGTGCCGATTGCACGTTTCATTTCTAAGCCTCGGCTATTGAGGAATGGCACAATAAATGCACCACCGCCGATGCCTGCAACACTTGATAATGCACCAATGACACCGCCTGCAACAATGGTTGATTGGGTCGTAAGCGGTTTAATTTTCTGTTCTTTTTGCAACGAGAAAATCATACGGGCAGCGAGATAGACTACCATTACAGCAAATAATTTCGACATTAATTTGGCATCCAAGCCACTGATCACTAAGCCCGCTAAAAAAACGGAAATCATAATAGAAGGAATAAATACTTTACTAATATCCCAATCTACATTACCTAATTTGTGATGGCGTTGTGCCGATGAAAAAGCAGTGACCACAATGGTGGAAAATGAAGTGCCTAATGCCACAGACATTAGATTTTCAGGGCTAATGCCAGCCATTGGCAATAAATAGACCAAACTTGGTACGATAATCAAACCGCCACCGATACCAAATAACCCCGCTAAAAAGCCAACAACAGTTCCTAATACGAGGCAACTTAAAAATACTTCAATCATTACGATTTTCCTTTCTGATGTTGATGATTCCAGCCACGAGTAGGTTTGCGAAATTCACGTTTTTGGTAGTCACGCTTTTGAAAATCACGTTTTCCTGTACGTTCTACTCGAAGTTTTTCCGTTGTTTCTAATTTTTTTGATTCATTTAATAACACCGCTGCAAATTCTTTCATGACTTTGCGATATACATCACGTTTAAATGATACGACTTGACGTACAGGGTACCAAAAGCTTACCCAACGCCAGCCATCAAATTCAGGATTTTTGGTTGCTTTTAAATCAATCGTGTTTTCATCACTGACAAGTTGTAGCAAAAACCAACGTTGCTTTTGCCCGATACAGACTGGCAGAGAACCATCGCTACGCACTAAGCGTTTTGGTAATTTATATTTCAGCCAATATTTAGACGCCCATAATAATCGCACATCTTTTTTAGTTAAGCCGACTTCTTCGTAGAGCTCACGGTACATTGCTGCTTCAATGTTTTCACCCTCATTAATTCCACCTTGTGGAAACTGCCAAGAGTTTTGTCCAAACCGTTTTGCCCACAGAACTTGTCCTGCTGTATTGCAAATGACGATACCAACATTTGGGCGGTAGCCATCGAAATCGATCACTGAGCCACCTTATTATTTTACGTAAAGAGAAAATAGGTGAGATTGTTTCACACTTTAGCGCTTTGAACAACCACTAAAGCCAATTTTGTAGATAAGTCTGTGGATAAGTTGTCAAACAAATGAGTATGCTTATTGAATAACTCAGTTAAGTATTTGTTTTTATTTGAAGGAGAGTTGGATCACATTTTCGATCTAACACCGATCCTTTTGAGTAAAAAGATCGGCTGTTTTAGAGAATAATTCAGCAAGTATATGGATAACTTTCCAGATTAAGACGAGATTAGCATTTTTTATTCACACTGGAGATCTATTTATCCCCATCATCTGTGGATAAAATTGTGATAGATTAGAATAATGATCGTGAATAACTTTAGTTATCCAATTAAGAGGTGAAAATTTTATATTAAAAACAATAGCTTATATATTTATGCACAATGTCGAAAAAGAGGATATGTTTGATGATTGTTTTTTATACAAAATAAAAAGCAGATCGTAATTAATGATCTGCTTTTAGGTGATTAATTGAATGACAAATTATTTTTTGCTTGTTTGATACACTTTCATCGCCTCAGGTAGTAAGCGTTCAAGATTGGCTTGGCGATCTGCGTTTGATGGGTGAGTTGAGAAGATCGAGTTACCTGAATTGCCAGCTGCTTTGCTCATTTTTACCCACACATTTGGTGCAGCAGAAGGGTTATAACCTGCACGAGCCATTAACATTAACCCAATTTCATCCGCTTCAGTTTCTTGGTTACGAGAGAAGGGTTTATTTGCAATTAAATCTGTCCCTGTGCTTAATAAGCCACCCGTATCTGTGCCTAATGCCACAGAGGCTGCAGCATCGGCAACCGCACCTAAAATACCCGTTGTCATTTCAAAGTTATAAGCCGATTTACTATGCTCTTGCAAAGCGTGTGCCATTTCATGCCCCATTACTGTTGCAATTTCGTCATCGGTCATGTTCAAACGTTCAACTAAGCCCGTATAAAAGCCCATTTTACCGCCTGCCATTGCCCAAGCGTTTAGTTCTTTTGAGCGGAACACAGTAATTTCCCAATTAAATGGCACACCTGTGGTATTTGCTTGTTCAGCATAAGGCTTCATGCGATTAAATACGGTTTGGATACGTTTGGCAGTTGCAGAAGTGGTATCAATGGCGCGTACATTTTGTTGCTTCATTTTTATATAACCTTGTTCCGCCTGTGAATTCATTTGGTGGGTGTTTACACAAGCGACAATACCTGCCAATACAAAGGCGGAAAAACCAAGTTTTTTCACTAATTTCATCTTCATTCCTTACTGATTTGTTTTTTATAGTTAGCGTTGTTGAATCCCGTTAGCTCAAGCGGAATCTTAAAGAAAAATTGTTTTCCGTTCAAAGAATACAAAGATATCAACAGCTTCGAATTAGCCCAAGCATTTGGCATTAATAATGAATAAAAATTCAAAAGTTATTCGATTTATTGCTTACTTGTCGAAGCAAATAAACAATGAGATTATAGCTTATTATCAATGGAGGTGACATGAGTAAATCAACGGGTTTTCAATTTAAGCAATTTTTTATTGCGCACGATAAATGTGCGATGAAGGTAAATACAGACGGCATTTTATTGGGAGCGATTGCTGATGTACAAAATGCAAAAACGATTCTCGATCTTGGCACTGGCACAGGCTTGGTGGCAGTAATGCTTGCACAACGAGCTAAATCAGCTCGCATTAGCGCACTTGAATTAGAGCCTAATGCTTACCAACAAGCGGTCAAAAATTGTAAAAATTCTGCATTTTCTGACCGCTTGCAGGTTTATTGTGGTGATGTGTTGAATTATGAATTTCAGCAACAATTTGATTTGATTGTGTCAAACCCACCTTATTTTGCGAATGGATTAGCCTCTCGTTCTCACGAGAGAGATCTTGCACGTGCTGTGGTTCAAAGCCATTTAGCGTGGTTAGTACAAGCCAAAAAATGGCTAGCGGAAAAAGGTGAAATGAGTTTTATTTTACCCTTTGATGCAGCAGAAAATTTAATTGAACAGAGTCGGACAAGCGGTCTGTTTTGCACAAAAATTTGCAAAATCATCACTAAACAAGGGCAGGCTCCAAAACGTGCTATTGTAAGTTTTTCCAAACAAAATCAACCAGTTATCCAAACAGAATTAGTAATTTACACGCAAGATAGCCAATATACCGCTACTTTTAAGCAATTAACGCAAGCGTTTTACTTAAAGATGTAGCAATAAAAAACCGACCTATTGGTCGGTTTGTTTGTACTCATCTAAATTATTCTTCTAATTCGGCTAAATCTAATAAGTCTGGTGAAAGAATAATACCTGTAAGATCAGCGTACACATAGTCTTCAGGGAAGAACGTTACACCACCAAAATTAACAGGCGTGTCCACTTCGCCAATATCTGCATCATCAGCGCCTACAGGGATTGGTGCAAGAGCATGAATACCGATATCTAAGGTTTCAAGCACATCAAGTTGGCGAACTGCGCCGTATACAATAATACCTTCCCAGCCGTTATCTACCGCTAATTGCGCTAATTCCGCATCAATCAGCGCTCGGCGAACTGCGCCACCGCCATCAATAAGAAGCACTCGCCCGTTGCCTTCTTCCTCCAACACTTCGGCAATTAATCCGTTGTTTTCAAAGCATTTTACTGTAGTGATTTTGCCATAGAAAGATGAGGCACCACCAAAACTTGAAAAAATGGGTTCCACCACATCAACTTGATCTGAATAAATATCACAAAGTGCTGAGGTATCAATACGCATAAGATGCTCCTGTTTCTAAAAGTGTATATCGTCTCGGAGTATAACCTTAGATAGTAAATTTACAAAATTTTTGCCAAATTTGACCGCTTGTTTTGCGAGCTAGCTCACAAATTGGCAGTGATTTCGCCGAAAATCAGGATAAACTGAGATAGGGTCTAATATATAACGAAAGAGCGTGAGATATAACTGATTATTCTTTTTGCAAGAAAATACTCTCTGTTAAATTCTTCTCATCTTTTAATTAACATTTATTTTACATTATGCACAACAGAGATCTTTATCCACACGAAATCCTACAAGACGTTATTGATAAAAGTTTTGCTAAATCGCAAAGTAGCTTAAAAATGCTCGCCATTTTAAGTTTTTTGGGCGGTGGCTATGTGAGCTTTGGTTATATTGCTTATTTAAAAGTAGTGAGCGGTATTCCACCTGAATGGGGAGGGCTAGCGAATTTATTAGGCGCTGCGGTATTCCCGATTTGTTTAATTTGTATTTTGATTGGTGGTGGCGAGCTAGCAACAGGCAATATGATGCTAATGGCATTGGGCAAATTTAGTAAAAAGGTGAGTTTGTCGAAATTAGCTCGTAACTGGGTGATTGTAAGCCTAGGTAACTTAGTTGGAGCGGTGACGATGGCATTTTTCTTAGGGCATTATGTCGGCTTAGCAGAAGGGAATTCGGCGGCGAAAACCATTGCGATTGCACAAGCAAAAGTGGAAATGGACTTTGGGCGTGCTTTTATTTCAGCGATTGCCTGTAACTGGATGGTTTGTATGGGTATTTGGTTCTACTTCGGTGCGAAGCATACTTCTGGACGAATCTTAGCGATGTGGTTCCCTGTGATGACATTCGTACTGATTGGCTTACAGCATTTTGTAGCGAATATGTTTATTATTCCAGCAGGTATCTGGGTGGGTGCAGACGTTACTTGGGGACAGTTCTTCTTAAATATGATTCCTGTATTTTTAGGTAACGTAACAGGCGGAGCTGCATTCGTAGCGGCATCTTACCTCTTTGCATACAAACACTTACTTAAAGATGATTACGCTATCTAGCCTGAGGCAAGCGGTCAGTTTTAGGCAAAATTTTGCAAAAAAGTGACCGCTTATTGATCTGCACCCCAAAACCTAAACATCCAATGTGAGGGCAGATCATTTTTCGATTAAAATCATACCAATAAATAAAACCAAATACGCAATGTAAATATACTTTACGCTCTATATTAAACAACATAAACTTGTCGGACTTGTTGTCATTTGTTTTTTATTGAGTTATGTATGTCATTAAAATTTAAATCTTTTATTTATACCTCTCTTTTTAGCCTACCTATTTTTAGTTTTGCTGCTCCAACCTCTAATATTGATCCTGTATTAAATCAACTGGATGCCAATGAGCAACAACGCCAAAAACAACAAGAAAATCAACGAGAAAGCCAATTTAAACCACAAGCGGATATTCGAATGGATACTCGCCAAGAAAAGCATTTAGCGCTGCCGATTGATGAATCGCCTTGTTATCCTATTCACCAAATTAATTTAATTGATTATTCCGTCCATAAATCACATTCGACCAGCCAATTTCAATGGGCATTTAATCATGCTGTTTCAGATTTAAAACTGACTTTGCCACACTGTTTAGGTGGGGAAGGTTTGGGAATATTAATGAAACAAATTCAAAATAATATTATTGAAAAAGGTTATGTCACTACCAGAGTGGTGGCGGAAGAACAAGATTTGCGTTCAGGTAAATTAGTCCTCACGGTGATAGCTGGTAAAGTACGTAATACTTTGGTTGCGGATAGTGGTATTGTGCCTCGCTTTACGCCATTACATGCGTTAACCGCATTGACTTTTAAAAAGGGCGATATTTTAAATATTCGAGATATTGAGCAATCCTTAGAAAATTTAAAACGTGTACCAACTGCGGAAGCCAATATTGAAATTTTACCGAGCGACGGTGAAGGCAGTCAGGTGGGCGAAAGTGATTTAAGCATCCGTTATGCACAAGCGTTGCCGTTTCGCTTAAATGTGGGCTTAGAAGATTCAGGTTCAACGTCCACGGGCAAATGGCAAGCTTCTGCAACCTTATCTTGGGACAATATTTTTTCAGCCAACGATTTGTTCTACACCAGTTTTACCCATAGTATTAAACGCCATTCCGATGATAAAGGCGCACGCGCCAGTCGCAATTTATCGTTCTATTACTCCATTCCTTTTGGTTATTGGCAATTGAGTGCCAGTCACACCACGCATCGCTATCACCAACAAGTCTTTGGTGCTTTTGAAAATTACCTCTACTCAGGTGAAAGTGAAACAGACAAATTCAGCCTTTCACGTGTGTTATATCGAGATGCCGTACGTAAGACCACTCTGTCGGGGGGTTTTGGGTCTCGACATTCAAAAAACTTTGTGGATAACGCCGAAGTTGAAGTACAACGTCGCCGTATGGCAGGCTGGGAAGCAGGCATTGCGCATAAAGAATATTTGGCAGATGCCACGCTTGCGCTAGAAGCGAATTTCAAGCGGGGGACAGGGGCACGAGGGGCAATTAGAGCGCCAGAAGAAGCGTTTAACGAAGGCTCTTCTCGCCCAAAAATTATTACCGCCTCAATTGATTATAAAAAACCATTTGTTTTGGAAGGACACGCTTGGCAATTCCATTCAAGCTTTCATGCGCAATGGAATAAAACACCGTTAATTGCACAAGACCGCCTCAGTATCGGTGGGCGCTATAGTGTGCGAGGCTTTGACGGTGAATTATCCCTTTCAGGTGAGCGAGGCTGGTATTGGCGCAATGAAATCAGTTGGAATGTCGCCAAGCGTGGTCACTGGCTTTATTGGGGATTGGATGGCGGTCGTGTGTCAGGGTTAGATGGCAACACCCGTTTAGGGCATCACTTAATGGGTGCGGTGATTGGCTTACGAGGCAGTTGGAAAGGGTTTTATTATGACTATTTTGTCGGCAGACCAATGCGCCACCCTGAAGGATTTCGCACCTCAAAACATGTCACTGGCTTTAATCTCGGCTATAGCTTTTAGTCCAGCTTGATAATTAAAAGCATTTAAAGGAATAACAGTATGAATAAAAAATCGTTCCGTATCATTTTTAGTAAAACCTTACAACGCCTTGTGGTGGTCTCTGAACTCGCCAAATCTGCGGGTAAAGGCAGTGAAACCTGCGCCACAAGCGGTGATGTTTGGCAAAAGATTTACCCAATTCGACCGCTTACCTTTAGCTTATTTTGCGCATTAGGCTTTGTGAGCTTCTCAGAATCCGCCTTAGCGGAGCTTATTATCCAAGCGGATAAAAGTGCGCCGAAACACGAACAGCCGATTATCCTTAAAACTGCAAATGGTTTACCGCAAGTCAATATCCAAACTCCAAATGACAAAGGGCTTTCACACAATAAATACCGTCAATTTGATGTAGATACCCAAGGGGCGATTTTAAATAACAGCCGTACCCAAACTCAAACGCAACAAGCAGGGATGATTCAAGGCAACCCTTATTTAGCACGTGGTGAAGCGAAAGTGATTTTAAATGAAGTCACTTCACACGACCCAAGCGTATTAAAAGGTTATGTGGAAGTCGCAGGTAAAAAAGCGGATGTCATTATTGCTAACCCAAGTGGCTTACATTGTGAAGGCTGCGGCATCATTAATTCAGATCGCGTCACCTTGACTACGGGTAAACCACAGATTCAGCAGGGCAATTTAGAAAGCTTTGTGGTGGAAAAAGGCAAAGTAAAAGTCTCAGGCAAAGGGCTAGATAACAGCCGCGTGGACTACACCGATATTATCGCCAAAGAAACGGAAATCAACGCAGGGGTGTGGAGCAAGAAAAAACTAACCGCCGTCACAGGTAAAAATACGGTGAAAGCCCGTAGCGCAAGCGATTCAGACGATGGATTACAAATTCTCAACGTGGCTCAGCAAACGCAAAATACAGCAGAAAACGAACCGCTTAACTCTGCGGTGGTTAACTATGCGGTGGATGTGAGCGAATTAGGCGGAATGTATGCAGGCAAAGTGCATCTTATCGGTACTGAACACGGCTTGGGCGTACGCAATGCAGGGCATATTGGCGCAAGCAGTGAGAACGTGATGATTGATTCTCAAGGGCGCATTGTAAACCAAGGGATTATCAACGGCGCAAATCAAGCCCGTCTCAATGCAAAACAAGGGATTGATAACCAAGGCAAAATTGAAACCAAACAGGGCGATATTTACTTACAAACTCAAGCGGATATTAAACAAGATGGTTCGATTGTTGCGCGCCAAGGCAATATCCAAAAACGTGCAGGAAAAGCGATTAGCCAAACGGGCGAAACCGTGGCAAGAGGCAAAATCAGCTTAGAGGCAAAACAAGTGGAAGCAAGCGAATCTTCATTACTTGCTGCAGGTGTCAAGCTTGAAAAGCGTGAACAAAGTGAACGCCGCACGCTAGCTACACAAGCGGATAATGGCAGCGATATTCAAGTCACTAGCCAGCAACAAGCGGTGTTAAACGGCAAAAATATTGCAAGTGGGACTTTGCGTATCCATGCCCAAAATGTGAATCTTGATAAGAGCCAAACCAGTGCGAATAACATCGATATCAAAGCGAAAAACGGTGATATCCAAGCGAATCAGGCGAAAGTCAGTGTAAAAGAAGCACTGCGTTTCAGCACGCCTAAAACCTTAGCTATGGAAGGAAGCCATATCACTGCTAAGCAGATCGAAACTGAACAAAATCACTTAAATACCACCCATGCAGTATGGGAACAAACAGGCGATCAAAGGTTACAGCTCAAAGCGCAAACCATTAATAACCAAGCGGGCGCAATCAGCACCAAAGGTCAGCTAAATGTAGAAGCAAAACAGCTAGATAACAGTAAAGGGCGTTTGGTTTCTCATGCTGAAATTGCGATTAAAACCGACGAATTTAATAATGAAGCAGGGCGTATTATCAGCAATCACAGCCAAACGATTGAAAGCCAAAAACTCAATAACCAACAAGGTATTATCGCCAGCCAAAATGGCGGTATTGACTTAACTCTATCAACTTTATTGAATAACCGGCAAGGGACAATTTCTGCCAAAAATCAGCTAAACGTGACCGCTTACGGCATTGATAATGCGAATGGCACGTTATATAGCGAGTTAGGCGATCTTATGTTAGATACTCAAAAGCAACATTTAGCTAATCAACAAGGGCAAATTTATACTCAACAAAACTTAGTATTAAATAGCCAATCGCTCACAAATGATCGAGGTAACATCAAAGCCACAAAGCAAGCAGAAATCAATCTTAGCCGTGATTTAGCTCAAGACAATGGGCATATTGAAGCGCAAAAGCTACATTTAGTCGCAAATACGTTGAACTCAACTGATCAAAGCTTAATTTTGGCGGACAATTTACATATCGAAACAACGGATAAATTAAATAATCAAGACAGCCATATTATTGCTAAACGAAATGGCAATATACAAACAGGCAATCACCTAAATAACACAAATGGTACTCTGGGTAGCCAACAGGGCTCTCTGACCGTTGATACGAAGAATCATCAATTTATTAATGTGAATGGAACAGCAGTAGCGGCTCAAGCATTCACGATTGGGAGTGGCTTAGTTGATAATAAGCAAGGACATATCAGGGCGACAGATAAACTTACGCTAAATGCCCACCATTTAGAAAATCAACAGGGTAATATCACTTCAGCAAATCAGCTGATGGTTGAGACAACACAAAAGCTAGATAACCAAAATGGCTCGATTTTTGCCAATAATCAGTTACAAATTGCTTCTCATGAAATAAATAACCAGCAGGGTTTACTCCAATCAAATAAAGCGTTAGCGATCTCTACGCAAGCGCTGGATAATCAAGCAGGTAGTATTATTGCTAAAGAAGTTGCACATATTATTTCGCAATCCATCAATAATAAGGCAACGTCTGAAGAAGGTTCATTAATTTATGCAAAATCGCTTACGTTAGAGGCTCCTCAGTTAGACAATCAAGGGACTAAAGCGAAAGACGCTCAGCCAACACAAGGTATTCAAGGTCAGCATATTGTGCTTAACACTACCACGTTGAATAATCAGCAAGGGGGCATTTATAGCTCAAATAATCTCTCTATTAATGCAGATGGGCGTGTAGATAATAATCAAGGCGAATTGCTCGCACTGAATACGCTTCAAGTACAACATCATGATCATTTAATGCTGAATAATGAGAAGGGGTTAATTCAGGCAAATAATTTAGTTGAGTTGAATGCAAAAGGCTTGGAATCAGAAGGGACGATAAGATCGCAAGATCAGCTAGTAGTTAGCTTAAAAGATAGTTTTACGCTCAATAACGCAGTGGAAGCAAATAATCTCGTCTTTAAAACAGCGGGAGATTTAACAAACAATGTTGAGCAAGTTGTTGCGAATAAAATGACGGTATCAGCAAATCATATTATTAATAATATGAATGCAGTGCTTTCTGCAAGCGAAACCCTTGTAAATGCCAACCATTTAACCAATCGAGGGTTAATTGATGGCGATAAAACGCTCATTAATAGTACAAAAGTAACCAATATTGGCACAGGACGAATCTATGGTAATCATTTAGCTTTCGATGCGAGTACTGTAGAAAATTTATCAGAAACAATTGATGGTGAAACCAAAGCCGCAACCATTGCCGCAAGAAGCAGACTTGATTTTGGTGTAGAAAAGCTGATTAACCGTGATCATTCACTTATTTTAAGTTTAGACCAATTATTTGTTGGTGGAGCCTTGAATGCTGATCATTATGCAACAGGCAAAGCAACATTAGTTGATAATGGCAGTGCGACCATAGAAAGTTTAGGTGATGGGCGTATTACCACTTCTAAATTGCTTAATCACGATATGTATTTGCAATTAGGGATTCATTCAACAACAGAAGATGTTGAAGAAATTGCCTTAGAATCTAAGCCTACAGAACGTTACAGAGTGGGTGTTGATGGCTATTATGGTTGGAGCGGTAGAACGGCTTGGTTTAGATTTTATGATACGAGTAAACCAACGCTGTCAGAAAAACAATTTTATGTCTGGCGCTATAAACGTACGACCCATACGCCTTATATCGCAAAGCAAGATAAAGCCCGTTTGAATATTGGTGGTGATTTATATCTTGATGGTGAAGATTTACACAATAAATATAGCCAAATGTCGATTGGCGGTAAGCTATTTTTAGGTGATCAACATTTCGAGCGTAATGATAACAATGAATCGTTAAGTGCAAATGGCATAACACTTAGAAATGAAGATATTGAGAAGATCATTAATATTGATGAAAAAGGCGAAGCACTCTTTTTACAACATTATCGTCGTCATGGACGTAATGGACATCGCCATGCCAAAATATCGGATTATATTAAACCAACCTATGCGATACATTCGTCTTTTAATGAAGTAGATAACACGATTGGTCACCCTATATCATCTGATTCAACGGTAGCAGAAAAAGCAAATGCTAAAGCGATTACATTAGATAATGTGAGCGCAATGACTCAAATGCCGATGATGGATAATGAAATAACTCAATCAGAGCAGGTTATTGCTGGATTAAATACGCAAGGCGCTCAAACAGAGCTTAAAAATAAAGTAGATATTGCCCTGCCAGTCATTAAAACTGAATTAGCAGAGATTAGTTTGCCACAAGCAAGTCTTTATCAGATTAATCCAGAAGCACCGAATGGTTACCTTGTGGAAACGGATGCAAAATTTACGGATCGCACTCAATGGCTAAGTAGTGATTATATGCTAACGCAATTACGCTATAACCACGATAATGTACATAAGCGTTTAGGGGATGGCTTTTATGAACAGAGACTCATTAATGAACAAATTAATCAGCTAACAGGTCGCCGTTATTTAGAAGGCTATCGCAATGATATTGAACAATATAAAGCACTGATGGATAGCGGAGTGAAGTATGCGAAACAATTTAATTTGACGATGGGAGTTGGGCTAAGTGCTCAGCAAATGGCTGAGCTCACCACGGATATGGTTTGGTTTGTGAATAAAACGGTTACATTAGCCAACGGTCAAAAACTGACTGTACTCACTCCGCAAGTTTATTTAGTTGCACGTAATAGTGATATTACTTCTCACGGTGCGGTAATTTCAGCGAATCAAATTGTAGGTCATGTCAATGAGGTGCAAAATTCAGGGGTAATCGCAGGGCGTGATTTAACTCGTATTCATTCGAATCAGCTAGAAAATCAAGGCGTTATTTTGGGGAATAGCGTAGATCTCTCAACCATCCAACGTTTGGTCAACCTAGGTGGCAGAATAGAAGCAGCGAAAGCATTATACCTTTCATCGGGTAAGGAATTGACGATAGCTAGCACACTCTCTGAAGCAAAAAACGACCATTTTGAACAGATAGGATTAGATAAAGTAGCGAGTGTAAAAGTCACGGGCGAAGGCGGGATATTATCATTGTACAGTGATGGAGAAATGAGTATTAAAGCTGCCGATATAGCAAGTAATGGTACGGCAACAGCGCAAGCAAACCACCTTATTATTAGCACGGAAAAGGTGAAGAATAAGGAGCATTATAATGGTGATGCAGACAACTACTATCGCTTAGACCAATCTTCTGAGGTAGGCAGTCAATTTCAAGGTAAAGAAGGCGTTACGCTGATAAGCACCGAAGAGATGAAATTGAGACAAGCGGAAGTCAATAGCCTAAATGGTAATGTTACGTTGGTTTCGAAGAAAGGAGATATTCAAGTAGAAGCAGGTAGCGCAGAAGAACAGTTAGGTTTGGCAAGGAAATCTACTTCAAGAGGTTTATTGAGTAAAACGACAGGCAAATACCGTTATGCACATCATATCACTGAAGCGCAATCGAGTAACATTGAAGGTAAAAATGTGCATGTTTTAGCGGAGCAAGGCAATATCACGATGTTAGGCTCAAATGCGGCGGCGGAGAATGAATTGGTGATGGTCGCCAATAAAGATATTGCGATTTTGTCGGACACCAACACCTATTTCCGAGATGAAAAAACGGAACATAAAAAATCAGGGTTAATGGGCTCTGGTGGTATTGGTTTTTCAATTGGGATGAAACAAGAACGTCTTGAACAAGATAGAACGAAAGAGAGCGCGGCACGTAGCCAAGTGGGGAGTTTAACGGGGAATACAATAATTCAGGCAGGCAACCATTACCAACAAACGGGTAGTGTTGTGACTTCAGGTAAAGGCGATATTGATATTTCGGCTCAAAGTGCCGAAATCAGCGCTGCTCGTTCAGATTATGAAAGTCACTACAAATATAGCATGGAGCAAAAGGGGGTAACGATTGCTTTAACTGGTGCGGTGGCTTCAGCGGTACAAGCGGTCGATTCTACGCTGAAATCTGCAAAAGCATTAGGCAGCAGTAAAAATGACCGAATCAATGCACTTAGTGCAGTGAATGCAGGTTTTGAGGCAATGCGAACAGCGGAGCAAGTGCAAGGTATTGCGAAAGCGGCTTCAGAAGGCTCTGCAACAGGTGGTGCAGTGGGTGTTAGTATCACTTACGGACAACAGAAATCCGAACAAACTCAACATAGCAAAGGTAATACGGTAGAGAAAAGCCAAGTAAATGCAGGAGGTAAAGTCAATATTCGTACTACGGGTAAAGGTGAACAATCACATATTACGATTGTGGGTTCGGATGTTGCAGGACAAGCGGATACGCATTTAACAGCGGACGGCAAGGTCAATATTAAAGCGATAGACGAAAATCACTTAGAACGCAGTAAAAATAAATCAAGCGGATTTAATGTTGGCGTAGCGGTTCAATTTGGTAACGGCATTGCAGCGGGCGTTACTGCTGGTGGTAACGTGGCGAAAGGTTATGGGAATGGCGAGAGTCAAGCTTGGGTAGCCAGCCAAGTGGGCAGTCAAGGCAGTAAAACTGTGATTGAAAGCGGTCAGGATACGCATATTATCGGCTCACAAGTAAAAGGCAAACGAGTGGAAGTAACCGCAGAAAATCTGAATATTGAAAGTTTGCAGGATACGGCTAAATATAAAGGTAAGCAGGAAAGTGTAAGTGGACAAGTAATGGTAGGTTACGGTGTATCAGTGGGTGGCAGTTACGGTAAATCGAAAATCAATTCGGATTATGCGAGTGTTAAAACCCAAGCAGGAATATTGGCGGGTGATGATGGTTATGATGTAAACATTCAAAATCACACCGAGCTGACGGGTGGTTTAGTGACTTCAACGGACAAAGCAGAAGATAACCATAAAAATCGTTTTAGCACAGGCACACTCAACGCCACGAACTTAGAGAATCATGCGGAGTATAAAGGTAGCAGTATAGGTGTGAGTGGTTCTATTGCGATGAACTTTGATACGCCATTGGGCAATAAAGAGAGTGGTATTGCACAGAGTCACAAACAAGCTGAAAATGAAAAAGGCGAGAAAATTTATGTTGACTCAAATGGTCATGAGACGACAGAGGCCCAAACAGGAGGTACTGCAAATAGGGCTAAATTAGCAGAGGGGTTAGCTTCGTTAAGTGCTGGGTCAAGCCTTGGTTATGGTAGCGAGAGCGATAGCCAACATAGCCAAACCAAATCAGGTATTAATACGGCCAACCTTAACATCCGTGATATGCAAGCGCAACTAGATAAAATGGGTAAAACGCTTGATGAAGTGATAGCTCAAGTTAAAACGGAAGTGACTACGGACACATATAAGAAAGACTCGGGTGTATTAGTGAATCGCTTTGATAAGGATAAAATTCAAAAAGAGCTGGATTATCAGGTTAAAGCTCTCAAGGATTTCCAAGAAATCACCTTACCACAGGTAAATAGCTATGTATCGAATAAAGCCCAAGAGTATGAGAAGGCTGCAGAGCGACTTGAAAAAGCAGGAAAAATAGAAGAAGCCACGGTAGCCCGAGAACAAGCGAGAAATTGGGAAATGGGCGGAAAATATCGCCAAGCGACCGATGCGGCAATGAATGCGTCGGGTTTATTTTTAGGCGGAAGTCCGACAGCAGGTGTGGTTGCGGGAGTGGCTTCACCGTATTTAAACCAAGCGATTAAAGAAAATACTGCACCGAATTCTACCGCTAACCTGATAGCACACGGCGTATTAGGCGCTGTAGAAATGGGCTTACAAGGAGGCAATGCAGGTGTAGGTGCGATGTCAGCGATGGCAGGAGAAGTCAGCGCAGCGGTTATAGCAGAACATCTTTATGGCGCAAAAGACCCAAGTAGCTTAACCGAAAGCCAAAAAGAAACGGTATCGCAATTAAGCCAATTGGTGGGGGCGAGTATTTCAGGTGGTGCTTCATTGGCAATGGGTGGAAATAGTTACACCGCAATAAAGTCAGCGGATTTAGGGAAAAATATTGCAGAGAATGCGGTGGAGAATAATTTTTTATCTCAAAGAGAGTGGGATATATTAGAGAAATTGAGTAAGCAACGTTCACTCTTACCGCAGGAGGCAGAGTTAGCACAATCCTTATTTGATAAACATGCAAGAACTAATGAAGCTTTATTAATGTTAAAAGAATCTCCCGAAACAGTTAGTGAGGTTAGAAAAGAAGAGTTATTTAAAACGATTTTAGAAATATCTAATGGTAATTCCGAAATAGAAAAGATGTTATTTAATTCTGACCCAAATAAGCAAGCTACACCGTATTTCCCTGATTTAAAATATAAAGTTAATGCTTCCCTAAATTATAGAGATAGTACTCATGGAAAATTATCAGAATCATTAAATACGGGATTACAAGCAGTAATGATCAATAATGTGGTTGGATTGGCTTCTGGTTCAACCAAAGCTGTAGTTAGTGCGGCTGCTACGATAAGTGCAGGAACTCAATATCTAGCAGATGGGCGAATAGAACCTAAAAAAGTTGCATTAGATATAGCAAGTACATATTTTGCTCAATATACAAAGTGGAAAGGAACTTTGGCGATAGGTGCAGCTAATGGTGCAATTAATAACTATTGGGATAATAAGAATCCAGCTAGTGGAGCTTTATTAGGAGTAGCTTCAACTTATGTAGGCATGAAGATAGGAGATCCATTCGAAAAATTAGTAAATAATAAATTAAATCCTGTAGAGAGAATGTCATATATGGAGCCACATTCTGTTTATCCATTTATATTTAAATCACCAAAAGAGAATGTTGTACCTAAATTTGTTGGAGAAATTTCGAGTGGCGTTACAGGTGAAATTATGAAACAAAATATGGAAAATAAAATAATGGAGATTAAGAATGAAACGAAATAAAAAACTTTTAGATTTATTATTTATAACCTTAGTGATAATAATATGGTTCTTGGTTTCGGCTGTTATCGTTCAATTGTTCTATTCATTTGCTATGTTAATTTACTATTCATTAGTTAGTGGGGATTTTATTAATGTATTTATTAAGTATTTTATTAGATTTTTCAATTTTAATGAGGTAATTAAAGACTTTGTTGTTATCCTAAAATATTCATCGTTATTTGGTATTTTGGTAGGGTTCATTTATTGGATATTTTCTTCTAAGTAGAATGTTTAGAGATAAATACATAAGTTTATTTTATAATGAGATATTTATCTCAATTAGTTGAATATCCTATAAAAATAACTTTATGTTCAAACGGTCAAATTCCCAAAAATTTTGCAATTTGTAAATTCTTAGCGGAATTTGACCGCTTGTTTTTGTGTTAGCGTTGGACACTCGACAGAGTCGAGCGCCAGCAAAAGCAGAATTATCTGTAAAAGAGAGCGCTTATCAAGATGCCAAAGTGAAGGAAGAAAGCTGGAAAGACGGAGGTTCGGCGAAGCGTAAAGTGGATGCGGCAGTGATGACGCTTGGGACGATTTTAGTGGGTGGAAATGCAGGCGAAATCGCAACTTCGGCACTCTCGCCAGAGTTGAATGCGAAGATTCACGAATATACTTCGGATAATAAAACGGTGAACTTATTAGCCCATGCGGCACTTTCAGCACTTGAGGCAGGCATTTCAGGCAATAATGTGTTAGCAGGTGTAGCAGGTGAAGCAAGTGCGATGTTGCTCTCAGAAACAGTGTTCAACAAACCTGCGAATGAACTGACCCAAGAGGAACGAGACCTGCTAAAAGTTGCAGGGCAATTATCGGGAGCGTTAGCGGGTAATGCGGTGGGGAATAACACTGCCTCCACTATTCAAGGCATGGAAACGGCGAAACGTGCGTTGGAGAATAACTATCTCTCGGCTCAAGAGGCGGAAAGAAAACGCATTTTAGAGGATAAATTACATCGAGGCGTTATTACTTCAGAAGAAATCACGGAACTTGGTGCAATTAATGAAAAGGATAGACAAAGTGATATTGCTTTAATTTCAGCATGTGAAAGAAATCGTCTTTCAATGGAATGTCATGTAGAGCGCCAAAAATTGGAGCGAGATAAATTTAGTTATTCAAATTCGCAATATACGCCAACGGGATATAATTATCCGACTTATACCCGCTATTCGGAAATGTATTCGGATGAATATGACAAGGTAGCAAGTTTTTCAGATAGATACGATGTATTGAAAAATGCGAAAGTAAAAGCCGATGCAGAGTTCTATAAAAAGACAGGGATTGATCCGAGTTGGATAGGAAGAGTTGATGTAGCTAATCATGTTATTGCAAGTATTGCGGGGACAAAATTATCAACGACACAGGCTGATAAAGCGACTCAATCGGTGCCGAAAGGGGTAAGTTCGAATGAGAAGTTGCCAGTTGTAGGAAATATTTCAGGATATGAGATAAACAAGGTAGATTTCTCTAAATTAGGAATTGAAATATCCAAACAAAATAAACATTTAATGCATACAAATGAATATAAGGTTGCTGTAGCAAATGGGCAACAGAAAAGTATATGCAGGATCTGGACGGCAGATTGGAAAAATTAATGTTGGATTACCAGGTTCTAAAGAAAGAGTTCATTTTAATAAGGTTATAGGGGACTATATTGATCCTATAACAGAAAAAAGACTTCCGACAACAATAGGGATTATCCATTACAGTAAGAATGGATATCATGTAGTTCCAGCAAGACCTAAGGAGCATTAATATGATAGTCAATGATACTATACGGCTTAGAATATCTATTCAAAACGCCCTGATTGGGAGAATAACAAAAGATATAAGGGGGGTATATATAAAAATTTTAGATAAAAATATCAGTTTATACGTTGTAGTTGATGGTTCAACCAATGATTGGAATGAAATAATTTATGAGGTTGGGACAGAAGTAATAGCTGATTTTGATGAAAGGTACAATATTGATGAGAAATTAATTCGTATAGATTATCCAAATGAACTATATTTTAAGGAGCATATTTGTGTATATAGACGATATGAAGATTGAAGCTCAAATATCCTTTAAAAACATAAATAACACTCTTTTGTAATGAGGGGGAAAGGAAGGGCTTTTAAACGGTCAAATTCTCAGAAAATTTGCAATTTGCAAAATTTTAGTGAAATTTGACCGTTTGTTTTTGTGTTAGTTTTGGATACCTGACAGAGTTGAGTAACCGAAAGTCAAAAAGAAACGGTATCGCAATTAAGCCAATTGGTGGGGCGAGTATTTCAGGTGGTGCTTCATTGGCAACGGGTGGAAATAGTTACACCACAATGAAATCAGCAGATTTAGGGAAAAATATTGCAGAGAATGCGGTGGAGAATAATTATCTATCTAAAGCTGACTGGCAAAATTATGAAAGAGATATTCAGCTGTGTAATGGAGATAAAGAGTGTATTGAGCAAACTAAAGAGAAATTCTCGGGAATAAATAAACAGAATAGCTCAATATTAAAGCAAGCTTGCCAATTAGGAGGAAGCTCATCATGTAGTGAGCAAACAAATCTTGCGAAAGAAGGTTTAGCTTATGCAAGGGAAAATATTCCTTTTGAAGCAACTTCAGTTTGGCAAGCAACGATGATGAGGACGACGAAAAAAGATAGTGAAATGAAACCAAGTAAGGCATTGGTAGGTAGTGAAACTATTGATATGCTGGAGTCATTATCTTCAAATCCAAAATATCGAGAAGTTTTATCAAGTAATCAAGCTGAAAGGGAAAACTTCAGAAATCAAGTTGATGCAGCAGCACTTGATGTACGAAGTGAAAATGGAAATGCTTATGAGTTTGGAGCTTATAGACAATATCCTAATATTTCATCCGTAGGTAGCTATAATTATTTTGGACGAGAATTAGGGCTTGAGCCTGTATATCCTGAATTCTATATATTAGGTGGTGTGGGAGCTAAAGGTGTTGTGAAAGGAATAAATACGATTACTTCTGCGTCAACTAAGATGACCGTTGGTGTCAATGGTGCTATAAGTGCAGGAACCCAATATTTAGTTGATGGAGAGGTTAATCCTAAACAAGTTTTATGGGATATGGCGGAAGCTCGTATTACCAAAGACTTTGGCTATAAGAAGTTTGTCGCTTGGAATGTTGGGACAGGATTTATTGAGGGATATAGTGAAAAGGGAAGTATAATAGATGGTGCATATAATGCAGTAATAAAGCCTACTACCTCTAGTATTGGTTATCTAGGCGGAAAGACGACAGAAAATTATATTAATCCTTATTTTAATCCTTATAGACAAGGATTCGAAACTACACCAGTAGGATTAAATGGTGCTATAACAAAGTATAAATCTACAAATGCTATTCCTACAGGTGTTGGTAATGCTGTAGATAATGTATTAAGTAGAAGCTCAGGAGCTGTTATAGAACATCATAAGAATTATTATGAGGCTAAAGATGATTAGAGTTTTTTTATCAGTATTTTTTCGTTGTTATATTATTCTTATTTTAACTATGACTATAGGAGTTATCTTTATAAGAATTTACTTGGGGTTTAGGTATTTAGGATGGGAAGCGTTTAGTCCTTTTTCTTCTTTAGAATTAAAGTTAATATTTATACCAATGTTCTTTGTCAGTATTGTCTTAGCTTTTTTAGCTGCAATGGCTCATAAAAGAAATTATTAAGTAGGTGAATGTATTACAAATAATATGGATAATGTTAGTTTGTAAATTAGGGATGGTAGTACCTGCTTTCAGGTATCTAAATATTTTCTTAAAATAAGGATATTACTCGCATATTACAGGGTAAGATTTATTTTAGCCATAAGAGGTCAAATTCCTCAAGTCTTTTGCAATTTGCAAATTTTTATTGGAATTTGACCGCTTGTTTTGGCGTAAGCTTTGGACACTCGACAGAGTCGAGCGCCAGCATGGGACTATAATTATTTTGGACGAGAATTAGGGCTTGAGCCTGTATATCCTGAATTCTATATATTAGGTGGTGTGGGAGCTAAAGGTGTTGTGAAAGGAATAAATACGATTACTTCTGCGTCAACTAAGGTGACCGTTGGTGTCAATGGTGATGCTAGTGCAACTTCTCAATATTTAATTGATGGAGAGGTTAATCCTAAACAAGTTTTATGGGATATGGCGGAAGCTCGTATTACCAAAGATTTTGGTTATAAGAAGTTTGTCGCTTGGAATGTTGGAACAGGATTTATTGAGGGATATAGTGAGAAACAAAATGTTGGAGATGGACTGGCATCAGCTATTTCTAAATTAAGTATTGCTAGTATTGGGTATGGTACTGGGAAAAAAGTGGAAGGTACATTTAATTCTTATTTAAACCCTTATAAAAATGGCTTTAACACCGCACCAGCTGGTTTAAATGGGGCTATAACTAAATATAAACCAGATAGTGTAATTCCAACAGGAATAGGAAATTTATCAGAGAATATTTTCAGTAAACCACTAGATTATATGAAAGGTAACTATGATAATTTAAAAAAGGATGAAGAGAGATGATTGTTTTTATCAATGTTTTTTTTAAAACTTATAGTTTGTTAATAATTTGTGGTGTGGTTTCCATCTTTGTAGGTGGTAATTTGTATTTTCTACTACGGGATCAAATCTTTTTCTGGGATATTCTCTTAAATCCTATTGTATTAAAATTGATTTTTGTTCCAACAGCTTTTATCAGTTTTGCTTTAGCTTTTTTAGTAGCAATAGCTCATAAAAGAAGTTATTAAGGATATGAATACATTGCAAATGATATTGATTTTTAATCAGAGGTGCTACTAATAGTATTATCTCTCATGTAACTAAATATCTTTTTGATGTTATTTATGGTGAGGGACAAAAGTAAAGCGGTCAAATTTCATAACTTTTTGCAATTTGCAAAAATTTAGCGGAATTTGACCGCTTGTTTTTATTGTTCAAAATCACACAACGCTAAAAGGTGGTTTAGTGACTTCAACGGACAAAGCAGAAGATAACCATAAAAATCGTTTTAGCACAGGCACACTCAACGCCACGAACTTAGAGAATCATGCGGAGTATAAAGGTAGCAGTATAGGTGTGAGTGGTTCTATTGCGATGAACTTTGATACGCCATTGGGCAATAAAGAGAGTGGTATTGCACAGAGTCATAAACAAGCTGAAAATGAAAAAGGCGAGAAAATTTATGAAGCTGAAGGTATCCAAAATACAAATGGCGTAGGTGATCCTGTTTTAGCGACAGGTTGGGATTCTTTACAAACTTCATTAGGATTTGGCTTAGGTCATACAAGTGGAAATAGTCAAAGTGTTTCTCAAAGTGGTATCAATACTTCTAATATTGAAATTCGTGATTCACAAATTCAGCTTGAAAAAACAGGCAAAACGGCAGAAAAAATAGTAGAGCAGGTCAAAACTGACATAACAACAGAAAATGCAGAAAACCGTTCAGGTAAGCTAGAAAATAGATTTGATAAGGATAAAGTTTTGAAAGAACTGAATATCCAAGTAAAAGTAACTCAGGATTTCAGGAAGAATGCATTTTCAGTTATAGATGCTTATGTACTACCAAAACAAGCTGAATTAAGGGAAGAAGTTAAAAAAGCTAAGAATGAAGAGGAAAAAACAGCTCTCTATAATGAAATCTATAAGCTACAGTATCAAAAACGTTTATTAGAAACTACAGTAGGTATTATTGCAGGTAGTCCAGAGATTGCTATTACGCAAGGCACACTACAACTTGCTGCAACTAAAATGCGTGAAGAAACGTTGAAAAATTCCCGTCTATTTGCTGGTATCAAAGACGAAAAAACAGGGCAAGTTCTAAGAAATGATAGCTATGATAGCGGTTATTTTGATGGCGTTAAGTTAGGAGGTGTTAGGATTGATCTAGATGTAATTTGTAATAGTGGTATGGGAAGTTGTTCACAAAGTAGGGATGGAGAAGTTATTTTTAAAGGAAAAGATAATTATTCTATTTATGATGCAATAGATCCTATGCAGAATAAAAAAGCTGGAAGCTTATACGGAGAAACGGGAGGATTTCAATCTGTTGAAGGTGGATGGTATTTGGGTGGGAAGCCATTATTAACCTATAAACCAGGTGATATATCTGATTTTGCCGTAGAAAGTTTTGCAGGTACGCATGATATGCTTGGTGGGCAAATATGGGGATGGTATGACAAATTAGGAAATACTTCAGAAAAAACACCAATACAATCTGTAACTTCGCAAGTGACAACCGTAGTTGCAATTCCTGTATCAGCACCTTTTGCTACTACGGATTTAATGTCATCTGATTTCTTTGAAGTTTTAATGAAAATTGGAGGTCAGTAAAGTGAGGAACATATTTGTGATATCTCTTATTTTATTACAAGGATGTTACTATTCAGATGGGTGTTTTTATTCTCCCCAAATGGTAAGTTGTGTAGATAAAGGCGATATATTCCCTTCAATAGCTCGATTTCAAAAAATAGATTCAGTCGGTAAAACTAATTCTGAACAAAGATGGAAGGATGCAGTGAAATGTGGTAGCAAATATGAAGACGTGGATTTGTTATATATAAATGAAAAAGGTTTATATGGAAAATTTGAAAAATGCATGATGGATAAGGGCTATAAAAGATTCCATCCAGCAGAGTGTGGATATCAATCCCCAAAATGGGATAAAGGTGTTTGTAATTTGTAAGTTTCAAATCTAGCGGAGCTAAATGGAGGCTGGACAGGCGATAAAGAAAGTGGTTCAGGCATGGGGTTAGGTTATGGAGAAGTGAAAGAAAGCCAAACATCGAGAACGACCTCGGGGATTAATACAGCCCTAACGATTCAAGATAAACTGGGTCAGCTTGAAAAGACAGGCAAAACGGCAGAGGAGGTATTAGCACAAGCGAAAACGGCTATTACCACAGAAAATGCGGAAAGCTATTCAGGTAAGTTGGCAAATCATTTTGATAAAGACCTTGTGCAGAAGGAATTGGATGTACAAGTCAAAGCGATGAAAGATTTCCAAGAAATTACTTTACCACAGGTAAATAGCTACGTATCGAATAAAGTCAAAGAGTATGAGAAGGAAGCAAAGCAACTTGAAAAAGCAGGAAAAATAGAAGAAGCCACAGTAGCCCAAGGACAAGCGAGAAATTGGTAAATGGGCGGAAAATATCGCCAAGCGACCGATGCGGCAATGAATGCGTTGGGTTTATTTTTAGGCGGAAGTCAGACAGCAGGTGTGGTTGCGGGAGTGGCTTCACCGTATTTAAACCAAGCGATTAAAGAAAATACTGCACCGAATTCTACCGCTAACCTGATAGCACACGGCGTATTAGGCGCTGTAGAAATGGGCTTACAAGGAGGCAATGCAGGTGTAGGTGCGATGTCAGCGATGGCAGGAGAAGTCAGCGCAGCGGTTATAGCAGAACATCTTTATGCCGCAAAAGACCCAAGTAGCTTAACCGAAAGCCAAAAAGAAACGGTATCGCAATTAAGCCAATTGGTGGGGGCGAGTATTTCAGGTGGTGCTTCATTGGCAACGGGTGGAAATAGTTACACCACAATGAAATCAGCAGATTTAGGGAAAAATATTGCAGAGAATGCGGTGGAGAATAATTATCTCTCAGCTCAAGAGGCGGAAAGAAAACGTATTTTAGAGGATAAATTACATCGAGGCATTATTACTTCAGAAGAAATAACGGAACTTGGTGCAATTAATGAAAAGGATAGACAAAGTGATATTGCTTTAATTTCAGCATGTGAAAGAAATCGTCTTTCAATGGAATGTCATGTAGAGCGCCAAAAATTGGAGCGAGATAAATTTAGCTATTCAAATTCGCAATATACGCCAACGGGATATAATTATCCGACTTATACCCGCTATTCGGAAATGTATTCGGATGAATATGACAAGGTAGCAAGTTTTTCAGATAGATACGATGTATTGAAAAATGCGAAAGTAAAAGCCGATGCAGAGTTCTATAAAAAGACAGGGATTGATCCGAGTTGGATAGGAAGAGTTGATGTAGCTAATCATGTTATTGCAAGTATTGCGGGGACAAAATTATCAACGACACAGGCTGATAAAGCGACTCAATCGGTGCCGAAAGGGGTAAGTTCGAATGAGAAGTTGCCAGTTGTTTCTCCTATTGCAAATTATCCAGAAGGTATTAGCTTTAGTATCAATCTTAAGAATCATTTAAGTGTTGGAGAAGAGATAAAGTTCAGTCAAAAGAAAGGGGTAATAGGAGTGCATAACCGAGATAATTTTTATGATGTTCTATCTCAAAATGGTGGCAGAGTTATCAGAGAAGATGCTAGTGAAACAAAAGGGATTTCCCGAATTACTTATGAAATACCGAGACTAGGTAGAGATGGAAAACCAGATGGTACTTATAAAGAAATAAATAGTCCGAAGACCGTTTATGATCCTAAAATATATTCAGATGAAAAAATATTAGAATGGGGGCAAGACGCTGCGACTAGAAATTATAAAAATAGCTTAGGTTTAAAAGAATATAATAGTAATATTAATAATATTGAGTTTAGGATTTATCAAAATCCAGAAACAGGAGAGATTAGAAATGTTCATCCTAAATAATCAATGTTTTGGCTATACACCTAAGAAAAATTTATTTTCTGATGGTTCTGGAAGTACGATGGATTTTTTTTATGGAAAAACAGAAATACTAAATAATCCAGATAAAACAATTAAAAGTTTATTTAGCGTTCTATACCATGATGGTATGTTTTTAGAAGCAATATATGATTTTCTACTCAAATATGAAGATTTCATTCAAGATGGATGCTATTGGTATTATTCTGATTCAGGTAATTATAAAATATATTTTGAATTAGGATTTAATGAAGAAGACTGGATAGTTGAAGTGTCTGAGGATGAGAATTTTCATTTTGTGGAAAAAGCATGCGTTAGGTTTCTAGAAATTCATCCAGATGAAAAATATAGTGATTTAATAAGGTATATTTTAGAAAATTGGAAACCTTTGTATAAGGAAAATATATCTTAACGATGTAATTTAACCACAAGCGGTCAAATTCCCTAATTTTTTGGCAATCGTAAAATTTTAGTGAAATTTGACCGTTTGTTTTTGTGTTAGTTTTGGATACCTGACAGAGTTGAGTAACCGAAAGTCAAAAAGAAACGGTATCGCAATTAAGCCAATTGGTGGGGGCGAGTATTTCAGGTGGTGCTTCATTGGCAACGGGTGGAAATAGTTACACCACAATGAAATCAGCAGATTTAGGGAAAAATATTGCAGAGAATGCGGTGGAGAATAACTATCTATCTAAAGCTGACTGGCAAAATTATGAGAAAAAAGTAGGAGAATGTAATGGAAATGTGGAGTGTATAAAAATCATTCGAGAAGAATTTGCTACAATAAATAAAGAAAATAGCCAAAAATTAAAAGCAGCTTGTCAATTAGGTGGAAGTTCTAGTGACTGTGCTGAACATGCATCTTTAGCTAAAGAAGGATTTGATTTTGCCTATTCAACAATTAAATTTGATCATACTAATTGGATGTCAGGAATGATGAGAACTGGTAAAAATGAAGGCAAAGCAGAACCATCAACAGCTTTATTAGGTAGTGAATTTATCCCTAATTTAGAGAGAATGCTGTCAGATAAAAATGTTCAAGCTCGTTTAGAAAAAGATCCTGAATATCGTTCTAAATTAAAAAATTTAGTAGATATAGCGGCAACAGCAGTAAGAGAAGAGAAAGAGAATGCTTATGAGTTTGGTACGTTATTCCAATATCCTAATATTAAAGCATTATCTGAAAAAGAAGGTGAGAGTTATAAAGTATTTGGAATTGAATTACCTGTGAAACCAGTTTCTCCTGAATTTTATGTTTATTCAACACTAGGGGCAGGGAAAATGGCGAAAAATATTTTTGATCTTTCTTCAGCTTCAACAAAATGGGTTGTAGGAGCAAATGGAGCAGTAAGTGCATCAGCTCAATACCTGAAAGATGGGGAAATAAGTATTAAAGATACGGCAAAAGATATGGCTGAAGCTTGGATAACAAAAGATTTTAGTTTTGGGAAATTCTTAGCTTGGAATGCGGGAACAGGTTTTGCAGAAGGATATGCAGATAAAGGGGAGCTGGGAGATGGGTTAGAGAATGCTAAGTCTAGAGTATTTTCATCATCAGCAGGATACTTAATAGGTAAAAAAACGGAGAAATATTTTGATTCTAAGTTAAATACATTTAGTGATGGGTTTGAAACGGAGCTTATTCACAAAGGAGGTTTTATTTTTAAATATAAAGAACCGAATATATTGCCAACAGGGATAGGAAATTCTTTAGATGCAGGAAGTAGTAGGCTCATCGAAAATTGGAAAGAAAATAACGAATATTCTAAAGGAGCCAAATAATGAATCTTAAAGATAAAGTTATATTTATATTATATGTTTACATTAGGATTTTAATCTTTTTTATGTTTTTTATTTTGTTTGGTCGATTTTTTTATATGGAGGTCGATTTGAATAGTTTACTTAACTTCAGTGAGTTTGAAATTAAATCTATCATATTTATGCCTTTTATAATCAGTGTTGCTGCTTTATTCATTTATATTAATTGGCGGTTGTGATAGAAGGGGTTGTTGAAGTATGAAATATTACAAAGGTTTTTCGGATTATATTAATACTGATTACTTACAAACACAAATTCTTAGATGTTAGGCTGGTAAATCTACAGTAAAGATAGCTTAAAACTGAATCAATTTATCCAGGGGGTTTTATCCAGAAATATAAAGAGCCTAATTTATTGCCTACGGGGATAGGAAATGTTCTAGATAGTTCAACAGGAACGTATCTAGAACATAAACAAGAAGAAAGAGACTTATATAAGGATAATAAATAATGAAGAAAATATTTTATTATTTTACTTTTTTTATGTTGTGTTTTCCTTTTTGTTTTTCATAGTTATTGCAACTATTAATTGCTATTTTTATTTTCTTATGACGGGTAGAATTTGTTTTTTTCAATCATTACAGCGATGGAATTGAAGATGTCTTTTATTCCTACAGTGTTTATTGCTATATGGATGACATCTGTATTTAGAAAGAAAAGCGAAGATTTTTAAGGTTATTCTTACCGATGCTAGACTTCTGCAAGCTATTAAATGTTGTTTTAAAACGTGAGTGGTACTAAGGAATAAAATTTATTTCCAAGCGGTCAAATTTCCCAAATCTTTTGCAATTTGCAAATTTTTAGCGAAATTTGACCGCTTGTTTTTTTGGATACGGGGCAGAGTCGAAACCAGCTAGAATTAGATGTACAAGTTACTGTACTGAAAGACTTCCAAGAGGTTAGTTTGCTCGAAGCGAACCGTTACGTTTCAAATAAGGCGAAAGCGTATCAAGCGGAAGTGGAGCAACTTGAAAAAGCAGGAAAAATAGAAGAAGCCACAGTAGCCCAAGGACAAGCGAGAAATTGGTAAATGGGCGGAAAATATCGCCAAGCGACCGATGCGGCAATGAATGCGTTGGGTTTATTTTTAGGCGGAAGTCAGACAGCAGGTGTGATTGCGGGAGTGGCTTCACCGTATTTAAACCAAGCGATTAAAGAAAATACTGCACCGAATTCTACCGCTAACCTGATAGCACACGGTGTATTAGGCGCTGTAGAAATGGGCTTACAAGGAGGCAATGCAGGTGTAGGTGCGATGTCAGCGATGGCAGGAGAAGTCAGCGCAGCGGTGATAGCAGAGCATCTTTACGGCGCAAAAGACCCAAGTAGCTTAACCGAAAGCCAAAAAGAAACGGTATCGCAATTAAGCCAATTGGTAGGGGCGAGTATTTCAGGTGGTGCTTCATTGGCAATGGGTGGAAATAGTTACACCACAATGAAATCAGCAGATTTAGGGAAAAATATTGCAGAGAATGCGGTGGAGAATAATTATTTTAAGCAGGCTATGGAGAATCCTAGTCAACTGATTCAGTTAGGAATATTAAATAAAGGAAACGATATTAAAAAGGATATAGAAGAAAAAGTTACAGAGGAAGTAATCGAGGAAATTGCGGATGCTACTGATAAATATGCCCCTCATTATATATCTATTAATGGGCAAATATATGGAATAGGAGCTAAAACTGCAATAAATCTTAGAAGTGGCGATATAGTTGCAGGTTGGACATTTTCGCCTGTTGCTTTACCTACTAGATTTGGAGTGTCAGCTAATGCAAATTTAGGATGGATTACTAATTTAGAACTATCAGATCTTAAAACTGCAAAAGGGGAACGAAAAACAGCTCAAACTATTAATGGAACCATTGAAGGTAATGCGATTGGTGCTAGTGCTTGTTATAAATTAGGTTGCATCGGATATAGTCAGACTATACCTAATAGTAAAAATGATAAAAAATATCATTCTTTTGAAGTAGGTATAGGAACAGGAGGTAGTGGTGGTGGAATTAACCAAGAAAGAACCTATAAAATAGAAAATGTTTCGGAGGTGCAGTAATGAAAAGTATTTATTGGAAACTAATAATTCTATTTTTTATTGCATTCGTTAATAGTTATATCTTTCTAGGTGGTTTTGCAAAAAATAGCTCCACTATACAAAAAGAAACAAGACGTATTTACCGTATATTAACTACGGAAATTATTAATATGAATGGAGAGTATAAGCAGTTTGGTGGGCAGATTATTCGAACATTTACATTAGAGGTCAACTGGAATATCCCAGAAAGTCATAATCAATCAAGAGTTTTTAATAAAATTGAGAGTTTAGGATTTAATTTAAAAAACGTAGAAAAAAATAACTTTTACCTTTTTTGTAAAGGGAAAAGTGGTTTTTTAGTAGCTACGTCTCCTATATTCCAAATAGAGTATGAAAATGATATGTTTGATTGTGCTAACTTATTAGATAGAACAGATTATTAAATGTCATTTTCGATTCTTATTGTACCTGATGTTAAAACATGGATAGTCATCGCTTGTAATAAGGGGTAAAATTCCAAACGGTCAAATTTCCAAAATCTCTTGCAATTGCAAATTTTTAGTGAAATTTGACCGCTTGTTGATCTGCTCCAAAAGTTGGACAGGTTATGTTGTTTGCTAGATAAGATCGATTATTCCATACTAATTTTGTACAAAATCGCTTGTACTTCGTTCATAATAGCCATTCATTCACACATCATTTAATCTGGAATATTTCATGAGCTTAGATAAATACTATCTGAAAATGGAAGAGCATTTTCTGTACGTGCCTTATTACAATCATCATCGCCGTATTCGTGTGTTGTTGCCGAAAGATTATCATCAAGATAGCTGGCAAACTTACCCTGTGCTTTATATGCATGATGGACAAAATGTGTTTTACAGTAAGGAATCTTATTCAGGCTATTCATGGAAAATTATTCCAACTATTAAAAGCCATCAAGAATTTCCAAAGATCATTATTGTTGGGATTGATAATGCAACGGTGCATCGTTTAGATGAATATGCGCCGTGGCGTACTGACGTTGGGCATACGCCAGAGGCACGCAATGCGGGCGGAATGGGGGCTGAATATGGGCAATGGGTGGTGAATGCGGTGAAACCATTTATTGATTCGCACTATCGTACCAAGCCACAGCGTGAACATACTCTGTTAGCGGGCAGTTCAATGGGGGGGATTATTACCGCATATATGGGAGCAGCTTATCCCGAAACCTTTGGGCATTTGGGGGTGTTTTCTTCTGCATCGTGGTTTAGTGAATCGGCATTTTTAGATTTTGTGCATCGTCATCCACTGAATAAAGCTAGCAAAGTGTTTATTCAAGTTGGTACCAATGAGGGCGATGATATGGATGCGCAATATATTTCGAATATGAATCAGGCTTATATCAATAGTTCGTTATATTACTATCAAGCGCTACTTCGTACGGGGCTGCCAATTGATAATATTCGGCTTAAAATTATGGCAAATGAAACTCATCACGAGGTACATTGGGCAACTCATTTTGTGGAGTTTTTAAGTTTTTCGCTAATGGGAAGATAGTCAGCAGAGCAAGCAAACAAGCGGTTAAATTTGGCAATTTTTTTGCAAAATCTAACCGCTTGCGTGGGTAAGGAAAATGCGGGTTAAATGATATTTTGTTCAGCTAATTTGCTTAAGAAATATGGCATCATTTTACGCCATGAAGGCCAATCGTGTTCGACATCATGTCCCCAATAATCAAACCATGCAGGAATATCTTTCGCATTAAATGCTTCTTGCAAACGGCGAGTATCTTCCACGTGTTGTTCTTCCCACGCGCCTTGTCCAACTGCAACAATAAAGTGATTTTGGCGGTAGCGGTTTAAGAACCAATTGTCATTTTGTCCCCATAATGAATCAATAGGAGAATTAAAATAAACAGTTGGGTCGCCATAAAATTCGCCCGTGAAAAAGCGAGCATCATACACACCGCTGAGCGCGATAGTGGTATCAAACAGATCAGGATGACGGAGGGCGAAATTCACAGAATGGAATGCCCCCATGCTACAGCCTGTGGCAATCATGGTACCGTTCCAATGATCTTCGTGGCGAATCAGAGGCACTAATTCATGTACGATATAGCGGTCGTAAGCGTTATGTGCTAATGCCATATCATGTCCCGATTTATGTAACGCTAACCATGAATCGCTATCATAAGAATCTGGCGTGTAGAATTTTACTAAGCCACGATCGATAAATTCACGGCAGGCTTCGATCATACCAAAATTACCGTATTCGTTTTGGTTACCGCCTGATGAGGGGAATACAATCACGGGTTTACCTGCATGACCATACACATTAAAGTGCATTTCACGACCTAATTCACCGCTCCAATGACTTCTTCTTTCAAAATGCATTGCTAACTCCTTTACTGTTTTTGTTGGGCAAAACGAACAATTTCACGCAGCTGTTCCATTGTTTTAGTACGCACTAAAATACCGTGTTCGCCCATAATTTTGGCAAATACACCTGGTACGGTTTGTACGCTGATAATATTGTCGGCAAATTGCTGACAAACGGCTTCAATGCTATTTACATAGTTTTGGTTGGCTTTGCGTGAAATATACACCACGTTCCATGGGTGGGTTATTTCAGTATAGAATTTGTTTTCAGTGACGATGTTGGCATATTCACGGAACACATCAAAATCGTTGGCGTAGTTCCACATATCAATGGTTAAGCCACCTGGTGGACGGCAGTTGATTTCAAGCGGTAATAATTCGCCTGATTTTTTCACGCGGAAGAATTCAAAATGGAAGAAACGTTCACGTACGTTAAAGGCTTCAACGCAGATTTTGCCAAGTTCAACTAATTTGGGTGAGATTTCGCGGGGAATGTAATAGAACATATCGCCATCTTTTTCAACGGTATCTAATACGGCTTCGGAATATTCAAGACTAGAGTAGAAAACAATATTGCCATCATGATCGGTTAAGCCATCAAAGGTAACAATATCACCATCGATAAACTCTTCCATAATGTATTCAACTTTTGGATTTTGCACCGCAAAGAAATCACTTAATTGTGCTTCATCACGGATTTTATAAGTGTCGGAAGCGCCAACGCCCGAATTTGGTTTGATAATGACAGGAAATTTGAGTTCTTTAGTTAATTTACGCGCATCTTGTTCATCTTTAAAAACACGTCCTTTTGCTACTTTTAAGCCCGCTTTGCGGAATACTTCTTTCATCTGCGCTTTGGTTTTGATCATGAGCATATCCTCATTCTTATAACCAAACACATTAAAATCAGTACGTAATTTTGCATCAAGTTCAAGCCAATATTCATTGTGTGACTCGATACGATCAATACGTCCATATTTATGTGCAAAGTAACCCACCGCACGATAAACCTGATCGTAATCTTCCATATTATCTACACGATAATACTCGGTTAAATGCGCTTTTAAATTATCGCTTAGTTGCTCGTAGGGCGTATCAGCGATACCTAAAGTGCGAATGCCTTTTTCCTTCATTCGGACGGCAAAAGTCTCGAAATTGGTCGGAAAGTGAGGCGAAATCATCACAAAGTTAAGAGGTGTTGTCATATGCTTCGTTCCTAAAATAAACAAATTATTATTAAAAAATATGATATGTGCTTAGATTCTAAGCGAGTTTAGTACTTTTTGATACTATTTTATTTATTAGAATATATATATGATTGATAACAAATAAAAAAGCGGTCGAATTTTTGCAAAAATTGCCCAAAATTCAACCGCTTGGATTAGTTTATCAAACGATTATTTGCTTTCAATCGCAATACTTTTGTTATCTGCAAGGTGAAGATTCATTTGGTTGTATGGAATCTCGATCCCTGCTTTATCAAATTCAACTTTTACCGCTTCGGTAATGTTCCAATACGCAGTCCAGTAATCGCTGGTTTTGACCCATGGGCGAACCACAAGTTGCACACTGTTTGAGGCTAATGCACCCACCGCCACCACGGGTTCAGGATCTTTAAGTACTAAGGTATTATTCGCTAAAATACGAGCCATAATCTCTTTTGCTTCTTTCAAGTTTGATTCGTATGAAATATCAAAAATGAAGTCAATACGGCGTACATCGTTTGCTGAGTAGTTTACGATACTGTCTGAAAATACCTTGCCATTTGGAATTAATACGGTTTTGTTATCGCCTGTGCGAAGTTCTAAAACTAATAAGCCCATTTGTTCGACTGTACCTGTCATACCACCTGTTTCGATTAAATCGCCTTTACGGAATGGCTTGAAGATTAATAACATCACGCCAGCAGCAAAGTTTTGTAATGAGTTCTGGAGTGATAAACCAATCGCTAAACCTGCCGCCCCAATTAATGCCACTAATGAGCTGGTATTAATGCCTAATTGTGAAAGTGAAGCAATTACGACGATTAAGAGTAATAAAAAGTAGCTGATTGAGCTCACAAAACTTTGCAACATTTCGTCTTTGGTAGAAGCTAAAGCCGCTTTACCCAATAATTTACTGATTAAGCGAGCTAAAAATTTACCAATTACAAAAATGGCAATCGCTAATAAAATTTTTGTACCGTACGGAATTACCCAATCGTTTAAGAGTGTTTGGGTGTCCATTGTACTGACTTTGTCGATAACTTTTGTTGTTTCAGCAACAACATCTACATTTTGTGCTGTTTCAGCGGTTTTTTCTGCTGACATTTTAGTTTCCTTTAAGTGATCCTTCGCCCAATGCGAGAGTAAGAATTTGGAGCGCGCATTTTGCATAAAATGCGTACTAATGACAAGCGATATCGTAATTAGTGCCATCTATTTGTAAAATTTTTGCTAAATCTGACCGCTTGCCTGCCGAGCCAATGTCTCTTGTGCTAAAATTAAGCCCAAACTTTTTATCATAAACAAAGAATCATAGACCTTAAAACCCATGACTACAGAAAAAGTAATTAGCGCCAGTGTACAATTTTTTACCATTAGCGATGATGAGGCTGGACAACGTTTAGATAACTTTCTACTTGCTAAATTGAAAGGTGTGCCAAAGAGTTTGATTTATCGTATTGTTCGTAAAGGCGAAGTACGAGTAAATAAAGGGAGAATCAAGCCTGAATATAAATTACAAGAAAATGATGTGGTGCGAGTACCGCCTGTGCGTGTCGCCGAAAAAAATGAAGCGCCAATTTCAACGAAACTGAATAAAGTTGCAGAATTAGAACAGCAGATTCTCTACGAAGATGATGTGATGTTAGTTATTAACAAACCATCTGGGATTGCGGTTCATGGCGGTAGTGGCTTAAGTTTTGGTGTGATTGAAGCATTACGTGCTTTACGCCCGCAAGCAAGATTTTTAGAGCTTGTTCACCGTATTGACCGTGATACCTCGGGCATTTTATTGGTAGCCAAAAAACGTTCAGCACTTCGTAATTTACATGAGCAATTGCGTGAAAAAGTGGTGCAAAAAGATTATCTCGCATTAGTGCGTGGTCAGTGGCAATCGCACGTGAAAGTGATTAAAGCGCCCTTACTCAAAAATGAATTGGCAAGCGGTGAGCGTATCGTAAAAGTGAGCGAAGTAGGCAAACCTTCCGAAACGCGTTTTGCGATTGAGGAACGTTATGCAGCTGCAACTTTGGTTAAAGCTTCCCCTGTAACAGGACGTACACACCAAATTCGTGTCCACACGCAATACGCAGGTCACCCAATTGCGCTAGATGATAAATACGGCGAAGCAGAATTTGATAGCAAAATGAAAGCAGTTGGTTTACACCGCCTCTTTTTACACGCCTATGCGATTCGTTTTGAACATCCCAAAACAGGCGAAGAAATGCTAATTACCGCGCCTTTAGATAAAGCTCTAAAAGGCGTACTGGCGAAGTTGAGAGCGGAAAAATAATTCAAATTAAAATAGGAGCTAGCGACGATGAGCTTAAGTATAGAACATTTACAGCACACTGCAGATACATTAGAGCAAGCCATTCTGCGTTTAACCGAAACAGATCCTCAAGATACTGTGCTATATGACCTCTTTCGTAATGCAGCAATTAAAAGTTTTGAATTTTCGCTTGAAATCACAGGAAAATTGTTACGAAAGGTGCTAAAGCTTTATAGTGGGAGCTCACGAGAAATAGATCGCTTAGTATTTAATGAGCTATTTCGTTACGCCAATAAACATGGGCTACTCGATGAAGAGGCAACGGAGCGTTGGTTAAATTATCAAGCAAATCGTAATGTTACGGCACATGATTATGGTGTTGCTTTTGCTGAAGAAACGCTAGCGATGCTACTACATTATTTAGTTGATTTACGTGCATTAGCACATTCGATGAAAGAGGTATTTGATGCGCCAGCCAATTGAAAAACTAATGCTTAAGCCAAGACATCTTACTCAAATTTTGCAAATTTTAGCTGAAAATGCACCGCTTGCAGAGGTTTGGGCTTATGGTAGTAGAGTGAATGGCGATGGGCATGAAGGAAGTGATCTTGATTTAGTCGTAAAAGGGGAAGTGAACCTTCGCTCATTAAGAGAGGCGTTCCAAAATAGCTTATTGCCAATGCTGATTGATGTGCATTTGTGGGAACAAATTCCACCGAGCTTTCATACCAACATACAAGCAAATTACGTCGTGCTACAAGAGAAACAATAATGCAAATTCATTTTAAAAATTATCAACAAAAAGACCGCTTGTTAGATTTAACTCGACCTCAAATTATGGGGATTTTAAATTTTACCCCAGATTCTTTTTCAGATTCGGGCAAATTTTTTAGCTTAGATAAAGCGCTTTTTCAGGTAGAGCGAATGCTAAATGAAGGGGCGGATATTATTGATATTGGTGGTGAATCGACTCGTCCGAATGCAGCAACTGTAACCCTTGAGCAAGAGTTAGAACGCGTGGTGCCTCTGGTGGAAGCGGTACGTGCACGTTTTGATTGTTTGATTTCAGTGGATAGCTCTAAAGCTGAGGTATTTAAGCAATCGGCTATGGCTGGGGCAGATATTCTGAATGATATTCGAGCTTTAACCGAACCCCATGCGCTAGATGTAGCAGCCGAATTGGCTTTACCCGTTTGCTTAATGCATATGCAAGGTAATCCACAAAATATGCAACAAAATCCCGTGTATGACGATGTGTTAGAGGATGTTGCTGATTTTCTTAATCAACGTATTTTTGAATGTATGCGCGCAGGCATCCCCAAAGAACATATTATCCTTGATCCTGGCTTTGGGTTTGGGAAAAGTGTTCAGCATAATTTTATACTACTCAAACATTTAAAGGCTTTTGTTGATTCAGGATTTCCTGTTTTGGCGGGGTTATCGCGTAAATCAATGCTTGGTGCAGTAACAGGTAAACCAGTAGAACAACGAGTAGCGGCCTCAGTGGCAGGTGCATTAATTGCAGTGCAACATGGTGCTAAAATTATTCGTGTGCATGATGTGGCTGAAACAGCGGATATGTTGAAGGTGTGGCTTGCGGTGCAAGAGTGTGAATAAATAAAAAAAGAGATGTGAGTTATAATTCACATCTCTTTTTGTTTAGTAAGAATAGATTTCGTTTTTTACAGGCTCCCAATTGACTTTAATGCGGTCACTTGGCGCTTGTGGTTTTTGGAAGGTTGATTCTTTTTCTTCCTGCTCAATTGCCTCTGAATCAAGCATATCTTCCTGAGCAATATCTAGTTGATCTTGGTTTTCGCTATTATCAACTTCTGGCTTCGTGACTCGAGTAGCTTTTTTCGTCGTTTTGGTTTTTTTGCTATTTTTAGCCGTGGTTGCTTTTGGTGCACTTGTCTGTTTTGCCGTTGCTTTAGTTGGTTTGGTTGGCTGCAGATAAGTGGCTTTTAATGTATTACACCATGCTTGGCTAAATTGTGCCTTTTGTGAATGTTCATACTGTTGTAATTTCTTTGCCAAATAACGTTGTGAGGCAGGATCTTGTGAGATAGTAAGATAGTTATCTTTCCCTATTACTTGACCTAACGTCGTTTGATAAACCGCCATTTGATATAGCATTCGGTTACCTTCAGACAATTTTGCGCCTTTTGCTTTTCGCTCTTTCGGATAGAGGCACTGTTCAGCTTTATTTTTTTCAAGCACCCATTTTTTTACATCTTCATTCGAAATCTGATATTTCGCTTTTTTGGGGTTGTGAGTATTTGATCCCGTAAAACTTCCGCAAGCCGTCAGCAACAACACAGCAAATAATGTGAGCGTTCTGAATGTTAATTTTTTCATTAGTGGTAATACCTTTGTAAAAGAGTGCGCAAATTATACCGACTATTTTTAATTTTTCATTACAAATTTTCGGAAGTTGCGAGTGTTATGCTTGTATCCTGCGGTAAAAAACACTAGAGTATTTAGTTTTTCTGAGCAATCTAAGGGACTCATTATGGTAGTACGTGTTTATGGTATTAAAAATTGCGATACGGTAAAAAAATCACTCAAATGGTTGGAACAACAAGGTTTACAAACTTGTTTGCATGATTATCGTGTCGAAGGATTAAGCGCTGAATGGCTGCAGCAAATTGAGCAGCAATTTGGTTGGGAAGCATTAGTAAATAAGCGCTCAACCACTTGGCGTAATTTAGATCAAGCGGTTAAAAATAATCTTGATCGTACAACGGCATTAAAGGTGTTATTTGAGCAACCAACACTGATTAAACGCCCGATTATTTTACAAGATGGGATTGCATTAATTGGATTTAATGAAAAGCAATACCAACAGGCATTCGGTAAATAAGATTATCTTGGAACTTAATATATGAAGCAACACATCATCGAACTCGCACAAAATTTAATTCGTCGTCCGTCTATCAGTCCTGATGATCAAGGCTGTCAGAAAGTAATTGCAGCGCGATTGGAAAAATTAGGATTCTCTCTGGAATGGTTGCCTTTTGGCGATACGCTAAACCTATGGGCAAAACATGGTAGCGGAGAACCCGTAGTTGCCTTTGCAGGACATACTGACGTAGTGCCAGTAGGTGATGAAGCGCAATGGACTTATCCTCCGTTTGAAGCACGTATTGTCGATAATATGCTTTATGGGCGCGGTGCGGCAGATATGAAAGGTTCGCTATCTGCATTAGTGGTTGCAGCAGAAGAGTTTGTTAAAGCAAACCCTAATCACATTGGTACTATCGCTTTATTAATTACCTCTGATGAAGAAGCGGCGGCAAAAGATGGAACAGTGAAAGTGGTAGAGACACTGATGCAAAGAGGTGAGCCAATCCATTATTGTGTAGTGGGTGAGCCTTCAAGCGGTAAAATATTAGGTGATGTGATTAAAAACGGCAGACGAGGTTCTATCACGGGTGATCTCTATATTGAAGGTGTGCAAGGACACGTAGCTTATCCTCATTTAGCTGAGAACCCTGTACATACTTCATTAGACTTTTTAGCTGAATTAACTCGCTATCAATGGGATAACGGTAATGAATTTTTCCCGCCTACTAGTCTTCAAATCGCCAATATTAAAGCGGGAACAGGGAGCAATAATGTGATTCCTGGTGAGCTATATGTACAATTTAACTTACGCTATTGCACCGAAGTTTCAGATGAAATTATCAAAAATAAAGTGGCGGAAATGTTGGCTAAACATCAGCTAAAACATCGCATCAGCTGGAATTTATCGGGCAAGCCATTTTGGGCAGGCAATGGTGCTTTGGTAAAAGCCACAGTACAAGCGGTCGAAAATGTAACAAAAATTACACCTCGCTTAGATACCAGTGGTGGCACTTCAGATGGGCGCTTTATCGCTTTAATGGGGGCAGAAGTTATTGAATTTGGGCCACTTAATGCCACTATTCATAAAGTGAATGAATGTGTCAGCGTAGAAGACCTTGGCAAATGTGGCGAAGTTTATTATCAAATCTTAGCTAATTTATTGAAATAACCAATTAGCACGGGCAACAAACCCCGTGCTAAATGTTTGTAGTAGTACAAATAGAAGAACAAGCAGGAGAACCTATGAACTTAAGCGCTATGCTGACAGGGAAAACGCGTGAACATCTTGTTGCTTTACCAAATCCGTTATCCGATAAACATTTTTTGCAGGCCCCTGTCGTTGAGGCTTTTCTTGCGTTGCAACAAGCAGCAAAACAAGCGGGTTTTAATTTACAACCAGCCAGCACTTATCGGGATTTTGAACGCCAAATGCTGATTTGGAATGCTAAATTTAATGGCGAGCGCAAAGTACATGATGATCAAGGCAATCAGATTGAAATGAATGAACTAGATGAGCAACAAAAAATTCAGGCCATTATGCGTTGGTCTGCTGTACCTGGCTCGAGCCGCCATCATTGGGGAACTGAAATTGATATTTTCGATCCTGATTTAGTGCCTGAAGGACAACAGCTACAGCTAGAGCCTTGGGAATATCAGGAAGGTGGCTATTTTGCGCCATTGGCAAAATGGCTAGCAGAACACGCCGCAGCTTTCGGATTCTATTTTCCGTTTGACGGCGTACAAAATTTAACAGTGGGCTACGAGCCTTGGCATATTAGCTATCGTCCACTTTCAGCAGAATATGAAAAACACTTTACTAATGAAATGTTGCAAAAAGCTTGGAAAAACGAACCGCTTGCGGGTAAAGCTTATTTACTTGCGCACTTTAACGAACTTTTTAGCTAATACTCCACTGTGGTTATACGATACTTACGATAAATATCATGACAATTCAACTGATTAACGAATCTTCACATGCTGAGAAATTTCAGCAGATTTGCCAAAAATGGCAGTTAAAGCATGATTCCTCCGCTATTTTGGCTTTAGTGCTAACGGATGAACGTTTAGAGTTACGAAAACTCGATGAACCAAAACTCGGCGCAATTGCAGTCAATTTTGTGGATGGCACAATGGCGCATCGCCGTAAATTTGGCGGCGGTCGAGGTGAAGCTGTCGCTAAAGCAGTTGGTATTAAAGGCGATTATCTCCCAACCGTCATTGATGCTACGGCAGGACTTGGGCGAGATGCTTTTGTCTTGGCTGCCGTTGGATGTAAGGTGTTATTAGTGGAGCGCAACCCGATTGTTGCTGCATTATTAGAAGATGGTTTAGCACGCGCTTATGCAGATCCTGAAATCGGAGCATTTATGCAACAGCGTATGATCTTGGCGGATGAGCGTAACATCAGTTTGCTTGATCCAGTACAACAGGTGGCGGATGTGGTTTATCTTGATCCAATGTATCCACATAAACAAAAAAGCGCTTTAGTGAAAAAAGAAATGCGAGTATTCCAACATTTGGTTGGCGCAGATCTGGATTCAGATGATTTCTTTTTACCAGCAAAAGCGTTGGCGGGTAAAAGAGTGGTGGTGAAGCGCCCTGATTACGCTCCTTTTTTAGCAGATCAGAAACCTGATTTTTCTCAAACCACCAAAAATCATCGATTTGATGTTTATTTATCGCATTTAAAATCTGCGTAAATTTTTGTGAAAATCAGACCGCTTGTCTTAGGATCTTCTAGGCAAGGCATGGTTTTTTTAGTAGGATTATAATCTTTGTAGTTTTTAGGTTTAAACAAGATAAGGTGTTATTGTGCCACAACGTGATTATGCTGCTCGCTCTAACAAAAAAAAGGGCTCCAATAAATCTCTCATTTTAGGGATTATCATTTTCTTGCTATTAGCAGCAGGAATTGGCTTATGGGTATTAAAAGAAAACGCACCAACGCAAACAATGCCTGTGCTACAACACACTCAGCCTGTTCAACAGCCACAAGGCCCAGCCTTACCAAGCCGACCAGAAGAGGTTTATAGTTATATTCGTGATTTAGAAACACGCGAAGTCTTAACCGACAATAGCCAAAAATCACAAGAGAAATTAGCGCAACTTTCAGCAGAACAAAAACAGCAACTGGAAGCAAAATTAAAGCAAGAAGAAGCAGCTCGTTTAGCAGTAGAAAAAGTAGCGCAATCTCAACCTGAAGTAGCAAATACTGCAAACTCAAGCGAAACCGCTACCAGCGAGGTACAACCTGCTGTGGTGGCATTAACGCCTGAAGAATTGGCAGCGAAAAAAGCAGCGGAACAGCAAAAGGCTGCAAAATTAGCTGAAGAAAAACGTAAGCAAACTGAATTGAAGAAACAGCAAGAGCTTGCGAAGCAAAATCAAGCACCTGTTGAAACGGCAAAACCTACAGAAGTAGCCAAACCGAAAAAAGCAGAGCAGACAAAAGTGGTAGCAACTGCAGCAAAACCAGCGGAAAAAGCGACAACACAAGCGGGTAAATTCGGGTTGCAATGCGGTGCATTTAAAAATAAAGCTCAAGCTGAAAATATGCAAGCCCGTTTAGCGATGGCAGGCTTCCACGCAAGAATTAGCTCAAGCGCAGATTGGAACCGTGTATTTGTTGGGCCTGTTGGTGATAGAGCAGCCGCTTCAACCGCACAGTCAAATGCGCGTAGTGTGGCAGAATGTGTAATTGTTTCAATGTAATGGGTATATGAAAAAAGGCTCAATTCTTAGGGGATTGAGCCTTTTGTTTATTTGCTTGCGATTATTTTTTCAGTAAGAAAGTGACTGCATCAACATAACGTTTGATAAATTCGTTGGTTGATTGCGAATCTGCAAAACCTTCCATATTTAATTGGTATTGACCGTTTACAAAGAACACGGGTACACCACGAATTTTGAAATCATCAGCTAATTGTACTTGCTTGTTCACTAAACCATTTACTGCAAAGCTGTTAATACCGTTATCGAAATCGGCTTCACTTACACCGTTTGCGGTGAACACTGCTTTGATGTCATCCATTGATTTGAACGCATCTTTTTGTGCCGCTTCAAATAGGGCTGTTTTTACTTTATCTTCCACGCCAAGAGCCATCGCTAATGCCCAAGCACGAGTAAGGTTCTCTGATTGGCGACCTAAAAAATTCACATGGTATTGCACTAATTTAGTGTCTTGTGGCAATGCTTGTTTAATTTGGCTTGGAATTTTATAAGTTAATTCAAAATCGTAGCAGTGAGGGCAGTAAAATGAGAAAAACTCAACCACTTCTTTCTGTGCTGAAGGAGCTTGGCGAATTTGAGTATATTCTTTACCCGCAACAGGATCAGCCGCTAAAGCGGTCGAATTTAATGTGAAAAGTGCAGAAAGTGCGATTAACGTTGATTTTAATGCAAATTTTTTCATTGGTTCATTCCTTAATAGATAATGCGTCTGTTTGACTATATTAGTCGTTTAAAATTCCACGTGCGCGTAATAATGCAGTTTTGAAATCTTCTTCGTAATCTTTTTTGATCCCTGGGATTGGTTCGTGTTTATCAGCGTTACGCATTTTCAGTTGATAAATTAACACTTCATCACTCAATGCGCTGTAATTATCAGGTTCACCTACTTCGACAGAAAGTTGTTGCAGAATATCAATCAGATGTAAATCTGGTTGTTTGCGCCAGTGTTCGCCTAATAGCTCAAGTAATTCTTCTAAGCGTTTGCATTTCATACTTTGCTTCCTTAAAAATTCTTGTTGAAAAGTGCTCGGAATCATATACTTTTAGCCACACTTTTGCAAAAACTTGGGCATAAAATGGAACAAATAAATCAAATTTCTGCGGTAATTTTAGCAGGTGGGCTAGCTCGTCGTATGAGCGGTGCGGAAAAAGGCTTACAAATGCTAAATGGCAAACCTTTAATCGCACATATCATTGAGCGCTTAGCTCCACAAACAGCGCAAATTTATTTAAATATCAATCGCTCACAAGCTGAATACCAAGCACATTTCCCTGCATTGCCGTTTTATTGTGATCGGCTTACCGATTTCCAAGGACCGCTTAGCGGTATGCTTTCAGGCTTTGAACATATCGCTAGCGAATATCTGTTATTTGTCCCTTGTGATACGCCATTCTTACCTGCTAATTTAGAGAGTAAATTATCGGTAGCATTAATGATCAACCAAGCACAAATTGCCTATGCGCATGACGGAGAACGAGCACACCCAACAATTGCGCTTATTCACCGTTCGGTAGTAGCACCATTACAAGCGTATTTAACCAAAGGTGAACGCCGTTTATTCCATTTTTTCCAAACACAAAAAAGTATAGCGGTCGATTTTTCAGAACAAAAAGCCGCTTTTCAAAATATGAATACCTTTGAAGATTTGGAAAATTTCCACTTTATTCAACAGCAAAGCACGCCGAAATTACTGGGTATTACAGGTTATAGTGGCACAGGCAAAACCACGCTATTGGAAAAATTAATTCCAAAATTGACCGCTTGTCAGCTGAAAGTTGGCTTGATTAAACATTCTCATCACAATGTAGAAGTGGATAAGGTCGGTAAAGATAGCTATCGCTTGCGGATGGCAGGAGCAAATCCAACCATGATCGTGTGTGAAGAGCGCTGGGCGCTAATGATGGAAACCCCAAAACAAGCGGTCGATTTTCAGCAATTAATTGCAAATTTTGCGAAAACAGAGGTTGATTTAGTTTTGGTGGAAGGCTTTAAACACGAGTCAATCGCCAAAATTCAACTACATCGCCAAGCGATTGAAAGACCATTGCCAGAGCAAGATCAATGGACGATTGCAACAGCAACGGATTACCCATTAGAGAGAGAAAATTGGTTAGATATTAATGATGTTGGGCAGATTGCAGACTTTATTCTACAATGGGTGAGAGGTTAAAAGAAAGCGGTAAGATTTTCAGGAAATCTTACCGCTTATTACTTATTTAAGACCTAATTTTTTCTCTAGGTAGTGAATATTGGTTCCACCTTCACGGAAGTGTTCGTCTTCCATAATAAGATTGTGTAATGGAATATTGGTTTTAATACCTTCCACAATCGTTTCAGATAACGCATTTTGCATACGGCGGATCGCAATATCACGATTTTCTGCAAAGGTGATTAATTTACCGATCATTGAATCGTAATGTGGCGGTACAGTGTAGCCTGTATAAATGTGAGAATCCCAACGCACGCCTAAGCCACCTGGCACGTGTAAACGTGTAATTTTACCTGGTGAAGGCAAGAATGTATTTGGATCTTCGGCATTAATACGGCACTCCATCGCATGGCCTTTAATCTTAATGTCTTCTTGCTTGATTGAGATTGGAAGCCCTGCAGCTACACGTAATTGCTCTTTTACTAAGTCCACGCCTGTAATCATTTCTGTTACTGGGTGTTCTACTTGTAAACGGGTATTCATTTCGATGAAATAGAACTCGCCGTTTTCAAATAAGAATTCAAATGTACCTGCACCACGATAGCCGATTTCACGACACGCATTTGCACAACGTTCACCGATAAATTTACGCAATTCAGAGGTAATACCTGGTGCAGGGGCTTCTTCTACCACTTTTTGATGACGACGTTGCATTGAGCAGTCACGCTCTGCTAAATACACGGCATTGCCGTGTGTATCTGCTAAGACTTGGATTTCAATATGGCGTGGATTTTCTAAATATTTTTCCATATACACCATATCGTTATTAAATGCTGCTTTCGCTTCTGCTTTGGTCATTGCGATAGATTCTTCGAGATCTTTCTCGTTGTAAACTACGCGCATACCACGACCACCACCGCCACCTGATGCTTTAATAATAACAGGGTAACCGATACGTTTTGCAATTTCTTTGTTTTTAACAGGATCATTACCCACAGGGCCATCTGAACCTGGTACACAAGGCACACCTGCTTTTTTCATCGCATTGATTGCTGAAACTTTATCACCCATTAAGCGAATGACATCAGCTGTTGGGCCGATAAAAGTAAAGCCTGAGTTTTCTACTTGTTCCGCAAAATCTGCGTTTTCTGATAAGAAGCCGTAACCTGGGTGGATTGCATCTGCGTTTGTTACTTCTGCCGCGGCAATGATCATTGGAATGTTTAAGTAACTTTTTACTGAAGGCGCAGGACCGATACAAATCGTTTCATCTGCTAAAAGCACGTGTTTTAATTCACGGTCTGCAGTTGAGTGAACTGCAACCGTTTTGATACCGAGTTCTTTACAAGCACGTAAAATACGTAATGCAATTTCACCACGGTTTGCAATGACAACTTTTTCTAACATTGGCGTTTCCCCTTTTGCCAAGGAAGAGAACGGAACACGCGGAACTGGTTAGAAGCGGTCGAATTGGCTGATTTTTTCGCAAAATTTGCGAGAAAACAGACCGCTTGATTGGCAGATAAAATTCCGTGTATTCCGTTATTTCCGAGATGAATAAATTATTCGATGATGATAAGTTTTTGGTCGAATTCAACCGCTTCGCCGTCGTTTACTAAAATTGCTCTTACTACGCCAGCTTTATCTGATTCGATACGATTCATCATTTTCATTGCTTCAACGATACATAATGCATCACCAATATTAACTGTTTGACCTACTTCAACGAATGGTTTTGCATCAGGGCTTGGGCTACGGTAGAAAGTACCTACCATTGGTGAAAGTACTGCATGACCGCTTACTTCTGCTGAAGCAGCTGGTGCAGCTACTGCTGGCGCCGCTTGTGCAACAGGTGCTGCTACTGATGCCGCTGCTGCTTGAGGTGCTGCAACATATTGTACTGCTGCTGAGGCTGCAGGTTGTGCACGGCTGATACGTACTGTACCTTCTTCTTCTGACACCTCTAACTCAGTGATGCCTGATTCTTCAACTAATTCGATAAGTTTTTTGATTTTGCGAATATCCATAGTGAGATTCCGTTTTATAGTCAATTAAAAAGAGAAACTCTGCACATCGTTGTGCAGAGTGAAAAACTTGCGTAGGTTACCTGAATTTCGCCTATTTTGCGAATGAAATCTTGCAATTTTGGCGAAATTCACGCAATTTTATAACTGATCGTAGCAGTGGCTTGAATGAAGTTATTTTAATAAATCTTCATTCTTTTTATAGTTCCATTTGCTGCGAGGTTTATCAATATATTGGAAATACTCGTTAGTGAAAGTACCTTGTGCACAAGTGACTTTATCACGGCGAGTATTTACCCGTTTATCGCCAATTGCCGTATTAAGTGTATCAGGACCTGTCATCACAAATACACCACCTTCAATACGACGATTTTCAATGTTACTTACAATAATCTCAAGAGTTTCTTTTAAGATCGGGTGTCCTTTCTCGCAAGCAAGGAAGAAATTGGTATATTTGTCACGCCGTTTAATCATCACTTCTTGATCGTTTTCATTGATGATTTGCGAGATTGGAAACACCAAATGCCCGTCGATATCAATGTAAATTCCGCCTTCTTGAAGCAAAGTAAATACACGCCAAAAGTCTGCCTGTGCTGCGCCGTCGGTGAGTTTGCTATAGGCATTAAAGATTCGCTCGTCCGCATTGGCTTTAATGTAAATTTCACGCTCTTCAGTGCTCACATAACGATAGTCGTAACTAAGCGACATCAAGCGGTTAAACAGATAATTGGCATACACAGGTAATGTGACTTTATTTGAATAATTCGTTTGCCAGATAGTTTTGGTAATTTTGGTTTTTTGGTTCGATTTAATTTTTGCAGGGCTATATTCTGGAATCGTAAAACGAAGCTTTGGGAACAGAGCATGAAACGGATAACTTAATACCTTTACCACATTTCCAAACAAACGCTCTAAACCGTTACAAACGACAATCAGCGATTCATATTTCACTGGATTCGCCATTAGTTAATCTCCTTGATTTAATTTTTTTAATTGCGAAATTGCAAAATCGAGAGCGTAATCATAACCTTTTGCACCTAAACCACAGATTACGCCTTTTGCTACATCGCTTAGATAAGAGTGATGGCGGAAAGGTTCACGTGCGTGTACGTTAGACAGATGCACTTCCACAAATGGAATGGCGATGGCCAATAACGCATCTCGAATAGCTACGCTAGTATGGGTAAATGCGCCTGGGTTAATAATAATAAAGTCAGTATTTTTAAATGCCTGATGAATGCGATTGATCAAAGGTTCTTCGCCATTCGCTTGGAAATAGTCTAATTGGTAGCCCTGTTTTTGTGCTTCGTTTTGAAGGTGCGTTTCAATATCTGCAAGGGTTTGTGAGCCGTAAATATGCGGTTCACGCTTGCCTAACATATTGAGATTTGGGCCATTAAGGAGCAGGATTTTGTTCATATTTAACTCTACAAGCGGTCAAATTTTGCGAATTTTTTGCAAAATAAAAAAAGGCACAAGCGAGGAGCTTGCGCCATCAGTTTCAAATTACTCTTCGATAGTACGAAGTAGTTCGTTGATACCCACTTTACCTAAAGTTTTAGCATCAACTTTTTTCACGATCACTGCGCAATATAAGCTGTATTTACCACATTTTGATGGAAGGCTACCTGAAACAACTACAGAACCTGCTGGTACACGACCGTAGTGAATTTCGCCTGTTTCGCGGTCATAAATACGAGTTGATTGGCCGATAAATACGCCCATTGAAATTACACAGCCGTCTTCAACGATTACACCTTCAACCACTTCTGAGCGTGCGCCGATAAAGCAGTTATCGCCGATGATTGTTGGGTTTGCTTGTAATGGCTCTAATACACCACCGATGCCCACTCCACCAGATAAGTGAACGTTTTTACCGATTTGTGCACATGAACCTACGGTTGCCCAAGTGTCCACCATTGTGCCTTCGCCTACGTATGCACCGATGTTCACATAAGATGGCATTAACACACAGTTTTTAGAAATATATGCGCCTTTACGCACTGTCGCTGAAGGCACTACACGGAAACCTTCTTGTGCAAAGCGTTCTTCAGTGTAATCTGCAAATTTTAACGCTACTTTGTCGTAGTATTTTGTTTCTGCACCATCAATGATTTGGTTGTCATTGATACGGAATGAAAGTAATACCGCTTTCTTTAACCATTGATGAGTAACCCACTCACCGTCAATTTTTTCTGCGACACGATATTTACCGCTATCTAAACCTTCGATAACTTGTTCGATTGCTGCACGAGTTTCAGCATCAACCGTTTTTGGTGTGATTTCAGCACGACGTTCGAATGCTGCTTCAATAATTGCTTGTAAAGACATTGTTGTGTTCCTTAAATGTGAATGGGAAAGAGAGAAAAAATTGCCCCAATTTTTAACATAAATAGCCATTTTTTTCTACTAGAAAAAAGATAATCGGTTAGATTGGCAAACTTTTTTGCAAAATTTCCGCCAAATCTGACCGCTTGTATTTATAAAGGGCAATCTATCGTTGATAAAAGTATGAGAATTAGGCGAACTTATCTACAATTTCTTTTAACAAGCGGTAAGATTTTGCTTGTTTTTGCTCATCGTAGATATAACTTACCGCCATAATTTCATCAATGGCTACACGATCAGCAAGCTGTGTCAACTGCGCTTTTACTGTTTCTGGCGCACCGACTAAAGTGCAAGCGGTCATTTGTGCTACTACAGCTTTTTCTTGTTGATAAATCGGAATTTCATTTAAATCAACGGGGCCAAAATGCAATTCATTTTCTCTACGGCTGAAGTTTTGCCACACTTCGGTATTACTTGCCATCGGAGGCTGTAAATTTTGCTGAGCGTTGGTGACTACGTTAATAAAAAATTGAGTTTGTGTGGTCGCTAATTGCTGCGCTTCGCTATCGGTATCCGCCACAATCGCATTTACGCCCATAATGACATAAGGTTTTGCCAAGTGAGCAGAAGGCTTGAAATAACGACGATAAATTTCGACCGCCTCTACCATCATGCGAGGTGCAAAATGTGCCGCAAATGCATAAGGCAAACCAAGTTCAGCCGCAAGATAAGCACTTTCTGTGCTAGAACCTAGAATATAGAATGGCACATCTAATCCCGCTGCAGGGTAAGCAGAAACCAGATTGGTATTCTCAAAATAGCCACGTAATTCCGCTATTTCATCGGGAAACTCAAGATGTTTTGCCCCACGACGCAACGCATTTGCGGTACGCATATCTGTACCAGGCGCTCTGCCTAAGCCAAGTTGAATACGGTTTGGATAAAGCGTCGCAAGCGTGCCGTATTGTTCCGCAACGATATAGGGACTATGGTTTGGCAACATCACTCCGCCAGAACCAACCGCAATTTTCTGCGTATTGGCTAAAGTGTGCTGAATCAGCAACGCCGTTGCAGAGCTGGCTAGATTTTTCATATTGTGATGCTCTGCAATCCAATAACGAGCGAGATCTAATTCTTCCGCTAATTGCGCCAGTTTAATCATTGACTGCATCGCCTGTGCATAATTTTGCCCTTCACGCACAGGGACGAGATTTAAAATAGAGAGTTGCATATAAATAAATCCGAGTGTGATAAATAAAAAAGTAAAGTGGTGCAAAAATATCATTTTTTACACCGCTTATAAAAGATTAATTGGTAATAACCATTATTCATTTATTAGCCAATCTACTACATATACTACAGGTACGCCGTCAATTTCTTTTTCAGGTTGGTATCTGCCTGTAATCAATATTTTGCGGTAATTATCGCGAATATGTAGCAAATTATCGGTCTCGTGTGTGTTGTTAGGCATATCGTAAGCGACTTGAACATATAAAATTTCATCTGTTTTACGGGCGATAAAGTATTTTGCGTTGGTTTTTAGATAGCCCTTGCCACGAATATCGTATTGTTTTGCTTTGTAAAACAGAAACGCATTTTCCAATAATTCCAAATACTTATTGATCGTATGATTAGAGGTTGGCACCCGCTCGGAAGTGAGTGTGTTACTAATTTTGTTTGGGTTCACCAACTGTCCTACATTATCGGCTAAAAACAAAATCACGTTTTTAAGAATATGTGTATATCGAACGCTTGCTCGATGAGCAATATCATTTAGCACGATAGAATCAAAAATACCTGATAAAATCGTGTCTTTCAGCATTTCATCAGCCAGCACGACACTTGGAAAACCGCCGTATTTTTCGTATTCCACATATACCAGATCAACCAAACATGATTGCAGGTCGATATTTTTTTGCGTAATAAGCACTTGAAAATCATCGGGATTTTTCACCCGTTGATACTCAAAACTCTCAAAATTAAGATAAATAATGCTTTCTGCTGATACGCCTTGGCTCTGTAAATAATCCCGATATTGCATTAGCAATACGGATTTTCCTGAATGACGAACACCAGAAATGACTTTTATAGAGTCAGTATCTTTGAATTGGAAGTGTAGTTCCAATTTTTATGACTTGTATGTAAGTTGGAATTGTAATTCCAATTTTAGGATCGCTACCAAATTCTCTTTCTAAACACGATATTGCCAGTAAGCGATAAACCCTATTTTAAAAAGAGTGACATGGCTTTATCGTTATCTGCCAGTTGTATAGATTGAAAAAGTTTCAATTATACTTGAAACTTTTTCGATAATTGCTTTCAGTTTCATTTATAAATGAAACTGAAAGCATAGGGGAGTTGTTTGGCTGGTACGGGAAAGCGCACCATGAACTGTACAAAAGATATGCGTAAATTTAAATTTGCTTAGCGCTATAACCGAGTTTTTCGATCGCTTTGATCATCTGTTCTAGCGAGCTGCTTTCTGTCGCATGAATTTTTACGGTGCGCTCTTTCATATTGGCTTTGGTGGAAAGCACGCCGTCAAGCGCACGTAATTCTTTATTCACCAAATAAACACAAAGTTGGCAGGTCATTTCTTTAATATAAAAATTCACTTCTTTTTGTGCTTGTTGCTCAACAGTAGCATTATTGCTCGCTACGTTTTCAGCATAGACAAGCGGTGAAATTCCCACAGAAAAAAGCAAAGTAAACAGTAATTTTTTCATTCTAACACCCAAGGTAAAACAAAAGGATAGCTGAGGAAAAACAGAATAATCGCAAAAGTAATCCAATATAAAATTATCAGGGTACGGCGCGAGCAATATTTGGTACAGATAATTTTCTTAGAAAACATCAGTAACCAAAAACCGTAACCGAACGACCCTAGCGAGATAAACAGCAACGGTAATTGCAAATATTCATATTCGCTTAAGCTGATTAGCCACGGCGAAGAAACACCGAAAATCAGATAAACTAGTGGGGCAATGCAGCATAAGGTTGAGCTCACTGCCGCCACAAGTGCAGCGGTGAGTGACGCGAAAAAGCGCTTATTTGAGTTCTGTTGAGATAAGCTCATAGCCAAACTCTTTTGCGTCAAATGAATTAAGCGGATCGTCCCCAACTTCGGCATACGGATAGCCAAAATTATTGATTGGCGTTAATTCAGGTTGTGGATATAAGTCAAAATCACGTGCGTGGTTAAAGCCCATCCAGTTTGCTTCCCAGTTGCCAAATAAATATTTGGCGACCGCTTGTGTATCAGGATCGTTGACCGCTTTTTTCTCGGCTAAACGCATTTTCGCTACATCAGCAGAATCCACAGGCACCCAGCCAAAACCAGCTAAATAAAATTCGGCACGGCAATGTTGTCCTGTATTTTCGTTCGCTATGCCATCTTTGGCGCTACCGAAGGCGGTTTGTGAATATTTTGACATTTTTGGTGCTGCACCTAAGCGAATCCCAAACACTTCTCGTGCGGGAATATTAGAGGCACGCGCTAACGCCACAAATACCGAGTTAATATCGGTACATTTGCCTTTGAGTACGCCAGTGGTGAGCATTTTCTCCACATCGCCATCGCCACAGCCTAACACCGAGTTATCACGCTCCATATTTTCAACAATCCATTGATGGATTAACGCTGCTTTTTTAAGCGGGTTTGTTTCATTTCCCACAATTTTATCGGCAAATTGCTTCACAATGCCGTCAGTTTTGATATGTGTTGTCGGTTTAAGATATTCTTGCACATCTACTGAATAAATGATGTTTTCTGGCACTTGGTAATTAGCGAGCGCACCTGTTGCCATTGGTTCACGATCTTTAGTCTGCACTACTAATTTCACTTTTAATAAACGTTTTTGTGCCTTTTCATCCCAATTGGCAAAGAGGGTTTTGGCGCCATATTGATTATTTTCGGTGATATAAGCTTTATTGTAGTTGCCTTCAAACTCAATGGATTTAACCTCTTGATAGTCATTGCTAAATGGCAACGGCACCCATAAATTGGTTACACCTTTTGAGCCTTGTGGCACAACTAAGTCATAGCTCTGGTCAAATTGATAAGTATGTATGGTGGTGTTTTGGTTTGGTAGTGGGTTTGCAAATGCAGTAGAACTTGCCAGTAAGCTGGCTAAAAGCAATTTTTTCATGAGGAATCCTTAAAATAAACAAACTTGTTATATTTCATTCGGAATGAATGAGAACGAGACAATAATAGATTAAAAACTATGAATAAGGAAATGGTTTATTTTTTGATTGCCTTCACAGTTTTGACGATAGCCCTTTGCAAGCGGTTAAATTTCTGTATAAATTTGCAACTGTAAAATACTTAGGGTGTTACGTTAATTCGGCAAGCCTAAGCAGAACGATACATAAGTATTTGTTCTGCTTAGGCTTTTTTGTTGCTTTTAGCAAGGGGTAGGTTATGGCGAAAGATGTTAGTAAATTAATTTTTTTAGATGTGGATGGGACGTTGGTGAATTATCAAAACCAAGTACCGCAATCAGCGATTAATGCGATTCAGCAAGCACGCCAAAATGGGCATAAAGTGTATATTTGTACTGGGCGTAGTCGTGCGGAAGTGTCGCCTGAATTATGGGATATTGGTTTAGATGGCATGATTGGTGGAAATGGTAGTTATGTAGAACATCACAATCAAGTTGTGTTACATCAGCTGATTCCTGAAGAGGTGGCGCACAGAGTCGTCGACTGGCTTATCGCACGCAAATTAGAATTTTATTTAGAAAGCAATAATGGCTTATTTGCTAGCGCTAACTTTGAGCAACGAGTAGAGCCTGTATTAGAAATTTATACCGCTCGCAAAGGCATTGCCAATAAAGGTGTGCGGGAGTTGATGCACGGTATTGTGTTTGACGGCGAGCTATATCGTAATGATTTAAACAAAATTAGCTTTATTTTGGAAAGTTACCAAGATCACTTAGATTCCAAACAGGCATTTCCTGAATTAAAAGCAGGAACGTGGGGCGGAGTAGGGGAGGTCGCCTTATTTGGTGACTTGGGAGTAAAAGATATTTCTAAGGCTTATGCCATTGAAGTCTTGCTTAAATATTTGAATATGCAACAAGCAGACACTTTTGCTTTCGGTGATGCTAAGATTGATATCCCAATGCTAGAATTTTGCCAAGTTGGCGTTGCAATGGGAAATGGTGGCGAAGAAATCAAAGCCATGGCAGATTATATTACGGATGATGTCGATCAAGACGGTTTAGCAAAAGCTTTCCAACATTTTGGGCTTATCTAAACAAACAAGCGGTTAAATTTTGCCAGTTTCAATAAAAATTTAACCGCTAATTTTTACGCTTGTGACTTGTGAGAATAGTGAATACGCCACAACATTCGAGCGTCTAAATTACTTGAGGCGATCATCGTCAGAAATACCGCCGCACCAAAGAAAAATGCCGCATCACCCACGGAAAAACTGAGAATTTGTCCTCGTTCTAATAATGACATCATTAGTGCTAATACAAATAAATCCAGCATCGACCAGCGACCAACAAAATGGACGTAATGTAGCGCTTTCATTTGCCAGTGAATTGGATGTTTCCACTGATAATGAATAGCGAGTAACAAATATAAAATAATTGCCACTTTGCTAAATGGCACTGCAATACTTGCAATAAAAACAATAGCGGCAACACTATAACTGCCCATTCCAATAAACGTTAATACCCCTGAAAAAAGCGTATCCGCTGAAACCGAACCTGCTAAACCTGTTGCAGAAATGGGTAAGGTATTGGCGGGAATCATCATAACCACACCTGCAATTAAACAAGCCCATACGCGTTGGAGTTTTACATTATCGGAAATCGCTAAATTGCTTTCGCAGCGCGGGCAACGTTGGCGACCTTTTAAATCGACAATTTTTTCATCAAAGGTATATTCGCAAGTAGGGCAAAGCGACGGATGAGTTGGATAGCCCTTCGGTAGTAAATGATATTCGGGGTAAAAATATGTCCAAGCTGCTTTTGGATCGATTTTGATAAATAATAAAGTGGTTAATACCGTAACGATCACAAACGCACTCAAATGAATGCTAAAGCTAAGATCCGCATAATCACGAATTTTAAATGCGGCAACGGCTAATGCAACCAGATACACATCTAACATTACCCATTCTTGAATTTTGGATAACAGTATAAGGGTATAGCGAGGGCGATGCCCAATCCATTTCTGGATCTGAATTAATAATACCAATGTTGCAAATGAAATTGGGAATACGACAGAGCAAAGCAACACCATAAATGCAGTATAAGGGTAGCCCTCGGTTGCCATTTTCCATACGCCACCCCAGACGGTGGCGTGCACGGGCATACCAAGTAAATCAATGCTCATTAGCGGAAAAGTCAGCGCAAATGGCAATAAAATTAAAATAGCGAGAGCTATGATCGCACAACGGCGTAAATTCCAGCTATTTGCAGGGCGCAATACGTCGTGGCAATTGGGGCAAACTGAAGTCTGGAACGGCAAATCAACAGGCACTTCCACAATCGTTTCACACTCAGGACATTGCTGTAAAGTTATCTTATTTATTTTCATCTATTTTTCCTATTTTTTAGCCATGCTATTTTCTACTTTATACGAGACATTGCAAGCGGTCATTTTTTGCTAAAATTTCGCAATTGTAATTGCATATTTTGCAATTTTAAATCGCAATAATATCAATTTACGCAATGTAAAAAACACATATAATCGGTTGCATACAAAATAACAATGTGTAAACACAACATCATATATACACACCAACATCATACAAAATAAGGAAGCACAAAATGGCTAACTATTTCAATACATTAAACTTACGTCAAAAATTAGACCAATTAGGTCGTTGTCGCTTTATGGATCGTGAAGAATTTGCAGATGGTTGCAATTTCTTAAAAGGTAAAAAAGTGGTTATTGTAGGCTGTGGTGCGCAAGGTTTAAACCAAGGTTTAAATATGCGTGATTCAGGCTTAGACGTAAGCTATGCATTACGTGCAGAAGCCATTGCAGAAAAACGTGCGTCATTTACTCGTGCATCTGAAAACGGTTTTAAAGTTGGCACATACCAAGAATTAATCCCAACGGCAGACCTTGTTATTAACTTAACCCCAGACAAACAACACTCAAAAGTAGTGGCAGACGTAATGCCGTTAATGAAACAAGGTGCTGCGTTTGGTTATTCACATGGTTTCAACATTGTTGAAGAAGGTGAGCAAATCCGTAAAGATTTAACCGTCGTAATGACCGCACCAAAATGCCCTGGCACAGAAGTGCGTGAAGAATATAAACGTGGTTTCGGTGTGCCTACCTTAATTGCAGTTCACCCAGAAAATGACCCGAAAGGCGAAGGTTTAGCAATTGCTAAAGCATGGGCATCTGCAACAGGTGGCGACCGTGCAGGGGTATTAGAATCTTCATTCGTAGCGGAAGTGAAATCTGACTTAATGGGCGAACAAACTATCCTTTGCGGTATGTTACAAGCAGGGTCTATCGTATGCTACGACAAATTAGTGGCAGAAGGTAAAGATCCAGCTTACGCAGGTAAATTAATCCAATACGGTTGGGAAACTATTACTGAAGCGTTGAAACAGGGCGGTATCACATTAATGATGGATCGCTTATCTAACAGTGCAAAACTTCGTGCATTCGAGCTTTCAGAACAAATTAAAGAAGAATTAGCGTTCTTATTTGAAAAACATATGGACGATATCATCAGTGGCGAATTCTCATCAACAATGATGGCAGACTGGGCAAATGGTGATGCAAACTTATTAAAATGGCGTGAAGCAACAGGTAAAACCGCATTTGAAAATGCACCAAAAGCAGACGGAATCAAAATTTCTGAACAAGAATATTTCGATAACGGTGTAGTTATGGTGGCAATGGTGAAAGCGGGTGTAGAACTGGCATTCGACACAATGGTGGCAAGTGGTATTTATGAAGAATCAGCATACTATGAGTCATTACACGAATTACCATTAATCGCAAATACCATTGCACGTAAACGTTTATACGAAATGAACGTAGTAATTTCAGATACAGCAGAATACGGTAACTACTTATTCTCACACGTAGCAACTCCAATTCTTGCAGAGAAAATTATCCCGAACTTACAAAAAGGTGATTTAGGTGAACCAACACCAGTAGTAGAAATCGACAACGTATTATTACGTGAAGTAAACGATGCAATTCGTAATCACCCAATTGAGTTAATCGGTCAAGAATTACGTGGCTATATGACAGATATGAAACGTATTTCTTCACAAGGTTAATTGATATTCAAGGAAGCTTATTTCATGAGCCACACCTTAAAAGTTGGATCATCTTTCCAACTGAGAAGGTGTGGCTTTTTTATTGGTTTTAAAACATTTTCAGCTTTTCGGATGAACACTAAAGTTTGGGTAGCGTAGTATCAACTCAACCCTTAACGGTAGGGTTCGCTTATTTTTGAGAGGGGCTTATTTATTAAAACAGTTTTTCCAATGTCATAAACACTTCTTGATTACGGCGAGAGTAAAAATCGGCAATATTACTATCGATTTTTTGGTAACGGAAATTCAGCTTCGGCACAATGCCTTTATAATGCCACGCTCGATTCCAAATCGCCAAGTTTCCTTGATATTCCTTATCTTGTCGCTTATAGCCAAATAGATAGTGGTTATCTGCAAAATAACGTTTCCCAAATGCAACATTAGCTTGCACCGCCCAGCTATTCGTTTGATAAATCGCTCCAATTCTTACTAACCATTTATTTGAGCTTTGTGCCTTCTCGCGTGTTATTTCACGGCTGGCTTGAGCATTTGCAAAAAATCGCCAGTTTTTGACCGCTTGCCACTGCAAACTCCCCTCAAGTTGGTTTTTATAGCCATTGTAGCGATGAGCAAGTAACGGCTCAAAATAACGTTTTTGCGAATGGCTAATACCTCCAGAAAGTAGCCATCTATCATTTAAGATACGTAAGCCGTTTAATTTTGTGCCAAATTGATAGTTATAGCGTGAGCTACTAAGCCAATTTTGCTCAATAAAAGGCGAAAAGCTAACACGGTAATTCGCCTGGCGATAACTATATTGTGGCGAGACAGACAGCGATTGTTCACTGTAATCGTGATTATCCCAATAATAAACTCCGTTATAGTTCAACGCGATCCCAACAAAATGATTGCCTACAATATTCCACTTTTTACTTAGTCCAAGACCATAACGCAATCCTTTGGCAGATTGTGGCAGGCTCTCTTTATTTTTATGGAAAATTCGCCCATTCACATTGACTGTTGGGGAAGTTGCAGCATTATTCACATTATCGGTTTGGGTGTATTGCAGATACACATCGTGCTGCCAATTTTCCTGCTCTGCGATTTGTGCTTTAGTTCGTTCTGCAATGTTTTTCAAATCCGCAGGTAACTTAGAGGCAATCTTGTTAAAGGCTTGCTCTGCATCACGATATTGTTGGTTTTCAGCCAAAACTAATGCTAAATCAAAGTGTGGATAAAGCAAATCGGGTTGTTTCGCTAACAAAGAGCGATAATGGAAAATAGCTAATTGATGATCTTTCTGTCCATAAGCTAAGGCAGCTAAACCGTAATCGAGCAAAAGCGGATCTTGATTAGGCTGCTTAGCATAATCATTTAGCAAAATATCTAACTGCTGCCAATTTTGGCTTACAATGGCTTGATTAATCTGCTGTTCAATACTTTTGCCACTTATCTGCGTTTGGTAAGCGGTTATCTTTTGCGCTTTTTTTGCAAAATTTTGCTCAAATTTAACCGCTTGCTGTTGTGGCTCAAACACGATTGGATCGGTGTTGTGTTCAATCACATTTTCAGCAAAAGCCGTGGAACTAAAAATAGGTAATAAGAGTAATGTTTTTTTCATAATAAAAAAGAAATGCCGTTTAGTGTTTAAACGGCATTAGAATTAGTATTCAAAAGGGCTATTTTTCAATATCATATCGTGTCCCAGCGACACCTAAGCTATAACCTTTTTCTTGAGATGTAGGCTTCATCTCAATTTTTCCTGCAATTTCTTCTGCATTTGGTCCGAAGAAGCTAAAGTTGTAAGTACCTGTCTCAGAATTTTCTATTTTTGCAGTAGAAGAAATTTGATTCTGCGTTATCTTTCCTTGCTCTAAGTCAATTGAGCGACCATTATCTCTTTCTACCTTGCCAGAGCCTTCCTGTTTAGCAAAATCTACATCGTAGCTCAATTTGCCACTGAGTTGAGGATTCTTACCGAAAGAATCAAAGGCTTCACCTACATAGGTTGCTTTTCCTTCACTAGGGAGTTTCTCTGTTTTTAAGCCTTTTACCTCAACAGAATCACTAAAATGGGTAGAATCTGTTTGAGTTTTTGTGACAATGACTAACGAATAAGGTTGGTTGTAAATTGAGCTTTGAGTGTTTTTTCCATCTTTTTGTTCAGTGGTCGGTGTTCTTAGACCGTAATTATTGTCAGAAACCCCTTTTTCTTTTTTAGCTTTTTCTAAAGCATCCCAATCAATCTCTGATTGATCATTTTTAGGTTGAGTTTTGGGATTATTTTGAGGCTGGTTTTTTACCTCATTTTTAGGTTGAGTTTTGGGATTATTTTGAGGCTGGGTTTTTACCTCATTTTTAGGCTGAGTATTGGTATTACTTTGAGATTGAATGTTCTTTGGTGATGTTACATTCTCCTTTTGTGGTTTGGTAGATGTTGCGCTATTTCCGCTAGAACCGCTACAAGCAGATACCAATAACACCAAACTTGCCAACGCTACTTTTTTAAACATGATCTTTCTCCTTTACAAAAAGTACTTATCATACATAACACACTGTCATGTAAATTAATGTATATTATATAGAAAAACTAAAATACACTCAAATGATTAATTTACTTTTATAAAAATTCGACTAGCAATAAAACTAAAAGGACTGCGTTCAGTGCCATACTGAAATCAGTCCTGTAATTAGCGTTTAGCATTTATATTAGTTAAATCATAAACTCAATTAATTCATTTTGAACAAAGAAGTTAAGCAATAGCGGGTGGAAATAAACGTCGTCGCCTACGCTAAAACGTTCATACTCAAATTGAGCGTAGCTGACGGATATTTCAATTGGATCATGATTTTTATGTAGCACTTCTAAAAATACTGTTGGGCCTGCGGTGTGCACACGTGCGACAGTACCTTTTAACGCATTGTCTACTGGCATTTTGCTGATCGCAATTTCATGTGGGCGCACATAAACCACTACATCATCAGCAGTATAGCAATTTGCAATTGGCTTTTTAAAGTTATCAATATGCAAAGTACCCGCCAAAATATAACCATGCAAAATATTTACATCGCCTAAAAAATTCGCAACAAATGCGGTACGAGGCTGTTTATACACCTGTTCTGGCGTACCAATTTGCTCAATTTGCCCTTTATTCATCAAAATAATTTTATCGGCTACTTCCAACGCCTCATCTTGGTCATGGGTCACAAAAATGCTGGTTAAATTGATTTCATGATGAAAATCACGCAGCCAGCGGCGCAAATCTTTACGCACTTTAGCATCTAAAGCACCAAATGGCTCATCTAGCAATAGTACTTTGGGCTCGGTAGCAACTGCTCTTGCTAAGGCAACACGTTGACGTTGTCCACCCGAAAGCTGATCGGGATAGCGCTTTGCAAGGTGTTCAAGCTGAATCAGTGCTAGCAAATTTTTGACTTTCGCTTGAATTTCGGCTTCAGATAAACGCTCGTGTTTAGGTTTCATACGTAAGCCGAACGCAATGTTATCAGTAATGCTCATATGGCGAAAAAGTGCGTAATGTTGAAACACAAAACCGATATCTCGTGCTTTGGCGGAAAGATTAGTGACATCGCAATGGTCAAACAAAATTTGACCGCTTGTTGCACTTTCAAGCCCCGCAATAATGCGTAACAACGTGGTTTTGCCACAGCCAGACGGCCCGAGTAAGGCAGTTAGCTCGCCATTTTGAATACTAAAATCAATATTGTTTAACGCTTGGAAGTGTTCAAACTGCTTATTAATTTGTTTTACGCTAATCGCCATAATTTCCCCACTATCGTGCTAATTTCGCCTCTGTCCATTGGCGAATAAATAATAAAATTAAAGATAAACCGAGCAATAAAATCGCAACGGAAAAGGCTGCCACAATGTTGTATTCGTTATATAAAATTTCGATTTGGAGTGGTAAGGTATTGGTTAAACCTCGAATATGCCCCGATACCACCGAAACAGCCCCAAACTCGCCTAACGCACGGGCAGTACAAAGTACTACGCCATGCAATAATGCCCATTTAATATTGGGTAAGGTGATGTGATAAAAAATCTGCCAGCCATTGGCGCCAAGTACGCTTGCCGCTTCTTCTTCGGTGGTGCCTTGTGCTTCCATTAACGGAATTAGTTCCCGTGCTACAAAAGGCACAGAGACAAATAAAGTGGCTAAAACCACGCCTGGAATTGCATAAATAATTTGAAAATCAACCGCTTGTAAATGTGGATAGAGCCAACTTTGCGCGCCAAACAACAGCACGTAAATAAGCCCTGCTACTACAGGTGAAATTGAAAAAGGTAGATCGATCAGAGTTAGTAAAAATTGCTTGCCTCTAAATTGATATTTGGTGACTGCCCAAGCAGCAGCAATGCCGAAAATAACGTTAAGCGGCACAGCGATTGCCGCCGCTAATAGGGTTAATTTGAGCGCTGAAATAGTCTCTTCTTCGCTAATTGCTGCAAGGAAAAAATTTACGCCTTTTGCCAAACCTTGTGAGATCACCACTAATAACGGCAGCAATAAAAAAATGGAGAATAACGCCACTGCCAAAGCAATTAAGAGTGTTTCAACAAGCGGTCGTTTTTGGGGTAAAAATTGCATTTTGTTATCCTTTAACATGAATTGCCTGTTAGCCTGTGCGTTTTGCAAAGTAGCGCTGGATAATGTTAATTGTAAAAATCAGTACAAATGAAATGAGTAGCATCAAAGTGCCAATAGTGGCAGCGCCAATGTAATCGTATTGGTCAAGCTTCGACATAATCACAAGCGGTAGAATTTCAGTACGAAATGGCAAATTCCCAGAGATAAACACTACCGAGCCGTATTCACCAATGCCACGTGCGAAAGCGAGGGTAAAACCTGTAATCCAAGCGGGCAAAATGGCAGGGAAAATCACATAGCGGAAGGTTTGAAATGCGTTTGCACCTAAAATTTCTGCCGCTTCTTCCACATCGCTCGGTAAATCTTCGAGTACAGGTTGTAGTGTTCGTACCACAAAGGGCAGTGTTACAAACAAGAGTGCCAACGTAATACCCAGCGAACTATACGCAATTTTCGTTTCAAAAAATTGCCCGATAATGCCATTACGAGAATAAATTGCAGTTAGTGCAATTCCTGCCACTGCCGTAGGAAGTGCAAATGGCATATCAATAAACGTATCCATAAAGCGTTTGCCCCAAAACTGGTAGCGCACCAAAACCCAAGCAAGCAGTAAGCCAATAAAACTATTAATCAGGGCGGCACTGAAAGCACTTTGAAGAGAAAGCCTAAGTGCAAGCAATAATTGGCGACTGGTCATTAGCTTTATAAATTGCTCCACAGAAATTTGTGCTGAGAAAATAAATAATCCAGCCAGTGGAATCAGCACCACAAGGCTAAGAAATGTTAGAGTATAACCAAGTGAAAGATTAAAACCTGGAATAATTCGGGTTTGGTTCATTGTATTTCCTTATCAAAACAGCTGTTATTGATAAATCTTTTCTAAAATTTGATCGAATATGGCGCCATCATCAAAGAATTTCGGTTGAATTAATTGCCACCCTCCACCAAAAATATCGTGCATGTTTAGCAATTTCAAATTAGGAAATTGTTGGCAAAATTCTGCTAAAATCTGACCGCTTGCAGGGCGGTAATAATGCTTAGCAATCAGGCGCTGAGCGGGCATACTATACAAATAGTGCAGATAAGCTTCCGCTTGTTTACGAGTGCCTTTTTTATCGACCACACTATCAACCCAAGCCACAGGTGGCTCAGCTAGAATCGAAACTTTCGGGGTGATAATTTCAAATTCGCTACCGCCTTCTTCTTGTAGCGCTAAATGTGCTTCATTTTCCCAAGCAAGCAATACATCGCCCAATCCACGCTGAAGAAAGCTCATTGTTGCCCCTCTTGCCCCTGTGTCTAACACAGGCACTTGTTTATACAACTGTGTCACAAATGCCAGTGCTTGTTGTTCATTGCCAAACTGATCGAGCGCATACGCCCAAGCAGCTAGAAAATTCCAACGTGCGCCACCCGAAGTTTTCGGATTGGGCGTGATCACTTCAATATTGGGATCTCGCACAAGATCTTGCCAATCATGGATCTGTTTTGGATTGCCTTTGCGTACTAGAAATACAATGGTGGATCGATACGGCAAGCTACGTTCAGCTAAGCGTTGTTGCCAGTTTGGTTCAATTAAATTTTGCTGTTTGTTTAGTGCATCAATGTCCCCTGCTAATGCAAGGGTTACCACATCGGCTTGTAAGCCATCAATTACGGCGCGCGCTTGTTTACCTGAGCCACCATGTGAGGTTTTTATCGTAATTTGTTCACCTGTTTGCTGTTGCCAATGATTGGCAAATAAGCGGTTATATTCTTTGTATAACTCACGGGTGGGATCATAAGAAACGTTTAACAACTCAACTGCAAAAGTTGGTGCTGAAAGCAGTAAACAAGCGGTTAAAAAACAGAATTTTTTTACAATCATCATATGAAATCCTCATCTTGACTAAAAATCTAACCGCTTAATCTGCTTTAGCAAAGAACTGAAACTTCCCTTATATAGCGTTATGGAATAAAAATGAGTGGCAACATCAAAAATGTTTGGAGTAAATCAAAGTAGTATTGAGTAATGCTTTTAAATATCGGTGTTATTCCAAAAGACTCTAATCTATATCCTGTTATTATTTTTCAGAATAATAAATTTCTCTTATAACTTAGCGCATGATAAATGGCTCGTTTTGAGTAAGTGGGGAAAAGATGAATTACTTACCAATCTTTGTAGATTTAAAAAATCGTCCAGTACTGGTAGTTGGAGGTGGACACGTCGCAGTGCGCAAAATAGATGCGCTGTTAAAAGCTGGTGCAAACGTGAAAGTAGTGGCAACGGCTTTACATAAATCATTGCAACGATTGGTGGAAGCCGAACAAGTAGAATGGCTGGCTAAGCAGTTTGACGCTGAGCAAGTGAAGCATGCCTATTTGGTGATTGCTGCTACAGACGATAATGCGTTGAATCAACTTGTATTTGAAACGGCGGAAAGTCAACAGCGTTTGGTGAATGTGGTGGATGATCAACCTCGTTGTAGTTATATTTTCCCTTCGATTATCGATCGCTCACCCGTACAAATTGCGATTTCAAGCGGCGGTGCAGCGCCTGTATTGATTCGTTTATTACGTGAAAAATTAGAAGCGCTTATCCCGCAAAATTTAGGAGAAATGGCAGAGATTGCCACTCGCTGGCGTCATGCAGTAAAAGCAAAATTCCCGCAATTAACTCAACGCCGTCGCTTCTGGGAAAAATTATTTACTCATCAAGCGTTTCAGCGTTTAACGGAAAATCATCAAACTGTGCAAGCGGAAGCGCTATTGAATGTTGAATTACAGCGAGATAACCCTGTATTAGGTGAAGTCGCTTTAGTTGGCGCAGGGCCTGGTGATGCAGGTTTATTAACGCTCAAAGGCTTGCAAAGTATTCAGCAAGCAGATGTTGTGCTATACGATGCGTTGGTTTCAGATGCTATTTTAGAATTAATTCGTCGCGATGCGGATAAAGTGTTTGTCGGCAAGCGTGCAGGTAAACACAGCGTAAAGCAAGAAGATACCAATCAGTTATTAGTGAAATATGCTAAACAAGGCAAACGAGTCGTGCGCTTAAAAGGTGGGGATCCGTTTGTGTTTGGACGTGGTGGCGAAGAATTGGAAATTTTAAAAAGTGAAAATATTCCATTTAGTGTCGTGCCAGGTATTACCGCCGCACTTGGTGCAACCGCTTATGCAGGGATTCCGCTAACTCACCGAGATCATGCACAAACTGCGATGTTTATTACAGGGCATCTCAAACCAGATGGCAATAAACTCAAGTGGGAAACCCTCGCTCAAGGCAATCAAACGCTAGTGGTTTATATGGGCATGATTAAAGCTGCCGAACTAGCTATTGAGCTACAAAAATATGGTAAGCCAGCAGAGACGCCAGTTGCGATTATTAGTAACGGTACCTTACCCACCCAACAAGTTCAGACTGGCATATTAAGTGAGCTTGCCAGCCTTGCAGAAAATGCGCCAACGCCAGCACTGATTGTGATTGGTGAAGTCGTGAAATTGCAAAAAGATCTTGCATGGTTTGGCAAAGAAGCGGTGCAATTTGTCTCAACCCAAGAAACACTTTGGAAGCCAGAAAGCCTGTTGAAAAAAGCGGCTTAATTGCAAAATTTGAGGAGAAAATGACCGCTTACTCTGTGAAACAAGCGGTCATTTTTATAGTAAAAAAGCAAATAGTGCGCAACTTTCTTGATTTTGTTGTGTGCTGAAGCATTCGGCAAAACAGAATAAAAAATTGCGCTATATTCCAAAACGCTATAAAAAACTTAAGGTATTTTGATTTTTATCATCTGGCACAAGATTTTTGGTTTTTTATTCCAAAAGACTCTAATCTATATTTCCTTATTATTTTTCAGCATAACGATTTCCGCTTATAACTATCCTTACTTGAGCAAGTTGCTCGTTGAATTAATAAATTTGTGGGAGTGATATGAGCTTTGTTAGACCAGCCTTATGGGAGATTCCAACCCCTTCAGAAGCGGACTTTGTAAATCTTTCCGAAAAAGAGACCGCTTTATATGAGCGTATTCAGCATATTAGCCAACAGCATCACCATGCAAAATTCGCCAGCAGTTTGGCGGTAGAAGATATGGTCATCACCGATGCGATTGCTAAGAGCCAAGCCAATATTGCGGTATTTACCCTAGAAACAGGGCGTCTGAACCCTGAAACATTGGCGCTGGTGGATAACGTTAAAGCGAATTACCCCAATCTACATTTTCAACTTTACTATCCTGATCCCGAAAAAGCAGCGGAATACGATCGCCAAAAAGGCAAATTCGTCTTTTATGAAAGCGTGGAGTTACGCCGTGAATGTTGTTTTATCCGCAAAATTGAACCGCTTAATCGAGCGTTACAAGGGGCTGATGCGTGGCTTACAGGGCAACGCCGAGAACAGTCGGTGACTCGTAGCGAACTTGCATTTCATGAGCCAGATAGCGGACGTGGCATTGATAAATATAACCCGATTTTTGATTGGTCGGAGTTAGAGGTTTGGGCGTATATCTTAAAACATCAAATTCCATATAACGAATTGTATAAACAAGGTTTTCCAAGTATCGGCTGTGAGCCTTGTACTCGCCCAGTGAAAGCGGGAGAAGATATTCGAGCAGGTCGTTGGTGGTGGGAAAACAAAGACAGCAAAGAATGTGGGTTACATAAATAATTCGTAGGGTGTGTTTGAACGCCCCATAGATAATCATTTGGTGCGTTAAAACGCACCCTACAAAGGAAGCATCAATATGACAACACAAAATAATATCGAAAACGGGCATTTAGATTGGCTTGAGGCGGAGTCCATTTACATTATTCGTGAAGTGGTTGCGGAATGTAGCAACCCCGCATTACTGTTTTCTGGCGGCAAAGATTCCGTGGTGTTATTAGCATTGGCACGCAAAGCATTCCAACTTGAAGGGCGAGCGCTTGTATTGCCCTTCCCTTTGGTGCATATCGACACAGGGCATAACTATCCTGAAGTGATTCAATTCCGTGATGAACAAGTGAAAAAACTGAATGCAAAATTGGTCGTTGGTCACGTTGAAGATTCAATAGCCAAAGGTACAGTGGTATTACGCAAAGAAACCGATTCTCGCAATGCCGCACAAGCGGTTACTTTATTGGAAACAATCGAAGCGCACGGTTTTGATGCACTAATGGGGGGGGCAAGACGTGATGAAGAAAAAGCACGTGCTAAAGAGCGAATCTTCTCATTCCGTGATGAATTTGGTCAGTGGGATCCGAAAGCACAGCGCCCTGAATTATGGTCGTTATATAACGCTAAATTGCATAAAGGCGAAAATATGCGTGTATTTCCGATTTCAAACTGGACAGAGCTCGATATTTGGCAATATATCGAACGTGAAAAATTGGAATTACCGCCAATTTATTATGCTCATCAACGTGAAGTAGTAGAACGCAATGGCTTGTTAGTACCCGTTACGCCTTTGACGCCCAAACAAGCAAACGAGCAAAGCAAAGTGGTTTCTGTGCGATTCCGAACCGTTGGTGATATTAGCTGTACTTGCCCAGTGGCAAGTATCGCTGCAGCTCCAGCCGATATTATTAAAGAAACTGCCGTTGCGGAGATTTCCGAGCGTTCTGCTACTCGTATGGATGACCGGGCCAGCGAAGCGGCGATGGAACAGCGTAAAAAGCAAGGGTATTTCTAGATATTGTTACTTTATTCGCTTTGCGCTGCCAAAGAAAGGGAACCCAATTTGCCCCAGTGGAGGGCTCAATATGTAACCTTGTACGGCTTTGCCGTGCTAGGAATAAAAGGATAATAAATTATGAGCAATTTAAACCAATATGCACCACTTCGTTTTATTACAGCAGGTAGTGTGGACGATGGCAAAAGTACGTTAATTGGGCGCTTACTTTACGATAGTAAGGTGTTGTTAAGTGATCAGCTGCTAAGCCTTAATAAATCAAAAAATGCGGGGGAAGTGATTGATTTCTCAATTCTGACAGATGGTTTAGAAGCGGAACGTGAACAGGGTATTACGATTGACGTTGCCTACCGCTATTTCTCTACTGCTAAACGCAAATTTATTATTGCCGACACGCCAGGGCATGAACAATACACTCGCAATATGGTAACAGGTGCTTCAACTGCAAATGCAGCGGTAGTATTGATCGATGCTTCACAATTAGATTTTAGCCAGCCAGAATTGGAATTATTACCACAAACTAAACGCCATTCAGCAATTCTGAAACACCTAAATACCCCGTATATTTTGGTGGCGGTAAACAAAATGGATTTGCTTGGTTTTGATATTGCAAAATTTGAAGCAATTACGACCGCTTACCGTAAATTGGCAACACAACTTGGCATTGAGCAGGTGCAATTTGTCCCCGTTTCAGCCTTGCAGGGCGATAATGTTGTGCATAAAAGTGAGCGTACGCCATGGTACGACGGTGAGCCATTACTCAGCATTTTAGAAAACTTACCGAGCAATGAAAATTTATCAGAACAAACGAGCGATTTTCATTTTCCTGTTCAGTTAGTGAGCCGATTAGATCAGGACAAAGCGGACGATTTTCGTGGCTACCAAGGCAGAATTGAAGCGGGTTCGGTGGCTGTAGGCGATACAATTCGACTTGAGCCAAACGGCTATACTGCTAAAGTTTCAGAAATTATTAGTCCAAATGGTATCGTACAACACGCAAGTGCAGGCGAGCAAGTGACTATTCGTTTAGCGGATGATATTGATATTTCTCGTGGCGATACTTTTGTCGCTGAACATTCGCCCGTAGTTGCGACCAAGCGTTTAACCGCAACAGTGTGTTGGTTTGACCAACGAGCGCTTAATCCAGCACGCAAGTATCTACTTAAACACACCACCCAAACGGTATTTGCAAAAGTTGTAGCAATTGATCACGTGTTAGATGTAAAAACGTTGAGCAATTCATCTGAAGCGGATAGCTTGAAATTAAATGATATTGGCGAGTTACAAATTAGCTTACAAAAACCAATTACTGCGACAACTTACGCACAAAATCCTGCAACAGGCTCATTTATTTTGATTGATGACGCAACCTATCATACTGTAGCTGCGGGAATGATTATTGCGTTTGAATGAAGCTGAGGCTATAAGTTAAAATAATTTATGCATTTACAAATATCAATGAGGAAATCACAATGAATCCTAAATTTAGCCCTTTATTCCAATCATATACATTAAACAATGGTGTAGAAATTAAAAATCGCTTAGTCGTTGCGCCAATGACGCATTTTGGTTCAAACACAGACGGTACTTTAGGCGAGCCAGAGCGCAAATTTATCTCAAATCGTGCAAACGATATGGGGATGTTTATTACGGCGGCCACATTGGTGCAAGACGGTGGTAAAGCGTTCCATGGTCAGCCTGAAGCCATCCACGAATGGCAACTCGGTAGCCTAAAAGCAACTGCTGAGATTATTAAAGCGCAAGGTGCAAAAGCGATTTTGCAAATTCATCACGGTGGGAAACAAGCCGTAACAGAATTGCTCAATGGTAAAGATAAAATCTCAGCGAGCGCAGATGAAGCGACAGGCACACGTGAAGCAACAGATGTCGAAGTGCGTTCATTAATTGCAGCATTTGGCAATGCGGCAGATTTAGCGATTCGTGCAGGTTTCGACGGAGTAGAAATTCACGGTGCAAATAATTATGTTATTCAACAATTCTACTCAGGTCATTCAAACCGTCGTACTGATGAATGGGGCGGTTCGCGTGAAAATCGTATGCGCTTCCCTCTGGCTGTAGTGGACGCAGTGTTAGCCGTAAAAGCAAAACACGCAAAAGCGGATTTTATTGTGGGCTACCGTTTCTCGCCAGAAGAGCCTGAAGCGTTAGGTTTAACGATGGAAGACACTTTTGCGTTAGTGGATGCATTGGTGGAAAAACCATTGCAATATTTGCATATCTCCTTATGGGATTTCTACAAAAAAGCACGCCGTGGTGCAGATAGCAATGCGTACCGTTTACAATTAGTGCATGATCGTATCGCAGGAAAATTACCGTTAATTGGTGTGGGTAATCTTTATACTCCAACGGAAATTTTAGAGGCGTTCAATACAGATTGGGCGGAATTTATTGCGTTAGGCAAAACGGTAATGGTAAATCCAGATATCGCAACTCGTATTATTAATGGCAATGAGGCTATGATTCAGCGTGCGGTAGATCCAGAACAAACAGATCACTATGGGTTTCCAGATTTCCTTTGGAATGCGACCCTAAGTGGTACTCAAGCATGGTTACCGCCGTTAAAAGGTCAAGCGCCAAATCTGTTAGATCTATAATATTATAGCTATAAAAAATGCCACCTAAATTAAGGTGGCATTTTTGGTTAAGCGGTCTAATTTGCTTTATTTTTTACTTATGATTTTGGGGCTACCAAACCGATTCCCAATTAAGAAAGCGATTAAACCAATAACCAATGATGGCACAATTGCGTGGAAACTCAAAATGCTGATTTTAAACGTAGTTAAAATCACATAGCTTACTAGCCCTGCTAACATTGAACTGATTGCGCCAGCTGCATTTGCATTTTTCCAATAAAGTCCTAACACAATCACCCATAGGAAGGTTGCTTCTAAGCCACCTAATGACAGCAAGTTTAGCCAAATTAACATATCTGGCGGATTTAATGCTGCAAATACTAATAACACCGCAAAGGTAAGGGTGGTCATGGTAGAAAATAATTTTAGCTTGTGTTCGTTATTTACTGCTTCAGGTTTTACCGCTAAATATAAGTCTTTGATTAAGGTTGAAGAGGATTGAATCAATAACGAATCAATAGATGACATAATCGCCGCCATAGGTGCAGCTAAGAAAATCCCTACCACTAATGGGGGCAACACTTGAATCATCAAGGTTGGAATAACTTGATCTGGAATTTTTAAATCAGGAATCACCGCACGTCCAAGCACACCTGCTAAGTGCATACCAAACATTAATAACGATACAACTAAAGTCCCGATCACCAATGCTTTATGCAGCGAAGCGCTATCTTTATATGCCATACTACGCACTGCAAGTTGCGGTAAACCAATTAAACCAAAGCAAACCAAAACCCAAAATGAAGTCATAAAAGTGAAATCAAGAGGGCGCTCATCAATACCATAAGGCTCTATCAATTGTGGATTAATCGCTTGTAGAGTGTTCATTGCATTTTCAACGCCACCTGCTGCATAAATTACCCCACCGAGTAATAACGCCGTGCCGACTAACATTACTAAGCCTTGAATAGTATCGGTCAGCACTACCGCACGGAAACCCCCGATAAACGTATAAATGCCAACAGTAACTGCAAAAATAATCACTGCAGTTTGATAAGGCACCGCTAATGTTGTTTCTAACAAGCGCCCAGCGCCAATAAATTGCACTGTCATCATGGCAAAGAATGAAAGTAATAGGGCAAGACTTGCAATCCACACCACAAATTTATTTTGATAGCGGGCAAGTAATAAATCGTTAATGGTTACTGCATTGTATTTTCGCGCAAGCAAAGCAAATTTTTTGCCTAATGCACCCAATGCGAGTAATACCGCGGGGACTTGGATCATCGCAAGTAACACCCAGCCCAAGCCATATTTATAAGCTGCACCTGGCCCACCGATAAATGAACTGGCACCAACATAGGTGGCTGCAGTGGTCATTGCCAGCACAAAGCCTGACATTGAACGGCTACCGACGTAATATTCAGATAAAAAACTACCGCCTTGGCGTTTACGATAAGCGTAAAATGCCACACCAAAAACAAAGCATAAATAAGCGATTAAGGGTAATAACATCTCTTTATTCATGGTTTTGCTCCTGATTTAAATCGATATTCTGATAAACCTTTTTTACCATCCAGTAAACCACCATAGTGAAAATCAGCGGTAGCGCAATGCACGCTAGTTCAAACCAAATGGGAAAGCCTAGCCACCCTCGTCCTGTTGGGGAAAAATAGGCAAAAATGACCCAGCCAAACAAATAAACTAAAGCTAACCAGAACGCCCAGCGAGCTTCTCTTGAAAGTTGTTGATACTGCATTCAGTCTCCTTTTGTTGTATAAAAAAGCCTCACTGAGTGAGGTGGTTATCAGGCTAATATTGCCATTTATCGGGATCAATTCCCAATTCTCGCATTCTTATTTTTGCTTCCTCTGGAATTTCGTCGCTACGATCTTTTAATAAATCTTCATCAGTTGGGAGTGGTTGCCCCGTGAATGCGTGCAAAAAAGCTTCACACAGTAATTCGCTATTAGTCGCATGACGTAAGTTTTTGATCTGACGCCGAGTACGCTCATTGGTTAAAATTTCTAATACTTTTATTGGGATCGATACCGTGATCTTTTTCACTTGCTCACTTTTTTTGCCGTGCTCAGCGTACGGGCTAATATATTCACCACTCCAATCTGCCATGCTTAAATTCCTAAACTATTATAAAAATTGTTGGTATTGTAATCAAAACTGAAGGCTACCGCAATCTAGACGTCTAGATTTCTATCTTGAATTTTACGCTTGTTTACTTGGTGTTTTGAGCGTAGTTGGTTAAAATGTGGTTATTTGTATTCCTAATAAGGCAATGTATGAAATTAAAACAACTGAGTTTAGTCGCCGCTGTATTAGTATTAACCGCTTGTTCATCAGCGATTGATCCTGCAACAGGGCAACGTAAAGATCCTCTCGAAGGCTTTAACCGCGCGATGTGGAAAGTGAATTATGAATATATCGATCCCTATGTGTTAAAGCCAGTAGCAACAGGTTGGCGTGATTATGTGCCAAGCCCTGTCAAAACAGGTTTAACCAATGTTGCGAATAACCTTGATGAACCCGCAAGCTTTGTAAACCGCTTATTAGAAGGCGAAGGCAAAAAAGCGATGATTCATTTTAACCGTTTCTGGATCAATTCTATTTTTGGTTTAGGTGGTTTAATTGACTGGGCAAGTTTAACGCCAGATCTAAAATTAGAGAATGGCAATCGTGAATTTGGTCATACGCTAGGGACTTATCACGTTCCTGCAGGTACTTATATTATGGTGCCTGGTTATGGCGCAACCACACCACGCCAAGCGGTCGGAAAAGCGGCAGATTCTGCATATCCAGTATTATCTATGCTAACTATGCCATGGACAGCCGCAAAATTTGCGGTGCAAGGCGTAGATAGCCGTTCGAAATTGTTAGATCAAGATGCGTTATTACAGCAATCTTCTGATCCATACGTTACCTTCCGTGAAGCTTATTTCCAAAATCTCGAATTTAAAGTAAGAGATGGCAAAGCAACAGAAGAAAGTGACAAAGAGCAACTTTCTGAACAAGAATTACAAAATATCGACTAAGACGGACAAGCGGTCAAATTTGCAAAAAAAGTTGTAAATTTGACCGCTTATTTTTGGAAGTCATTTAGTTTGGAATTAAAAGAGATAATCCGAAGGAGAAGTAAATGAAAACAGAATTTATTCGCCAAATTAGTGAGGGTATTAGCCTTGAAAAATGCAACGAATTATATGTGGTGCGTGTGGCGCATTCATTGGGTTCGGCAGTGGTGGCATTGCAAGGGGCGCAATTATTAAGTTGGCAACCTACGGGAGCACAACAAAATGTACTTTGGCTCTCTGAAATCGAGCCATTTTGCCAAGGCAATGCCATTCGTGGTGGGGTACCGATTTGCTATCCGTGGTTTGGTTCGGTGAAAAGTCCGTCGCACGGCACAGCGCGTATTCGTGAGTGGGCGCTAAGTCATTATGAAATGGATGCAGAATACGCCTATTTAGAATTTTCGCTTTATGATGAACAAAATATCATTGAGGCAAAAATTGAAATGGTATTTAGCGAAGAATGTCATTTGATTTTTACCCATTACGCTCAACAAGAAGCACAAGCCGCATTACATAGCTATTTTAATGTTGCGGATATTCAGCAAACGGAAGTACAAGGTTTAGCGCATGAATGTTTTGATTCACTTACCAAACAATTTGTACAAGTGCCTTCGCCACGAAAAATCAGCGAAAATATAGATTGCATTTATAATGCTGAACAAAGCGACAATCGTATTATCGATCAAGCGAATCAACGCACGATTCAGATTAAACACATTGATGCTAGCGATATTGTATTATGGAACCCGTGGCATAAAGCCACTAGTGCGATGAGTGAAACGGGCTATCAAACGATGTTATGTGTGGAAACTGCTCGAATTAATCGGAAATTACAATCAGGCGAAAGCTTTGAAGTGATTTTCAAATTAGCTTAAAGATGACAGCGGTAAGGGAAACCTTACCGTTTTACTTTGAACTTTTTCGCGTAAAATAGCCTCGTAATTATTGCAATTTAAGAAAATTAGGAACAAATAGGCTCAAATATGCCCAAAATAAAACTTAATGAAAATAATCTTTTATCCTTCGTTAATCAACAAATTGAACAAAACGATGCTTTTACCTTACTAAATGGACTATGTTATTGGCTTAGAGCAGATAAACCTGAACAAGCGGGCGAAAAATTGATATTTTTTACCCAGTTACTGAAACAGCAACCAGAGCTAGGTCAAGCGATAGCAACGTTGATCTGCCGTTGGCTTTGTCAGCTACGTTTGTATCCGATTTTAGTGAGTAGTGGTATTTTAGGTCGCCAAGGTTTCGGACGAGAAATGCGTAACCGCTTGTACGAAAAACTGAATCCCTCTTTTAAAGACGTGAATGATCTGCGTGATGTTTTTATGCTACTGTTTTGTGATCGACACGATATTGAATGGATTAATGCGATTCCAACCAAAAATTGGCTGAATTTTCTGAATACTTTAGATCATTTTGTGAATGAACAAGATCGAGCTTGGTTAGATACGCATATTCGTCACGAAGGTTTATTTGCAATCAAAATGCTATCTATTTGGATTGCAGCAGAAGATTTAGAGCCTGAGCTAATTCGTCTTGAGCCAACCCTATTAGATGCAGATTCGCCTTTTGTGGCGTTGCAGAAAGAAGTGTTCTTATGGCTAGATGCTCGCCGTCAGAATCAATATTATGATGATAGCCATTTACAAGTGATGTTTAGCCAGTCTCGCAAATTGGTTGAGCGATTACAGAAAAAGGGCGCAACGGCGGGGTCATCACTGGGTATGGCGCATTTGCTTGAGCGTTTAAGCCAAACGTTAGAGCGTTTGTCGATGTTGATGGAATTGTTTTCAACCCATCGAGTAGCTCGTTTGCGTGTGTTACAAATTACCAAAATGTTGGCGGAGGCTGCGGCAAATCAGCACAGTATTTCGGATTTGTGGAAACAAAGTGTCAAAATGCTTTCCCGTAGTATTACACAGCATACCAGTGATCACGGTGAGCATTATATTACCCGTGATAAAAAAGAATATTTCAGTATGTTCTATTCCGCAGCGGGCGGTGGCGTGTTGATTGCCCTGATGGCGCTATTTAAAGTATATTTAGGCGGTGTGATTGACGATAAAGTGTGGAAAGGTGTTGCAGAAGGTCTGAATTACGGCATCGGCTTTACCATTATCTTTATGTTACATTTTACCGTTGCAACCAAACAGCCTGCGATGACCGCAGCCCGCTTTGCTGAAGCCGTGGAACGCAACCCGCAGGGGCGAGCAGTGAATATGAAGTTGGCGCAATTGTTGGTGGATGTATTACGTTCACAAAGTGTTGCGGTATTAGGGAATGTGTTAGTGTCGATGAGTGTAGCAGCGCTGATTGCTTATGGCTATGCGCACTATACTAATACGCCTTTATTGGATCAGACCACAGTCGAATATCAATTAAATTCAATTGATCCAACTAAAGGCACATTATGGTTTGCTACTATTGCGGGGCTATGGTTATTCTGTTCTGGGATTATTGCAGGTTATTTTGATAACCGTAGCAATTATTTAAATACTCGAATGCGGTTAAGACAGCATCCGTGGCTTAAACGCGTGTTACCGCTTTCAATCCGTGAAAAATTTGCCGATTATATACATGACAATTCAGGTTCGATCATCGGTAATTTAGGTTTCGGTATGTTGCTAGGTATTACTGGTGTGGTTGGCTATTGGCTGGGATTACCGCTTGATATTCGCCATGTAGCATTTTCTTCAGCGAATGTCGGTTATGCGGTGGTAAGCGAATCGCTTGGCTGGCAAGTTCTGTTACAAAGTATCTGTTTTGTGCTGATGATTGGTGCGGTTAATTTGATGGTGAGTTTTTCACTCACACTCTGGATTGCACTACGTTCACGCAATACTGAAATTGATAGTTGGCGAGAGATTTTTAAATGTCTATGGGAAATTATCCGTAAGCGCCCATTAAGTTTGATCTTGCCTGTGCAGTTAAATCAATAAAATACAAGCGGTCAAATTCCCCGAAGATTTTGCAAAAAATCAGAGAAATTTGACCGCTTACTTTTAGCTATACATTGCTTCAATTTGCTGGCGATAACGTTCTAAAATCACTTTACGGCGCAATTTAAGGGTTGGCGTAAGTTCTTCCATATGAATACTAAATGCCTGTGGCAACAAGGTGAATTTTTTGATTTGTTCAAAGTGTGCCAATTCTTGCTGTAGCTCTTCAAGACGTTTTTCAAATAATTGAATGATGGCTGAATGTTTTACTAACTCAAGTCGATCATAGTATTTGATATTCAATTGTTTCGCATATTCTTCTAACGCTTCAAATGATGGCACAATCAATGCGGATACATATTTTTTAGCATCTGCAATAATCGCAATTTGCTCAATAAATTTATCTTTAGCTAATTTACCTTCAATATACTGAGGCGCAATATATTTGCCGTTGGAGGTTTTCATTAGCTCTTTAATGCGATCAGTAATATACAGATTGCCATGTTCATCTAATGCTCCCGCATCACCTGTGCGTAAAAAGCCGTCTTCGGTGAAAGCCTTAGCGGTTTCTTCTGGATTTTTGTAGTAGCCTTTCATCACCATGCCACCACGCACCAAAATCTCATTATTCTCACCAATTTTTACTTCTGCATTTGGCATTAATTGGCCAATCGAATTAAGCGCAAAATGCTGATCAGCCCAGCACGATACCGTTGCTGTCGTTTCTGTCATGCCGTAGCCTAATTTCACATTAATTCCAATGCTATGGAAAAATTCACCGATACTAGGCTCTAACTTAGCTCCACCACACGGCATCATTTTAATGTTGCCACCTAATAGCGTGCGTAATTTTGAAAGGACTAATTTATCTGCCAATTTATAAGCGAGGGTTGTTTTGCGGGTAAATGCAAACTGTTTACCTTGTTTTAGTGCCCAGTGGAATAAGGCTTGGCGATAAAAAGGTGCTTGTTTCACTTTATCAAAAATCGCGCTATACATTTTTTCGTATAAACGAGGTACGGCGCACATTAAGGTTGGCTTGATTTCGGTGAGTGCGTTGCGCACTTCGTTCGTGTCTTCCAAGTAACAAACTGTTGCGCCTTTATGTAATAAATAAGCAACCCAAGCTCGTTCGAAAATATGCGAAAACGGTAAGAATGATAACGATACATCATCAGTGCCAACTTCAGGTAATGCTAAATCATGAGCTTGTAGCTGGTGAGCCAAATTAGCAAAATCTAACATTACGCCTTTTGGTGTCCCTGTGGTACCTGAAGTATAGATTATGGTGAATAAATCATCTGGTGAAGCATTATCAAGACGTCGGAGCAGTTCAGTGCGGTGTTTTTCGGAACTTTTTGCTAGGAATTCATTCCAACCACACGACGAAGAATTATTGTAAAAAGCCTGATTTAAATGAGGTTTCATCACAATAATCCCTTCAAGCGAAGGACAGCTTTTAGCAATTTCTAATGCAACATCAAGTTGTTCTTGATCGCCTACGAACAAGAGTTTGATGTCTGCATTATTAATAATTAGTTCAGCTTGTTTGGCAGTATTAGTTGCATAAATAGGTACAGTGACAGCACGGATTTGTAACGCACCTAAATCCACCATAGTCCATTCGGGCATATTGTGAGCAAAAATGCCAATTTTGTCTTGTATTTCAATACCATAAGCTAGTAATGCGAGTGAAACTTTATCAATCTGAGATTGGAAGTCTTGCCAAGAAATATCCACCCAGCTGCCATTTTTCTTATGGCGTAAAGCGGTCGAGTTTTGTAGTTTTTTTGCTTGTTGTCGTACTCGATGAACGAAATGGAATTCTAATAGCTGATTCATACAAATCCTTTATTTATTAATTTAAGCTTACATGTGTACGCTAATGTAATATTTAATAAAGAGAAAAGCTAGATCCAAGATAGATAAAAAGCGAACAAATGTGCGCTGATAATCTACATTATTATAAATTTTAAACACATTATGGATGTAATTATGGGTATCAAATTCAACCACGTTGTACTTGCCCTCCTATCAACCACTGCGACTAATGTAGCGTTTGCTAATTTGTCGCCAATTGATATTAAGCGTGAAGAAATCGTTGTTTTTGCACGCCAAGGAGATAGCCAGCTTGAGCAAGCTATTACTCAAATGTCGGCTTTGTATAAAAAGACGAAAAACCAGAAAGTTAGAGATGATTTAATTGCATTGATGGTGAGAAACGGTCAATTCAAAGAAGCGACTGAAGTTTGCTCTACATGTGATATCAACGGTTTTTCTGAAAGTGAGCTAGAAAATTTAGCAAAAGCATATCGTACAAGCCAAAACCTCCCTAAATCCCTCCAGTTGTACACAAAGTTACGTCATGCTCATCCGCAGAATCCAAATGGCTTACTGGGGAGCGCACTGGTGGAAACCGAATTAGCACAATATCCAGCAGCACAAGCTCACCTCGCACAATATAAGCAAAAGTTTGGGGCAGATGCTGGTTATAAAGATGCTTCCAGTTTTCTGCTTGATAAAACAGAGCCAGAGCTATCTAAATTAGGTCGTTGGCAAGACGAATTGAAGGCAAATCCAGCGAATCATCATTTGGCAACGCAACTTTATCGCTTAGCCGCTAAATTAAATGTTCACCCTATTCAAGATAAGTTAGTACAGCAATACCCAGATCTATTTAGCGCAAAAGATAAAGCGTGGCTCATACATAGCGAAGTGATTTCAAGTGTAAAAGGTAATAGCAGTTTGAAAAAAGCTGATTTGCAGGTTGCGTATCAGTATTTAACTCAAGTGATTGAAAATACCAAACCAAAAAATCCGTTATATCAGCAAGCTATTCAAGATCGTTTAACCATAGCTAATCGCTTAAATGAGAATGGCTTAGTACGTCAAGATTATCAAAGGTTAAATGAATTAGGCGCAGAGATGCCTGATTATGTAAAAGAAGCCTATGCAGACACCTTGTTAAGAGAAGGATCGGCATTTAAAGCATTAGGCGTTTATCAAGAATTAGAAACTAAAGAACGTGCATTGCATAAAAAGGTGAGTACACCGCTCTTGTTTAAATTGATCAGTGCATCAAGTGATGCGGGTTATTTTGAGCAGGCCCAAGCTTATCAAGAGCAAATTCGTGAAAGTGAAACCATTTGGGATTTTACTCGTACGACCCATTTGATTAACCCCAATTATGAACGAGCTTATTACAATCAAGTGAATTTGCATAACTGGCGAGGTGATAAAACAACGGCAGTCGCAAAATTAACAGACCGCCTAACTAATCTGGTTCCTGGTGACCCATGGACAATGCTGGCGTTAAGTGAAGTAGAAAGTGCGCGTAATAATTATGATGATGCAAACTTTTTAGCGGATAAAGCAAGCTATTTCTTAGGTGAAAGCGAGCAAAGCGCTTATAAAAATCAGAGTGCAAATATTGCGTTAAGCCAAGGTAACTTGAGAAAAGTACGCAAATTAGTTGAAAGTTATACCCCAGAAGAACGTGAGTACGCTGAATCAGTATTGAAAAATTATGAGGATCTGCGCCGTGGTAGTTTTAATGCTTCATTCGGGGTGCAACATCAAACTGCACCAAGCAATAAATCAAGCAATGAAACGAGCCAAGAATACTATTTAAATTCACCGAAAACTGCAGATGGACATTACGCTTATGTTCACTACGTAGAAGAAAAAGTGCCAACTGAGGATACCTTGTTAAAACAACGCCGTATTGGTGTAGGGGGGAATCTGAATTTATTCCCTGTAAATGTGAATGTTGAAGCAGGTAAAGGGATTAAATTACACGATAAAGGTTACCTTTCATTAGCGACTTCGTATGTACTGAATCAGAACTGGCGTTTTGATTTATCAGGAAATCTGAACGGTAGCGGTATCCCAATTAAAGCGATTAATCAGGGTGTTTACAACAAAGATATTGGCTTTGGCACAACTTATACCTATCTTGATTTATTGCGTATCGGTACAGGGGTGAATGCGATGAAATTTGATGATGGCAATTTGCGTAAATCATTCTACGCATGGGCATCGGTAGAAACGTTTAGAAAAGATCGTTGGGCATTAACCAATAATTTACGTTTTGATTATCAACGTAATAAGCAAATAGATTCCGCTTGGTATTACAACCCATTAAAAAGCCGTAATGTCGAGTTTGGTGTGGATTTAAGCTATTTGCAGCCAATGAATTATGGCTTGGCTTTAACCCATCATGTACGAGGCACTGTAGGACAATATAAACAACAAAGCCATAACGCTCAGCGCTCTTGGTCGTTAAGCTATGGACATGATTGGCGCATTACCAAAAAAGTGAGCTTATCTTATGAAATTGGTCGTAAGAAAAATATTTACGATGGCGATGCGGAATTTAATAACTACGGTAATGTAAATCTTTCATATTCTTTTTAATGGGTGAATAAGATGATTTTAAAAAAACTCGGTACAACACTAGCGGTCTGTTTTTCGCTATTTTTTACAAAAGCATTTGCGGCTGATACTTATAGCGTTCTGGCTTATCACTCTGTGGTAGATGAAAGTGCACCTAAAGATCAACGCCTTTATGTTTCACAAACGATTACTTCACAACAGCTCATTGCTCACTTTAACTGGTTTAAATCACAGGGCTATAACGTTGTGAGCTGGCAGCAAGTCATTGATGCTGAAAAAGGAAAAGCCCCCTTACCACCGAAAGCAGTGGTGATGTCGTTTGATGATGGTTATGAAACCATGTATAGCGTGATTTTCCCGCTGTTAAAAGCCTATAACTATCCAGCGGTTTTTGCGCCTGTTTCAAGTTGGATTAGCACCCCAATGGGGGGCAAAATTCAATACGGTAGTGAAAAGTTAGATCGTGCGAAATTCTTTGCAACTTGGCAGCAAATCGATGAAATGCAAAATAGTGGTTTAGTTGAAATTGCGTCACACACACATGATTTACACCATGGTGTAAAAGCAAACCCAGGCGGAAGTCAACTTGCTGCAATGATTGCGCCAGAATACAAAAATGGTAAATACGAGACAGAAGCAGAGTATCAGTCTCGCTTACTTAACGATATGAAAATGTCGGTGAATTTAATCAAAAAACACACGGGTGTCGCACCACGAATAATGGTTTGGCCGTATGGGGCATTTAACGATGCAGCGATTAAATTAGCGAAGCAAGCAGGTATGCCGTATCACTTTACCTTAAAAGAAAAAGTGAATCATGTCGGGGATACGCATATTGGGCGTTTCTTAATTGATGCGGAATCTAATTTTGCTGTGATTGCAGAGTATTTAAATCGCACTAAAGATCATGATGATGAGGTTCGGGTACAGCGTGAGCTACACATTGATTTAGATCATGTGTATAGCCCCGATCCCGCACAATTTAAAGTTAACTACGATAATTTAATTAGCAATGTCGCAAAATATGGAGTAACGGCGGTTTATTTGAAAGCTTATTCAGATCCAGATAACGATGGTGTGATGGATGCGGCTTATTTCCCTAACCCACATTTACCTGTAAAAGCGGATATTTTCAGTCAAGTTGCTTGGCAGTTAAGAACACGTGCTGGTGTGAAAATTTATGCTTGGATGCCCGCTTCGGTGAATAGTTTACCAAGTAATATTCGTCGTCCAGAAGTGATGAAATCGCTTTATAAAAATCTTTCACTTTATTCGAAAAGTGATGGCTTATTCTTTGACGCAAAAGAAGGAAAAGATACGTGGCTCGCAAATGATTCAGCTTCGATTGAATTTACAAAAGAGTTAAAAACTGTGGCAGAGCCGTATTTGTTCTTTGGTACTCGTCACCAAAAATTATTGAGAAATATTAATCCGACCTCAGAAAACTTTAGTCAAGACTTAGTGAAACTCAGTAAAGAATATGACCGTGTGTTAATTGATGCACGTCCTTATTCGTTAGGAGGTGTAACCACAGAGGCTCAAGCAAAAGATTGGCTAACAGATATTGCACATAGTGTGAAAGCATCAGGCGTGCCAAACAAGAAAGTGTTATTTGATTTCTCAATTGTTAATCCGAAAACAACTAAAAACATTTCAACCTCAGAATTAATTAGTTGGATTAAGGTGTTAGAACGTCATGGAATGATGAGCTTTGGATATTATCCGAATCGTTATTTATTCGACGCAACAGTTCTGAAAGAAATGAAGCCCTATGTCTCTAGTAACCGAGATATCACAAGGAAGTAGGTGATTTTATGATTTTAGAAGTATTGAGTTTATTTGTATTCGCTTATCCTGCCGTTATGGCGTTTTATTGGACCGTAGCGGGCGGTGCATATTTTTTATTTAAAGAAAAATTAAAGGTTCCTCCTAAGTTTAGTGAAATGAAAAAAGAGGACGTGCCTTTAGTGAGTTTAATGGTTCCTTGCTATAACGAATCAGAGAACTTAGATGAAGCAGTACCCCATTTATTGAATTTGAAATACCCAAATTACGAGCTGATTTTTATCAATGATGGTAGTCGCGATAATACTGGAGAATTAATTGATAAATGGGCTAAAACAGATAGCCGTATTGTTGCTTTACACCAAGAAAACTCAGGTAAAGCGAGCGCTTTAAACAACGGATTAAAGATTGCAAAAGGCAAATACGTTGGGTGTATTGATGGTGATGCTGTATTGGATTATATGGCGCTTGATTATATGGTTCAGGCTTTAGAAGCTAATCAAGAATATGGCGCAGTAACAGGCAACCCTCGTGTACGCAATCGTAGTACGATTTTAGGGCGTTTACAGGTTTCGGAGTTTAGTTCGATTATCGGTTTGATTAAACGCGCACAATGCTTAATGGGCACGATTTTTACTGTGTCTGGTGTATGTTGTTTATTTCGCAAAGACGTGATGTATGAAATCGGTGGTTGGAGTACTAATATGATCACCGAAGATATTGATGTGAGCTGGAAAATCCAAACGTCAGGTTATGACATTTTCTATGAGCCACGTGCGCTTTGTTGGGTACTCATGCCAGAAACGATTAAAGGATTGTTTAACCAGCGCTTACGTTGGGCACAAGGTGGTGCGGAAACCATGATGAAATATTTTCCGAAAATATGGCGCTTAAAAAATCGTCGTTTATGGCCAATGTTTGTAGAATATATTGTAACCGCTATTTGGGCTGTATCACTTGTTAGTGCAATGATTGCAGGGGTATATCAATTAATTTTTACTGGCGATATCAGTTTGATTAATTGGGGTTCATTAAAGCCAAGTATGGCGATTTTATTCATTGCCTTTTTTGCTCAATTGAGTATTAGCCTTTATATCGATAATCGTTATGAAAAAGGGGTAGTAAAGTACGCTTTCTCGTGTATTTGGTATCCGTGGTGGTATTGGATGCTTAATACCGTGACATTGCTATGTGGTATTCCCAAAGCCATTTTTCGCAATAAATCGAGATTAGCTGTATGGACAAGCCCAGATAGAGGAGTATAAGGATATGCCAGCACAACAATTACAGAAACTCATGATCATCAATAAAACTAAACAGTTAGGCTGGAAAATTCGCTTAAAAAGCATGTTTTTAACCGCTTTAACTTGGGCTGTTTGGTTAGCAATGGCATTTATGGTATATGAGTACAAAGAACATATTTTAGATAACCCCGTACTAGATGCTTACCACATTGGTGAGGTTATTTTGATTATGTTTGCGATTGTATTTGTATTGATTTTATTCACCATTTGTTGGTCATTTTTAGCGAAAAGTAGACGTAATCGTCATAAATAATCTAAACCAACGCCCCGAGTCATTAAACGTACTCGGGGCTTTTTTATCTCTCTTCCCCTAAAAACAAGCGGTTGAATTTGTCTAAATTTTTGCATTTCCGTCCTTCGTTTGTTTGAGTTTTATTCCCTAAATTTATTCTCGCTAAACATCAGTTCAATAGTTTAAAAAATGAATTTGAGAAAGATAGGTATGTATTTTTTTATTTTTATTTGTTCATTTTTTGAAGCAAAAATAGTCTAATTTCATGAATTGGAAAAAAAGTAAATAAAAAAATGAACTATTTCTATTCATACATACTCTATCTAAATACTCTATTTATTAGAAATAAGAAATACTACAAAAATACATAATTACCATTTGTGTGTAAATAAATGTAAATAACAAATAATGTATGGTGGTGAATTTTTATTTAAAATTTTTAATTTTTTTGATTTTTTGAACAGAATAAATTTCTGGTTTTTTTAGTGACTGCCATTTCCCTCAATCCCTTTTGCTCTTTATGCTAATTGTAATTATTATCAATCTCAATAATCAGTGGTTTTGCATAAATTTTGTCTGATTTCCTGCTTTTTTATGCGTGAATTATGTTACATATTTTTAATCGTCAATGAATTGTAAATTAAAAGCTTGTTGGTCATCTTACTTGATCTAAGTTTACGAATCAGTAAAATCTACCGCGCAAGCGATTAATGAACGATCGTTTTGTAGTTCTTTCAAATAATAAGAGGTGTAAATATATGAAAATAAAATATTCTGCCTTGGCTATTGCGATTATATCTGCAACCGCAAACTATGCTCAGGCCGATAATTTTTCAAACTATATTAAATCTGGTTTATATAATTCAAAATCAGGTTTGGGTTTTTATTCTGGCTACCAACCAATCTCATGGTTCAGACCAGTTAGCAGTAATTCAACAACACGAATTACGGATCATACTAGAACAACAAATGACAGTATTATCCGTACCGTAACTAAAGTTGTGAATGGCGTGACAACTCAAACGATTTATAAGACAGTGAATGGTGTGACTACGGTTACGACAATTGTAGATGGCGTAGTAGTTTCGGAACCTGATGTAAATCCACCAGAAAATGAAAATAAGCCTGTTACTGAACCACCAGCGATAGAGCCAGTTGTAAATGAACCAAATCCTGATAACGGAAATGAGCCAGTAACTGAACCAGTTATAGATGTTCCAAGCCCAGGAAATGAAAATGGCCCAACTACCGAACCACCAGAAGTTGAGCCAGAGAAGCCAGTAGTAGAACCGATTGCAGACGATACTCCTATTAGCCCTTCGTTACCTATTGTAATCAAGCCAACGAAACCGTCAAGTCCAACTTCTCCAATAGTGGCGAGAAATGTACCGAAAACAGGTGTTGTTTGGAATGATTCTTCTCGTGGTTATGACCCAGAAGATCCGAATAATAAGGCTAATGTAAAGCTAACGGGGACGGGCGTAACTATCGCAGTCGTAGATAGTGGTTTTAACAACCCAACTGTCGCAAGAGATATTACCAATAAATTCGGTGCGCGTGGCACAATCTTAAACACTGGTCGTTATGCTCCATCAAATGCAACCCATGGCATTCAAGTGGCAGAAATGGCTGGCGGTAATACTGTTAATGGTGTTGCCCCAGGTGCTAACCTATTGCTGGCAGATATCACGAAAGTAAATGCGAATGGTTCTACAAGTCTTTTAGCCAGTTCAGATATTTATCATCAATTATGGAATAGCGGTGCGCGAATTTTTAACCAATCTTATGGTATGCGTAAACAAGTAACCGATTTTAATGATAACCCTCGTTCTGCGTATTACTATGGTTATCAGTTTGATCAAAACATTTTAGATTTCTATACCAAAGCGGTAGATAACGGTGGCTTATTTGTATGGGCTGCGGGTAACAGCCGTGGTGATCGTGAATCATCTCCACAAGCAGCGCTTCCATATTTTGAAACACAATTAGAAAAAGGTTGGTTATCAGTTGTTGCATTAGCTGCACGTGATAACGGTCGTTTAGGTGATTTCTCATGGTCTAATTTATTACCGTATTCACAAGCAGGTGTAGCGAAAAACTGGACAATCTCTGCAATGGGTGATTATGTATTTAATATAAAAGGTAGTAACTACATCGCAAGTGGTTCTTCTTTTGCAGCACCAGCGGTAACAGGTACAGCAGCATTAGTTAAACAAAAATATCCGTGGATGGACGGTAACCTAATTAAGCAGTCAATTTTAACAACGGCAACCGATATTGGTGCTCACGGTGTGGATGATGTATATGGTTGGGGCTTATTAGACGTTGAAAAAGCAGTTAAAGGTCCTGCTCGTTTCGATAGCCGTATCACACTTGGTGAAGACGTAAATGTTACGATCCCACAAGGTAGCTATGCATTTGAGAATGATATTGCAGGTGACGTGGGCTTAGTGAAAAACGGTCAAGGTGAATTAGTGCTGACAGGTGCAAGTTCATTTACAGGTGATACAACCCTAAATGAAGGTGCGATCACGATTAACGGTAAAAGTTATGGTTCTGCAGTAAATGTTGGTAGAAACGGTACTTTAGTTGCGAATAATACCGTGTTATCAAACGGCGTGAGCAATGACGGCGTTGTGGTGAATAATGGCGAGACTGTCATTGAAAACGGCTATGAAGCATCATCTCATGCGACTTTAGTTTCAAACTTAGATTCTAAATTATCGGTAAAAGGCGGTGTGGATTTAAATAATTCAACATTAGTGCTGACTTCAGAAAAAGATGGTCAAGCGCAATATATTACGTCGAAAGGCGTAACGACTGAAGCAATTAGCTCAGACAGCGTAATTAATGGCGACTTCGGTATTGTAGAAACCACTACTGGCTTATTAAATGCAACGGTGGCAAAGACCGCTGATAATAAAGTAGCGGCAATATTAAGCCGTCAAAATGTTGAAAGCTTTGTCGCAGCAAGCGAAGCAAGTGATGCAATGACGGAAAGTGTTGCGAGCAACTTAGAAAATTCATTCGCTGCATTAGATCGTCAAATTGATGCAAATAATACAACAAATTTGACCGCTTTCGCACAGGATGCTGCGCTACTACAAAATAGCCTGGCATCAGTTTCAGCAGGTCAGACAGCGGTGTTAGATAGTCTTTCTGGTCAAATTTATGCATCAGCACAAGCGCTAACATTCCAAAATGCAGAAACTGTTAATAAAGATTTAACCAACCGTCTCACTATGCTGGGGACATTAAACAATGCAGATAGCACTGCAGGTGTTTGGGTATCAGGAATCTATGGTAACGGTAAGTTAAAAGAAAATGGTTTTGGTGAAGGTAAAACGAAAACTTACGCAGGTCAAATCGGTTTCGATAAATTAGTAAGCGATAACTTTATTTTAGGTACTGCAGTAAATTACTCAACGGCAGATGTAAGTTTCAACCGCTATGGTGGTAAATCAGATGCAAAAGGCGTAGGCGTATCATTATACGGTCGTTGGAGCGATAAAAATGCACCTTGGTATTTACAAGGTCGGGTAGGTTACGGCTGGATTGATTCAGATGTGGAACGTACCATAATCTTAGATGAAAACCACAGCAGTAGAGCGAAAATCAATCATAAAGATAAAGTGATCTCAGGTTACTTAGAAACAGGCTACGACTTCAAACAAGGTAACTTCACATTCACGCCATACATTGGTGTGAGCCATGATGTGGTAAAACGTGGTGCATTCAGTGAAACTAACAGCCAATTTGGTTTAACTGCAAACAAAGCGACTTACCAACAAACAAGTGGATTAGCGGGTGTACGTATGTCACAAGCAATCAATTTTGATAGTGGTGTGAAAACAACCTTACAAGGATATGTAAACCATCAAACAGCATTTAATAATGAAGATTTAAGCTTCAATGCAAGTTATACAGGTTTACAAAATGCAGATTTCCGTGTGAAAGGTATTGGTCTGGCGAAAAATAAAACATGGGTAGGTGTTGGCGCGCTAACTGAATTCACACCGAATACTGCGTGGTATTTAAATTATGACTTAAAACTTGAGCACGAGAAAGGTAAAAATAACGTGTTATCAACGGGGGTGCGTATAAGCTTTTAATCAGAACATACTCTAAATTTACATACATATTTCTTTCCATTAATAAAATAGGTACAAACAAGAGGTTTGTACCTATTTTTTTATCTGAGATGCACCTATTCAAGCAAAAGAGAAGCGGTCGAATTTGCAAAATGTTTTACCCATTCGACCGCTTGCTAACCTATTGAATTAATTAAGCTTTTGCTTTTTCAGCTGCTTTTACGATTACCGCAAACGCAGGTGCTTTTAATGACGCGCCACCCACTAATGCGCCATCAATATCTGGTTGAGTAAATAATTCTGCTGCATTCGCATCGTTTACTGAACCACCGTATTGGATGAGCACTTGGTCTGCAACTGCTTGTGATTTTGCTGCAATGTGACCACGGATAAATGCGTGTACTGCTTGAGCTTGCGCTGGCGTTGCTGATTTACCTGTACCAATTGCCCAGATTGGTTCGTATGCGATTACCGCACCGTTGAATGCTTCAACGCCTAATGCATTAATCACTGCATCAATTTGTTTTGCACATACTGCTTCAGTTTGACCCGCTTCATTTTCGGCTTCCGTTTCACCGATACATAACACTGGTACTAAGCCCGCTGCTTTTAATGCACCAAATTTTTTCGCAATAAAGTCATCGCTTTCTTTGTGATAAGTACGGCGCTCTGAGTGACCGATAATGATATATTTTGCACCGAAGTCTTTTAACATTTCTGTTGAAATATCACCTGTAAATGCACCTTGTACATTTACGTCTACGTTTTGTGCACCAAGAGCAATCACTGATTGATCTGCAAGCGCTGCTTCCGCTTCAGCTAAATACATTACTGGTGGAGCGATCGCAACATCACAGCCTTTAACATCCGCTAATTCTGCTTTTAAGCCAGCGATTAACTCTTGAGTAAATGCTTTGCTACCGTTTAATTTCCAGTTACCCATTACAAGTGGACGACGTGCCATTTTACTTCTCCTATTGAGTGTGAATATAAAAAATATAAGTGGTGCGAACTATATCAAATTTTGACAAAGAATTTGATTGTTTTCTGAAAGAATTGCGATTTGAGTCAAGTTTAAGATGACGTTATAACAATAAAGCATAACAAAATTTTAATTATGACAAAAAAGTCTAGATAAAGTTCTATCTTTTTTTTGAAAATTTTATAGAATTCCGCCCTCCTTACTGGTCGGATAATTTAGGAATGATATGGATTTTCAAAAAACAACAATAGCTTCACTTATCTCGCTGTTAATCAGTTTAAATGCAGGGGCTTCTGCAGTACGAGATGATATCGATTATCAATACTTTCGTGATTTTGCGGAAAATAAAGGGCAGTTCTCTGTTAATGCAAGCAATATTGATATCTATAACAAAGATAAACAATATATTGGTACGATGCTTAAAGATACGCCAATGATCGATTTCAGTGCTGCGGATAGAAACTCTGCCGTTTCGGTAGCAATTAGTCCTCAGCATATTACGAGTGTTGCGCATAATGTGGGCTATGGCTCAGTTTCATTTGGTATGCCTGGCACTAATGAAGATGGACATTATTTTAACTACTTAATAGTGGATCGTAATAATTATCCAGAAGGGCAGGAATTAGATAAAGACTACCATATTCCTCGTGTACATAAATTGATCACAGAAATTGTACCAATGACTTATTCAACTCTAGGGTTGGATGTGAGTGTTTATAAAGATAAATCTCGTTTCACTGAATTTGTGCGTGTTGGTAGTGGTACGCAGGTGATTCGAGATAGAAAGAATAATGTCCAAACATTAGCTCAGGCTTATCAATACTTGACTGGCGGTGCTGCTTTGCCAGTATTAGCTAATCGTAACAATTGGTTAGATGTGCAAGGCAATCTTTATGATAATGCACACAGCCCGATGGCAACCTATGGTTTGCCTGGTGATAGTGGTTCTTCAGTCTTTACATACGATAAACTAGAAAAACGTTGGATTTTAGTTGGGGTATTAAATTTTTATACTGGCATGACAGGTAATAAAAATATTTATACCTTAATGCGCCCAGACTATGTGTCAAAAATCTTTGCAGAAGATGAAGGCATAAAAATTTCAAACCGTACACATAATGAAAAATATGTATGGCGTAAAGGTGATGGACAAAGTGTATTAACTAATAGCAACGGCGAAAACTTTACGCTTGCGCTTCAAGATGAGAGCTTAGTTTCAAAAGATACCAGTAAAGAACGCCCATCGTTAAATGCAGGTAAGAATCTTGATTTATCTGGCTACCGTGCAACGATTGAACTAGCAGATGATATTAATCAAGGTGCAGGTGCGCTTTACTTTAATGCAGGTGTGATTGTACGTCCTAAAGCAGATCAAACATGGCAAGGTGCTGGTGTTTCTGTTGCTAAGGGGAAACGTGTTGATTGGCAAGTTAAAAACCCAGAAGGTGATCGTCTTTCTAAGATTGGCGAAGGTATCTTATACGTAAATAGCGTTGGTAAGAACTTAGGCGATATTAGTGTTGGTGATGGAACTGTTGTACTTGCACAAAGAGCAGATAAAGATGGTAACAAACAAGCGTTCAATACAGTTGGTATTGTAAGTGGCAGACCAACTGTTATTTTAAGTAGTGCAGATCAAGTTGATCCAAATAATATTTATTTTGGTTATCGAGGTGGGCGTTTAAATGTTAATGGTACGAGCCTAACTTTTAATCATATTCAAAACGTTGATGAAGGGGCAAAAATTGTTAACCACCATGCAAGCCAAGAGAGCAATATTACCATTCATAATAAATCCTTCACTGAGGCTGATCTCAGTTGGGGAAAATGGAAAGAAAAAGCCAAAGATATTTATGAATATGTAAATAGTCGTGCATATAATCGTAAGGATTACTTTGCGCTAACAGGTAATCCAGCCGCTTATTTTCCAACTAATCAACAATCAAGTGCGAATTGGGAATATTTAGGTTCGGGTGAAGAAGGTAAACGCAAAGCAATTGAAACCATGCTGGCTCGTAAGCATGATACTTATGCGAAAAATACTTTTAATGGCTATTTTGGTGAGACCCAACAAGGTCAGCCAAATGGCAAATTAAATGTGACCTATGCTCCCAAAATTAAAAATGCAACTTTAATGCTTAACGGTGGTTTAGCATTAAATGGCAATGTATCGGTAGACAACGGCAACTTATTATTAAGTGGCAAACCAACCCCACACGCTTATGACGTGTTAAACAGAAAAGATGTTGTGGTAGAAGATGATTGGATTAACCGTACTTTCAATGCAACGAATATGGCGGTAAACCAAAGCGGCATCTTAACCGTTGGGCGTAATGTAACTACAGTAAATGCAAACTTTAGTGGTACAAATCAAGGGGTATTAAATTTAGGCTTTATTCAAAATATAAGCTCAAGTTGTCTCTATTCTGAATATACAGGTACAACTTCTTGTCAGCCTCAAGCGGTCATTTCTGAGCAAAGTTTTGCAAAATTACCAACCACACAAATTTCAGGTAATGTGAACTTAGCTGACAATGCAGCATTAAATCTTGGTAAAGCAACTTTAACAGGCAATATTCAAGCAACTGAGAATAGCCAAGTAGCATTACACAATGCAAGTCATTGGGTAAATACCGCAGATAGTAAAGTGGGTCATTTAAGCTTAGCGCAAGGTTCAATGGTAAGTTTAAATCAACAGTATGCAAGTCAATCATTAAATGATCTTACTACATTTAACACTTTAACGATTGATGGCAACTTAACTGGCACAGGTGTCTTTAACTACTTAACGAATGCTGCAAAAGGCATTGGGGATAGAGTTGTGGTAAATGGCTACGCAGAAGGTGATTTATTACTTAATGTTAAAAATACAGGTGCAGAGCCACAAACCACTAGCCCTGTGAGCTTATTAAAATTAAATAATGCCCAACAAGCAGCACATTCGGTGAAAGTAGCGCTTAATGGAGGGTATGTTGATTTAGGCGCATACCGTTATATTTTGGCAAACCAAAAGAATGATTATCGCTTATATAGCCCAGTGCTTGCAGCTAAAGAGAGCAATAGTACAGCGCACAATAAAGCCACAGAAGAAATTAACCAAGCGGTGGTAGCATTTGAAGCATTAAATGCAAAACTGGCTAACTTGGAAACAGAAGCACAAAACCGTGTAACTGCACAATTAAATGCAAAATCTAAGCTGACGATTGCAGAACAAGCAGTTAAAACGGCAACTCAAGCTGTTCAAGCAGCAACGAAGAAAGTAAATGAGAGCTCATGGTGGAACCGCTGGAGTGCATCATTAAGCTTATTAGCTGCTCGTCAGCAATTACAAAGCGCCCAAGCAAATCTTGATAGCGCTAATGCAGCAGTGAATTCGGAAGAACAAGCGTTACTGAAAGCAAGAGATGCACTGGCTGTGGCAAAAACAGAAGTGGCAAATGCGCAGGTGAATTTAGCAAATTTACGTGGTGTTAATGATACTTTAGCGCAAAGAGCCATGAAATTATGCTTAACCAACCAAAGTCGAGAAGTGTGTGAAAGTACGCTATCTGAAGCAGAAATTGCAAATTCAGGTTTTGAGGATTTCGTTGCAAAATCTTTATATGCAGATGAAATCAGCAAAGCAGCAAATGAAGCGGAATTAGCCTACCAGCAAGCATTGGCAGCCGTTGAAGCAGCGCAACAAACGCAAAATGCTACAGCGATTGCACAGGCACAAGAGCAGGCAGAAGTTGCAAGACAAACAGCAGGCTTATTAAATAAAGAAGTGGAAGAAGCGCGTATCGCAGAAGCGAATGCCTTACTTGCATTAGATGTACCACTTTCTGAACAAGAGTTAGATGAATTGCTTGAACAAGCTAACTTATCTGCTTCAGCAGTGAACAATGTTAAGCAAAAACACGCAATCAGCCGTTATTCAAATGCAGCGATTTCGGAAGTTTCTGCACAAGTAAATCAGTTATTAGAACTTGGTCATAATATCGATCGTGAATTATTAACCAACAAAACTAACGATTTAGACGTTTGGGCAAACACGGAATATCAGCACACGAAACACGGTTCTGATAAATATCGTGACTACAAACAAAGTACAACACTTACTCAAGTAGGTGTAGAAAAAGCTGTAAATGAAAGCTTCCGTGTAGGTGCGTTATTATCGAACTCATTAGCACATAATGATTTCGCTGATAACATGACGGGTAAAGGTAAAACATTAGCTGCAACGATCTTTGCTAAAGCTCGTGCAAACAATGGTTTATTTGCGGTAGTTGATGCAAGCTATATGCGTTCTAAAAATGAAGTCGGTTTAGCGGAAGACAAAACTAAATTCAATCGTGATATTTTGGCGTTTGGCACAAGTATCGGTAAAGAATGGGAGATTGCAGGTCTGAAAGTACAGCCGTCATTAGGTGCGCGTTACTATCGTCTTTCTGGAACAACTTATCAGTTAGATGGTGCGCAGACTCAGATTAAACCGCTAAACTTTATGAGCTACCACGCAGGCGTTAAAGCAGAAAAAACATTTAATTTTGACCGCTTTAGCTTAAAACCAAGCCTTGCGTCTTACTATGTAGATGCAAGTAGCCAGAAACTAGAAGTGAAAGTGAATAACCATACGTTAGATCAACAATTTGGTCGTCACTTTAGACACGAATTAGGTATGGCAGCTATGTTTGGTAAACAATGGTCGCTTACTGCAAATTTAGGTTTAGTGCATGGAAATGAAATCACAAAACAGAAATATGCAGGTTTAAAAGTTAGCTATAACTGGTAGAATAGCCCTATTTGAACAAAAGGGCTGAAAAAGGCATCTTCGGATGCCTTTTTTATGCTTGTAAGAAGGGTGTGTAATGCAATTAAATTATCTTTTAGGACAGCCACAACAAGCGGGTAAATTAAAGGCAGAATTTGCAGATTTTATTGTGCGAGAGGAGCTGGGGTATCTACTTAGCGGTGAAGGCGAATTTGTTGCGGTCAGAATCCGAAAAACCAATGCGAATACTTTATTTGTTGGTGAACAGTTAGCAAAATTTGTTGGCATTTCGGCTAAAAATATCAGTTATGCAGGACTTAAAGATCGTCATGCGGTAACCGAACAGTGGTTCTGTTTACATTTAGCAGGCAAAGAAACGCCTGATTTTTCACAATTTGAATGTGAGGGCGTAGAGGTTTTAGAGGTGACTCGCCATAATCGTAAGATCCGAGTAGGGAGCCTTGCGGGCAACCATTTTGAGCTTTTATTACGTGATGTTGTACAATCTGCAGAACTTGAACAGCGTTTAACTCAATTACAAGCGGTCGGATTTCCCAATTATTTTACCGAACAGCGTTTCGGGCGAGATGGGCACAATTTAACCCAAGCGCTACGTTGGGCAAGTGGTGAAATTAGCGTAAAAGATCGCAAAAAGCGTAGTTTTTATTTATCAGCAGCGCGTAGCGAAGTATTTAATTTAGTCGTTTCGCAACGTATTGCGGATAAATTAACTCAAACGGTTTGTGCAGGAGATTATCTGCAACTAGCAGGTTCAAATAGCTTTTTTGTGGTTTCAGAACATGAATTAGCTGAAACACAACAGCGTTTGGCAGTAGGAGATGTTTTACTTACTGGACCGTTAATTGGTGAAAAATCACTAGAAGCAACCGCTTGTGAGCAGGAAAAAGCGATAGTTGCACGCCATGCTTCATTAGTTGAATTGATGAAGAAAGAACGAATGACAAATGCTCGTCGCGCGATGTTCTGTAAACCACAAAACTTTTCATGGGAATTTGAGTCTGAAGGGTTACGTATTAAATTCTTTTTAGATTCAGGCAGTTACGCAACGGCATTAGTGCGTGAGTTAATTCAATTAGCGGAACAAGAATGATGAATATTTTAATCAGCAATGATGATGGTTACCAAGCATTAGGTATCCAAACCTTAGCTAAAACATTACGTGAAGCAGGGCATTCGGTCACAATGATTGCCCCCGATCGCAATCGCAGTGCAGCCTCGAGTTGTTTAACCTTAATGGAACCGATTCGAGTTCATCAAATTGATGAATTTAATTATTCTGTGATTGCAGGCACACCTGCAGATTGTGTACACTTAGCACTCAATGGCTTTTTAACTACCTCATTCGATCTTGTGATCTCGGGGATCAACCACGGCGCTAATTTAGGTGATGATGTGGTGTATTCAGGCACAGTCGCAGCGGCGTTAGAAGGCAGACATTTACCGCTTCCAAGTTTAGCGATCTCATTGGTCGGTAAAAAATCGGAAGGACATTTATTTGGTAATAATCATTTTGAAACGGCCGCAAAAGTGGTATTAGATTTATTGCCAAAGGTACAAAAAGGGATTGTACCAGCACGTCAAATTTTAAATATTAACGTGCCAGATTTGCCTTATGAACAGATCAAAGGTGTGATGGTGACTCGTTTAGGGCATCGTTCACCCGCAGCGGAAATTGTAAAACGAGAAGATCCTCGTGGTTCGACAATTTATTGGCTAGGTGCAAATGGTGTACCAGTGGATGCCAGCGAAGGGACGGATTTCTACGCATTAGAACACGATTATGTGTCAATCACGCCAATTCAGGCCGATATGACAGCTCACTATTCAATTCAAGCGTTAAAGGATGTTTTCTAAATGAAATTGTTCGGTACAATTTATGATAAAACGATGGAATGGTCGAAACACCGTTTTGCGACTTTTGGGTTGAGTTTCGTAAGTTTTATTGAAGCGATTTTCTTCCCCATTCCACCCGACGTGATGTTGATCCCAATGTCGATGAGTAAACCACAAAATGCGACAAAATATGCTATTTATACCGCGATTGCCTCGGTGTTAGGGGGGATTATTGGCTACTTGATCGGCTTGTATGCGTTTGATTGGGTGCAAGGTATTATCGTTGATTGGGGGATGCAAGCTAATTTTGATAAAGCAAAATCTTGGTTTGAAACTTGGGGAGTAGCGGTCGTTTTCTTAGCGGGGTTCTCACCGATTCCTTATAAAGTATTTACGATTTGCGCGGGCGTAATGCAAATGGTATTTTTCCCATTTGTAATTACTGCTGCTATTTCTCGCTTTGCTCGTTTTATTTTGGTTGCCAAATTATCAGCATGGGGCGGAGAAAAATATGCGGATAAAATCCGTCGTTCTATCGAATTAATCGGCTGGGGCACTATTGCAGTTGCAGTTGTCGCATACCTAGCGTATGAATTATTTAAGTAAGGATATTATATGAAAAAATCATTTTTACTTTTACCATTAATGGTTTCAATGGCATTAACTGCTTGTAATTCTTCATCAGAATCAGAAGCAAGTGTTGCAGATGCTACAGGTTCATCAACCACTTCAGCGATTCCAACATGGCAATCTTCTGAAGGGATCCAAGCAACTGATATGCCTGCTTCAATGAGTTCTGCGCCAACCCATACCATTGGTCAGACACAAACCACCTACAATAATACGGCGCAAACTACTTATAATACTGCCCCGCAAACCGTGCAGCAGCAAGTAGCAAGCCAAGCGCCAGTAACTTATAGTGGGCAATCAGAGACAATTGGTAATTGCCAAGTCGTGCGTGATAGCATGGGAACCCCAGTTTATGCCCAAATGGTTAAAGGTTGCTACACCGATAGCAATTACACCGTAGGAAAAAGCGATACGATGTATCTTATTTCCTATTTAACGGGTCAAACACCAGCACAAATTGCAGCATTGAATAACATTAGCACCACAACCAAATTACAAGTTGGTCAAGTGTTGCGTGTAAGATAATTAACCTCTTTATATTTATTTAACGGCAGTCGTTTGGACGACTGTCGTTTTGTGCGTTTATAGATTTAGGAAAGTAATATGAAAAAAGCATTACTTTTAACCCCATTCGTATTTGGTTTAGTTGCTTGTAGCGCAAATCCTCCCGTAAAAGACGAAGCAGAATTAACCCCAGGCGTTATGCAACCTGTATCAGGTTCAGGCGCTACAGAAGGTAGTTATAGCTGGAGTTCAGAAGTGGAGTCTGCCCCAATGCCTGCATCAATGGCCAAATAACTCATACAAAGGACAACTTATAAAATGAAAAAATCATTCCTCTTATTGCCTGTTGCTGCACTGGTTTTAACCGCATGTAGTTCAAACAATCCAGCACCTGTGGTAAGTGCGAAAGACAGCACTGAATTAAGCCCAGGTGTAATGCAACCAGTATCAGGGACAGTGCCAACGACTTATGGCTGGCAGTCTGATATTCAGCCGGCCTCTATGCCAAGCACGATGGGTAGCACACCAACCTCAACTGTTTCTCAACCTGTAATTACTAACCCAGTGATTACTGAGCAACCTGCCCAACCACAAACTACAACTAAGATTGTGAAGAAAACGAAAACGGTTGAGAAAAAAGTTGATCAAAACTTCGAAATTCCTCGTGATGCGAACAATGCCCCGTTGTATAACCAAATCCAAAAAGGCTTCTACGATGGTTCAACTTATACGGTACGTAAAGGCGATACGATGTTCTTAATCGCTTATATTATTGGTAAAGACGTAAAAGAAATCGCGGCACTCAATAATATGAGTGAGCCATATCAATTAAGCGTAGGGCAAAAACTTAAAACAGGTAAATCGGCAACCGAAACGGTAACTGTTGAAGAAAAAGTAACTGTGCCAGTTCAGCCACAAGTGACTTATCAACAAGGTGCAAATGGTACGACTTACGCATCAGACGGTAATATCACAGGCCCTGTGAAAGCGAGCACAGGTTCAGCTTCTGCTCCTGTAGTAAATAGTGGTATTCGTGCTTCAGCAGGTACGGCAGCAGCGACAACCTCAGCAGGTATTGTTGCAACGGCAGGCACTGCGCCAACAGTAAGAGCAACTACCAGCTCAACAGCGATTAATGCACCAGCTTCTAACTTCAAATGGCAGTGGCCGACTGCAGGTCGTGTGGTATCAGGCTTCTCTTCAGCAGAAGGGGGCAACAAAGGTATTGATATCGCAGGTAGTAAAGGTCAGGACGTAAAAGCTGCTGCTGCGGGTAAAGTGGTTTATGCAGGTAATGCATTAGAAGGCTACGGTAACTTAATTATCATTAAACATAGCGATGATTTCTTAAGTGCTTATGCACATAACGACAGCATTAAAGTAAAGGAGCAAGATAATGTCAGTGCGGGTGAAACCATTGCGAAAATGGGTAGTACAGGCACGAACAGCAACAAGCTTCACTTTGAAATTCGTTATAAAGGTAAGTCAGTTGATCCAACTCGCTATTTACCAAAACGCTAATTGCACTTTTTAAGTGAAATTCGACCGCTTGTGTGATCTGCACCCCAAAACCTGGACACCTAATTTGAGGTGCAGATTATGTCTTATTCTTATCAATTTCGTTTAAACATTATCAAACAAGTGACCGAACAGGATTTGGGTATTCGTGAGGTCGCTAAAC
>NZ_CABFJY010000049.1 GCF_901687125.1 Actinobacillus vicugnae
TCGATTTTTACCATTTTGAAGATAAAATTCGATGACTTGTTGTTTGAAAGATTGATTGTATTTAGTCATAAAAAAATCTGCACCTTAGTGAGTTGGCTGTTTAGTCCAACTTTTGGGGTGCAGATCACTTTCGGTGGTGTTTACAACATTTAAATTACCCCTCGCAGCTAGAACAGCTTAGTAAGTTGCGGTTAAATACTTGTGCCGCACTCATTGAGTATTGGTAATAAATTGATTTTAAGCCTAATTCTTCCGCAGTTAAGTATAACTGGTTTAAGTCACGCGCTGGCGTTGCTGGGTGAACCATAATGTTAATACTTTGACCTTGGTCGATATATTTTTGGCGCTGTGCAGCCTGCTGGATCACGCTTAATTGACTGATTTCAGAGAAAGTTTTAAATACTTCTTTTTCATCATCAGTTAATTGTTCTAAATGCTGTACAGAACCATCATTATGTAAAATTGATTCCCAAATTTCTTCTGTATCTAATCCTTTTTCTTGAAGTAACTTCTCTAAGAATGGATTTTTATATACTGTTTTGATTTTTGCTAAATCTTTTACATAGTAGTTAGATTTAAACGGTTCAACCGACGGTGATACGCTACCTAAAATAAAGCTACTTGATTTAGTCGGTGCAATACTCATTAAAGTGGTATTACGACGACCATAACCTTTTAAGATTTCAGGTTCACCAAAACGTTTCGCTAATTCTTGCGATGCTTTTAAGGTTTTTTCTTGTAACGTTTTGAAGATTAGGTTGTTTTTCTGCATTGCTTGGAAGCTATCAAACGCAATATTATTTGCTTGTAAATAACTGTGCCAGCCAAGCACACCTAAACCTAACGCTCGGTGGCGAGTTGCAAAGCGATGTGCACGATCTAAGAAAGGCATATCCTTACTTTTCTCAATAAATTCGCTCATGACCACATCTAAGAAATAAGTTAATACTTCAGGCGCATCTGTATCTTTCCACTCATCAAAATAAAGTAGATTCATTGAAGAAAGACAGCAAACAAAGCTCTCATCATTGCTTGATGGAAGCATAATTTCGGTACATAAGTTTGAAGCGTGTACCGTCATATTTTTATCTTTATAAACGTCTGGACGACCTGCATTCGCATTATCTTTAAAGAATAAATACGGAATACCTGTTTCTGTTTTACGTTGTAGTAATTTTGCCCAAAGCTGACGTTTATACGGATCGCCCGCTTTCATTGATTCTAACCAATCATGTCCTACACACACACCGTAATACATTAATTGGATTGGGTTACCTTCCGTGTGAATGTCTAACCACTCATCAATATCACCGTGTTCAATATCAATATACCCCGCAAATTGACCTTTACGAGAAGTACCTTGCGAAATGACATCAATAACCGTATCAAACAATTTACTAAAGTTAAACGAACCGTCTGATTTACCATTATTTTTAATTGCTGAACCACGTGGACGAATATCACCAAAATAGGCTGATGTACCACCACCAATTTTGCTCATCATCCCCACTTCAGCAGTTGTCACCATAATTTCATGGATTGAATCACCAATATAGCTCCCAAAACAAGAAATCGGTAAACCACGATCTAAACCGAAGTTTGACCAAATTGGCGATGAAAGCGAGAAATAGCCTCGTGCCATATAGTGATAGAATTTGTCTGCATAACCTTCAATGCCAAGTTTACGCTCTGCGTGCTCAGCAATAAAACGAATACGATCTAATGCGGTTGTTCCTTCAAGTAAGTAACCACGTTGTAAAAATAAACGGCTATCTTCATTTAGCCAGTCAAAATCAGGGCGAGTATTAGAATAAGTCATCTGCGGTAATCTGCTTCATTTTTTTGCTGTAATCAGTACTACGTTTGTTAAAGAAATCCGTTTCCTTCGTTGAAAGAATTTCAATATCAAACCACTCAGTTTCTTTTAATAATTCAGGATTTACATCGTATGGAGGCTCTAAGCCAAGTGTCATTAGCGAGTTGTTATAACGGCTTCTGATATAGTTTTCTACGGCTTCACGGCTAATAAAACTTAAATCGCCTTCTTCAAAAATCCAATCTAAAATACCACATTCCGCTTCAAATGCTTGAGTTGAAAGTGTTTTTAACTCTTCAAAGAATGTTGGAGTGAATAACTCACTGTGTTCATCACGTAAAATTTCGTATAACGCAATACCAAATTTACCGTGGATTTCTTCTTCTTTTGATGTTGCTTCAACCGCATTTGAAATCCCTTTAAATAGATTTTTGTGCTTATTGAATGACATCATAATTAAAAATTGACCAAATAATGAAATGTGTTCTACAAACAACGAGAACAACACGAGTGACAGCACAAATTCACCTTTACCCGCATCTTTATCTTTCATAAACGATTCCATATAACGAATACGATTCATTAATGGTTCAATCTCTTGAATCTGGCTAAACATTTCGTTTAAGCCTAATTTTTCTAATAAAAACGAGTATGCATCTTTATGACGAACTTCAGACTCTGCGAAAGTACCACCTACATCATCCATTTCTGGCTTAGGGAAATAGCGATATAATTCGCCCCAGAAACGTTTTACATTAACTTCCACTTGAGAAATCGCCAGCATCGCACGAGTTAAAACATGACGTTCGTGATCATTAATATCAATACGATAGTTTTGAATATCACCAGTAAAATTAAATTCTGTGTGTAGCCAATAAGAGTGGCGAATCGCATCTTTAAACTCTAATAATTCAGGGTATTCGTATGGCTTGATGTTCAAGCGTTTTTCAAAAAGGTTTCTTTTAGACATACTCGTAAACTCTATCTTTATGCTAGGAATGAGGCGTGGATTTTAGGGAAAATTTTTTAGTATCACAAGTCTTGACAAACAAGCTTTTTAGTTAGTCGTTTGATTTATAAAGAAAAAATTTTTTGTCAATTTTAAAATCAATATCTAGTGTTTTCTTCATAAAAATTTACTAGATATTGTATTGCATTAATTCTAATCAAATGCTAAAGCGGATCTAAAAACCGTGAACTCACAAGCGTTTTATAGTATCATAAGTGCAATTTCAATCCTTTCACAAGCGGTCGAATTTAGCCCAAAATGCGCAAAGCTTTTGCAAAAAAACAGCTAAATGACACCGCTTGTTAGTTTAACAGGCTATATCACTTTACTATTATGCAAAATCAATTTTATCGCGGGCGCTTTTCTGTTGCGCCAATGCTTGATTGGACAACTCGCCATTGTCGCTACTTTCACCGCCAATTTAGCCAGCACGCGTTGCTTTACACTGAAATGATCACAGCCCCTGCGATCATTCACGCCAAATACGATCTACTTGAATACGATCCGAGCGAAAATCCTGTTGCGTTGCAATTAGGAGGGAGCAATCCAGCACAGTTAGCACATTGCGCTAAGTTAGTCGAAGAACGAGGCTACGCAGAGATCAATTTAAACGTGGGCTGTCCGTCAGATCGTGTTCAAAATGGTATGTTTGGTGCTTGTTTAATGGCTAAAGCTGATTTAGTCGCTGACTGCATTAAAGCAATGCAAGATGCGGTGCAAATTCCTGTTACAGTAAAACATCGCATTGGTATTGATGATTTAGATAGCTATGCATTTTTATGTGACTTTGTAGAAAAAATTCAGCCATATAGCCACGACTTTATTGTACACGCTCGTAAAGCGTGGCTGTCTGGCTTGAGCCCAAAACAAAATCGTGAAATTCCACCGCTTGATTATGAACGAGTGTATCAGCTCAAACGTGATTTTCCGCATTTAAATATTTCAATTAACGGTGGCATTAAAACCGTTGAAGAAATCAAACAACATTTGCAGTTTGTTGATGGCGTAATGGTAGGGCGTGAGGCTTATCAAAATCCTTCATTACTAGGCGAAATTGATTCACAAATTTTTGGTGAAAATAGACCGCTTGTTTCTGCCCGTGAAGCGGTCGAAAAAATGTTGCCATATATTGAAGCACAAACGCAAAAAGGGGTTTATTTAAATCATATTGTGCGTCATATGTTAGGCGCATTCCAAAACTGTAAAGGCGCACGTCAATGGCGTCGTCATTTAAGTGAAAACGCCACAAAACAAGGTGCAGGCGTTGAAGTTGTTGAACAAGCACTAAGCTTTGTAGAAGAACATAATTAACTTTGCGATTTCTCCCTAAGTATGCATAATGTTTTTATCTTATGCACTCTTGGGGGAAACATGACCATCCATTCTGTTAATCCAAAAGGCAGTTTAGATCAACTTTCCCATTTAGAAATGGAATTGCTGACTAAAAATGCTCAAGGTAATCTTTATTCTCTTTATCGCAATTGCTCGCTTGCAGTACTTAATTCGGGGGCAGTCACCGATGATAGCCGTGCGCTACTCAATCGATATCAACATTTTGATATTAATCTGATCACCCGAGAAAAAGGCGTAACACTCGAACTACACAACCCGCCTGAAACCGCTTTTGTCGATGGTAAAATGATGTTGAATATCCAATATCATTTATTTGCAGTGCTGCGTGATATTGTATTCGTCAGTGCCCTTTCCCAATATTTTAAACAAGATCAACCACAAACTGATTGTCGCTATATCACCAATCAAGTCTTTTCTATTTTGCGTAATGCTAAAGCACTATCAATGAATTCAGATCCAAATCTGATCGTCTGCTGGGGTGGGCATTCGATCAATCAAACCGAATACCAATACTGCCGTGCGGTCGGGACAGAACTTGGCTTACGTTTACTCAATATTGTTACAGGCTGTGGCACAGGGGTAATGGAAGCGCCAATGAAAGGGGCTGCAATTGGTCATGCTAATCAACGCTACAAAAATAGTCGCTTTATCGGAATTACCGAGCCTTCGATTATTGCTTCTGAACCACCAAATCCTATCGTCAATGAATTAATTATCATGCCAGATATTGAAAAACGCTTAGAAGCCTTTGTACGTCTTGGACATGGTATTGTGATCTTCCCAGGAGGGCCTGGGACTTTAGAAGAATTGCTGTACATCATCGGTATCAAACTCAATCCTGCGAATAACTTGCAAAAATTACCTGTAATTTTGACCGCTCCACCAGAAAGTGCGGACTATTTCGCTAGCATTGATGAATTTATTGGCGAGACGCTCGGCAAGCAAGCACAGAAACAGTATGAAATTATTATTAATGACCCTGTATTAGTAGCACAAAAAATGGTGCAGGCTATGAAAGAGGTAAAACAGCAACGCCAAGCTTTGTCAGATTCCTATAGCTTTAACTGGTCACTGAAAATTGATGATGCTTTTATTCAGCCATTCATTCCAACCCACGAAAATATGGCAAATTTAGATCTGCATTTTACCCAACCTGTAGAGCAACTTGCTGCTAATTTGCGCCGTGTGTTTTCAGGAATTGTAGCAGGCAATATTAAGCCAGATACACAAGATATGATTGAACAACTTGGGCCTTTCCAGCTCCAAGGCGATCGTAAACTAATGGAAAAAATCGACCGCTTGTTAGAACGTTTTGTGCAACAACATCGAATGAAATTGCCAACGGGAGAGGCTTACAAACCTTGTTATCAAATTTATAAATAGCGGTTAATTATGTATTTACAACAAATTGAAATCAGTGGCTTTCGAGGCATCAATCAACTCAAATTACCGTTGCGCCCCAATATGGTGCTAATTGGTGAAAACTCTTGGGGTAAATCCAGTTTACTAGATGCATTAAGCCATATTTTTAATCTCAAAGGCGAGCTGTATCAATTTAGTGAATCTGATTTTCATCAGCAATATCATCCAACCAGCAAAAAGGCGGAGCAAATCCGCCTGCTATTCACCTTTGGTATTGAACAAGTTGATGAATGCCAAGCCAGTATCCATCAATCTTATTGTCATTTATTTTATAGAGACCAACAAGGCAATCCTTCCATTTATCTGCAAGTTTTGGGGCAACATCTAAATAACGAGCTCCAAACTATTTATCAATTTTTGGATCATACAGGCAACCCGCTTATCGTTGAAAATCAGCAAGAAATTATTCGCTCCATTATCAATCACTCTCCTGTTTATCGTTTTAAAGACGCACGTTTAAATAAATTTGCGCCGCTAGAAACCGTTTTCCCACAAGTGATACATGAACAAGATGGCTTACAAAGTGAATTAAACGCCCTTTCATTGCTGTTGCATTATTACTTTTTAAATAACAAAAGCCGTCAGCAATTAGCCGATGCGATGCAAGATACCACGCTTTTGTGGGAAAAAGTGAAATCACTGTGTTTACGTTTAAAGCAAGATCAAACGGGTGAAGCCACTCAACAGGTACGCACTCATCTTTCTTCCCTGTTTATTATCAACCAAAAGTTACGCTTAGTTGAAAAACCCATTATTCTGTTTGAAGATCTGGAGGCACGTTTACATCCTCGTATGATTGCGATTTTTTGGGAATTGGTTACTTATCTCCCCGTGCAAAGAATTACTACCACAAATTCAATGGAACTCCTTTCGCAAGTGCCATTACGCGAAATCAGTCGCTTAGTTCGCTATCGTGATCATACCGAAGCCTTTTCACTAGCGTATAGTCCGTTAGGCAAAGAAGATCTACGTAAACTTACTTTTCATATTCACTACAATCGCGGTTTAGCACTCTTTTCTCGGGCTTGGATTTTAGTGGAAGGAGAAACAGAAGTTTGGATTTTAACCGAGCTAGCAAATCTACTAGACATTAATTTAGAAATGGAAGGAATCCGTATTGTTGAATTTGCTCAATGTGGGCTACGCCCATTGATTAAATATGCGAAGGCAATGGGCATCGAGTGGTATGTGCTAACCGACGGCGATCAAGCGGGTAAAAAATATGCCGATATTGCAAGAAGTATGTTGCAGGAAAACGAAGTTGTGGGCAAACATTTGAGCGTAATTCCAGATTTAGATATTGAACATTTTTTCTATCATGAAGGGTTAAGAAACGTATTTGTTCGGCTTGCGCGTTGGCAACCGAAAGATAATAAGTATCCAACCAAAACCATTATCAAACGAGCGATTCAATCCACCTCTAAACCCGATTTGGCGCTTGCCATTTCTAACGAAATCAAACAACGAGGCAAACAAGCCATTCCTCGTTTATTTAAAAAGTTATTTATCAAAGTGTTACAACTGCTCAAAGAACAGTAACCCCAAAAACAAGCGGTCGAATTTGCTACTTTTTTCACAAATTCAACCGCTTGTTTAAATTGGGAAACTAATGGCGAATTTCAAACCGTTCGAATTGCTCCGAACCTTGGTAATTTTGCTCAATTAAATTGTGTACTACTGCAGTTGGAGGGCCTTTTTGTAACCAATTTCTGAAAGCAACCATTTGTGATTCTGAGCCCACAGCCACCACTTCAACCGAGCCTTCCTCTCGATTTCTCACATAACCTTTAATGCCGATTTTGCCCGCTTCTTGCAGTGTAAAAAAGCGAAAACCGACACCTTGTACTCGCCCAGTGACAATAAAAAGTTTATGTTGCATAAGCCCCTCCTACCTCATTTAGATTTTCAATCGAATTAAACGAGCTACATTTTCTGCGCTAGATTCTAAATTTTCTCGCCCTTGCTTTAAGGTTTCCTCAAGGGAATTTAGCTGACGAATAATTGGGAATACCGCATCAATACCGTGCTGATACACCACATTGTAATCCTCTCGCAAGCAGCCAACAATCGCAATCACAGGTACATTAAACTGTTTTGCCGTTTTGGCTACACCTACTGGGGTTTTGCCTGCGATACTTTGCGCATCCATACGTCCTTCGCCTGTAACCACTAAATCTGCTTCTTTGATATGCTCTGCTAAACGAGTGGCTTCAAGAATAATTTGCACCCCTGCTTTCAGTTGAATATTTGGCAATAACAATAAACCACCGCCCATTCCGCCTGCTGCACCAGCGCCAGCATGGTTGGCAATCGCAATATCAAGTTGAGCTAACACAATATCTGCAAAGTGTGCCAAAGCGTTATCTAGTATTTGCACCATTTCAGGTGTTGCACCTTTTTGCGGACCAAATACTGCCGAAGCACCTCGCTCACCACATAGCGGATTATTTACATCGCACGCCACTTCAAATTCAACGTTTTTTAAACGAGGCTCTAACTTTTCAAGCGAGATTTGTTGAATCTGTTGTAATTGTTCTCCACCAAATTCGATCTCTTTGCCTTCTGCATTTTTAAAAGAAGCACCCAGCGCTTGCAACATACCAACACCGCCATCATTTGTTGCGCTACCACCAATACCAAGCAGGATTTTCTTCACACCTAAATCCAGCGCTTTTTTAATTAGCTCTCCTGTACCAAAGCTGGTAGTTTTAAGTGGATTACGTTGCTCGAACGGTACAAGATGCAAACCTGAAGCGGCAGCCATTTCAATAAAAGCGGTCTGTTTATCGCCTGAAATACCTAAAAAGCCCATTACTTTATTGCCAAGTGGGGCTGTAACCTCAACTTCTAATAATTCACCCTTTGTTGCATCAATTAATGACTGAACCGAACCTTCACCGCCGTCTGCCATTGGCACTTTGATATATTGCGCATCAGGAAAAATACGTTTGAAACCGCTTTCAATCGATTGTGCTACCTCGAGCGCAGTAAGGCTTTCTTTAAATGAATCTGGAGCAATAACAATTTTCATATTTTACCTCTTAGAATAATTTAAACACACCAAACACAAGGGTTGAAACAATCGTCATAATTAACCCGACGGCTGTTTCGTAAGGGATGAGTTTTAAGCGTTCTTTCATTTCCATATTTACACTACCACCTGTAGCGTGGAAGAAAGAACCATGTGGCATATGGTCAAATACGGTTGCACCTGCGTGAATCATTGCCGCTCCAGCTAATGCACTCACACCTAATTCAATTAATGTCGCACTAAATACATTAGATGCCACCACAGTTCCCGCTGTAGTAGAAGCAGTCGCTAATGACATTAATGCCCCAGAAATTGGCGCTAATAAATAAGATGGTAAGCCTGAAGCTGTTAGCACTTCAATTAACACATCTTTTAAACCTGAATTAGCAATAATACCCGCTAGTGCACCTGTTCCTAATAACATCACAGCAACAGGAGACATTTTTAGTAAACCCGAAGTCGCAAATTGGTTTACTTGTTTTAATTTACCCATTGCTAATGCACCAACTAAGCCACCAAGAGGAAGCGCAATAAGCGGATCTATTTTAATATCAGCAATTGGACGTAATGCAAGTAAGATAATCGCACAAAGCGGTGCAACAATTGCAGGGAGAAAAGCGGGTAAATTTTGCAGATTATTTGCAGAAACTTCACTATCTGCCACTTTTGAGCCTTTGTCGATCAAACGTTTTGCTAAAAAGTAAGTAAGAATAATACCGAAAACCGCAGGCAGGATGCCCGCCGCCATCACTGAGGTAAGAGGTAAATGAAACGCATCAGAAGCGGCAATTGCATTTGGGTTTGGGGACATTAAATTACCCGCTTTACCGCCACCGATCATCGCTAATAAAATCGCTGGTTTAGATAAATTTCCACGTTTTGCTAAGGCTAATGCAATCGGAGATACAGTAATAACCGCAACATCCACAAATACGCCTACCGCAGTTAAGATCATGGTTGAAAGTACTAGCGCTAATAATGCCCGAGTTTCACCGAGTTTTTTCACTATCGTTTCAGCAATCGTACTCGCAGCGCCCGATTCAATAAGTACCCCTGCCAACACACCTGCGGCTAAAATACGCATCACAGCAGTGGTAATCCCCTGTGCTCCACCAATCATTAAGCTGACCGTTTGGGAAAGATCCGCACCACCTACCAAACCGCCAACTAGCGCACCGATTAACATACCGTATGCAGGTGGCACTTTTTTTAAGATTAAAACTATCGCAACTGATAACGCAACAACAGCTCCGACTGCAGTAACTGCGACCATAATGTTCTCCCTAATTGCAAAGAAATGATGAAAAGAAATTGTTCAGCATTATGCGCATTTTTAAACAAAAGTCGTTAGTAAAAATCACAAAAAACTTGCTATACAAGCGGTCTAATTTTGTAAAAATTAACAGATTAGCTCGTTAACATCGCCCCCAAATACAATATAAATTTATCTTCTATCTTATTGAAAGATAAGGAAGTTATTTGCTCAATACGTTCTAATCGATAACGTAATGTATTTTGATGAATAAACAGTTTTTCTGAAGCGTGAACTAGATCACAATTTGATAAAAAATATTGTTGCAAACTTTTGAAAAATACATTTTTTTCATCTTGTTCAATTAATTGCTGAACAGGGGAAAATAATTCTTTTGCCTGCCAAGAGCGAGAGAAATCGGCTAGTAATGCCTGTAAACGATAATCTTCAAAACTGATAATTTGTTTTTTAATATGATTATTCTCCGCATAAGCTAAAGTGTGCAACGCTGATTGATACGAAAAATGCGCTTCCACAAAATGCCCAACTTGGCAACCAATTACCATTCGGTAATCGGTTTCCACGGTTTGCGTTGGAAACAGTAAATTTAGCGTTTTATGTTTTTGGCGATAATGCAGATCTTCTGCGTGCAGTAATAACACTAATTTATCTAAATCTACCACCACTACTGTTGCATTTTCTTGTTGCTGTTCTAAATGCAATAACACAGTTTGCAAGTCGGCAGAGGTCGGTTTATCTAATTTGATAATAATGGTGGCTAACGCTTGTGCTGGATTTAAATTAAAGAAATGTGCTTGTTGCTCGGTTTGTTGTTTATCTAAACTACCTTTTAGCAATTGGCGTAGAAACTCTTCTTTGTAGCGACGTTGCCAACGTTCAGTTTCCAATATAATTGCTTGTTCAACAATTAATTCTGCCGCCATAGTAACCAATTCTGCATAAGGGCGAACCGCTTCTGGCGAACCCGAAATACCAATTACACCAATGGTTTTGCCTAAATAGCGAATTGGCAAATTCAGGCCCTCTCTGGCTTCATAATTCCATTGTTTTGCTAATTTTTCATCAATTTCGACCGCTTGATCATGGCGTAATACCACTACCGCCCCTGTATGGCGTTCGCCTACTCGAGAAGCATCACCCGAAGCAATAATAAGCCCTTGTTCATCCATCACATTGACTGAATTTGGAATAATTTGCATAGTGCGTTTAACTATCGCTTGAGCAGTTTGTTTATCTAGTTTCATCATATTTTCTTTAATTAGCGCTAAATTCATAGACAAGCGGTCAAATTTTGCTGATTTTTTGCAAAAAATCATTAAAAATCGACCGCTTAAAAAACAATCCCCTGCTTAGCAGGGGATTGAAATTAATGTTTAATAATATATAAGTTACGCAATAAAATATCGTCTTGCGGATCTTTACCGCTATAACCTTTCACATAAGATTTAACTAAGCGTGGATTCACATAATTATAAATAGGAACGATTGCATAGTCATCCGCTAATACTTTTTCTGCTTGAGCGTAAGCATTCGCTCTGCCTTCTGCATCTGTGGCTTGGTAAGACTGTTGCACTGCCTCATCATAAGCTTTACTTGCATAGCCTGTTTTATTATTACTTGAATCTGAAGTGAAGTAAGTAATAAAGGTGCTTGCTTGGTTATAATCCGCCGACCAGCCTGCGCGAGCTAAGTCATATTTACCTTCACGACGAGTATCTAAATAGGTTTTCCATTCCTGATTTTCTAACTCTACTTGTACTAAACCTTTGGTGTTCGCCTTCCATAATGAAGCTGCGGCAATCGCAATTTTCTTATGGTTGTCATTAGTATTATATAGAATTGAGAATTTTAATGGATTCGTTTTACTAAACCCTGCTTCTTCTAATAATTTAATCGCTTCAGTATTACGCTCTGCCATCGCTTGCTGACTATATGCTGGTGACTGAATTTTTTGCCCTTCATGAATATAAGTGGGGGTAAATACATAAGTTGGTGTTTGCCCTTGTCCCAAAACTTTATCAGTAATAATGTTACGGTCAATTGATAAATTCAGCGCCTTACGTACACGTACATCATCAAATGGTTTTCTAGCTAAATTGATTTCATATAAATAGGTAGAAAGCGTTCTGGTGGTAAATACTTCATTCGGTAAATCCTTTTTCAGTTTAGCAAATTGCTCTGGCGGTAACGAATAATTTGTTATATCCAAATCTCCCGCTTTATAACGAGCAACGTCGGTAGCTGCATTTGGAATTGCTAAATAAGTCGCTTTATTAATGACCGTTTCTTTGTCATTCCAATAATTGCTGTTACGTTCGAACACAATTTTTTCGTTGATGACGTGTTCAACTAATTTATAAGCACCATTTCCAACTAAATTCGCTTTTTTCGCCCAGCTATCACCAAATTGCTCTACCACTTTTTTATTGACTGGCAATAACGATGAATGAGTGGTTAGCTCATTCGCATAGGGTACTGAATTGCTTAAGGTTAATACCAAAGTGTAATCATCTAGCGCTTTTACCCCTAATGCTTCAGGTTTTTTCTTGCCATCAATAATTTCTTGAGCATTTTCAAGTTGTAAATAAGTAAGATAACTTGCGTAAGGCGAAGCAGTTAATGGATTCGCTAAACGTTGCCACGCATAAACGAAATCATGAGCGGTAACAGGATCGCCATTCGACCATTTAGCATTTTGGCGCAGTTTAAATGTCCAGCTTTTGTAATCAGGTGAGCTTTCCCACGCTTCTGCAACCCCCGCTTGTAATTTACCCTCTTCATCTTTGCTGATTAGCCCTTCAAATAATTGAAAGGCCACTTGAGATTCAGGCACGCCTTCTATTTTCTGCGGGTCAAAACTGGCTGGCTCCGATCCGTTATTAATAATAATTTCTTGTTTTTCTGCCAAATCTGTTCCTGCTGGTACTTTAGCGGCAAAGGCTACGCCAGATAAACCAAATGCAATTGCGATATTTATAAGTGAACGAGTCAGTTTTGCTTGCATAATTATTCCCTTTATTTGAATAAATATATAAGATATAGGTTCTTAAAGTTTTAAAACAAAAACTGCTGTTTGTAAAGTGCCATGCTTCTACGGTTTATGCTTTTTTTCTATTTTGTGATAGGAATCACCTTTTGTTGCAAATTACATCAGAAATATAAGCTAGCTAATCACGCTGGAAAGCTGAATAAACTATAGATAAGCGTCTATACATATCGAATAACTCAGAATAAAACTCTGCATTTTCTCAATAACAAGCATTTTTTTACTTATTCATCAGAATAAAAAACGCCATTTCTAACAAAAATAGCGTTTTACTTTCATTTTTTTAACCGCTATATTCGTTAGTAACAATAAGCAAGCGGTTGCATTTGCACAAAAAATCGCAAATTTAACCACTTATTTATTCATATGCATTCACAATATTTTTTTAGAGTTGGACAATATCATGGCAAAAACATTATACGAAAAATTATTTGATTCACACGTTGTGTATGAAGCCGAAGGCGAGACCCCGATTATTTATATCAACCGCCATTTAATTCATGAAGTAACTAGCCCACAGGCATTTGATGGTCTGCGTGTGGCAGGACGTAAAGTTCGCCAAGTGAGCAAAACTTTCGGCACAATGGACCACAGTATCTCAACCCAAGTTCGAGACGTAAACCAATTAGAAGGTCAAGCCAAAATACAGGTGTTAGAACTTGCAAAAAACTGTGAAGCGTCTGGCATTCAGTTATTTGATATGACCAAAAAAGAACAAGGTATTGTACACGTGATGGGTCCAGAGGAAGGTTTAACATTACCTGGAATGACTATTGTTTGTGGCGACTCACATACCGCAACACACGGTGCATTTGGTGCATTAGCATTTGGTATTGGTACCTCTGAAGTAGAGCACGTTCTTGCAACCCAAACCTTAAAACAAGCACGCGCAAAAAGTATGAAAGTTGAAGTACGTGGCAAAGTAAACCCAGGCATTACTGCAAAAGATATTGTGCTTGCGATTATCGGTAAAACCACAATGGCTGGCGGTACAGGTTATGTTGTGGAATTTTGTGGCGAAGCAATTCGTGATCTTTCTATGGAAGGTCGTATGACCGTGTGTAACATGGCAATCGAATTTGGCGCTAAAGCAGGTTTAATTGCACCAGATGAAACCACGTTCGCTTACTTAAAAGATCGTCCACACGCTCCCAAAGGTAAAGATTGGGAAGATGCTATCGAATATTGGAAAACCTTAAAAACCGATGACGATGCAAAATATGATGCAGAAGTGATTTTAGAAGCAAAAGATATTGCGCCACAAGTTACATGGGGGACTAACCCTGGTCAGGTAATTGGTATCGATCAAGTTGTGCCAAATCCAGAGGATATGGTAGATCCTGTAACCAAAGCCTCAGCAGAAAAAGCGCTTGCTTATATCGGTTTAACTGCAAATACCGATATGAAAGATGTGCCTGTTGATCAAGTATTTATCGGTTCTTGCACTAACTCTCGTATCGAAGACTTACGTGCAGCCGCTGCCGTGATGAAGGGACGTAAAAAAGCAGATAACGTCAAACGTATATTGGTAGTGCCAGGTTCAGGCTTAGTAAAAGAACAAGCGGAAAAAGAAGGTTTAGATAAAATCTTTATCGAAGCAGGCGCAGAATGGCGTAACCCTGGTTGTTCAATGTGTTTAGGTATGAACGATGACCGTTTAGGTGAATGGGAACGTTGTGCTTCAACCTCTAATCGTAACTTTGAAGGACGCCAAGGTCGTAATGGTCGTACTCACTTAGTGAGCCCAGCTATGGCGGCAGCCGCAGCCGTATTTGGTAAATTTGTAGATATTCGTCATGTAGCATTAAATTAAGGAGCAAATAAAAATGGCAGGAATTAAACAACATTCGGGATTAGTTGTTCCACTTGATGCAGCGAATGTGGACACAGATGCAATTATTCCAAAACAATTCTTACAAGCAATTACTCGTGTTGGCTTTGGTAAACATTTATTCCACGAGTGGCGTTATTTAGATGCAGAAGAAACACAACCTAATCCAGATTTTGTGTTAAATTTCCCACAATATCAAGGCGCTACAATTTTATTAGCGCGTAAAAACTTAGGCTGTGGTTCTTCTCGTGAACACGCACCTTGGGCATTAGCTGATTATGGTTTTAAAGTAATGATTGCTCCAAGCTTTGCGGATATTTTCTATAACAACAGCTTAAATAACCATATGTTACCGATTCGTTTAACCGAAGAAGAAGTGGAAGAAATCTTCCAATGGGTTTGGGCAAATGAAGGTGAACAAATTGATGTAGATTTGGAAGCAATGACAGTAACAGTGGGCGATAAAGTCTATCATTTTGAATTAGATGAATTCCGTCGCCACTGTTTATTAAACGGTTTGGATAACATCGGCTTAACTCTACAACACGAAGCTGCAATTGCCGCTTACGAAAGTAAAATTCCAGCATTTTTACGCTAACATTTTATGCACGCTTCGGCGTGCATTTTAATTACCACTTTTTTCCAGCCTTTAAATCACATAGTTATGGATCTTAAACGCCTTAAATATTTCTGTATCGTCGTTGAAACGGGGTCTGTTACCCGCGCAGCGGAGCTTTTACATATGTCTCAGCCACCACTGAGTAAACGTTTACAAGAGCTAGAAGATGAAGTAGGCACACCTCTTTTAATTCGTTCAGCACAAAAAATCACGCCCTCTCAAACGGGCTTTTTCTTATATGAACAGGCAGTGAAAATTTTAAAAGAGGTGGATGAACTGGAAAAAGCAATAACAAGCATAGCCCAACATTAGCCGAAAACTTTGCTTCGCATTGGACTTTCTTATCTATTTCAGCAGTTTTTCTCGCCATTGATTTTACATTTAAATCAATGTTAACCTTTAGAAAGAGCCACTAGTAAAGAATTAGCCTCACCGCTACGTTTGCTAATTTCAGGTTTTTCAATATGAGCTGGCATATAACCACCCACACTATTTGGCATAAAGATTGGTGCAGTCTCTTTTATCCAGCCATCAATAGATTTGTCTTTAAAATAGGCTTCAGGTATATATACGCTTAATGATTGTTGCGTAACATCTTCGGGATTTGCCACATATGGGATATTTTCGTAAGCACGGTATTTTATGGTTGTGCCGTTTAATTCTATCATTTGCTTGGTAGCGGTTTGCTTCGCAAAATCTAAGTCATAAGTTTGTGCTTGTGCGCTTGCACAAGCTACTACCATTGTGGCAGCCAATAAGTTTTTTTTGAACATTATGTTTTTCCTTCTTTAATCAAAGTTTAAGCAATATAAGTCGCTAGCTATACTTTTTATTTGAATTATTGAGATAAAATATATCAATCCAATTTTAAGATGGAAAATACCGTTTTGATCTGTGTTTTATACCAATAAAAAAGCCAAGGTATAACCTTGGCTTTACTGTTATCTATTTTTGTAAAAATCTGAAATATGCAGAACAAAGTCTTCTAACATTTCGATTTTTTGAGATTCGCTAACTGTTGATGCTACTCTCTCTGAGATTGAATCATAAATTCCTTCAGCAAAACGTTTCACATCTAATGCATAATTTACGCAGAAAGTGTGAGTACAATCGCCCTGATATTCATTTGATGATAAAAGCCAGTTAGACACATTATTATCATTGCAGACACCTGAATACCAATATTGACTAGCTTTAATTGCCAATTCTCGTTTTAAACAATAGCAATTGGTATCAATATGATTTTTACGTTCTAAACAAATGGTGCCAGAAATGCCTAAAGCATCAGAGGTTACATTAATATCACCAACCATTTTGTAATATTTGCCTACCGATTCAAATGTATCTCGACAAATAAACTTACCTGTTTTTAAATTCATAAAATTACGCATACTGTAAACGTAATCATATTGGTGTTCAGTGAGTGTTTTTACGCAATTTTCAACGTGATTAGGTTCATACCAGTTATCGTCATCCAGATAACAGATAAGATCTTCTTTCACTAAAAATGGCGCGATTGCATTAATGCTACTGTTAGTCCAACCATTTGCTCCCGTATTCATAGGTAAGAAGGTGGCAACCACTTGCGGATATTTATCCAAAATGGCTTTCGCATTATCAAAAAATTGTTTGCCATCTACAAAAACATAGTGCTTGCAGTTAGCATAAGTTTGCTGTTGTACACTTAAAATAGCTCGCTCTAAATGCGCGCGACCTATTGTTGATGTAATAATTGCTACAGAAGGGACTGCAACAGACATTATTCACTCCTTAGGGGGAAATTTATATTTGATATTTGGTTTTATCTCCAATATCGAAATGCAATGGCATTCGCCATTTTTGGATACTTAAAACAAGTAACAATAGACCACAAAAAATACTTAATAACTGTAATAATAAATTTTGCTCTAATACAATCGCCAACCAAAGCACTGCCACCAAAATAGGCTGAAAATTTAAGCCGAATACTCTAAAACAGAAATATTCTTTATAGCTTAAACCACCTATCGTGAATAACATTGCCCCCAAAGCAATCAGCGGCAAATTAAAAATAGCACATAACAAGCCAATCCAAACAGCAAACTGAAATACAAAACGGAATGTTTTTAAGTACAGGTGTAAAGATGAAGCTAATAATGCGCCAGCAACAAGCAAACCTTGTTGTGCAATTTCAAATTGGTAGGGAAGCCACAAGATCATTAAGGTAGCAACCACAAAACCACTACGATATAACACCACTGTTAAATAGTCCCAAAAATCCAGCGCTGATTTTACATGAGGATCTGCCATTTTCCTTCTCCTAAACATAAAAAAACAGCCGAATTTGCAAAAATTTTTACAAATCCGACCGCTTGTAATCATAAACTAGGCTTTATTACGATCTTGATACGCTTTTGCTGCTGCTACAAAGCCTGCAAATAACGGATGACCATCACGAGGCGTTGAAGTAAATTCTGGGTGGAACTGCGCAGCAATAAACCATGGATGATCTGGCACTTCAATAATTTCCACTAATTTGCGGTCTGCTGATAAACCACTTACTTTTAAGCCTGCTGCTTCAATTTGCGGAAGTAATACGTTATTCACTTCGTAACGATGACGGTGACGTTCAACGATCGTCTCTGCACCATAAACTTCACGTGCTTTTGTACCTTCTACTAAATGACATTGTTGCGCCCCTAAACGCATTGTGCCACCTAAGTCTGAATCATCTGAGCGAGTTTCTACATTACCTGATTCATCTTGCCATTCCGTAATTAAACCAACCACTGGTTGTGGGCAATCTTTATCAAACTCAGATGAGTTTGCTTGAGTTAAACCCGCTACATTACGTGCATATTCGATAAGTGCAATCTGCATCCCTAAACAAATACCTAAATATGGAATTTTGTTCTCACGTGCATATTGCGCGGTGCGGATTTTACCTTCTACCCCTCGGTAACCGAAGCCACCTGGTACTAAGATCGCATCTAAACCTGCTAATAATTCTACACCTTTAGTTTCAATATCTTGTGAGTCAATATATTTGATATTTACCGTTAAACGATTGGTTAAACCTGCGTGTTTTAATGCTTCGTTTACTGATTTATATGCATCTGGTAACTCAACATATTTACCCACCATACCGATAGTCACTTCGCCCGTTGGGTTTGCTTGACGATAAAGCACTTGTTCCCATTCGCTTAAATCTGCTTCTGGGCAATCTAAACGGAAGCGATCGCATACAAAGCTATCTAAGCCCTGTGATTTCAATAATTCAGGAATACGATAGATTGAATCGACATCTTTTAATGAAATTACTGCACGCTCTGGCACGTTACAGAACAACGCAATTTTTTTGCGCTCATTGCTTGGAATGGCACGATCTGAACGGCAAATTAACACATCTGGCTGAATACCAATTGAAAGTAGTTCTTTCACCGAGTGTTGTGTTGGTTTAGTTTTCACTTCACCTGCCGTCGGAATATATGGCACTAAGGTTAAGTGCATAAATAACGTTTTTTCACGACCAACATCCACTGCTAATTGGCGTAATGCTTCTAAAAATGGCAATGACTCAATATCACCAACAGTACCGCCCACTTCAACGATAACTACATCGCGACCTTTACCGCCTTCAATCACACGTTCTTTAATTTCATTGGTGATATGTGGAATAACTTGAATGGTTGCCCCTAAATAATCGCCACGTCGTTCTTTACGTAAAACTTCAGAATAAATTTTACCGCTTGTAAAGTTATTCGCTTTACTCATTTTAGAACGAATAAAACGCTCGTAGTGACCTAAGTCTAAATCGGTTTCTGCACCGTCTTGTGTCACAAACACTTCGCCGTGTTGTGTTGGACTCATTGTACCTGGATCTACGTTAATATAAGGGTCAAGCTTCATAATGGTTACATTTAAACCACGAGCTTCGAGAATTGATGCGAGAGACGCAGCTGCAATACCTTTGCCTAAAGATGAAACAACACCGCCCGTCACGAAAATATAATTCGTTGCCATTTTGTCTGCCTTTGATTATGAGTTAAATAGATAAGAAAATTTGGAATGGATAGTAAAATCAAACTATCAGGACGGGAGCGTAGTATACAGTAAAACGTATTTTTGTGCTATCAGAAAAATCAACAAGCGGTTAAATTTAACAAACTTTTTACAAACTGACAGTGGAAAAAAGTGGTTAAAAAAGACCGCTTGTTTGGTTGTTTTGGCTATTTTACAAAGCTATCAAAGGTTAGCTCATAATTATCGCCATCACGATTATATGAAATATAACGAGGAAATTTTTCGCCCACATATTTTTTCACAGTAATCGTTTTTTGATCGCTAGTTTTAAAGCTATAAGTGATTTCTTGATAGGTTTGCCCTTTCACATTCACTGTTTTTTGCACTTTATTTAGCTTCACATTCGGAGTTGGATACAGTTTTTTACCATTGGTTGTTTGGAAACTAGTTGGTAATTGATCGTAATAACTTAACTGAAATGCAGTAGTAAATAAGTCAAAGGTTGGCATAGTTAATGCCTCTTGCTTTAATGGTTCTTTTGCTTTGCCGTATTTAACGCTGCTTGAGTCAATCTCCGCCACCGCATACGTTTTGCCATTACGGGTATCACGATAACTTAACATATTAAATTGCCCGTTACGCTCTATTCCTTTTGCGGTAAATACAATGTTATATAATGGCACATTAATTTTCGATTGAATCGAATATTGCCCAGCACCATTTTTAAAATGTACATAAGCAGGCATTAAATAGTTTGAGCTATATTTAATATTGAAATCTTCAGCCCAAGCGGTTGAAATTAGTGAAGAAATTGCAAAAAATGACAACGCAATTTTTTTAAACACACTCATTTATTTTTCCTCTAATTTTGTACTTTCGAACAAACGAAGAATGGCATTACTCTCTCGTAATTGTTCTGCTTTTTCTACCTGCATTTTAGTTAAATGTGGTGAGAAATAATTAATAAAATCATACATATAATTACGTAGGAAAGTACCACGTTTAAAGGCGATTTGCGTCATACTTGATTGGAATAAATGGCTTGCATCAATTGCCACCAAATCGCTGTCCGCTGCGGTATATGCCATTGAAGCCATAATACCAACGCCTAAGCCTAATCGAGCGTAGGTTTTGATAACATCCGCATCTGTCGCTGTAAACACAATATGCGGTAAAATTCCGACTTTATTAAATGCATGGTCTAGATCAGACTGACCCGTAAACCCGAAAGTATAAGTGATCAAGTCATATTTACCTAGCTCTTCGACTGTTAAATTCTGGCTTTGGTTCGCAAATTTTGCAAGCGGATGATCTGGCTTCACAATTACTGAACGATTCCATAAATAGCACGGCAATAAAATCGCATCTTCAAATAAATATTGTGCTTCAGTGGTAATCGCAAGATCTACTTCCCCCGCCATCAAGGCATCATAAATTTGGCTTGGAGAGCCTTGATGCAATTGCAAACTCACTTCTGGATATTTAGATTTAAATTTCTCAATAATAGGTGGCAACACATAACGCGCTTGAGTATTTGGCGTTGCGATTCTTAACACACCACGGTTTGGGCGAGTTTGCTCTTCTGCGACCGATTTAATACTTTGCGCTTTAACCAACAATTCGCGTGCGATTGCCACAATTTTTTCACCAGCAGGCGTCAATCCTTTAATATGTTTACCATTACGCTCGAAAATATTAATACCAAGTTCACTTTCTAATAAGCGCACTTGTTTACTGATTCCAGGTTGAGAAGTATAAAGCGTTTCTGCGGCTTCAGTAATATTCAAATTTTGATTAACAATTTCAACGATATAACGTAACTGCTGTAATTTCATTGTTATTTTCCTTTTACGATTTCAATTAATTCGGCAATATCCGAAATTTCATACCTTGAGCGAATGGTCGTTTCATTTTTCGCACCGACATGATTAAACCAGCATGTATCAATGCCAGCATTGTTGCCACCGAGAATATCAGAAGCGAGCGTGTCTCCAACCATTAAAATTTTGGTTTTGTCAGGCTCGTCCATTAAAGCAAAAGCATATTCAAAAACTTGGCGATCAGGCTTTGCTGCGCCAATCTGTTCTGAAACAGCTACAAATTCAAAAAAATGTTGAGTATGAGTGTTAATTAAACGCTGTTGTTGCAATTCTGTAAAGCCATTGGTGATAATCCCCATTTTGACTTTACCATATAGTTGCTCCAACATTGACATAACGCCGTCAAGCGGTTTACTTATTAATGCCATTTCTGCCATTAATTCTTGATTTAATTGCAGTGGTTCAACTCCAGTCTGCGCAGAAAGTTTCGCAAAACGACGTGTTTGAATATCTTGTGCGGTAATTTCATTATTCTGATAAGCCACCCAAAGCGGTTTATTAATGGCTTGAAATTGCTCATAATCCGCAAGGCTAAAATCAATCTGATAACGCGCTAACATCGTTTTTAACCCGTCATAAGAATTAAACGAAAAAAGCGTTTCATCCGCATCAAATAAAATCCAATGGTATTTCATTTATTTATAGCTTCCTTCTATTTCATGTGTAATCCATTCAACAAAATGCTGCACTTTAGCCACTTCTTTCATTTGTGGTGGATAAACTACATAGAAAGCCTTTTCATCATACACATCAGTAACAAAAGGTTCGATCACCGTACCATCTTCAATTTCATCTTGCGCGAGCATTCTATTTGCTACTACTACGCCCTGACGGTGTTTTGCCGCTTGAATCCCCATTGAAGTGGTAGAGAACATCGGCCCAGATTCTGCATCAATATGATTTAAGTTTAAATGCTCTGCCATTTGTTTCCATTTGGTGTGAGAGCAAACATGAATCAAATTCTTACCTTCAAGATCTTCTGGTTTACTTATTGGATTTTCACGCAAATATTCTGGCGAAGCTAAGATCATTATACGAGCTTGTACTAATTCAATAGCCTCAAGATTTTGCCAATTACCCGAACCATAATAAATTGCCACATCAATATCTTTGCCCAATAGCCCTTCATCTTGTGAAGCAGTGGTTAAACGAACTTCAATATCAGGATATTTTTTATGGAATTCGTTTAAACGAGGCACTAACCAGTGCATACCAAAAGACGGTGTCGTGCTAATTGAAAGAATTTGACGACTATTTTTGAGTTTAACTTTTTCAGTTGCTGCTGCAATTTGCTCAAGAAGTGGTTGAATCTCTTCAAAATATTGCGCCCCGATTTCCGTGAGTTCTAACAATCGGTTGCGACGATGGAATAACGATACGCCTAAAAAATCTTCTAATAATTTGATTTGATGGCTAACCGCTGCTTGCGTTACAAATAAATCGTCCGCTGCTTTAGTAAAATTAAGATGACGAGCAGCTGATTCAAACGCTTTTAAAGCATTTAAGGGAGGAAGTTTCTTATTCATAAGTATATAATTGTTGTTCCGTAGATAGCTCATTTCTATCGCATTACTTTTTTTGATAGTTAAAATTAAAATTTTTAGCTTGCCATACTGGTCTAACATCACTATAATGCGCGCCGTACTTAGACGGATAGTGATAGTTAAACAGTAATAACATTCATTTTTACTCATTTAACTATTTCAGATTTTTAAGTATGATGTTGTGTTTGCATATTGGTCTAGGAAACTAGACTAGAGTAACTTAAGTTACTCGTTTCACTTCCTGTATATTTTGAACCCTTTTGGTTTATTAACCGCCCAATTTGGGCGGTTTTTTTTCGTTTTAAGTTCGCGCATTGTAACAGAAAGAATAAATCTCGCTAGTAGATAACGAAAATTTTCATTAAAATTTCTTATCTAATCCCCTAAAAATAAAAAAATATTATCAATACCACCTAAAATCAGATTTCCTCTCAGCCATTTGCTATATAAATACCCCATTTTGTAGTATCCTTTTCAGCAATTTTTATTAACTAAAGAGAAATACCTTGAGTAAACGCAGACTTACCCAAAATCAACAACGTCGAATCAAATCAAATCATCATAAGAAGATCGCAAAGCCTGAATTAGAATGGCAAGATGAAATGCTTGGTGAAGTTCAACAAGGCATTGTGGTTACCCGCCATGCAAAACACGCTGATGTCGAAACTGAACAAGGCGAAGCTTATCGTTGTAACCTCCGCCGTACCTTAAAAAATGTGGTGGTTGGCGATCAGGTTTCTTGGCGTCAAGGTAGTGAACAATTACAAGGCATTAGCGGTGTCATTGAAGCAATTTACCCTCGTAAAAATGAGCTAAGCCGCCCTGATTATTATGATGGTATTAAAGTAATGGCAGCCAATATCGATCAAATTATTATCGTTTCTGCCGTATTACCTACTCTTTCACTAAATATTATCGATCGCTATTTAGTGATTTGCGAAACGGCTAAGATCCCAGCCCTGATCGTATTAAATAAAATTGATTTACTTTCAGAATCAGAACGACAAGCGGTGCAAAAACAATTAGAAATTTACGAAAAGATTGGCTATGAAACGCTCTGTTTGTCTGCTGATACTGGCGAAAATATGGATAAATTAGACCGCTATTTATCACGAGGTACGTCTATTTTTGTAGGACAATCTGGGGTTGGTAAATCAAGTTTAATTAATCAATTATTACCAGAGGTAAATGCCTTAACAGGCGCAGTGAGCGATATTTCAGGACTAGGTCAGCACACGACTACCTCTTCTCGCTTATATCATTTGCCACAAGGTGGCAATTTAATTGATTCACCAGGTATTCGAGAATTTGGTTTATGGCATTTAGAACCTGAACAAATTACGCTTGGTTATCGAGAATTTCAATCTGTATTAGGCACTTGTAAGTTCCGAGATTGTAAACATAAAACTGACCCAGGTTGTGCCGTGCGTGAAGCGGTCGAAAAAGGTGAAATAAATGCAATTCGCTTTGAAAATTATCACCGCTTAATTGAAAGCCGTGATGAAACGAAAAGTCAGCGTCATTTTAGAACAGAAGAATAAGAATCAATAGCAATGAGTACAAATTTCATTTATCCTAATGCCCACTTGATCGCAGGTGTGGATGAAGTAGGCAGAGGCCCATTAGTTGGCGCGGTGGTAACCGCCGCAGTCATTCTCGATCCAAATAATCCAATTGAAGGATTAGCCGATTCTAAAAAATTATCGGAAAAAAAACGCTTGCTTTTAGCGGAGGAAATTAAAGCAAAAGCACTTTGTTGGTCGTTAGGGCGTGCCGAACCAGAAGAAATCGATCAGCTTAATATCTTACACGCAACCATGCTTGCGATGCAGCGTGCTGTTGCGGGGCTAAGTATTCAACCTGATTTTGTATTGGTGGATGGTAATCGTATTCCAAGTTTGCCAATGCCAGCACAAGCGGTCATAAAAGGAGATAGTTTAGTTGCTGAAATCAGTGCTGCCTCTATTTTAGCAAAAGTCGCACGCGATCGTGAGATGGATGAATTAGATAAGCAATATCCTGATTATGGTTTTGCAAAACACAAAGGCTATCCAACTAAACTACATTTTGAAAAACTTGCACAATTTGGGGCAACACCTTTTCACCGAAAGAGTTTCGCCCCAGTGAAAAAAATCTTAGGTTTATAAATGTTAGAACTATTACTCGAACCATTTCAATATAACTATATGCAAAAAGCAATTTTTGTCAGTATGGCTGTTGGCGTGGTTTGTGCCTTTCTTTCCGCCTTTTTAATGCTAAAAGGCTGGTCTTTAATTGGTGATGCGCTTTCGCATGCGGTTGTGCCAGGTGTGGCAATTGCCTATGCATTAAAGCTCCCTTATGCATTCGGCGCATTTTTCTCTGGCATCCTTGCCGCATTTTCAATTTTATGGGTAAAAAGCATTACCCGAATAAAAGAAGATGCTGTGATTGGCTTTATTTTTACCACCTTCTTTGCGCTAGGGATGTTTATCGTTTCGCTCAACCCTACTTCAGTTGATGTAAATGCAATTGTCATGGGTAATATTCTTGGTATTGCTGATGAAGACTTATGGCAGGTGACAATTATCATCGGCTTGTCATTAGTAGGACTAATCTGCTTTTGGAAGGGGTTATTGCTCACTTTTTTTGATGAACATCACGCTTTATCCGTTGGGCTTTCCCCCCTACGTTACAAAATTTTATTTTTTACGCTATTAAGTGCCTGTGTCGTGGTCGCTTTACAAACCGTAGGTGCAATTTTAGTGATTGCTATGGTGGTAACACCTGGGGCAACCGCTTACTTATTAACGGATAAATTTCCTCGTTTGGTGATTATTGCTATCCTAATCGGTAGCCTAAGTAGCGGAATTGGTGCTTATCTTAGCTACTTTTTAAATGGTGCAACGGGTGGTGTTATTGTTTGTTTACAAACATTTATCTTTTTACTTGCTTTCTGTTTTGCACCGAAATACGGCTTAATCAATCAAAAATGTAAGCGCTTGGAGGCTATCAATGAATGAGTTAGCGCTATGGTTTATTGAACCATTTGAGTTTGAATTTATGCAAACTGCGCTTTTTACGGCAGTAATGGTTGCTTCCGTTTGTGCTATTTTATCTTGCTATTTAATCCTAAAAGGCTGGTCATTAATGGGCGATGCGATCTCACATGCCGTGTTGCCTGGTGTGGTTATCTCAAACTTATTAGGCTTACCATTGGCTATTGGCGCCTTTGGTTCAGGGCTATTTTGTGCCGTTTCGGTTGGCTATCTTAAAGAAAACTCTCGCTTAAAAGAAGATACCATTATGGGTATTATGTTTGCAGGCTTATTTGCGCTCGGTATTGTGCTATTTACCGCATTACCTACCGATCAACATCTTACTCATTTGCTATTTGGTAATTTACTCGGTGTTACGCAAGCTGAACTGACGCAAACTATACTCATTTGTGTAATCACTTTTAGCATCATGATTTTCAAGCGTAAAGATTTTTTACTTTACTGCTTTGATGGTAGCCATGCCAAAGTTATTGGTTTGCCTGTAAAATGGCTACATTATGGTCTGCTTTCGCTATTGGCTCTTACCATTATCAGCGCCATGCAAGTGGTTGGGGTAATTTTAGTAGTTGCGATGTTAATCGCACCTGGGATCACCGCTTATCAATTGTCTAATCGCTTTGATTATATGTTGCTGATTGCGATGACGATTGCAATTAGCTCTTCTGTATTCGGTACTATTGCGAGCTATCATATTGATGCTGCAACAGGCCCTACGATTATTTTAATTCAATCGACCATTTTTATTTTGGCACTATGTTTTAGCCACCTAAAACGCCACAAGCGGTCAAATTTTTGAGTAAATTTGCAAAATTGCCAAAAACAATAGAGAATTATTGCTTAAAACCTATATTAAGAGGAATCTAATCATGGAAAAACATTACGAAGAAACCATTTTCAGCAAGATTATTCGCAAAGAAATTCCTGCAGCAATCGTTTATCAAGATGAATTAGTTACCGCATTTCGAGATATTTCTCCACAAGCGCCTACTCATATTTTAATTGTGCCGAATAAATTAATTCCGACTGTAAATCATGTACAAGCAGAAGATGAATTAGCATTAGGTCGCTTATTCACTGTAGCGGCAAAAATTGCTAAAGAAGAAGGTATTGCCGAAGACGGCTATCGCTTAATTATGAACTGTAATGTGCATGGCGGTCAGGAAGTCTTCCACATTCATATGCACTTAGTCGGTGGCGAACCATTAGGCAAAATGCTCAGTAATAAATAATATGAAACAGCTTAAATCTTATTGGTTATTTGCAATTTTTTCGTTTTTTTTGACCGCTTGTGGTAGTAACCCGCAAAGCTATATCAAAGGAAAATCGGAGCCTATTGTAAATATTGAAGCACAAATCGCGCCACAAATTGAAACCAATGTAACAGGTGAAAGTATCACTGTGCGCAACCTTACAGATCATCCGCTTAATTTAAGCTATAAATTATTTTGGTATGATAAACAAGGGGTTACGCAAGAAATTGCCGAGCAAGCGTGGCTTAACTTATGGCTAAATAGCAAGCAATCTCAAACATTCAAGCTACAGAGACCAACTGATGAAGCACACAACTACCGCATCTATTTGCGTGGTAGCCGATGAATGCGTTAGATTGGCTGACAAGTCAGCAACAAGCGGTCGTTTTTTGCCAAGATTTAGCAGGTTTAACCGCTTGTAGCCAACAAATTCAGCTCGCCTCTGGCGAGCGTTTTGTTTTACGCCAGCAAAATGAGCGAGCTTCTCGCTTTGCAATTAATTATGCTCAAGAAGCACAAATACTAAGTTATTTAGCTTCTCTCTCTTTTACCCCCAAAGTTTATTATCAGACTGAAAACTCCTGCTTATTGCGTTGGATCGACGGCGATATTCCAAGCACTTTTGATGCAACATTACTCAATAAACTCGCTCAATCCCTTGCGCAATTGCATCTTTTTCCAATAAATAAATCACTACCTACCTTGGATATTGCGAAACGTTGTCAATTTTTGTGGCAACAGCTCACTACTACACAGCAAGCTAAATTGCATTTTTATCCGCCATTTCAGGACATTCAGCCCTTTCATCAAGCGATTTGTCACCACGATTTGCATTTAGGTAATTTTGTCGTAAAAAATAACCGCTTGTTTTTGATTGATTGGGAATATTCTGCCGTATCGGATCCTGCACTAGAAATTGCAATGTTATTTAGTGCTAATAGCAAAGCACTTAATTCACAACAACAGGCGGAATTTCTCCACTACTATCTGCAAGCAACTAAATTTAATGAAGTGCAATTTAAACAAAAAATGGCAGAATATCATCCTGCCATTCATCGGTTAAATCAGTTATGGTTTGCGATTCTCGAACCAGAAACGCTATTTTAGAAAGGGATTGTGCAGTTTTTCACGACCAATTGTGGTATGCGGACCATGCCCTGCAACCACAATAAAATCATCATCTAAATCAAACATTTTGGTACGAATAGTATTTAATAGTACCTCTAAATTGCCCATATAAAGATCGGTACGCCCAATACTATCTTTAAATAACACATCACCACTAAATGCAATTTTATTTTCAAAATCAAAGAAACCGATATGACCTGGCGCATGACCAGGCAAATGACGCACATTAAAACGCAATGTTCCCACTTCAATAATATCGTTTTCATTTAACCAATGATCTGGTAAAAAAGCCTGCACAGGCGGAATACCAAACATTTCACACATTTGTGGAAGTTGCTCAAATAACGGCTTATCATCAATATGAGAACCAAAAACTTCCACACCGAAATGATCTCTTACTTTTTCCACCGCCATAATATGATCTAAATGACCGTGAGTAAGCAACAATTTCTGAACATTTAGTTGCTGTGATTCAACAAATTGAATGATTTTATCTGCATCATCACCCGCATCAATAATTGCGGCATTTTTATTATCATCCCAAATAACACTACAATTTTGCTGAAACGCACTTACAGGGATAATTTGTAAATTAAACATAAAATTTGACCGCTTACCTAACCACGCCAGCTACGCACTGGACCTGTATCTACATGCACAAAATTACTACGAGGATAATAACCTACACCACCATTATGCAAACTTTCCGCTGCCATTTTTACTTTTGAAAGTGGAACGCCCGATACTTTAAAATCGACCGCTTGTCCACGAATATGATAGCTGTTACTTGCTACACCACGACTATGACGACGCATTCTTGCATTTGTTTGAGCAGAACGGTAACCACTTAACACTAAAATTTCCGCATTGCGGAAACCTAAACGTTGCTGAATTTGATTAAGTTTAACAAACAACATCGGGTCAATTCGCTTAACTTGATTAGTATGGCGATCTCGCATGAGATAGTTTAATTGGCTTAAATCCGTTGTTGATAAATGACCATTCGCAAATTTTGCTGAATAAGTATCACCAGTATTTATATTACGAAAGCGTAACGCCAATGGAGAAGGCGTTGAAAGTGCCGCCATAACTTTGCTTGGCAACAAACTTGCCCCTAAAACAAGACCGCCGAGTGATAACCATTTACGGCGTTGAACATTAATTTGATTCATTGAAATTCTTCCTCATTATTACGAGTAATGATTGATAGTAGATGACTCATTCCGAATAATTTACTATCAGCCATAAATAAAGGCTTATTACTCATAAGCCTTTATGGCTAACTCTAAAAAATAAAGTTCCGAGAAGCAAGCCTTACCGCTCGGAAATTTCTATTTTTGTGCATTAGATCACACTTCTTACTTTATTCCAGTTCACAGAATTTTTCGGAATTGCTTTATCAAATTTATAAATATCAGGTAGCGTATAAACTTTTCCATTTTCTACCCATGCTGTTACATAATATAAATAAACTGGATTGTCCGATTGAATATTAGCCGAAGTCGTTTTTTGACTTGCTAATACTTTTTGCTTTCTGTCCATACTCCAACCCGCTTCTTTTAATAAGATGCTTGCTAATTCGTCTGAACGTTCAACTCGCACACAGCCTGAGCTTAATGCACGGTTGTTTTTGCCAAATAAGCCTCTGTTTGGTGTGTCGTGTAAATAAATCGCATCCGAACTTGGCATATTGAATTTAAAACGACCTAATGCACTATCATCACCTGCTTTTTGGCGAATACGGTAAGGAATATTTTTGCTATTTACATATTGTGCCCAATTTACGCTACGTGGATTAATTTTATTACCACTACCGTCAAAAACCTCATAACCTGCAGCATCCGCAAATCCTGGATTTTTAGCTAATTTTGGCACGACATCTTTCGCTAAAATTGTTGGTGGAATGTTCCAAGGTGGGTTAACCACAACGTTACTTAATTTACTGTACATCACAGGAGTACGGCGATCATCACGTCCAACAATCACTTTAGATTGCAATGTTAACTGACCATCACGGAAGTAAAATAATTGATAGCTAGGAATATTTACAAAAATACCATTATTAAAGTTTGGAATAATACGTAAACGTTGTGCATTTAATGCCAATTTATAGAATGTGTCATTGCCTGTTGCAGCTGTTTCTGATTCAGCAGCACCTTTCGCTTTTTTGTCTTTTACCGCTTTTCGCGCTGAGCCTGTTGCCGACATAGATAACACACGTTGTGCAGTCTCTTGGTAAATATGATTACGAGGTACTAAATTCGCCACAAATTGGCCAGCCGTACCATTTTGAACAGCATTCACCCATTGGTTAATTAATTCTGCACTTGGTGCTTTTGGAGTATAACTTCCTAAGTTATATAACCATTGGTTCGCATTTTTAAATACGTTCTTGTTATAGTACAGATAGTCTAAGAAACTGTCTGTCAATAACATATCACGTGCAGGCCCTTCAGGCTGATTCAGTATTTGTTGCAATGCTTTCGCTGATTTAGCTGATACGCCACTTGTGGCTAATAGCGCATATTCTTTAATAAATTGCTTTTCTGCCGCTTTATCATTCCACATATTGGCAAAGTTATTATCTAAATAAACTTTAGCCGTGGTTTTGCGAAGTAATAGCGTATTAGCGCCAACCGTTTGCTGTAATTTAGTTTCTGCTTCTGCTAATTTTCTAGCTTCTTCTTGACGAATTTGTTCTTGTTCAAACACATAATCTGCTCGTTTTGCTAATTCCGCAGCACGCGCTTGCTGAGCAGCAAAACTTAATTGGGGCAAAATTGCATCCTGCGTAACCTGAGAAGCAACGGCAACATTAGACTGAGCCACAGGTTGTGTAACCTGAGCCGTTTCAGCCACCGCTATGCCAGAGAACATAAACACTGGCAACAATTTAAAGGTTTTCACCTTATTCATACTAAATCCTTAGAACCGAGATTGTAAAATTTCATAAAAATCAGACCGCTTAACTCTCGTTAAGCGGTAGTTGATTTATTAATTATAATTGATTTTATGATGACTTACCAATTTCTAACCAATCGACCATCATTTTCTCAGCTTCTTTCAAGAAGAAATCAGGCGCTTCATAATCTTTTGGTAACGCATCAATATCTTTTAATGCTTTTTTACCCTCACGCGCAAAACGCGCATTTAGATCTTTCAAACGCTTAGCTTCATCAGCTTTATTTTCTTTCTGACGTTCAGCTAAATTAAGTGAAGTAAATTTGCGAGCGTCTCTTTCTTTACGAATCGCAATATCTTCATTTAATGTGACAAATTCTGGATCTTTAGCAATACGCTCTTCATGCTTAGCCGCTAAAGTCGACACAGCATCGCGTGCATGACCTGCTACTTGATAGGTCGCAGCAGGGATCTTATCCCAAGGCAATGCATTATCTTCAAAGCTTTCACCTGTTTTTTCCGCATTAATGATTTCAGGGAATTTAATATCCGCCTCAACCCCTTTTAATTGGGTACTTCCACCATCAATACGATAAAATTTTTGAATAGTATATTGAATGAAACCTAGTGGATCCTGATCCAAGTCATACACAAAATTCAGTGAACGGCTTTGTTGCACGGTACCTTTACCAAAAGTTTGTTGCCCAACAATAATCGCACGATTGTAATCTTGCATTGCGGCTGCAAAAATTTCTGAAGCAGAAGCACTGTGACGGTTAATCATCACCATAATTTTGCCATCATAAAGTGATTTATCCGCTTCTGGGTCTTCATGCACTTTAATACGGTTAAACGCATCACGTACCTGAACAACAGGGCCTTCTTTAATAAATAAACCTGTTAATTCAACTACTTCGGTTAATGAGCCACCACCATTCTCACGTAAATCAATAATTAAACCATCTGCTTTTTTGGTTTTCATCTCATCTAATAATTTACGTACATCATTGGTTAGTCCAATGTAGAATGTTGAAATTTTAATGACCGCTACATTTTTACCATTTACTTTTTCAATCGTTAATTTTGCGGCGCTATCTTCTAAGCGAACTTTATCGCGTGTTAAAGTAATAATTTTCGTTTTACCGCCTTTTTCTGGCTCAATTTCTAAACGAACTTTACTGCCTTTTTTACCTTTAATTTTGTCTACAACGTCATCTAAACGCCAGCCAACAACATCTTCGATTTCGCCTTTTTCTTGACCAACCCCCACAATTTTATCGCCCACTGTAATTTTCTTGCTACGTGCAGCTGGTGCACCTGGCACAAGTGATTTAATCGTGGTGACATCGTCTTCCATGGCAAGAGTTGCACCAATACCTTCTAATGAAAGGTTCATGCTTTCTTGGAAAGCTTTAGCTGCACGAGGCGATAAATAGCTTGTATGAGGATCAATCTCACGTGCAAAAGCATTTAAATACGTTTGTAAAATATCATCTGATTTTACTTGGGTTAAACGCTTAATCGCTAAGTTATAACGCTTAGTTAAAGTTTTTTTAATTTCAGACCATTTTTTATCTTTTAGATATAAACTGATCACATCATTTTTTACACGCTGTTCCCATAACGTATTCGCTTCTTCGGTACTTGTTGGGAATGGCGCTTTATCTCGCTCATTTTCAATTTTATCTGTGCCTTTTAAATCAGGTTCTTTATCTAAAAGTCCTAGAGCATATTTATAGCGTTCGTAACGACGCTTAGTCATAAGATCATAGATTTCAAACGCCGAATCTAATTTTCCTTCATACAGTTCTTCATCTAGCTTGCTGGCATACTTAGCACGCATAGCGTCAATATCAGATTGCAAAAAAGTATTATGTGCACCATCTAACCAATCAATGTAGCGGTTAAAAATCTTATTCGCAAATTCATCATCTAATTTAAATTTATGATAATGCGATTGCGTTAAACGTGCGGTAACACGTTTTGTAGAAAGACTATGTTGCTCTGTTGGTTTAGGGGTCACTAATGCACTTTCCTTAATCTGTGGTTCAACCGCAAATGCTGTACTAATCATTGAACCTAAACAAAGTGCAACCAGTCGGCTTAACTTATTAATTTTCATAAAAATCCTAATTCATTATGAGATATGCTCAAGTAAATAGGATAAGTTATGTTTTACCATCACTTATCCCTATAACTTAAAGACCTGAATTATTTATTGCCTTTACTAAATTTATTCGTGAGTGCTGCAAGACTCTCTGCAGTCGCTTTCGCTGAAACATCCTTAGCAATGCGAGGCGCTTTTTTCACACGAATATCAACACGCTTTTTCGACTTATCTTCACGTGCTTTTTTCTTAAAGAACTCTTTACGTTGTTCTTTTTTCTGTTCTGCTTTGCGGGTAGCATAAGCTTCTTTGGCAACAGCTAATGATTGTGCTGCGTGCGTTGCTTGTGCTTCATCAACAACTCCCGCCTCTTCACCTTGTAAGCCAACACGTTGTACATTTACTTTACAAGCAGCTAAATAACGCCAGCTCATCGTATAAGTGCGTAATGCTTGGCGTAATAACGTTTTACTTACTTTTTCATCATCCGCTAACGCTTCAGCTAAATCTTGGAAAAGACCAACTTTTAATGGCTTAGCATCTCCTTCAATACTAAAACAAAGTGGGAATTTATCTGCTAAATATGCGATGACTTCTTTCACACTTGGATTCGTTTTGTTGCCATTTTGTGTTTTTACTTGTTGTTCTGACATAATGTTTTCTCTGTTAAATTTAAGTCTAGATAAATATATAGCTTTTAGAGCTATTGATTGGGAGCTCAATTCGTTACTATATTTTATTTAGGTGGGCTAGTCTATATAAAATCCAGATCTTTCAGCTATGAGCTTCGGGTTTACCACCCTTTGTTTATTATTTAGTCAGCAACTAATTTTCACGCAAAGCTCAAACAAAAATCAATTAAAAATATAGACTTTTGCTTAGACACAAATATTCTTTCAGGTTTCATAAATAATAAAAAAACATTTGCTTTAATGATTAATTAGTGTTCTAATCGACTCGCTCTCGTAGCGTTATTAGTTCGATTCTTTCTTGTTGTTTTCCTTTCTATAAATCTTTTGATTTTCCGAGAGTTCTTCACCGATAAATCTCTAATCTCCAAATAACGTGTAGCAATTCTTTTTATTTAATTTTTATAAGGAAAATCCTATGTCTAAAGCAACAGGTATCGTTAAATGGTTCAATTCAACTAAAGGTTTTGGTTTTATTACTCCAGACCAAGGTGGTAAAGATATTTTTGTTCACTTCTCAGGTATCGTGGGTTCAAACTTCCGTACTTTAGAAGAAGATGCAAAAGTTGAATTTGAAGTACAAGATTCAGAACGTGGCCCATCAGCGGTAAACGTAAAAGCACTTTAATTTTAAGTGCTTAAATAATACTAAAAGCCAGCAGTTGCTGGCTTTTTTATTATGCTTCGCTAGGCTCATATTGTAACGGATACAAATCTAATTTCTCCATTAACAAGCGGTCAGAATCTTCTTCTGGATTGCAAGTTGTTAATAATTTTTCACCATAAAAAATCGAATTGGCTCCCGCCATAAAACAGAGTGTTTGCATTGCTTCTGGCATTGCAGTTCTTCCTGCGGATAAGCGAACATAGCTTTTTGGCATAGTGATTCTCGCTACTGCTATCGTTCTAACAAATTCAGTCCAATCTAAATCTTCGGCGTTTTCTAATGGAGTACCTTCCACTTTAATTAATTGATTGATTGGCACACTTTCTGGCTGAGGATCCAAGTTTGCCAAACTGGCTATTAAACCAGCCCGTTCTGGGCGAGTTTCATTCATGCCCACAATACCGCCACAACACACTTTTAGCCCTGCATGGCGTACTTTTCCAAGCGTATCCATACGATCGTCATGATTACGGGTATGTACAATTTTGTTATAACGTTCAGGGTCGGTATCTAAATTGTGATTGTAATAATCCAGACCTGCTTGTTTTAAATCTTCCGCCATGCCCTCTTCAAGCAAGCCAAAAGTTCCACAAGTTTCTAATCCTAGCGCCTTTACCGCACCAATAATATTTGAAACCACTTTAATATCTTTCGGTTTTGGTCCACGCCAAGCTGCCCCCATACAAAAACGGCTTGCCCCTCTCGCTTTCGCTATTTTTGCTTTCTCAACAATTTGTTCCACATCCATCATCATTTGCTTTTCAAGCCCTGTGTCATAGCGCGCTGATTGAGGACAATATTCGCATTCTTCTGGGCAACCTCCCGTTTTTATTGAAAGTAAGGTTGAAAGTTGAATCGCTTGCGGATCAAAATTTTCTCTATGCACCTGCGCCGCTTTGAAAACTAATTCCATAAAAGGCATTGCAAATAGCTCTTCCACTTGGCATTTACGCCAATATTGTGCTGTTGGATGAGGAGTTAATTCACTTTTTGCTTTAAGACGTAAATTATAGGTTGTCATCAATTTCTCCTTTTAATACGTAAAAAGCGGTCAAATTCCCTGTATTTTTTGCAAATTTTAAGGAAAATTTGACCGCTTACCTAAATCATAACCCTAATTATTTCGCTGATTTTTTGGTTTTCGACACTTTTTTAGCTTTTGCTTCTGCTTTATTTTCATCTTCAGCCATCGTTTTTACACAAAGATGAAGAATCTGTTCTACACCGTGATGAATATATTCATCACTGCGTATGGTATTTTTTTGAATATCAAGCATCGCATCGTGGATACCTTGGCTCATACTTGGCGTTTGTACCAAATTCCAGCATTCTGGATCAAGATGATTAAAATTGCCTTGTAAGTCTGCCGCATAAAGCACACCACTGTAATAAGCGTAAATATTGTGATCCATCATGCGATTTAAAATTATCGCTCTAATCTGCTCTACTGGCATTTTCACTTTTTTGTTATACCAGTCGTCCACACCATTCATAAATGAATTAATGTCATAACTCTCATTTACTCGATCTGCGTAAGTTTGTGCTGTTGCACCATAAGCAATCGCATAAGATTTCTGATCTATTTCAGATTCACTTAAACGAGTCCAGCCACTTTTTGTAGAACAAGCAGCCAATACAGCCAAGGTAAAACCAACCAACATTGTTTTGATTACATTTTTCATATCGCACTCCTTATCGCTTTATAAAAATTATTATCTATTTTAACGAATAAATGGCAAAATTACCTAAATTTTTTTAAGAGGTAATCATGAAACAGTATTTAGATTTATGTCATCGTATCGTAAATGAAGGAAAATGGGTAGAGAATGAGCGAACTGGTAAGCGTTGTTTAACTGTGATCAACGCCGATCTTACTTATGATGTTGCTAAGGGCGAATTTCCATTGGTGACAACTCGCAGAAGCTTCTGGAAGGCAGCGATTGCTGAATTGCTCGGCTATATCCGTGGTTACGATAATGCGGCTGATTTCCGTAATCTAGGTACAAAATCATGGGATGCAAATGCGAACCAAAATGCTGCATGGCTTGCAAACCCTCATCGTAAAGGCGAAGACGATATGGGATTAGTGTATGGTGCGGTTGGGCGTAACTTTCCAAAACCTGATGGTGGTTCAATTGATTTGCTTCGTCAAATTGTCGATGATTTGAAAAAAGGAGTGGATAATCGCGGTGAAATTTATACTTTTTATCACCCAGGTGTATTCCATATGGGCTGTTTACGTCCGTGCTTATATAGCCACCATTTTTCGCTGTTAGATGGCACACTTTATTTAAATAGTACACAACGCTCTGCTGATGTGCCACTTGGACTCAATTGGAATATGATTCAATGTTATACCTTCCTTGCATTAATGGCACAAATTACAGGACACAAAGCAGGACAAGCTTTCCATAAAATCGTTAATGCACATATCTATGAAGACCAGTTAGCCTTAATGCGTGATGTACAGCTCACACGAGAGCCACTAACGGCACCAAAACTTTGGATTAACCCTGAGATTAAATCATTAGAAGATTTAGAAACATGGGTAACGCTTGATGATTTCAAAGTAGAAGGCTACGAATATCACCCAAGTATTCAATACCCATTTGCGGTTTAACCGAAAACAAAAAGCCTAGATAAAAATCTAGGCTTTTTTAGAAATCTGAAAAAGAATTATTTTACTAAATCTTTTAATGCTTTACCTGCAACGAACGCTGGAACTTTAGCTGCTGCGATTTTAATCTCTTCACCAGTACGTGGGTTACGACCAGTACGTGCATTACGCTCATTTACTTTAAAAGTACCGAAGCCGATTAATTGAACTGCATCACCTTTTTTGAGGCTTTCAGAGATTGCTTCTAAAGTTGCTTCTAATGCTGCTTTAGCGTCTTTCTTGCTTAACTCTGCACCTGCTGCGATTGCATCGATTAACTCAGTTTTGTTCATAATTGTATCCTCTAAGATTTTATTTAGATAAATGGCGTTAACCCGCCTGAAACTTGTTGCATAACGCCCCGCTAGCTTAATTCAAACTTAGATATTCTCAAAGTGAATAATGCATCATTCTGCGGGGAAGTTGATTTATTGATTAAATTTTAACCCGATATTACTAATTCCGCTAGTACGAATCTCATTTTTTAACTCAAGAATTAGCTCAATATCACGTTCTTCACATTCATTAAGCAAACGATAAACTTGCCATTGCACATCCAGTTCATCTTGAATTTCTTCTGAGTTTTTGAGCTCTTGCTCACTTAATTCACGGTCGTATTGAGTTTCTAAATAGCTTGCCACTGTCCCTAAAGAAATTTGGCTGATACGAATCGCTTGTTCTAACGTTGCCCCTGCGATTAAGCTATGTAGTAATTCCGAGAGAGCCTCACACGCTTCTTGTGCGGGTAAGACACCAAAAAAATCATAATCGTTCACATCAGGAATGATTTCTTCTAATTTTTCGAGCTGGTTATCAAAATTAATTTTGGCACCTTTTACGGTTAAAAACTCCCAAACTAAATTGAGAATATTTTGGAATACCTTTACTTTTTCTGGCTGTTTTGTTACTTCACAAAACAGTTGATAATTTGGATACATTCTTTCACAAAGGCACGCCATAAAAGTTAAATGTTGCCAAGACTCAAAACGCTCCATGCGTTTATGGATAGGATTTCTCATATTTTCCTCTTTTATCCTATTCAGATAATTTGATTGTATTTTGACTAACAAGCGCTCAAACCTGCCTCATTTTTTGCCAATTTCTGCATAAATTTAACCGCTTGTTATAAACAAAAATCGAGTAAAATTATTTATGATATTGTTTTGAATATTCGTGAATCGCATCCACAAACACTTTCGGGTTTTGTTCTGGCACATCTTGATGAATGCCATGTCCGAGATTGAATACATGTCCAGAACCTTCACCAAAGCCTGCTAAAATTTGTTTTACTTCTTGTTCAATACGTTCTGGTTGAGCATATAACACACTTGGATCCATATTGCCTTGAAGCGCCACTTTATGTCCTACACGACGACGCGCATCGGCAATATCAATCGTCCAATCTAAGCCAACTGCATCACAACCTGTATCCGCAATCGCTTCTAACCATAAGCCACCGCCTTTGGTAAATAGAGTAACAGGCACTTTTCTGCCTTCGTTTTCACGAATTAAGCCATCTACAATTTTATGCATATAGTGTAGCGAGAAGGCTTTATATTCATTGTGTGCTAATACCCCCCCCCAAGTGTCAAAAACCATTACCGCCTGTGCGCCCGCTTTGATTTGAGCGTTAAGATATAAAATCACGCTCTCGGCTAATTTATCTAACAAAGCGTGTAGAATTTGTGGATCGGCATACATCATTTTTTTGATTTTGGTAAATGCCTTGCTTGAACCGCCTTCTACCATATAAGTAGCAAGTGTCCATGGGCTGCCAGAAAAACCAATTAACGGCACTTCGCCTTTTAATTCACGACGAATAGTACGCACCGCATTCATTACATATTGTAATTCACCTTCAGGATCAGGAATTGGAAGGTGTTCTACTTGCGCTTTATTTTCAATCGGACGCGCAAATTTAGGACCTTCACCCGCACCAAAACTTAGCCCCAATCCCATTGCATCTGGAATGGTTAAAATATCAGAGAAAAGAATTGCTGCATCTAATTCATAACGACGTAATGGCTGTAAAGTTACTTCGCAAGCTAATTCTGCATTACGGCACAACGACATAAAATCGCCTGCTTGCGCACGAGTGGCTTTGTATTCAGGTAGGTAACGCCCTGCTTGGCGCATCATCCATACGGGAGTCATATCCACAGGTTCGCGTAATAATGCTTTTAAATAGCGATCATTTTTTAATTGGCTCATAGTATTCCTTGTCCATCTATTTCAGATAAATAAGCGGTAAAATTTTAATGAAAACTTGCAAAGTTCCACTAAAAAATGACCGCTTGTATCGGGTTAGTGAAGTTGAGGTTGCTCAGCGTTCTTTACATTTAATGCAAAATGGCTGTGCAAGAAAAGTGTTAGCACTCGCAAGTACTCTACCACTTCTTCGCCTGCTTCCAGTAATTCATTGTTATCATCGTCTTCATTGTAACCTAATTTAGAAATTTCTTCTAAATCATCTAATGCCTCACCAATTTCATCCGTTTCACGGCTTAATTTTGGCTGCGCTAAGCCTAAACCAAGTAAAAATTGGCTTGTCCAGTCTGCAATAGCATCTGCTAAAGCGAAACCATCTTCGTTATTCGGAGTCCAAAGCGAGAATAATGTATTAGCTTCATCAAAACTTTCGGTTAATTGTTGATAAAACTCGCTGAGTGTAGCTAAAGGCGCTTGCGAGAAAGCATGACCATCATTTAAAAATTGGTAAGTAAGCGTTTTCCAAGATTCATCTTGCACGCCACCCGCAATTAATCCGCTTAGAAAACCATGTACTTCTGCGGCTGTTTCGCCAATTTGTAATTGGGCAATTAGTTGATTAAATTCGTTTGATTGTGTAATAGCCATAGTGTCTTATTTGTGATTCTGTTAAAGAATGGCATAATAGCAAAAAATTCATCTTACTTGTGAGGATTTCACGACTATGTCGGCAAATTATATTGAAGTTCAAATTTTTGGGCAGGTACTTCGCTTACATTGCCCACCCGAGCAACAAGAACACTTACTCGCTTCAGCGCAACGTTTAGAAGAACGAGTAGCGGTTTTAAAAGATCAATCTGGTATTATCCAGCTTGAAAAAGTGTTAGCTATCGTTGCACTTAATCTCAACTACGAACTTGAGCAAGAAAAGCAAAAAAATGCAAACAATAAAGCAGTGCTTGAGTCTTGCATTCAACAGCTCGATAGTTCGTTGAATAAATTGCTGACTAACGCCTCCGTTGCCATTAATCAGTAGAATGTTTAAAAGCTGATCATTTGCGAATTTTTCTCAATTCAACACTAGGAAAATTTCGCAATTTCCGTTAGTATAATACTTGCCTGAGGTGTACGTTGTGAGTTACGTCCCTGAGCCGATAATTTAAAACTTTGAGTTGGACATCTAGCTGCTGGTGAGCAAGCTTACTCTAAGTAAGAAGCCTAAAGGCAATTAAGTTCGACTCCCTTGAACCTTCTGGTTCAAGGACCATCACACACAACGGCACTTCGGGTTCTTTTCTTTCTATGTTTGGTATATCTATATGCAAACTAGCCAATCTTGGCGAGAAGCTCGCCAAACCATTCGCAATCAAATGAAAGCCAAACGGCTTGCATTAACCACACAACAACAAACCAGTGCCGCTTTAGATATTATCCCCCAAGCACTTGCTTTAATTGAACACTATCAAGCTTCTCATCTTGCTTTCTATTTGCCATTCAAAGCAGAAATTTCACCGCTTCCACTCATAAAACAACTCCTTACACAAGGAAAATCTATTTATCTGCCCGTGTTACACCCCTTTAGCGCAGGTAATTTACTGTTTGTGCAATATCAGCCTAACTCGGTTTTGCAATCGCATTCATTCGGTATGCTACAACCTCAATTAGATATTCGGCAGGTTAAGCCGCTTGATGAATTAGAAATGATCTTCACCCCACTACTCGCTTGCGACAAACAACTAAATCGCTTAGGCTATGGCGGTGGTTTTTACGATCGAACCTTGGCACAAACATCAGCGATAAACGTGGGATTAGCCTACGATTGCCAGCTGATTGAACAATTGCCAACCGAAGATTGGGATATGCCACTCGATCATCTGATATTAGGAGACACAGCATGACAGAAAAAGAATCATCGGGAAGCCAAACCTTAGTGAGAGGATTAAAATTACTTGAACTGCTTTCCCAATACCCAAATGGCTGCCCTTTAGCGCAACTTTCTGAGCTAGCGCAATTAAATAAAAGTACCGTACATCGCTTATTACAAAGTTTGCAACAAGAAGGATTTGTTCGCCCTGCTCCTACCACAGGTAGCTATCGCCTAAGCACCAAATGCCTCACTATTGGTCAGCGTGCTTTGAGTTCACTCAATATTTTACATATTGCAGCCCCTCATCTTGAAGCCCTTAACCTACAGCTGGGTGAAACGGTTAATTTTGCAATGCGAGAAGGCAATCATGCTATTTTGATCTATAAATTAGAACCGACCACTGGCATGATGAAAACCCGTGCTTATATCGGACAACGATTACAACTTTATTGCTCTGGTATGGGTAAATTATTCCTCGCATACGATAAACCTGAATATATTCCACAATATTGGCAAGCCAAACAGGATATTATTCGCCAGCTAACAGCTAATACGATCACCACCATTCCTGCAATGGAAAGCGAATTAACCAAAATCCGCCAACAACAATTTGCGATGGACGATGAAGAAAACGAATTAGGCGTATCTTGCATTGCTTGTCCAATTTTCGATCACAAAAATCATGTGATCTATGCCGTTTCAATTTCACTTTCTACGGCCCGCTTAAAGCAATTAGGATTTGATCTATTACACACAGCGATTCAAACTACAGCGGCTAAAATTTCAGAAGAATTAGGCTGGCAAGCTAAATAAGCGGTCAGCTCTTCGTCAGATTTTGCAAAAAGCCTACGAAGATCTGATTTTATATTCAGGTATTTTTTCTATCCACAACCTCTGTGGATAACTTTGTGGATTTCTTTTTGAAAAATATGCCAAACCTAGATAAAACCTAGCATTTTTCACATTCATTTAAAATTGAGCACAAAATAACATTTCCTTTTAAATCAATTAGTTACATTTTGGCTAGTGCTTTTATCAAAAAATTTTAAAATTTTTTCTTGTAAATTTACTTGACAAGCTAGGCCTGTGTACAACTAATTATCTTACGCTAAAAAACTAGCCAAAAAGCATACTAAACTCGTTAAAAAAACGATTATTTTTTGATAAAAATGTAAAAATTTTGTTGCAAACGTTTGCGAATTAGTTATAGTCGAGTGATATAGATTATCAACAAACAATCACAATTTTATTTATCTTGATACACACCGCATAGAAATGCGTAAAATAGCGATAAAAATTCATTTTGCCGATCTTTTTTGCTATAATTCGCCCTTTTTTGTGCTAATGAAAACATAGAAAGAATAAGAGGAATAGCTATGTTTGGATTTGATCCTACCACAACCACATTCCTGATTTATATCATCGGAATGATCTTAATCGGCTTTATCGCCTATCGTGTTACTAACAACCTTTCAGACTACATTTTAGGTGGACGTCGTTTAGGTAGCTTTGTTACCGCATTATCGGCAGGGGCATCGGATATGTCAGCTTGGTTGCTGATGGGCTTACCAGGTGCTATTTATGCAGGCGGTTTAATTGAAGTCTGGTTAGCTGTTGGTTTAACCATCGGTGCATATTTAAACTGGAAGCTTGTCGCAGGTCGCTTACGTTCTCACACAGAACACAGTGGCGACGCACTTACCTTACCCGAATACTTTCACAATCGCTTTGGTGATAAAACCAAATTAATCAAAATCCTTTCGGCAATTATTTTTCTACTCTTCTTCGCCGTTTACTGTGCTTCAGGTGTAGTCGCTGGTGCTCGAGTTTTTGAGAACCTATTTGGCGTACCTTATGCTAATGCAATTTGGTATGGTGCTGTGGCAACTATTCTTTATACCTTTATTGGTGGTTTCTTAGCGGTAAGTTGGACTGATACCATTCAAGCTTCGTTAATGTTATTTGCATTGATTCTCACCCCTGTATTTGTTGTATTAAACGTAGGTGGAATCGAAGCTATGCAAGAAAGCATCACACTTGCAGAAATTGCAGCAAATAAAAACTACAACGATATGTTTACTGGCACAACGATATTAGGCGTACTCAGCTTATTAGCATGGGGATTAGGTTATTTTGGTCAGCCACATATTGTGGTACGTTTTATGGCGGCAGAAAGTGTCAAATCACTGGAAAATGCTCGCCGTATCAGTATGACTTGGATGGTAATTTGCCTTGTTGGTGCAATTGGTATTGGCTACTTTGGTATGGCATATTTCTTTAAATTCCCAGAAAATGCTCAAGTCGTAAACCAAAACAATGAACAGATTTTTATTGAATTAGCCAAACTGTTGTTTAACCCTTGGATTGCAGGCATTTTACTCTCAGCGATTTTAGCAGCGGTAATGAGTACTCTTTCTGCGCAACTTTTAATTTGTTCAAGTGCCATCACCGAAGACTTATATAAAGGAATCTTACGTCCATCAGCAACTGACAAAGAATTAGTTTGGCTTGGCCGTATGATGGTACTTGCTGTCGCTGCACTTGCCATCTATATCGCACAAGATCCAAATAGCCAAGTATTTGCGCTGGTAAAAGACGCTTGGGCAGGCTTTGGCTCAGCATTCGGCCCTGTGGTGTTATTATCTCTTTTCTGGAAACGCATGAACGGCTTTGGTGCTATTACAGGCATGCTTACAGGTGCATTAGTTGTGTATTTCTGGAAAGACATCACCACAGCGCTTTCACTCCCAGAAATGTATTCAATGATTCCTGGCTTTATGAGTGCAATGTGCGCGATTGTGATTGTGTCTCTGCTCACTCCCGCACCAAATAAAGAAATTATCGAAACCTTCGACAAAGCGAATAAATCTTACTTAGAAGAAGTGAAATAAACGAAAAGCGATTTGCTGTGTGACAGCAAGTCGCTTTTTTGTTTGTGGGTCACGCCATATGTAAAAAATTCTAAAAAAATGACCGCTTGTAACTCAAGCACACAACATACGAGGAGCTTCTTATGCAACAATATCATCTTCTACCAGCAACTACTCTCCGACCCGAACTCAGCCAACATTATCGTATTGATGAAACTGAGCTAGTTCAAAAACTATTAGTTGAAGCTAATACCGATGAGTATCAAACCAATATCAAAGCGCTTACCCGTAAGCTTGTTGAAAAAGTCCGAGCCAACCGCCAAAAAGCCAGTGGTGTTGATGCATTAATGCATGAGTTTTCGCTTTCCAGCCAAGAAGGTATCGCATTGATGTGCTTAGCTGAAGCGCTCCTTCGTATTCCTGATCAAGATACTCGCGATAAATTAATCAAAGACAAAATCACAAAAGGTAATTGGAAATCACATATCGGTAAAAGCCCGTCACTTTTTGTCAATGCTTCCGCTTGGGGGCTTGTGTTTACAAGAAAAGTGCTCTCACTTTCTGATGACTCACTTTCAAATAGTTTAACTCAGCTGATTAATAAGAGCGGAGAGCCGATTATCCGTAAAGGTATGGATTTTGCTATGCGCTTACTCGGCAAACAATTCGTTACGGGTGAAACCATTCAAGTGGCACTCAAAAATAGTGAAGAGCGTTTTCAAAAAGGCTTTCGCTTTACTTACGACATGCTAGGTGAGTCAGCATTTACTGAACAAGATGCGAAACGCTATTACCAAGACTACGTCAGTTCAGTACACGCAGTCGGGGCAGTTTCAAAAGGATTAGGGGTTTATCAAGCTTCTGGGATTTCCGTAAAACTTTCGGCGATTCACCCTCGTTATTCATTAGCGCAACACGCACGAGTTATGCAAGAACTCTACCCTCGCTTACGCGATTTGTGTTTACTAGCTAAACGTTATGATATTGGGATTAATATTGATGCTGAAGAAGCCGACCGCTTAGAAATTTCACTCGATCTCATCGACCGTTTATTATCTGAGCCAGAACTAGCAGGCTTTGATGGCATTGGCTTTGTGGTGCAAGCCTATCAAAAACGTTGTTTATCTGTGATTGATTATCTCATTCAAAAAGCTCACGAAAAACAACGAAAATTAATGATTCGTTTAGTAAAAGGTGCTTATTGGGATGCCGAAATTAAACGTTCTCAAACCGATTCCACTGGCTACCCTGTATTTTCCCGCAAAGTACATACCGACTTAAATTACATTGCCTGCGCGAAAAAATTACTGGCAGCACAAGATGTGATTTATCCACAATTTGCCACCCACAATGCCCAAACACTTGCCACTATTTACCATTTGGCAAAAGGTAAAAAATTTGAATTCCAATGTTTACATGGCATGGGCGAAACCCTCTATGATCAAGTTGTCGGCAAGCAAAACTTAGATGTGCAATGCCGTATCTATGCTCCTGTTGGCTCTTACCAAACACTATTAGCTTATTTAGTGCGTCGCTTATTAGAAAATGGCTCTAATAGCTCATTTGTAAATCAGTTAGTAGATGAGCAAGTCAGCGTAGAAAGACTGGCAGAAGATCCTGTTGTAAAAGCAGCACAAACGGCTGGTTCAATGCACCCTAAAATCCCACTACCTCGAAATTTATTTAGCGATCGCCTTAATTCTAAAGGCTACGATCTCAGCGATACAGTTCAACTTGAAAACTTACAAACACAGCTTAACCAGCTAGCCAAAGTGCAATACAAAGCCTATCCATTATTAGCTGATAGTTTTTATGAAGGTAGCTTAAGCAAAGCGGTTTTCAATCCTGCACTGAATACCCAACAAGTGGGTGAGGTGGTGTATGCCAACACGGCCGATGTAACAAAAGCATTTGCAATTGCCGAGCAAAATCAGACCGCTTGGCAAGCAACGCCTCCTCAACAACGAGCCGCCATTTTAGACAATATTGCCGAGTTACTTGAAAGCAATATGCCAACCTTATTCGATCTCGCTGTGCGAGAAGCAGGGAAACCCCTAAATAATGCGATTGCAGAAGTGAGAGAAGCGGTCGATTTTTGCCGTTATTATGCAAATGAGGTGAAACGTAATCCTGATGCTTATCAAAAACCAAGAGGCATTATTGTTGCAATCAGCCCATGGAACTTCCCACTTGCTATTTTTACTGGTGAAGTAGTTTCTGCATTAGTGGCGGGGAATGTTGTGCTGGCAAAACCAGCAGAGCAAACCTCATTAATGGCGCATTATGCGGTGGAGCTATTCTATCAAGCAGGCGTGCCCAAAGGCGCTCTACAATGCTTACCAGGTAGTGGTGCTGAAATCGGTAATCAGCTCACTGCCGATCCTCGTGTGGCAGGTGTAATTTTTACAGGATCCACCGAAACCGCTAAAACCATCAATCGCAATTTGCAAAAACAAGACAAAATCGTACCGCTTATTGCTGAAACAGGCGGACAAAATGCACTGATTATGGATAGCTCTGCTCTAGGCGAACAAGTGGTAGCAGACGTTCTCAATTCTGCTTTTGATTCCGCAGGTCAACGCTGTTCAGCGTTGCGTGTGTTGTATCTGCAAGAAGATGTTGCGGATCATATTTTAGCGATGCTAAAAGGCGCAATGGCCGAACTCCATGTTGGCAGACCACAAGCACTCAATACCGATATTGGGCCTGTGATCGACCGCACCGCACAAAGTCGTTTGCTCAGCCATATCAAAAAAATGAAGCAAGTCGCCAAAAGCTATTACCAAGTACCGATAGCACCAGAAGTAGAACAAAACGGGATCTTTGTCGCACCAAGCTTGTTTGAAATTGATCATATTTCACAGATTGAACACGAGGTATTTGGTCCAATCCTGCATGTTATTCGCTTTAAAGCTAACCAATTTGAACAAGTGATCCACGACATAAATTCAACAGGCTTTGGCTTAACCAGCGGTTTGCATAGCCGTATTGATAACACCATTTATCAATGGATAGATAAAGTGCAAGCGGGCAATTTATATGTGAATCGTAATACCGTTGGTGCTGTGGTTGGCGTACAACCTTTCGGCGGCATGGGGCTTTCAGGCACGGGGCCAAAAGCAGGTGGCCCGCTTTATTTACAACGTTTGGTCAATAGCGAAGCATGGTATCTGCCCGATTTAGACGGCGGAATAACCATTGGAACAGACAATCTTGCTCAAGCTATCCGCCAAGCACTTTCAGTGGAACAACACGCTGAAGCGCTAGCACTTTTGCAAAATTTAGCGCAAAAATCACCGCTTGCAAAAGTATTCAAAATGCAAGGAATCACGGGAGAAAACAACGAGTTACGCCTTGAAGCACGTCAGCTTATCGCGATAAGCAACGGCTCACTTTTCGAGCAAGTCAAAGCGCTGATTGCGATTGCCATGTGCGGAAGCAAAGCTGTAGTGAAACAAGATTCACCACTGGCTGAACACGCCCACCAATTTGCGGAATATGTAGTGGTAACCGATGATTTCAATCAATTCGCCAAATTAAGTGTCATGATAGTGCTTGAACCACTTTCTTGCACAGAGCGACAACATTATGCCGAACGTAATGGCGCTATTCTAACCTATATTGAAAACCTTAATTTGGCACTTTCACTATTGCCATTAATGCATGAAAAATCCATCAGTATCAATACCGCAGCAGCAGGGGGCAATGCAACCCTAATGAGTGAAATGGATTAATCTTACGCAAATAACTGTCCCCTTAGCAAAAACTAAGGGGATTTTTACTTTCTGTTTAGCAACTCATCGGCTTTTCCGCTATAATGCGCGCGCTACCCCGAGAGGTAGTGTTTACGTATGTTAATTCAAACCGAGAGTTGAAACAAAAATGACAAATCAAACTATCAGCACACCAAAACAGGTGTTTGTTGGCTTACAAATGCTATTTGTAGCATTTGGCGCCTTAGTCTTAATGCCGTTAATTACAGGTTTAGATCCAAATACAGCGCTACTTACCGCTGGCATCGGCACCCTACTTTTCCAACTTTGTACCAAAGGACAAGTTCCTATCTTTCTCGCTTCTTCTTTTGCTTTTATCGCACCGATTCAATATGGCGTACAACAATGGGGCATTCCAAGCACAATGGGCGGTTTAGTCTTCACTGGCTTCGTCTATTTTGCATTAAGTGCATTGGTAAAATGGAAAGGTGCAAATATTCTTGAAAAACTGTTCCCACCTGTGGTGGTTGGCCCTGTTATCATTATTATCGGCTTAGGGCTTGCACCAACAGCAGTGGATATGGCACTTGGCAAAAGCACAACCATTGAACCAAATACCGCATTACTCATTTCAATGGCAACCTTAATTACCACGTTAATCGTGGCAGTTTTTGCCAAAGGTTTAATGAAATTAGTACCAATTATGTTCGGTATTGTGGTGGGTTATATCCTTTCCCTTGTTTTCGGTATTATAGATTTTAACCCCGTTACCAATGCAGCATGGTTTAGCCTACCCAAATTGACTACACCAGAATTTAAATTAGAAGCAATCCTCTACTTATTACCGATTGCACTTGCTCCAGCCGTAGAACATGTTGGTGGCATTATGGCGATCAGTTCTGTAACAGGTAAAGATTTTATGAACAAACCAGGTTTACATCGTACTTTATTAGGTGATGGCGTAGCCACTTCTGCCGCTGCATTTTTAGGTGGTCCACCAAACACAACTTACGCAGAAGTCACAGGCGCAGTAATGCTAACCAAAAACTTCAATCCTCGCGTAATGACCTTTGCCGCTATTTGGGCAATCGCCATTTCATTCTGTGGCAAAGTAGGTGCATTTTTACAAACTATCCCTGGTGTCGTAATGGGCGGTATTATGATGTTAGTGTTCGGCTCAATCGCCGCTGTTGGTATGAGCACACTTATTCGCGCAAAAGTAGATATGGGCGAAGCACGCAATCTTTGTATCGTATCAGTGGTGATGACCTTCGGTATTGGCGGAATGCTGATCAATGTCGGTGAATTCTCACTTAAAGGCATCAGCCTCTGCGCTATTGCTGCCATTTTAATGAATCTCTTATTACCAAAAGAAACTAAAAAAGCCCAATAACTCCCACCTTTAAATAAAACAAGCGGTCAAATTTCGCGAAAATGTTGCAGATTGCAAAAAATTTAGGAAATTTGACCGCTTGAAACTAAATTTTACCCCTTAGTACCGTTCATGTTTTAAAGCGAATATTTAGCCGTTTATAGAAGTTTAGTATCAATTCCATCTCTGCTGCAATAAGTACCAAGCACTATAACTGCCATACCCACTTTTCGTCTCATGTAATCACTGTCTTTCCAGTTTTCTTCTTTCACTTTTGCTACTTAATAAGCGGTCTCTTTTACTGATAATTCTGCTTCCTATGCTCCTGAGTTTCTTGCTTTTGGAAGGATCTTAGTAAAAGTATAGAACAAGCGGTCACATTTCACAGTTTTTTGGCAAATCACAAGCAAAAAAAATGCGACCCGAAGGTCGCATTGATTCATTTAGTTAGGCTAAAGCATTACCATTGGTAACCTACACCCACACCACCAGAGTAGTGACCGGCACTGTTTGCAGTACCATTCACTTTAAGGATAAGTTTACCGTTATCACTTGCTCTTGAGTAACCCACTGCTACTGCAGAAGCACCACTATAAGCACCGCCTGCTACAGCAACCATTGATTTACCTGGAAGCATTACTTGTGGTAATGATGAAGCTGCCGCTGAGTTCGCACCGATACCACGAACACGTTTATCTAATTTAGATACACGGTTGTCGATATTCGCTACGTTTTGTGCAACGCCTTTTAACTGACGTACATTCACAGCATCGTTGTCCGCTTTACCATCTGCTACGTTATTAATACGTGTTTCAGATTTACCATCTGCGCCTGCCACTTTGATTGCAGAACCGTATTGGTCTTGAACTGTACTTACTGTTGCAGTGTTACCGTCTTTACCTACAGTTACTGTTTCAAATGTTGGTGTCGCTGATGTAGCAATCGCAATATTTGCACCATCTTGAGTAATCTCGATGTTATTGCCAGCTTTCACGCCTACTGTGTCGCCCATCGCCACATTCGATTTCGATGCGCCAGTTACTTTACCTGTTGATCCTTCAACTGTGCCAGCCTCAATGTTCCAACCTTTCGCAACGGTGTTTTGAACATTCGTTACATTTTGGTTAGTTGCATATAATTGGCTACCGTTTACAGCATCCGTACTTGTCGCACTTACCTCACCTGCTTTCACGTTAGTAACTTTATTACCACCGTTATTTAAACCATTGCTGGTTAAGTTCACAAGTGAATCTGCGAAGCTTACGCCATTTTCTGACACTTTCGTACCACCAGCTGTTAAGCTACCGTCTTTGCCTAAATCAACATCCTTGTTTAAGCTTACTGTGAGTGAACCATTAGTCACGTTTGTTTTCACATTGCCGTCACCTTTCACTTGGATTGTTTGACCAAGACTTTGTTTCACTTCAGTGCCATTGTCATCCGCTAAACCGAAGCCACCGCCTTTCGTTGCGTCAGTCACGCCTGAAATAGCTGTTTGAAGGTCACCGATATTAGCAGCATTTGTCAATGTATCGCCTTTAGCATCTTTAAGCTCAATACCACCTAAACCACTTGATACGTTCGTGATTTGTTTGTTACCTGCGCTGATGCCTGTTTCAGCAGAAATCGTTACATTACCTGCTGTTAAACCGTCTTTAGTTAATGATACTTTATCACCAACTTTCACACCGTCATTGTTCATCACAGTGTCGCCAGCTTTAATGCTACCGTCTTTACCTAAGTCGACATCTTTCGCTAAGCCTACAGTTACGTTTGTACCATCGTTATTAATTTCGATGTTGTTACCGTTTGCAAAGTTTACTGTGTCACCTGGTTTAACGTTGGTTGAAGCATTGCCATTAGTTTGGATATTCCAACCTTTATTAGCCACTTCGCTTACTGCATATAATTGGCTACCGTTTACTGCATCTGTACTTGTTGCAGATACGTCACCTGCAGCTACGTTAACAACTTTGTTACCGCCGTTGTCCAAGCCTTTATCAGTTAAGCTTACTGTATTGCCAGTATTTGGCGTAATTGTTACACCATTACCGCCAATAGTTGTATTGCTGTTAGCTGATGTAAATGTTGCGTCCGTTAAATCTTTTAACGATTTCGCCATCTTGATGATGAGATCACCATTTACATTATCAACACGTAAGTTGTTAGCTGTCGTGTCTGCTGATGTGCTTAAGTTACCTTTAATTGCTAAAGTTTCGTTTAGTTTCTTATTGATTACTTTGCCATCATTACCTACGAAAGTTAAACCATCGTTAAGTGTTGCAACTTCTTCTTTCTCACCGTTTGGTTTTTCGTAAACGATACGCGTTTTGCTTTCGCCATCTTTACCATCGTTACCAGCAATACTTTTAGCACCTTGCGCTACAGTAATTGTGCCGTTAGAACCATCTTTACCGTTGATACCGATTGTGCCGTTTGCACCATCTAAACCAACGCCAGTTTTACCGTCTTTACCGTTTACTGCAATTGCGCCGTTACCATCTTTGCCGTTGATTGATACTGCATCTTGACCATTTTCGCCTTTAATGCTGATACCATCTTTACCATTGATAGAAACGCTATCTTTACCGTTTTCACCTTTAACAGTAATCACGCCAGGTTCTTTATCGTTACCTACTGTTACGTTGCTAGTTAAGCCGATTTGAAGTGCTTTCTTACCGTCTTTCTCAACAACTTCAGTTTTCACGCTACCGTCACCTAGAACAGTCACAGTTTTGCCTAAATCCGCTTTAACGTCTTTGCCATTTTCATCTGTTAAACCGAAACCACCTGTTGTTGCGTTGGTTAAGTTGTTCACAGAATCTTTTAAGTCACCTACGTTTACTGCGTTATTTAGTACATCACCAGTTGCATTTACAAGGTCAACTTTAGTCTTGCCATCACGTTCTACTAAGCCGCTTGAAACGTTAGTAATTTGGTTATTACCATTGTTTAAGCCCTTATCAGTTAAGCTTACTGTATTGCCAGTATTTGGCGTAATTGTTACACCATTACCGCCAATAGTTGTGTTGCTGTTAGCTGATGTAAATGTTGCGTTCGTTAAATCCGTTAACGATTTCGCCATCTTGATGATGAGCGCACCATCTACGTTATCAACACGTAAGTTCTTATCAGTAACGTCTGCTGCTGCGTCTAAGTTACCTTTAATAGTTAACGTTTGGTTAAGTTTCTTAGCAATTGGGTTACCTGTATCACCTACAAAGCTTAGACCATCATTTAAGGTAGATACATTGTGTTTAGTACCATTTGCATCTGTATAAACGATACGTGTCATACCGTCTTTACCATTTGCACCATCAGTACCATCAACACCCACTGGACCTTTTTCCACAGTAATTGTGCCGTTAGAACCATCTTTACCGTTGATACCGATTGTGCCGTTTGCACCATCTAAACCAACGCCAGTTTTACCGTCTTTACCGTTTACTGCAATTGCACCGTTACCATCTTTGCCGTTGATTGATACTGCATCTTGACCATTTTCGCCTTTAATGCTGATACCATCTTTACCATTGATAGAAACGCCATCTTTGCCGTTTTCACCTTTAACCGTAATCACACCAGGCTCTTTATCATTACCTACTGTTACCTTGTTGGTTAAATCAAAGGTTACGTTATTGCCTTCTTTAGTGATAACGATGTTGCCATCTTTATTCGCTAAATCTACAGTCGCATTTGGTGTTACTGTGGTTAAATTAGAACCATTAGCGGTTAATTTCCAGCCTGCATTTGCAGTTGCGTTTACACGCTCTAATTGGTCTTTATTTACTGCGTCTTTGCCATCTTTACCGTCAGCTACATTAGTAATACGACCGTCATCTTTAAATGATACGCCGTCTTTACCATCTGCACCTCTGATAGTTAAGCCGTCTTTACCATCAGCACCACGAGTACCAACGATAGACATGCCGTCTTTACCATCTTTCGCAAATTTAACTTCTGCATCCTTGCCGTCTTTGCCATCTACTGTGATACCAGAGAAGGTTGGACGTTCAGCAATTACGATATTTAAGCCTTTATCGTTTTCACGAACACCTACGTTACGATCAGAGGCTGCATTTAAGCCAGCTTCAGTGTTGATACCACCTTTAATCGCTAATGTATCGTTAAGTTTCTTAGCAACAACTTTTCCATCGTTACCTACGAAGTTTAAGCCATCGTTAAGTGTTGCAACTTCTTCTTTCTCGCCGTTTGGTTTTTCGTAAACGATACGTGTTTTGCTTTCGCCATTTGCACCATCGTTGCCGTCAAGACCTTTAGCACCTTGCGCTACAGTAATATTTGCGCTTGCATTTTTACCATCTTTGCCTGGTGCGCCAGTTAAGCCGATTGAACCATCTTTACCGTTTAAGGTTACACCAGTTGTACCATCAGCACCTTTCACGCCGATTGAACCGTCTTTACCATCCTTGCCGTCTTTACCTGGGCCCCCCACAGTTAAGTTACTGTTAAAGCCGAAGGTTACGTTATTACCATCCTTAGTAATAATGATGTTGCCATCTTTATTCGCTAAATCTACAGTCGCATTTGGTGTTACTGTTGATTCGTTTGTACCGTTGTTGGTTAATTTCCAACCTGCATTTGCAGTTGCATTAACTTTTTCTAATTGGTCTACGTTTACAGCGTCTGTACCGTTTAAGCCCGCTTTAACATTTGTAATAGTGTTATTACCGTTGTTTAAGCCCTTATCAGTTAAGCTTACTGTATCACCTGCTTTAGGTGTAATCGTTACACCATTACCGCCGATAATTGTGTTGTTGCCTGCTGCATCTGTAAAGTTAGCACTTGTTAAATCCGTTAACACTTTAGCCATCTTAATGATTAGCTCGCCACCTTCATTGTCAACACGTAAGTTCTTATCGGTCACTTCAGCAGTTGAAGTTAAGTTACCTTTAATTGCTAATGTGTCGTTAAGTTTCTTAGCAATTGAAGTACCTTTATCGCCTACGAAATGTAAGCCGTCATTTAAGGTTGCAACTTCTTCTTTATCACCGTTCGGTTTTTCGTAAACGATACGAGTTTTGCTTTCGCCGTCTTTACCATCGTTGCCATCAATGCCTTTCGCACCTTTTTCAACTTTGATAGACGCTTGACCATCTGCACCATCTTTACCATCTTTGCCGTTTACACCGTCAATGCCGTTAAACACGATTGCATCTTTAGTAATGGTTGTACCGTTTTTACCGTCAGCACCTTTAACGCCGATAGTACCGTCTTTACCGTCCTTACCGTTTACAACTACGTCACCAGCTAATGCTACTTCTAATGATTTATCCGTTACATTTGAAGTAACTGTTACGCCGTCTTTACCTTTAATTTGGATCGTTTTACCTAAGTCTTGTTTAACTTCAGTACCGTTATCGTCTTTTAAGCCAAAGCCGTCAGTTGTAATGTTTTTAACAGTTTCTTTTAAGTCACCAACGTTTACTGCATTTGTTGAAGTTGCGTTAGCAAGATCTGTAGTTTTACCTGTTGCATCAGTTAAACCGCTTGTTACATTGGTAATTTGGTTATTACCGTTGTTTAAACCTTTATCAGTTAAGCTTACGGTGTTTTCAGGTTTATCCGTAGAGATAGTCACACCATCTTTACCTACTACCGTCTTATCTGTTGCAGTGTTACCAAATGTTGCTGTTGTTAAGTTAGCTAAGTTTTGTGCTAATTTCACAACTAATTCACCATTTTGGCTATCTACACGTACGTTTTCAGAGTTGGCTGCTGCATCATTTGCTAATGTACCTTTAATAGTTAAGGTTTCATTGAGTTTCTTAGCAACTTTCTCACCTTGGTTACCGATAAAGTTTAAGCCATCGTTAAGTGTTGCAACTTCTTCAGTTACAGGTTTACCGTCTGGCGTTGTTGTGTTGTAAACGATACGAGTTTTGGTTTCGCCATCTTTACCATCAACACCTGGTTTACCTTGCGCTACAGTAATTGTTGCTTTTGCATCTTTACCGTCTTTGCCTGGTGCGCCAGTTAAGCCGATTGAACCATCTTTACCATTGATAGCAACGCCGTCTTTGCCGTTTTCGCCTTTAACAGTGATTGTTCCTGGTTTTTCATTGTCACCGATAGTTACCGTGCTGTTTAAGCCAATTTGTAGTGCCTTACCATTGCCATCCGTAACAACTGTTGCATTTACACCATCTTTACCAGTAACTTTGATTGAAGTACCTAAATCCTGTTTAACTTCGTTACCCGCAGAATCTTTAAGACCGAAACCGCCTGTTGTTGCATTGGTTAATTCTTTAACCGTATCTTTTAAGTCACCAACGTTTACTGCATTTGTTAATGTTGTACCGTTAGCATCTTTTAATGCAACTTTAGTGCCATTGTTATCAACTAAACCGCTTGAAACATTTGTAATAGTGTTATTACCGTTGTTTAAGCCTTTATCAGTTACGCTTACGGTCTTAGTTGCATCCGCACCTTTGATAGTTACGCCATCTTTGTTAATTACAAGTTGGTCATTAGTATCGTTACCAAAGGTTGCTGTCGTTAAGTTAGTTAAGTTTTGCGCTAATTTAACGATTAAATTACCACTTACGTTATCAACACGGATATTTTCCGCTGTTGCATTCGATTCGTTTGCTAACGCACCTTTAATAGTTAAGGTTTCATTTAATTTCTTAGCGACTGCACCGCCTGTATTACCCACAAAGCTTAAGCCGTCATTTAAGGTAGAAACGTTGTGTTTAGTGCCGTTAGGATCTGTGTAAACGATACGGGTCATGCCGTCTGTACCATTTGCACCATCTTTCCCATCAACACCCACAGGGCCTTTTTCTACAGTAATTGTAGCTGTTGCTGATTTACCATCTGCACCACGAGGGCCTGTTAAGCCAATTGAACCGTCTTTACCGTTAAGAACAACTGCTGAGCCATCTTTACCGTTTACGCCAATAGAACCGTCTTTACCGTCTTTACCACCAACTGTTAAGTTGCTGTTTAATGCGAAAGTAACGTTATTTTTATCTTTAGTAATAACGATGTTGCCATCTTTATTTGCTAAATCTACCGTTGCATTAGGAGCTACATTTGAGCTACTTGTGCCATTAACCGTTAAGTTCCAGCCTGCATTTGCTACCGAACTAACTTCTTTTAATTGATCAACGTTTACTGCATCAGTACCGTTTACACCTCTTGCAACATTAGTAATAGTGTTATTACCGTTGTTTAAACCTTTATCAGTTAAGCTAACAGTCTTAGTTGCATCACCACCGTTAGGAGTGATTGTTACACCATTACCACCGATTGTTGTGTTGCTGTTTGTTGATGTGAAAGTTGCGTTAGTTAAATCTTTTAACTCTTTCGCCATCTTGATGATTAATTCATCACCTTCATTATCAACACGTAAGTTTTTATCGGTTACGTTAGCTGACTCAGTTAAGTTACCTTTAATAGCCAAAGTTTCATTTAGTTTCTTAGCGATTACTTTGCCTTTATCACCAACGAATTTTAAGCCATCGTTAAGTGTTGCAACTTCTTCTCTAACTGTTTTACCGTCTGAAGTTGTTGTGTTGTAAACAATACGAGTTTTAGTTTCGCCTGGCTGACCATCAAGACCTGGTTTATCATTTGCCACAGTGATATTTGCACTTGCACCTGGTTTACCATCAGCACCTGCTGGACCTGTTAAGCCAATTGAGCCATCTTTACCATTTAACGTTACGCCAGATTGACCATCAGCACCTTTAACGCCGATTTGACCATCTTTACCGTTAGTGCCATTTACACCATCTTTCCCACCGATAGTTAAATCGTTGTTTAATGCAAAGGTTACATTACCGTTCTCTTTAGTAATAACGATGTTACCATCTTTATTATTTAAGCTAACTGTTGCATTAGGCGTAACTTTAGTTGCATCTGTAGAGTTGTTATTTACTTCTAAATTCCAACCTGCTTTCGCAGTTGCATTTACTTTTTCTAATTGGCTTACATTTACTGCATCAGTTTGGTTTACACCTGCAGCAACATTAGTAATGGTATTACCGCCATTATTTAAACCATTGTTAGTTAAGCTAACTGTTTTAGCCGTATCACCTGTTGATGGAGTAATAGTTACACCACTGCCATTAATAACAGTATTACCATTGTTACCAGCACCGTTAGTAAATGTCGCATTCGTTAAATCTTTTAACGTTTTCGCTAATTTAACGGTTAATAATGAACCATCTTTATTACCAACAACGCCAATATTGTTATCAGATAAGTTAGCTTGATCAGCACCACCAACTACACTTAATGTTGCACCTAAATCACGGTGAACAACTTCGCCCTTATTGTCACCAACAAAGTTTAAGCCTTTAGTCGTTAACTCATTACCTAAGTTAGTAATGTTATTTTTTAACGTGTTGTGTGAAGACTGTAATTGATCTTCAGTTGCAGCTTGACCAGAAACAATATTGTTTGGATCAAAAGTTTTATTCGTTAAGCCACCAATAGTACCGTTTGTGCCATCAATTGTTACTGCTTTATCACCAGTACCAACTTTAACCGTATTATTTAAGCCAAATGTAACGTTGTTATCATTTGCAGTTTTGCTGATAACGATATTACCATCTGTGTTATTTAAACTCACTGTTGCATTAGGTTTTACAGTTGAACCATTCGCATGATTTGCCTGTAAGCTCCAACCCGCATTTGCAGTTGCATTAACTTTATTTAACTGATTAACGTTTACCGCATCAGTACCAGCTACACCTTCAGAAACGTTAGTAATAGTATTACCGCCGTTGTTTAAGCCATTGTTAGTTAAGCTAACTTCTGTTTTACCTGGTGCAGCTTTAATGGTTACACCACCATTATTAACCGTAGTGTTGCCTGTGGTTACAGAACCTTTATCGCTAAGATCTAACGTATTGTTTAAATTAACTTTAACTTTACCGTTATCAACCGTGGTATTGATATTTTTATTACCACCAATAACTTCGATCTTATCGCCTAATTGTTTAGTAACATTATTACCATCTTCAGCTTTTAAACCAAAGCCACCATTAACTCTAGTTTCTAAGTTCGTTACATTTTGGTTTGTTGCATATAATTGACTACCGTTAACCGCATCTTTGCTATCAGCTGATAAAGTACCGTTTGCTACGCCTTTAACAACGTTATCGCCCATATTAATGGTTGCGCCTTTATTTACAGTTAAACCATTATTTGCTGTAACATTATCAAAAGTCACATTTTTCTTAGTTGCAATTACAACTGACTTATTATCTGCAATTGATACATTGATATTATCACCAGCCACAAAGTTAGCTACATTGCTTGTTGGAGTAACATTTTTAGCTTTTACACCACCAACTTGTAATTCCCAACCTGCTTGAACCGTAGTATTTAAGCTGTTAATGCTATTTGTGTTGTTCGTTACATTTTGGTTAGTTGCGTATAATTGGCTGCCGTTTACTGCATCTTTGCTATTTGCGTTAACATCACCTGCTGTTACATTAGTGATTTTCTTATCACCAGCGTTAATGCCTTCTTTCGTTACAGAAGGACCACCAGTGATCGTTAAACCATCATTATTAATAGTGGTATCACCCATTTTCACTGAGCCACTATTAGTAAGGTTTAAAGTGTTGTTTAAATTAATCGCAATTTTGCCATCTTTAACAGTGGTATTAATATTGCTATTGCCACCTACAACAGAAACATTTTCACCTAACTTCTTATTAACTACTTTATTATCTTCAGCTTGTAAGCCAAAGCCTTTTGCGATGGTATTTGTATTGTTAGTAATATTTTGCGTGTTATTCGCAATATTATTTGCATTGTTAGTAATATTTTGCGTATTACCTTCAATTTTTTTAGTGTTATTAGCGATATTTTGTGTGTTATTGCTTACTGTATCTTTAAATTTCTGAGCAATATCCACTTGAACACTTGTTCCAGTTACAGTGGTATTTACATAACCTTCTGTACCGATAATATCAAAACGTTTTGTTGTTTGATTTACTTTGATACCGTCAGCTTGGTGGTTTACATCAGCACCAACAGTAAATTCTTGCATTGCAGAATCAGCTTTTTTCAATGATTCTTTTACTTTGTCTGCTAATTTAAATGCAACTTCGCCATTTTTCGCTGTAGTAACGATTTCATCTGTAGTACCAGCAAACTTAATCGGATCACTTAATTTATTCGTGCCATTACCCGTATCACCTGCATAGCTCACATTTGCATTTACTTTTAAGTCGTAAACTTTTGCACCATCGTTAGTAGTAGAATTAGTAATAGTCACTGAACCATCATTAGATGTAACTTGTGTACGACCGTTATCTACATATTTTTTAGTCGTAGCATCGTTATCTGCTGTTGGAGTTCCAACATTAGTTACACGGTTACCACCCATATCAATAGTAGCACCAGGTTTCACAGTGAAATTATTTACCGTAGTACCGCCAGTTACAGCTAAATCGCTTGCATTTACCGTTGTAGCATTAACTTTATCTGATTTAACGTTAGTAAATGTCACATCGTCTTTAGTTGCAATCGTTAAGTTTTGGTCTTGTTGAGTTAATTTAACATTTTTACCTGCGATAAATTTAACAGTTTCACCATTAATTACGTTTGCATTCGAAGTACCAGAAACTTCGCCACCATCTACATTACCTGTAGTTACATTCCAACCTTTATTAATTTCAGTTACAACAGCATAAAGTTGGCTACCATTGATTGCATCAGTTGAGTTTGCTAATACACGACCAGCACCTAAGTCTGTAATTGTACGAACTACTGTGCCTGCACGTTCTTGGTCATTATCATAGCCACTACCAATACTTACTGTACCTTTAGCTTGCTTGCCTGCAAATTCATATTTATGACCATTGATAGTCATATTTGCTTGACCACCAATTTCATCAGCATAAGAATCTGAACCTAACGATACAGAATTCTCAACAGTTACACTTGAATTTGCTCCAATAGCAAGAGAATGATTAGCTTTTGCTTTAGCGTCTTCACCAATTGCCATTGAACGATTATGGGTAGCGGTCGAATTTGTACCAATTGTTACAACTCGATCATGTCCTGCTGTTGCATTTGTACCAAATGCTACTGATTGATTTCCTACAGCAGTAGCATTAAAAGCAAATGCAACAGATTCTTCGCCTTTAGCACTTGCATTATTACCAAAAGCAACTGCCTTATCTTTTACCGCTGTTGCATTATTACCAAAAGCAATTGCTTTTTTAGCTTGGCTAGATGGAGTTGTTTCGTTATTAGATGTAGTAAAAGTACCTGTAGTAGCGTTAGAACCGACAGCAAAAGAATCATCTCCACTTGTTTTTGCACCAGATCCCAATGCCATTGAACGATCACCATTTGTTTGTGTACGATTTACCGCATCATAGCTGGTTCTTCTCGCCTCATAACCATTTGTAGCATCGTAGGTTGTTGGAGATACGCTACCAATAGCAATAGATTGATTACCAAATGCGGTTGCTGAAGACCCCATTGCAAAACTTGAGTTCCCTTTTGCATAAGAAACCGAACCAATCGCTACTGAATAATCACCTGTTGCAGCCGATTGGCGCATCATTGCTAATGAGTTAAAGCCACTTGCACGAGATGAAGTACCTAATGCCATAGCACCAACATCAGTAGCCTGAGATAAAGCACCAAGTGCAACAGATAAGCCACCAGTTGATCTAGAATAGTCACCTATTGCAATACCATTTGAACCACCTTTACCTGTTGTTGCAATTGCATCAGTATGGCAACCGATAGCAATACCATGAACATATTTATTACTATCATATAAGCTACCTGATTCAGCAGATTCTTTGCTAGTAGCATTTTCATAAGATAGACTTCCAGGATTATAATAATTATAGGCACGAGTCCCATCGTCTATTGATGAAGGGTATCTTCCACCAATAACCATTGAAGTATTAGCTTTCGCAGTATCACTTTGCACAGTTCCATTTTCTGCACTGCTAATAGCCACAATCGCATTTGCCTCCATTGGCGCAAATGAACCAATTACAATAGTACTAGCGGCGGCAACTTGAAGAGCGGCAGCAACGGCTACCGCTGCTGTTTTATTAGATAGGTCTTTAACGTCCGAGACAGTAGAGGCTGCTTTGCCTTTACTACGGGCGAGTTCAGACACGACAACAAGCGAATTTGTTACCGTGCTCCAAACCACTTTATAAATGTGGTTCATACAATACTCCTAAAATTTAATAGATTTCATTCCATAATTTCCATAATAATGAAAGCTTATTTTCTATACTTTCATTAAATTTTCTTTTTAATCTTCATGATTACAAAAGAAATCTTATGATTTTATCCCCCATAAGAATAGAGGTATTATATATCTGTTGAATAAAAATACAAATTAAATAAGTGAAGGAAATCTGACCAGAAAGTAACATTTACATTAAAGTAAATTTATTAATAAAAACTTACAATCAAGCTAATAGACAAAACTTTAGCAATCGATTGCTAAAGCAATGAAAATCAACAAGCTACAAACATCTCAAAAGATTAAAGTTTATAAAATCGCCATTAAGGAAAGAAACAAACAATTTTAAATAACACTAATACAACTTATTTTTGGACAAGAAATATCAACATGCACATTATTTAATAATGCATTAAAATTTATTCTTAATTTCACGGAACTTTTATAAAAAAATGAAATCCAATGAAAATTTCAAAGAAAAAGCCATTTATTTTTAATCATGAAAAAATAAAAAAACGGATATTACCTGATTAAAAATCATATAGAATTTGCTTAAAAATCAATGCACGCAAACGATAAAATCAAAAAAATCACCAAATAATGCTTAAATGTTATCACTCCAATCTTCTACTTTAGAAATTTAGAAAAAGAAGCTAACAGAAACTGGATAGCGATAAATAATTAGACTCAAGCGGTCAAATTTCCTCGAAATTTTACAATCTTCCCCTGCCTCTTAAAGGAAAGCGTACTCACGTCTAAAATAGCGCATTTGCAAACGCATCCTACACTCAACAGATTAAACAATATCCTCAGCTTGTACACCCTAACTCTCCCTCTTTAGCAAAGAGAGCTTAGGAGAGATTTGATTATGATAGTGATTAGATACAAGCGGGTTAAATGCCTCAAATCACAGAAAAATAAAAACCCTAACCGAAGTTAGGGTTTTGAAAATATCAAACGTATAACACGCTAAACTAGCTTGCGATAGTAAGCTGTCCTGCGTATAGGATAAAGTAACGTAAGCACAATACACCGATTAAATCGAAGATTGAAACTAAAATAATAAACTTAACATTATGTTTCAAACTATGACTACCGAAGATATTTGCCACTAATGGAATCAGGATACCGATAAACAATACTCCAATCCAGAAGATAGCGCCCCAGAAGCCTGATAACGCATTGTGTAACGCTAATTGTTTATCTGCTCCCCCGAAATGTAAGCCCACAAAGAATGCCACTAATAAACCTAATTCTGTCACCATAATTGGTACTTCGAATTTATGAATAAAGTGAACCTCTTTACTTTCCCCTGATAATTTACCTGCTAGCAAAATCACTAAGAACGTTGCTGCAATACCAGATGATGTACCTGATGCTAAGAATAGCGCAGGCAATACTGGATTATTTAACATTGGGTAGCTGATTAACGCTGAAAGCAAGAAGCCTGTATAAGCGCCAAGCACCGCGGCGAAAACGAATAAGATAAATTCAACCGCTTTTAAGCCTTTGCTTTCAACAATATCAATCCAACCTAATACAAATTTAAATGCGGGTAAGTAGCGGTGTACTAATTCGGCAATCCAATCTTTGAACATAATGGCGATCCAGATGACCAATACAGCCATATATAACTGGAACAGCATTACCCCCATCGACATCACTGAAGTGAAGTTATAGTTAAACATTAACTTCCAGAATGTCCACGGTTTGGTCAAGTGGAAAATTAGTAAAGTTAAACCGATTAAGGTTGGGATTGTGCCTAAAATAGCGGCGCTGCGGATCACCCAGTTTTCGCTATTTTTTGCGATTTTATGACCGCTATTGCGGTAAGCAATCGCTAACTGTACTGCACCTGATGAAATACCTAATAAGAAAAGGTAAATCGCAATGGTGCTATCCCACACTAAATTTGGGGTTTGGAATGGAATATAGTCGTTCATTATCTATGCTCCCCCTTGCCAAATGGAATGTGGTATAAGTTCGGCTCTGTACCTAAAGCCACTTTAGTACGATACACAGGATTTTCACGTACTTTTTTGTACACTTCACTGCTGTGATCATTCATATCACCAAAGGTTAATGCTTTAGTTGGGCAAGCTTCTACACAAGCGGGCTGTTTACCTTCCGCAAGATTGGTATCTCGGCAGAAGTTACATTTGTCCGCTGATTTTTTCTCTGGGTGAATAAAACGTACACGGTATGGGCAAACTGCAATACAGTATTGGCAACCAACACATAAGTCTGAATGCACATCAACAATGCCTGTTTCTGGATCAACAAATGAAGCACCTGTTGGACAAACCGCTACACAAGGTGCATTGGTACAGTGTTGGCAAGATTGACGGAAGAATTCATACTCTACATTTGGGAATTCACCATATGGTTCGCTACGGATAATTTCTAAACGAGAAACGCCTTCAGGTACTTTATTTGTTGTACGGCATGCGTCCATACAAGCAGTACAACCGATACAAGCAGTTTCATCGTGCACCATCGCATAGCGAATTTTTTTCTCTTCTTTCTCAGTAGCAAGAGTTACTGAGGTAGCAAGCCCTGTGCTTGCTACGACAGCGATAGCACCTGCCCCTGAGACGAAGTCTCTACGGGTGCAAGTCATTATTTAGTTTCCTTTGCTTTGAGTGAGTCCATTTCAGGGGTTTTAAATTCGCCTGCATGGATTTTTGTATGACAATCTGTACAAAGTTTAATACGTTGTTTCTCAGGAATGTCTTTCATCGGTTCTTTTTCTGGGTGAAGTTCATGACAGTTGGTACATGAAATTTTTGTTGCATGGGTATCATGCGCCCAGAATTTCTCACGTAATTTTTCTGCGGTGTGGCAAGCTACACACACTTGGTTTTGTTCATTTACAGAACGCTCAAGTGAAGGATTGCTTGCTTTGCCGTGCGGGTTAAAACGCATTACGTCTTTCACACCTTTACGGTGATGCTCAGAAATATTACCGTGACAGCTTACACAAGTAATTTGTTCGCCTGTATTTGGGCTTTTCACATCTTTTTGGAAGTGTTTACCCGCATGGTGAAACGGTTTACCTGTTGCGTTTGCTGATTCGTGACATTGCACACAATATTTATTTGGATCACGACGAGCATCTTCTGCAATAGCTGCATCATCTGCTTGTGCTTTAGTCCAAATTGGCTTAGGCTGTTGTGGCATTTCCGCTTGGGAAGCGGTTGCAATTGCAAAAAAACTTGCAAAAACGACCGCTTGGAGGGCGATTGCTCGCCCTGCTTTTGAGATAATGTTTTTCATAATTTCACCTCAAGCTTCTATTATTTCGCTTCTGCTTTTGGTGCTACAACTGCTTTTGGTTCTTCTACCGCGGGTAATAAACCTTTTTTACGAGCTTCCGCATCCCATTGTGGAACAACGGTACGTAAGAATTCATCTTTTGCAGCTTGATCTTTAGGAATATCTAAACCAATTGCTTTTTGTGCTTTTTCTTTTGTCGAGATATCAGGGATTGCGATTGGAGTTGCAACGCCATGTTTCGTTAATACCACGCCTAATTTCGCACGAGCGTCTGCAGCACGGTCGATACCAGTTGCAATAGTACGTAACATCACATCTGGTGCATGGAAGTGGTTACCATGGCCTGCTGCAGAGTAGTCCCAACGCCATTGAGCGTGACGAATTGCAGTTAAGATGTCTTTCATTTCTTCTTGCGTTGCACCAGCGTCCCAAGCTGCTTTCGCTTCAAAGTGAGCTTTCACTAATTGGTCTTCTAAGCGAATCATAGCTTCTTTCACTTCGTGTTTATACTCTTTCACACGTTTTTGTAAGGTTTCTTTACTTTGTTCGTGGCAAGTTTTACAAGTTGCCTCAAAGTTATCAAATGGGTTACCAATTTTGTGTTCAGTATAAACTTTGCCATCTTTATCTTTTACTTTTGGCATATGGCAGTCGATACAAGTTACGCCGTTTTTACCATGTGTACCTTGTGACCAAACCTCAAAGTCTGGGTGTTGAGTTTTCAACATTGGGGCTTTAGATAACGCATGTGTCCAGTCTGCAAATTGGATCTCATCATAGTATTTTTCGATGCTATCCACATCAACGCCTTTATCCCATGGGAAAGTTACGTCAGTTTTGCCTTTGAAGTAGTATTCAACGTGACAGTTTGCACATACTGCTGCACGCTGACCATGTTTATCTAACTCTTCAAATTTCCAACCTACTGTTTCTAATGCACGTAATACATGTGGGCGAGCAATACGTAATGCAGGTTTGCCTTCCTCAAAATCTTTAGATTTTGTGTCGTGACAGTCTGCACAACCAATTGAGTTTACAATTTCCGCACCGTATTTTGCCCATTTAGGATCAAAATAACCACGTTCGCCTTTTTCTTCAATTAAACGTGCAACATCAGGACCTTTACATGTCCAGCAAGCCATTGGTTGAGGACCGTCATTCTCATCTTTTGGGGCACCTGTACGTAAGATTTCACGAACATCCGTGATCGCATAATAATGACCACGTGGCTTGTTATAGTCTTTAGAAAACGCATAACCAGCCCATAACACAACATAACGAGGGTCTGCTTCTAACGCACTACCACGATCGGTTGATTCAGAAGTGGCTTTCCATGAGTTATATTGAAGTGGGTATTTTTCAGCAAATTTATGGTTTGCTGATTCCACCTCTACGCCTAATTTTTCATGTTTTAAAGCTTTATCAGTTAAAGACGGTGATTTTGCTTCTTCCGCCCATGCTGACGATGATAAACACCCCAACATCGCAATGGTTGCCATTGCTAATTTTTTAGTTAAACGTTTCACGTTGTGTCCCCCACATATTTTATTGATAAAAATGAGAATATTTCTTATTAAAAACAATAAGATAAACATTAGTTTATACGTGCGAGAATAAATGAAAGCGAAAGTTTTTTTCTAGGCAAATCTTAACTTTTATTGAAGTAAATCAACAAAAAAACCACAAATACCTCGTAATGGTTACATAAAAATGATTGTACCTCTTTGGTGTGTAAAATTGGGTAGACATCACATTACTCAGATCTCACTTAATTGACTTTCTGATTTTTGTTATTAATATGCTTAATACCCGACTAAAACAATCAGTTTTATTTAAGGAGCTATTTATGAAAATTGCCGTTTACAGCACAAAAAATTACGACCGAAAATATCTCGAATTAGCTAATCAGCAGTATGGTTTTCAACTAGAGTTTTTTGATTTTATGTTAAGCGAACGCACCGCAAAAATGGCAGAAGGTTGCCAAGCGGTTTGTATTTTTGTAAATGATGATGCAAGTAAGACAGTATTGTGTGAGCTGGCAAAAGTTGGTGTAAAAGTAGTGGCGCTACGTTGCGCAGGTTTCAACAATGTTGATTTAACCGCAGCACAAGAATTAGGGTTGCAAGTTGTACGTGTTCCTGCTTATTCACCCGAAGCGGTGGCTGAACACGCCGTAGCGATGATGTTAAGCCTAAACCGCCGTATCCATCGTGCTTATCAACGTACTCGGGATGCAAATTTCTCATTAGAAGGCTTAATTGGTTTTAATATGTATGGTAAGACCGTCGGTATCATTGGTACTGGCAAGATTGGGCTAGCAACAATGCGAATCCTCAAAGGCTTTGGAATGGAACTCTTAGCCTTTGATCCTTTTAAAAATCCTGCAGCTGAAGAAATCGGTGCGAAGTATGTTGAACTAGACGAACTATATGCTAAATCGCATATTATTAGTTTGCACTGCCCTGCTACACCTGAAAATTACTATTTATTAAATAAACAAGCCTTTGCCAAAATGCGTGATGGCGTGATGATCATCAATACTAGTCGTGGTGCATTAATTGATTCATCTGCCGCAATCGAAGCGTTAAAACAGCAACGAATTGGTGCTTTAGGTATGGATGTGTATGAAAATGAGCGTGATTTATTCTTTGAGGATAAATCAAATGACGTAATTTTAGATGATGTTTTCCGCCGTCTATCTTCTTGTCATAACGTGTTATTTACAGGGCATCAAGCCTTTTTAACCGCAGAAGCTTTAACCAATATATCAGAAGTTACCCTAAGCAATATTCAGCAAATCGCTCAGAATGAATATTGTGCCAATAGTGTGTTAGCTTCTTAGCCCCAACAAGCGGTCAATTTTAACTGCTTTTTTGCAAATTTTACGCCAAATTTGGCCGCTTGTTTTATATATCACTTCAAATTTCTATTCTCTTCTTTTATTTCTATTATTTTTAGTGCTTACGGGTTTAAAAATACTTGAATCTATGTTATCAATAATGCTTTTAATTTTATAAATTAAATTAAATAACAATAAGTATCACAATAAATTAGGACACAACAAAATGAACGGTGCAAATTTAGTCATTGAAAGTCTAAAAGCACAAGGTGTAACCACACTATTTGGTTACCCAGGTGGTGCAATTATGCCTACTTATGATGCGCTTTATGACTCAGGTTTAGATCATTTATTAGTACGCAATGAGCAAGGTGCGGCAATGGCTGCAATTGGTTATGCACGAGCAACGGGAAAAGTGGGGGTTTGTATTGCAACTTCAGGCCCTGGTGCAACCAACCTAATTACAGGCTTAGGTGATGCCGCGTTAGACTCTATTCCTGTTGTAGCAATTACTGGTCAAGTGGCAGCACATTTAATTGGTACCGATGCCTTCCAAGAAGCAGATGTTTTAGGGCTTTCGCTCGCTTGTACTAAACACAGTTTTATCGTTCAAAATGTAGAAGAATTGCCTGAAATTATCGCACGTGCCTTCCAAATTGCACAAAGCGGTCGCCCAGGCCCCGTTTTAGTGGATATTCCTCGTGATGTGCAATTAGCACCAACTTCCGCAAAACCTGTTGTTTATGCTAAACATGAACCAACCGCCCAAGATCCCACCAAACTTGCTGAAGCTAACGCACTGATTGCGCAAGCAAAACGCCCTGTTTTATATGTTGGTGGTGGTGTAGGTATGGCTGGCGGTGTGCAAGCGGTCAGAAATTTCTTAAAAATTACCAATATGCCATCGGTTTCAACCTTAAAAGGGTTAGGCACAATTGAAGCTGATGCGCCACTTTATATGGGGATGATTGGTATGCATGGCACTAAAGCTGCAAACTATACTGTGCAAGAATGTGATTTACTGATTGCTTGTGGGGCACGTTTTGATGACCGTGTAACAGGCAAATTAGATACTTTTGCGCCACATGCCAAAGTGATTCATATTGATATTGATAGCGCAGAAATCAACAAATTACGTAAAGCACAAGTCGCTCTCAAAGGTGATTTGATTGAAGCAGTAAATGCGCTTGCTCAGCCGTTAGCGATTGAGGCTTGGCGTGAAGATGTGAAACGCTTAAAAACCGATTTAGGTTTTAAATATGTTGATAACGCAGGCGAAGGCGATATTAATGCCAAAGCGTTATTAAATACGCTTTCACAACGCAAGCCCAAAAATGCGATTATCACAACCGATGTTGGTCAGCACCAAATGTGGTCGGCACAACATTTACAGCATTTTGCACCAGAAAACTTTATTACCTCAGCAGGCTTTGGCTCAATGGGTTTTGGTCTGCCCGCTGCAGTTGGTGCGGTGAAAGCACGTCCGAATGATCCTGTGATTTTAGTGACAGGCGATGGCTCAATTATGATGAATATTCAAGAGCTCGGCTCAATTAAACGAGGTAATCTGCCGATCAAAATTTTACTACTTGATAATCAGCGCTTAGGTATGGTGCGCCAATGGCAATCATTGTTCTTCCACGGTCGTCATAGTAATACCATTTTAGATGATAACCCTGATTTTGTGCTACTCGCATCTGCCTTCGGCATTGCGGGGGAGCGTATTGAGAAAGCCTGCGAAGTTTCAGATGCACTAGATCGTATGTTAAATGCAAAAGGTGCTTACTTATTGCACGTCTGCATTCCAGAAGAAGACAATGTGTGGCCGTTAGTACCGCCTGGTGCGTGTAATGCGGATATGCTAGATGATGAAGTTTAATCGGTTAGGAGAACAGCATGCAACGTTACGATTTAACAATCCAAGCAAACAAACGCCCTGAAACGCTTGAACGTATTTTACGAGTGATCCGCCACCGTGGATTTGAAGTGCTTAATCTACAAGCGGTTAATTCTGGCGAAGAAATCGCAATTCAATTAACGCTTCAAAGCCAAAGGGATATCTCGTTACTTACTGCGCAACTTGAAAAATTATTTGACGTGTTGGCGTTAAGCTAAACAATCAAAGATAGCGTCAAAGCTAAATACTGTATAAAATAACCTTCTATTTGCCAGAGCAATTTTGTTTTGGCTTATTTAACCAACCATTTATTGATCAATAAGGAAATAAAATGGCAGATTTTAACCAAATCTTAACTCCAGGTGATGTTGATGCAGGTATCATCAACGTTGTAAACGAAATTCCAGAAGGCAGCTGCCACAAAATTGAATGGAACCGTAAATTAGGTGCATTCCAATTAGACCGTGTTGAGCCAGCAATCTTCGCAAAACCAACTAACTACGGTTTCATTCCACAAACCTTAGACGAAGATGGCGATGAATTAGATGTGTTATTAATTACTCGTCAGCCATTAGCAACAGGCGTATTCTTAGAAGCGAAAGTAATCGGTGTGATGAAATTCGTTGATGACGGCGAAGTAGATGACAAAATCGTTTGTGTACCAGCAGATGATCGTGATTCAGGTAACGCTTATAACTCATTAGCAGATTTACCAGCACAATTAATCAAACAAATTGAATTCCACTTCAATAACTACAAAGCACTGAAAAAACCAGGCTCAACCGTTGTTCAACACTGGGGTGATGTCGAAGAAGCGAAAGAAGTTATTCGTGAATCAATTAAACGTTGGGATGAGCAAAAATAATTCTCCCACCTAATAAAAAAGGCAATTCACTCGAATTGCCTTTTTTAATATTGCAAAAATAGCCAAAAATTTAACCGCTTGTTTTAAAGCGGTATGCTAATATATTAAAGTTTATTTATCTATTACAAACACAACTGAAAAAATACTTGGAGAGATTATGCCTATTTTACGTTCTGCAACCTCAACGCAAGGTCGCAATATGGCGGGCGCACGTGCCTTATGGCGTGCAACAGGAATGAAAGAAAACGATTTTGGCAAACCGATTATTGCGGTAGTCAATTCATTTACCCAATTTGTACCAGGTCATGTACATTTACGTGATATGGGTAAACTGGTTGCTGAGCAAATTGAAGCAGCAGGCGGCGTTGCAAAAGAATTTAATACTATTGCTGTGGATGACGGTATTGCAATGGGACACGGCGGTATGCTTTATTCATTACCAAGCCGTGATTTAATTGCAGACTCCGTAGAATATATGGTTAATGCCCACTGCGCAGATGCAATGGTGTGTATTTCAAACTGCGATAAAATTACCCCAGGAATGCTCATGGCAGCAATGCGTTTAAATATTCCTGCGGTATTTGTTTCAGGCGGCCCGATGGAAGCGGGTAAAACGAAATTATCGGATCAATTAATTAAATTAGACTTAGTTGATGCGATGATGAAAAGTGCTGACAAAACCGTATGTGATGATGATGTTGATGCAATCGAAAAATCTGCTTGCCCAACTTGCGGTTCATGCTCTGGTATGTTTACCGCAAACTCAATGAACTGCTTAACTGAAGCGCTTGGTTTATCTTTACCAGGTAACGGCTCAATGCTTGCCACTCACACAGACCGTAAAGAATTATTTTTAACCACAGGTCGCCAAATTGTTGAGCTTTGCAAACGCTATTACGAACAAGATGACGAAAGTGTATTGCCTCGTTCAATTGCCACTAAAGCGGCATTTGAAAATGCAATGAGCTTAGATATTGCGATGGGCGGTTCAACGAATACCGTTCTACACTTATTAGCGGCTGCACAAGAAGCAGAAGTTGATTTTACTATGGCGGATATCGACTGTTTGTCACGTAAAGTACCGTGCTTATCAAAAGTGGCACCGAATACTAATAAATACCATATGGAAGACGTACACCGTGCAGGCGGTATTATGGCAATCTTAGGTGAGCTTGAGCGAGCAAACTTATTACATTCAGACACCCGTACGGTATTAGGTATGAGTCTCGGTGAACAAATCGCAAAATACGATATTATCTTAACCAAAGACGAAGCAGTGCATAAATTCTTCCGTGCAGGCCCTGCGGGGATTCGCACAACCAAAGCCTTCTCACAAGATTGCCGTTGGGACACCGTAGATGACGACCGCCAAAACGGTTGTATCCGCTCAAAAGCTTTTGCATATAGCCAAGACGGCGGTTTAGCAATGCTTACGGGTAATATTGCATTGGATGGCTGTATCGTCAAAACTGCAGGTGTGGATGAATCGATCTTAAAATTCACAGGTGATGCAATTGTATTTGAGAGCCAAGAAGATGCCGTTGCAGGCATTTTAGGCGGTAAAGTGCGTGCAGGTCATGTAGTAATTATTCGTTATGAAGGCCCGAAAGGCGGCCCTGGTATGCAAGAAATGCTTTACCCAACCACTTACTTAAAATCAATCGGTTTAGGTAAAGAATGTGCGCTCTTAACTGACGGCCGCTTCTCTGGTGGCACATCAGGCTTATCGATCGGCCACTGCTCACCTGAAGCTGCTTCAGGCGGTACAATTGGTTTAGTGCGTGATGGCGATAAAATTGCAATTGATATTCCAAATCGCTCAATCCAATTACTAGTTTCAGAAGAAGAATTAACCGCACGCCGTGCGGAGCAAGATGCAAAAGGTTGGAAGCCAGCAAATCGTCAGCGTGAAGTTTCACTTGCATTAAAAATGTTCGGACATTTCGCAACCTCAGCCGATAAAGGTGCGGTGCGTGATAAAACCAAACTATAAAAGCTATTGATAAAAAGCGGTCAATTTTTGCTAGGAAACGGCAAAATAATTTGCAAAAATTTGTGCGAATTTGACCGCTTTTTTAGAGTCTATCCATGTTTGATTTATTTTTATCACTCAACCCTATTCTACAAGCATTTATTGCAGGGTTATTCACTTGGGGCTGTACCGTTTTAGGTGCAGCTTTTGTTTATTTTTTTAAAACGGTAAACCGCAAATTACTCGATGTGATGATGGGCTTTGCTGCAGGTGTGATGATTGCCGCCTCCTTTTGGTCGCTCCTCGCTCCAGCCTTAGAATATGCAGAGCCAAGTTATGGTACATTTGCTTGGTTACCCGTTGCAATTGGCTTTCTCGCAGGAGGCTTTTTCTTACGCCTTATCGATCACTTAGTGCCACATTTACATTTAAGCAAACCTCTCACTGCAGCTGAAGGTATGCCGAAATTTAAAAAGCATTTATCGAAAAGTATGTTGCTGTTTTTGGCAATCACGATTCACAATATTCCTGAAGGGCTTGCACTGGGTGTGACCTTTGGTGCACAAGCTTCGCAAGTTGCTGATCAGCAAGCGATGCTGACTGCTGCATTAGGATTAGCAATTGGTATCGGCTTACAAAATATTCCAGAAGGTTCTTCACTTTCACTCCCTATTCGAGGTGAAGGAAAAAGCCGTAAACAAGCGTTCTTATGGGGCGCAATATCTGCGATTGTCGAACCGATTGCGGCAGTTATTGGGGCGGCATTTGTCCTTTCGATGACAGCAATTTTACCCTATGCCCTCGCCTTTGCGGCTGGTGCGATGATTTTCGTGGTGGTTGAAGAATTGATTCCTGAATCACAAAGTGGAGGAAATACGGATATTGCAACGCTTGGCTTAATGGCTGGATTTGTAATTATGATGGTATTAGATGTCGCTTTAGGCTAAGCTATGCACCCATTTTTAACTTCCAAAAGGAATTTGTATGATTTGGTATAAAGCTTTGTTTTCGTTACAAGGAAGGCTCAACCGCCAAGGCTTTTGGATCGGTTTTGCCATCAACTTTATTTTCTTATTTATTGTTGCAAATTTTTGGCTAAATTCAACCGCTTTTAGCGTACTACATTTGATTCCTTTAGCACTAGCGCTATATAGCTTATCTGCGGTAATTATCAAACGCCTACACGATCGTAATCGTTCAGGCAAAGCGGTTACCATGGCATTTATACCCGTTGTATGCTATGGTGTGTCGCTTTCCGCCCAAGGTACAATGGCATGGCTACTTGGTATTATGATGCCGATGTTTATCGGCACAATCTTGTTGCTTGAATGGGGTGTATTTAAAGGGAACCCACAAGCGAATCAATACGGGGAGAAAGGTTTGAGCTTTCAGCTCAAGTAATTTTGATAGTTTTTTTATTGTTACTTTTCTTTGTTTTGCCAAAGAAAAGTAACCAAAAGAAAGGCAACCCTACTTCACCGCTTATCTTCGCTTAGTTGAAATTTGCTTAACGGAACATTTTAGATTCGCTTCGCTCAAGAAAAATGTTCCTACAAATTGCAACACGCTCAGGCGGTTCAGAAGGAAACCGCTCCAAATAGCCTAATACATACTTTCTTTGGCAACACAAAGAAAGTAGGAAAAAACTAATACATTTAAAAACACAAACCAAAATGATCAAACTAAACTACCATAAAACTCACTTTTTAACTTCTGCACCAGATATTCGTCACTTACCTGAAGATAACGGTGTGGAAATTGCCTTTGCAGGGCGTTCAAATGCGGGCAAATCTACCGCTCTGAATGCACTAACCAATCAAAAAAATTTAGCTCGTACCTCAAAAACACCTGGACGTACCCAGTTAATTAACCTATTTGAAGTTGAGCCGAATTGTAAATTAGTCGATTTACCAGGCTATGGTTATGCAGCGGTTCCTGAACAAATGAAACTCCAATGGCAGAAAGCGCTAGGTGAATACTTACAAAAACGCGAATGTTTACGTGGCGTAGTCATCTTAATGGATATTCGTCATCCGCTGAAAGATCTTGACCAACAAATGATTGAATGGGCTGTTTCTGCACAATTACCCGTTTTATTACTGTTAACCAAAGCGGATAAACTTAGCCAAAGCGCGAGAAGCAAAACGGTAAAAATGGTACGAGAAGCGATTCTCCCATTCCAAGGCGATATTCAAGTAGAAGCTTATTCGGCACTCAATAAAATTGGGATTGATAAACTAGCCGCAAAACTTGACGGCTGGTTTAGCGAAGTTTTTGTAGATGTAGAACAACAAGTATAGTATTTAAAGCTTATCTTCGGATAAGCTTTCTTTTTACAGGGAAAATTATGTTTTACGGTTATGTGATTAACCTTGATCGACACCCGCAACGGCTTATGCGCTTTCTTACGCATCCTGATGCAAAATATTTCGAACGAGTGCCTGCCATTGATAAAAAAGTGTTAGCGCTGTTCAATGCGCCAGAAATGCTCTTTGATATCGAACGGATACAAAACACGATAGCCAGAAATATCACGCTAGGGGAAATTGCTTGCACACTGTCGCATATTCGCTGTTGGCAAAAAATTGCGCAAAATACACACCTTGCACTTAACGATTTTGCGCTGGTTGCGGAAGACGATATTCAGCTAGTGGACAATTTTGATTTCTTTCTCAACAACATTCAGCAAGAGCTGAAAAACCGCCCTCATATAGAAATTGCATTGTTGCATAAATTATCGTTATTTCATGAAGGCTTTTATACGGCAAATGCGGATGAACGGGATTTCCACTTTTTGACGGAACATCACGCATCATTATTTGATAATGACGGTTCTGCACTTTACCTAATCCGTAAAGATCGAGCGATTCAATTGGTTGAACAACTTAAAAGCAGTAAACCTTATTGGCTAGCCGATCATTTTAGTCACTTTTGTCCTACTCAAAATATGATGGTATTAAATCCGTTGCTAGGAAAAATTGCTAACCTGAACGATTCAGATCTTGAGGCAGAACGGGAAATTGCCAGAGCGAATAAGTCAGTATAGAATGCCAAAATAATCTCAAATGAATAAGGAAAATCTTATGTACGATTTAAATGAATTACGCCAAGAAACTGATGAAATCATCGAAAATTTATTAAAAGATGGTTCAGATCCTGAAGCGCTTTATATTATTGAACACCACGTAGCACACCGTGATTTTGATAAGCTCGAAAAATTAGTGGTTGATGCTTATAAGCTTGGCTACGAAATTTCAGAAGCGGAAGAAGTGGAAGAAGAAAACGGTAAAGTGATCTTTGTGTGCGACATCGTCAGCGAAGTAAACTTAAATGCGGATATTATCACCGCCCAACAAAAAGAATTATTACCACTGATTGAAAAAGTTGGTGCGGAATACGAAGGTTGGGGGACTTATTTTGAAGATCCTAACGCACAAGATGATGAGTACGGTGAAGACGGCGAATTTTTTGACGATCAAGATGAAGATTTTGATTTCGACGAAGAAGAAATTACCCGTCACTAATATAAAAACGCCCCATACTTGCGTGTGGGGCATTCTTTTGCGGGCTAAAGCCCTTTTTTTATCCAATAGCGATAAGGTGTTTGTTCCGTTTCGCTTGCCAATAATTTATGATCCATAAATTCGCAGAAGCTTGGAATATCTCGTGTCGTTGCAGGATCATCCGCAATAATTAATAAAACCTCATCTTCTGCCATATTTCGAATGGTTTTACGTGTAAGCATAACAGGCTCTGGGCAACGTAACCCTAATGTATCTAATGTTTGATCTATTTGTATATCCATCATTTTTCTCTATGAAACAATTATTTGCACAACACATTTACAGACTACAACAGCGAGTCCAATCTCTTTTAGAAACGAGTTTTCTCCAAGGATTATGGATTTATTCAGGTGCCGCTAAATACCATTTTTTAGACGACCAAACTGCCCCGTTCAAAATAAACCCACATTTTAACTATTTCTTTCCATTTCCGACAGCAGAAAATTGTTGGTTATTTTTAGATGGCAAAAATAAACCCACCGTTTACTTTTATACACCTGATGATTACTGGCACACTCCGCCCGTTACACCAACCGATGCTTTCTTTGCTGATGAATTTCAGTGGGTGATCATACGAAACAGCGAGCAAATTGCAAAATTTATCCAAAACCCGACCGCTTGTGCCTTTATTGGCGAAGATGAAAACTTAGCAAAATCGCTTGGTTTTGAGCAAATCAATCCGCAAAAACTGCTGAATCAACTGCATTTCGACCGCTCAATTAAAAGTGAATTTGAAATCGAATGTATTTATCAAGCACAGTTCGCAGCGTTAAAAGGACACCAAGCGGCAAAACAAGCTTTTTTTGAAAGCAGAAGTGAATTTGAGATAAATCTCGCTTATCTAAAAGCCAGCCAACAATCAGATCTCAACGTGCCATACGGCAATATTGTGGCAGTCAATCAGCATTCAGCTATTTTACATTACACCCAGCTTGATTTTACTCCAGCATCAAAGCCAAAGAGCTTTCTGATTGATGCTGGTGCTAGCCTGCACGGCTATGCATCTGATATTACGCGCACTTATGCGACTGATCCGCACAGTGAATTTGCCGAACTTATCGCCAAAATGGAGCAATTTAAACAGGCAATAATTGAGCAACTTAGCGTAGGCGTAAATTATTTGAGCTACCACACACAAATGCACCAATGGATTGCTGAAATGCTCGCACAGCATGATTTTGTGCGCCTTGCGCCTGAACAGATTTTTGAAGAGGGCATTTCCAGAGCTTTTTTCCCGCACGGTTTAGGGCATTTGCTTGGACTTCAAGTGCATGATGTCGCTGGCTTTCAGCAAAATCATCGTGGCACACACAAAGCACCACCTGCGGTTTATTCAAGTCTACGTTGTACTCGTGATTTGGCAGAAAATATGGTGCTGACGATTGAACCTGGTTTCTATTTCATTGATATGTTGCTAAATCCATTGCAAAATAGTCCACTTGCACGCCATATTAATTGGCAAAAAATTGCTGAATTTAAGCCATTTGGCGGGATTCGTAGCGAAGATAATATTGTGATGCGTGCAAAAGGTGCGGAGAATTTAACGCAAAAAGCGCAAAAAACGCTCAATTTAGCCTAACCCAAAAGGAACTGTTATGCCATTTTTACTTATTTTGTTCGGAATTTTTCTGTATATCTACTGTGAAATTTCATTGTTAGTTAGCATTGGTTCACATATCGGTATTTTGCCGTTAATGCTATTACTGATTGGAATTTCAGTCCTAGGGCTCTGGTTTGTTAAATTGCGTGGTTTATATGCAATTTATTCGGTTCGAAGCGAGCTAAGCCAAGGTAAAATCCCGACACAGGCAGTGATTAGCTCTCTACTATTTATTTTAGCGGGTATCTTTTTGATTATCCCTGGCTTTTTAAGCGATATTATTGCAATTTTATTAATGCTACCCGTTACTCGCCATATTGTCGAACGTTATCTTCTCAAATTCTTTAAAACGAAAGTTCGTGTTAACCAGTTTGCAAGCGGTCAATTTTCGCAACAAAATAGCAATACGTTTGAAGCCGAATTTGAGCGAAAACAAGATCAAGATAAGTGGATTAAATGATGTTGTTTAAACCCCAATTTAATCAAAAAAATCAGCGTGCTTCTGCAACAAACAGAAGCCATTTGCAAAAAAATGCCAAAAAACGACCGCTTAAACCTCAGCTTTCGTTTGCAGATACGATTGTGGTGCTGTTTAACAAGCCATTTGATGTACTGACGCAATTCACCGACGAACAAGGGCGACAAACGCTGAAGGACTTTATTCCTATTCCGCATATTTATCCTGTTGGACGTCTTGATCGTGATAGTGAGGGGCTATTGTTACTCACCAATAATGGCGAAATTCAACACCGTTTAGCGAACCCCAAATTTGAAAAGCAAAAAACCTATTTAGCACAGCTAGAAGGGATTCCAGCCCTAGAAGATTTACGGAAATTAGAAAAAGGAGTTGAACTCAAAGACGGTTTAACCAAACCTGCGAAAGCTCGCGCGATTAGTGCGCCAAATTACCAATGGCATACAGCGCCTAAAATTCGTGAGCGAAAAACCATTCCAACCAGTTGGATTGAGCTAAAAATTCATGAAGGAAGAAACCGCCAAGTGCGCCGCATGACCGCACATATTGGCTTTCCAACTTTACGTTTAATTCGAGTGGGTTTGGGGCAATTTCAGCTTGGCGAGTTAGCCAGTGGTGAATATCGTATTTTAACAGAAACAGAAAAACATCAGCTATTTCAACAACTTGGTTTAGTCATCTAAGAGAGGAGCAGCTATGAGCGCTTATTGGATTTTAGTTCATCAATTTAATCTCGCACTACACAATGATGAAATCCCATTTGGAAAAGCGGAACAATTGGGCTTAACTGCATTCCCTAAATTACACATTGGTAGCTACCAAAATTTGCCTGTTTTTCTGATTCAATTAGATGATCAAGCGGTCAAAAATTTACCAAATTTTAGCATAGTCAATCTGCGTTCACAGATTGCCCGCCCTGCTGAATTGGTGCATTTGTTACATCGAGCAGTGTCTCTCAACCATTTTATCAATACCCATAAATTTTGTGGCAGATGCGCTTCATCGACCGAACTAGCACCAAACGAAATTGCAGTACATTGTCCGCATTGCGAACTGCGTAGTTATCCTACAATCAGTCCTTCAATCATTGTTGCAGTACGCCGTGGACGTCAAATTTTGCTGGCAAATCATCTACGCCACAAAGGCACGATTTACACCACGCTCGCAGGTTTTGTTGAGGCTGGCGAACCAATTGAACAAACGGTAGAACGTGAAGTATGGGAAGAAAGCGGTTTAAAAATCAAAAATATTCGCTATTTTGGTAGCCAACCGTGGGCATTCCCAAATTCACTAATGCTCGGCTTTCTTGCCGATTATGCAAGCGGTGAGATTTCGCTTCAAGAGGAAGAAATTTTTGATGCGAAATGGTTTGATTGTGATGAAGTACTTCCCGAATTACCACCAGAAGGCACTATCGCATTAGAATTGATTAGAGAGACGTTAAAAATTTGCAAGAAAAGTGAATAAGGTCTTGCAAGCGGTTAAAATTTGATAAATTTTTGCAACTCAAGCAGAACTTAATATTGTTCGAGCTATCTTAGCCCAATATGTGACTGAATATGAGGTTTGGGGATTTGGCGCTCGTATAACGGAGAAATTGAAGCCTTTAGAAAAATCATGCTAAAGCATTACTTTATTCTAAAAAATAGGGAGAACAATCTTCTCCCTATTTTAATTAGCTAAATAATTTACCTAATACGCCTTTTGCTGCTTGCGCTAATAAGTCGTTAGTATTTAGGTTGTTTAGGTCTGGTAATTGACCGTTTGGTGTTAAAGTATCAACGATTTTTGGTAAAAACTCCGCTAATAAATCACCCGCATCTTTCTCTTCTACGCCCGCTTCTTGTGCCGCAGCTTGAAGATTTTCTTGACCAAATACATTTGCGATTTGCTCGCCAGAAACTGGGGCATTTTCTTCGTCTGCACTGATCCATGTTTTTAACAAGTCGCCTAATCCACCTTGTTGCAATTTTGCAATTAAACCTTCCACGCCACCTTGAGATTGTAGCAATGCTTGAATTAATTGAAATGCTGTTGATTGATTGCCATTACCGCTGCTTAATACAGATGATGCGATAGAGCCTAAAATGTTTCCTAGCATAGGTTTACTCCGAGAAATGTGCCTAAGCACGTTTTATTTACAGGCTTTGTTAGCCTAGATAATTAAGCGGTCTGATTTGCAAAATTTTTTGCAATTTAGACCGCTTGTTTGTGCCGCCTCTAAGCAAGAATGCGGCGAACTCGTTCCAAATCTTCTGGCGTATCCACTCCCACTTGCGGTGCTTGTTTTGCCAGTTCGATATGAATTTTTTCTCCGTACCATAACGCACGTAATTGTTCTAACGATTCCAACTGCTCTAATTGCGTTGGTTGCCACGCAACATATTGCTTTACAAATCCTGCACGATAAGCGTAGATTCCAATATGGCGTAGGTAATTTTGGCTTGCGACAAAAGCATCATCGCAATCGACAAAATGATCACGCGCAAACGGAATTGGTGCACGAGAAAAATAAAGCGCCATACCGTTTTGATCAGCCAACGCTTTGACGGCGTTCGGGTTAAAAAGTTCTTCTTTGGTTGCTAATTTTACCGCTAACGTCGCCATATTCACGTTACAGCGTCCCAAATTCTCTGCCACTTGCGCCACAATCACAGGCGGAATCAGAGGCTCATCACCTTGCACATTTACGATAATTTCATCATCGGCAATCTGCATTTTTTCAATCACTTCCGCCAAGCGCTCTGTACCTGAATTATGTTGTTCCGAAGTCATACACACTTCCGCACCAAATGCTTTCGCTGTTGCTTCAATTTCTGCGTGGTCGGTTGCAATAATCACTCGAGTGGCACCCGCTTGTTGCGCTTTTTCCCACACGTGTTGAATCATCGGTTTACCCGCAATATCTAACAACGGTTTGCGAGGCAAACGGCTTGAAGCATATCGAGCGGGAATAATCACAGTAAAATTCATAAGGTTTCCTTTATAAAAAACACGGAACATCAACTCAAATTAACATTGCAAAATTCTTAAAAAATTAAACCGCTTGTTTAAATAAAACTGATGTTCCGTAAAAATATTAGGCTTCTAACGCATCTAAGAAACGTTCTGCATCTAATGCAGCCATACAGCCTGTACCTGCTGAAGTGATCGCTTGACGATAATTGTGATCCATTACATCACCTGCGGCAAATACGCCTTCTACGCTGGTTGCAGTTGCATTGCCTTCTAAGCCTGATTTTACTTTGATATAGCCGTTATCTAACTCAAGCTGCCCATCAAAAATCGCAGTGTTTGGCGCATGACCGATCGCCACGAAGAAACCATCTACTTTGATTTCTTCTTTGCTATCGTCTTTAGTTGAAGCTAAACGTACACCTGTTACGCCCATATTATCACCAAGCACTTCCTCTACCGTTCTGTCAGTGTGCAGAATAATTTTGCCTTCTTCGACACGTTTTTGTAAGCGACCTAATAAAATTTTCTCCGCTCGGAAGCTATCACGGCGGTGTACTAAATGCACTTCGCTAGCGATATTCGCAAGATATAGCGCTTCTTCCACAGCCGTATTACCGCCCCCTACAACTGCAACAGGTTTATTACGGTAGAAGAATCCATCACACGTTGCACAAGCCGATACGCCTTTCCCTTTAAATGCTTCTTCTGAAGGCAAACCTAAATATTTTGCTGAAGCACCTGTCGCAATAATTAATGCATCACAAGTAAATGTTTGAATATCGCCTGTTAACGTAAATGGGCGCTTAGATAAATCGACACTGTTGATGTGGTCGAACACGATTTCCGTATTAAACTTTTCCGCATGTTTCAGCATTTTATCCATTAAACCTGTACCAGTGGTATGTTCATATTCACCAGGCCAGTTCTCAATTTCATCGGTTGTAGTTAATTGTCCACCTTGTTGCATACCTGTTACTAATACAGGATTTAAGTTTGCTCGTGCGGCATAAACTGCAGCGGTATATCCAGCAGGGCCTGAACCTAAAATTAAAAGTTTTGCGTGTTTAGCTGTCATTTTTTAATCCTTCTCAATAAATATTGACGACTATTTTAACGTAAATTTGGTTGTAACTCTATTTTCGTTTTCACTCAGTTTTTTTCGCTTTTGTGAACTAGCTAACAGAAATTCGAGCAAGATTTTGCTTAAATTGGGATAAATTTCACTTTTAAAAGGATAGATACCGATGAAAAAACTTATCAATTCAATCGAAACCATCTTACAAGAACAATTAACTGGTTTTGCCAAAGCTCACTCTACTCTTACGCTAAATCTCGAACCAACTTATATACGCCGTGCAGATGCTCCAATTGCAGGAAAAGTGGCGCTGATTTCGGGTGGTGGAAGCGGCCATGAACCAATGCACGCAGGCTTTGTAGGACAAGGAATGCTTGATGGTGCTTGCCCTGGTGCGATTTTCACTTCGCCCACGCCAGATCAAATGTTTGAATGCGGTTTAAGTGTCGATAGCGGTGAAGGCGTGTTGCTCTTAATAAAAAACTATACAGGTGATGTATTAAATTTCGAAACCGCCACAGAGTTACTCGCCGATAGTGGCGTACAAGTTGCGACCGTTTTAATTGATGACGATGTTGCAGTAAAAGACAGCCTTTATACCGCAGGTCGACGTGGTGTCGCAAATACGGTATTAATCGAAAAATTATTAGGCGCTGCTGCAGATAAAAGCTACAACTTAACGCAGCTAGCCGAACTCGGTTATAAATTAAATAATGCGGGGCATTCAATTGGTATTGCGCTTGGTGCTTGTACTGTCCCAGCCGCAGGTAAACCGTCGTTCAATTTAGCTGAAAATGAAATGGAATTTGGGGTAGGAATTCACGGTGAACCTGGTATCGAACGTCGCTCGTTTGAAAATTTAGATCAAACTGTTAAACAGATGTTTGAAACGCTGATTGCACATGGTGATTATGAGCGCACTGTACGCCGTTGGGATAATGACAGCCAACAATGGCATGAAGTATTAGATAAAAAACAAGCCTTACAAAAAGGTGATCGGGTGATTGCATTAGTCAATAATTTAGGGGCAGTGCCACTTTCTGAGTTATATGGCGTTTACAACGTACTAGCGGATTGTTGCGAACAATTTGGCTTAACGATTGAGCGTAATTTAGTTGGTTCATACTGCACTTCATTAGATATGCAAGGCGTCTCAATTACCTTATTGAAAGTAGATGATCACGATCTCGCACTTTGGGATGCACCAGTTAATACGCCTGCATTACGTTGGGGAGTGTAAAATGACAATTTCAAAACAACAAATTCTGCAATGGCTGGCAAACTGTGAAAAAACGATGACAGAACAGCGTGATTTTCTCACTCAATTAGATACCGAAATCGGTGATGGTGATCATGGTTTAAATATGCAACGAGGTTTTAGCAAAGCCTTGGAAAAGGTCGAGACGGTGCATGATAAAGATATTGGCACAATCCTAAAAACCGTTGGTATGACTCTACTTTCGCAAGTCGGTGGTGCGAGTGGTCCACTATACGGCACGTTGTTTATTAAAGGTGCTACCGTTGTAAATGATAAAGAGCAACTCAGTTTTACGGAATTATTAGATTTTTTCAACGCAGGCGTGGCAGGTATTGTGGCTCGAGGACGAGCCGAACTTAACGATAAAACCATGTGTGATGTGTGGCTACCCCTATTAAGCGAATTAGCGCAAGCTAACCAATCACAACCAGAAGCCGAATTACTCAAACAAGCGGTCAAAAAAGCCGAAAATTTTGCAAACGCCACTGTGCCGATGATTGCGAAAAAAGGGCGAGCAAGCTATTTGGGTGAACGAAGCATTGGGCATGCGGATCCAGGTGCAATGTCGAGTTATTATTTAATCAAAGCCTTAAGCGAAGCGGTTGAATAGGAGTAGAAATGGTTAATCTAGTCATTGTTTCACACAGTAAACAACTTGGAGAGGGGGTGGCAGAGATTGCCCGCCAAATGACACAAGGAGCGTGTCACATTGCAGTTGCAGCAGGGATTGACGATATTGATAATCCGATTGGCACCGATGCAGTAAAAATTATGAATGCAATTGAAGAGGTATTCAGTGAAGATGGCGTTGCGGTTTTTGTCGATCTCGGTAGCGCTATTTTAAGTGCGGAAACCGCAATTGATTTACTTGAGCCAGAAAAAGCAGAAAAAACCGCGATTAGTTACGCGCCGTTAGTAGAAGGCGTTTTTGCGGCGGCAGTGGCTGCGGCAGGAGGTGATGATTTAGCAACGGTATTACAAGAAGCGAATGATGCAGCTACATTAAAATTGCAACAAGCGGTCTAATTTTTCGGATTATTTACCAATAATCAAAAATGAGGTGAGCGATTGGCTCTACCTCATTTTTTGCTTCTAATAAAGTAGGGAATAAAGTTGGCGTCTAAATTTAGCTACAATAGGATCATTACCCAGAGCCGCAAGAATCGCTAAAAATTGACTTTTTAGTTCGCCATTTGCCACATTTAAATCAGATTTAAGCCAATCAAATAATAAACTTAACGCTTCCTCATTTTTATGTGCTTGGTGTAACTGATTGGCTAAACGAATCGCAATTTCAGGCGTTTTTTGATTCGCATAATCCGCTTGTAACTGCTGTAATTCAGGCGATTCATTTGCTTGTTCTAATAAGTCAATTTGCGCTTGCAAACCATTCCAACGGCTATCTCTATCTTGGATTGGAATTTGTTTTAAAATTTCGCGCGCTTCCTCTATTTTCTTCATCACAATAAAAGTTTCAGCATATAGTAGCGCAAAATCACTATTTTTTTTATTGCTCATTTCCCAAGCAGCTTTTAATAAAGGTAGTGCTTCTTCATAGCGCTGATCCTGTAATAATTCCAATGCCTGATTAAATTTAAGATCTTCTTCTTTCGGCAGAATATTTGCTAATCTCACACGCATTTCTTGTTCAGAGATCGTACCTTGAATGACATCAATAGGCTGCCCACCTGCAAATAGATACATGGTTGGCACTACTTGCACTCTAAATTGGCTTGCCAAAGCTTGCTGTTCGTCACAATTTACCGTTGCCAATAAAAATTGCGCAGGATTTTCATCCGCTAAACGGCGTAATAACGCATCCATTTCCAGTGAAGCAGGCTCTCGTGTGGAGATAAAATTAAATACCACAGGCACTTGTGCTGTTGCATTCCATACTTCACTAAAATTGTTTTCAGTAACATTGACAAAATAATTCATACGATTTCCTCTCATGCAAATGAGCCATATTATAGCCTATTTTTAATAAGCCGTTTCAATCGGAAGCCCATTTCGTTCCCAAGCATCAAAACCGCCTTTCACGCTATACACACGCTCAAAACCTTGTTCTACTAAAAATTGTGCAGTATGCATGCTACTCACCCCGTGATAACAAATCACCACCACGGGTTCTTCGTAATCCACTTGATCTAAAAAACGCCCATAGTTTTCATTCGTTAAATGGAACGCATCTTGCGGGTGGCTATAAATATAACGGCGTGTATCACGCACATCGACTAAGGTTGCTCCTTCACTGTTGATTAATTCCCATGCTTGTTGCGGACTAATTTCAATAAATGTATCGCTCATAAATTTATTCTCAAATTTTGTTAGTGAGTTAAAAAATGGCTGAATATATCACAATCTATTTTAAAAAAATAAACGAGAATACCTATTATTACGAGTTGAATTTTTTGCCTTAGTTAGTATAATTACGAACCATTTTCATTATGACAGAATTATCTGTAATTTATATTTAGATCGTCTCCGAGGATTTTATGGAACAAATGCTTGAACTGTTACAAGGTCATGTAGACTACTTAATTTTAGGTTTATTATTATTAATGAGTGTTATATTAGTGTGGAAAATTATTGAGCGTGTACTCTTTTATAAACAGCTTGATGTCACAAAATATGAAACCCTCCAAGATTTAGAAATTGATACAACTCGTAATCTCACCACCATCTCAACTATTGGTGCTAATGCTCCTTATATCGGTTTATTAGGTACCGTATTAGGTATCTTACTTACCTTCTATCATTTAGGTCACTCTGGTGGCGAAATTGATGCAGCATCAATTATGGTTCACCTCTCACTTGCCTTAAAAGCAACAGCAGCTGGTATCTTAGTAGCAATCCCTGCGATGATGTTCTATAGCGGTTTTAATCGTAAAGTAGATGAAAGCAAACTTAAATGGCAAGCTATTCAAGCTCGTAACGCTAATCAATAAGCGGTTCAATTTCTGTTATTTTTTACAAATAGATCAGGTTTCTTATGAAAAAATTTGACGAAATTAATATTATTCCGTTCATCGACATTATGTTGGTGCTATTGGCAATTGTATTGGTGACCGCATCGTTTATTTCTCAAGGGAAAATTCAAGTAAACGTACCGAAAGCAACAACAACCCAAGCGATGAAAGCGGACGAATTAGCAAAACTTCTTACAATCACCGAAAACAACGAGTTTTATTTCAATGATCAGCCGATTACTAAAGAAGCACTCACCAACGAGATTGCAACGTGGGATAAAACACAAAAAGTAGCTTTAAAAGTAGATGGCGCGGTGGCATTTGAAAAATTTGTCGAACTCACTGACGTGCTTTCTGCGAATGAAATAAAAAATGTGGCGATTGTAACAAAAAAAGACACAGCCCAAAAATAGGATACGAGTATGAAGAAAAAACATTCTCGTATTGGTTTAATTGGTTCTGTGCTTATTCATACGGTAATTTTTGCTGGTTTTGCAACCATGGTAAAAACATCTCATTCAGATGGCAAACCTGATGAAGAAGTGATGTCAATGGAATTAGTTGCGGCTTTGCTTGAGCAACCACAGGTGGCAGTAGCTGAAGAAGATCCTATTCAAACGGAACCAGAGCCAGAACAAAAAGAGCCTGAACCAGAACCTGAAGCTGAAGCAATTCCTGAGCCAAAGCCTCAACCAAAACCAAAAGAAAAACCAAAAGAAAAGCCGAAGGAAAAGGAAAAACCAAAACCGAAAGAAAAACCTAAAGAGCAAGAAAAGCCAAAAGAAAAACCGAAAAAAGAGAAACCTAAAGAGAAGCCAATCAAAGCCTTAGAAAAAGGGCCTGAAGCAAAACAAGGTATTGTCGCAAAAGCGATTCCAAATGCAATACAAGGTACACAAATGCGAGCTGGGATTCCAAACGGCAGACCTGATGGCAATCCAAATGGCACTTCTGCAAACGGCTCGACTAATGGTGCGGCTGGTGGAAGCGGTAGTGGTAGCTCGGGTAGCGAAATCGGTGCTTATAAAGCGGCATTACAACGCGCTTTACAACGCCGAGCGAACAACGCCTACCCTGCTCGAGAAAAAATGATGCGTAAAACAGGTATCGTAACTATCGGCTTCAACGTTTCTTCATCGGGCGAACTGACGAATGTAAAAGTATTAAACAGTTCTGGAAATAGTAATTTGGATAACGCAGCGGTAAAAGCGGCACAAGGCACCAAAGTATCGCCACCACCGCTAGGGTTCCCAAGTAGTGTTACCGTTCCTGTGAAATTCTCGATTGAATAAGCCACTAAATAGGCTCCTAAAATGGAGCCTATTTTTTTGCAATAAGCGGTCATTTTTCGAAATGATTTAGCATATGTACAAGAAAGCAAATCTGTTGCAATAATCTAGAAGCGAATTGCATTCGCCTAAACCATTTGTAATGAACATAATAAGGGCGAACACCGTTCTCCTCTACAAACAACACAAGGACAATCGCGACACAAAAACACTATTTTGCAAAAATTAGGCAAATTATAACCGCTTGCCTAAAGTAGGTGGCTTAAGTAAAATAAACTGTATTATTTTTATTATGAAAATTGAGGAAAATGTAATGTTTGGAAAAGGCGGCTTAGGCGGTTTAATGAAACAAGCTCAGCAAATGCAAGAGCGTATGCAAAAAATGCAAGAAGAAATCGCACAACTTGAAGTAACAGGCGAATCTGGCGCGGGCTTAGTTAAAGTTACAATCAATGGTGCACATAACTGCCGTCGTATTGAGATCGATCCTTCATTAATGGAAGATGACAAAGAAATGGTTGAAGATTTAGTTGCTGCAGCATTCAATGATGCCGTTCGCCGTGCAGAAGAAATGCAAAAAGAAAAAATGGCGAGTGTAACTGCAGGTATGCAATTACCACCAGGTATGAAATTCCCATTCTAATTTAGCGATAATGGATAGTTAAAGCTATCCATTATTAATTTTCAATTACCCATTCCTATCTATGCAAATTAGTCCTTTACTCGAAAACCTAATGGAAGCCTTGCGTGCATTACCTGGTGTTGGTCCCAAATCCGCTCAACGTATGGCATACCATTTATTACAACGCAATCGTTCTGGCGGTGTGAATTTATCTAAAGCATTAAATGAAGCGATGACCCATATTGGGCATTGCCGTTCTTGCCGTACTTTTACCGAAGAGGAAGAATGCAATATTTGTAAAAATCCTCGCCGTCAAATGAGCGGTCAACTTTGTGTGGTTGAAATGCCTGAAGATATTCAAGCGATTGAACAAACAGGGCAATTCTCAGGGCGCTATTTCGTATTAATGGGGCATCTTTCACCACTGGATGGAATCGGTCCAAGAGAGATCGGTTTAGATTTATTGCAACAGCGTTTAGGGAATGAGTCTTTTCACGAAGTGATTCTCGCTACCAATCCAACCATTGAAGGCGATGCGACCGCCAATTACATTGCAGAAATGTGTCGTATTCATAACGTGAAAGTCACCCGAATCGCACACGGCATTCCAGTAGGTGGCTCACTTGAAATGGTTGATGGAACGACGCTTTCTCATTCGTTTGCTGGCAGACGAGATATTTTGTTATAAGGCGAAAAGGCTATTTGGATAGCATTAAAAGTCTGATATAATTACTCAAGTATTAATCACTAGAGGTTATCATGGAAACTATCAACACAATTGAAAAAATCAAAAAACAAATTAGCGAAAACCCAATTCTGCTTTATATGAAAGGTTCGCCAAAATTCCCTTCATGTGGATTCTCTGCGCGTGCCGTAGAAGCGGTAATTAACTGCCAAGTGCCATTTGGTTATGTAGATATTTTAACTAACCCAGATATTCGTGCGGAATTACCAAAATTTGCAAACTGGCCAACTTTCCCACAATTATGGGTAGAAGGCGAATTAGTTGGTGGCTGTGATATCGTGTTGGAAATGTTCCAAAAAGGTGAATTACAAACCTTATTAAAAGAAGTTGCAGCAAAACATGCTTAATTCTTTGATAAATAGGGGCTGTTGATGCTTATTTATTATTTGAGCAACAGTACCTAGCTAGCCCAAGCAAATTGCTTGGGCTTTTTTTATAAAAATACGCTTTCAGCTCTTACATTCTTATTCATTTTTGGCTTACAATGTAAAAATTCATTTGTAATAAATAACAATAAGGACACAACAAAATGGCTTTAAAAGATTTAGATTGGGCTAATTTAGGCTTCTCTTACATCAAAACTGAATATCGCTTTATCGCGCACTGGAAAGACGGTAAATGGGATGAAGGTCAATTAACTACCGATAATATACTCCATATTCACGAAGGTTCAACTGCACTTCACTACGGTCAACAATGTTTCGAAGGTTTAAAAGCTTATCGTTGCAAAGACGGTTCAATTAACTTATTCCGCCCTGAAGAAAATGCAAAACGTATGCAAGGCACTGCTCGCCGTTTATTAATGGCTGAAGTACCTACCGAATTATTTGTGCGCGCTTGTAAAGAGGTCGTAAAAGCAAACCAAGATTGGTTAGGCCCTTATGGTTCTGGCGCAACCCTTTACTTACGTCCATTCTTAATTGGTGTTGGCGAAAATATCGGTGTAAAAGCTGCACCTGAATATATTTTCTCGGTATTCTGTTGCCCTGTTGGCGCTTATTTTAAAGGTGGTTTAGCACCGTCTAACTTTATCACAACAAATTACGACCGTGCGGCACCAATGGGAACGGGTGGTGTGAAAGTAGGTGGTAACTACGCAGCGAGTTTATTACCTCACGAATTAGCGGTACAGCAAGGTAGTACAATACGTAAATTTGCTGATGCAATCTACCTAGATCCAAAAACGCATAGCAAAATTGAAGAAGTGGGTGCAGCAAATTTCTTTGGTATTACGAAAGACAATAAATTTATTACCCCAATTTCCGAATCAATCTTACCAAGTATTACTAAATACTCTTTATTACATATCGCAAAAGAGCGTTTAGGTATGGAAACAATTGAAGGCGATGTTTATATCGATCAATTAGATCAATTTGCAGAAGCAGGCGCTTGTGGTACTGCCGCGGTGATTACCCCAGTTGGCGGTATTCAGCATAATGACAACTTCCACGTATTCTATTCAGAAACAGAAGTTGGCCCCGTAACTAAACGTTTATATGCAGAATTAACAGGTATCCAATTTGGTGATGTAGAAGCCCCAGAAGGCTGGATTGTTAAAGTAGAATAACGCTAATTTAACATTAACAAGCGGTCGGATTTTGCAGTTTTTTTGATAAACTGTAGCAGTTACACAAGCTCTTTGGTGCATTTGCTACATAATTTCGAATTTTTTGCAAATTTCTACCGCTTGTTTTATTTCAAAAGTAGGAAGATTATGATTCAACGTATTGATGTGAGTAAACGCTTTTCTGAAGTCGCCATTTACAATGGCGTGGCTTATTTAGCTGGTCAAGTGCCAACAGATGACACACAAGATGCTTATCAACAAACCAAACAAGTCTTGGCTGAAATTGATAAATTTTTAGCAAAAGCGAACACTGACAAAAGCAAAATCTTAATGGCAACTGTCTATCTCGCCAATATGGCTTATTATGATGAAATGAACCGAGCGTGGGACGAATGGGTTGCAGAAAATAATGCTCCACCACGCGTAGCAGTAGAAGCGCGATTAGCAAATCCAAACTGGAAGGTTGAAATTGTAGTAAATGCTGCGGTATAAAAAATGCGTGGTTAGCCACGCATTTTTATTTTAGGAGGTAATATGCGATCACCCTTTTATCGCAATGCGCATATTTTCTTAATTGGAGGAGCAGCTGATCAAGAGCCTTATTATTTTGTTGGCCCACTAAGAAATATCAGCATTGCAGAACGAAAACTCAAAAGAAAAATTCAAGCCTGTCTTGCACATCATGAACAAATCCAGCTTCATACACTGGGTTATAATCATATTTTTCATCTGCGGGATATTGAATTAAACATACTACTCAAAATTCAGCCACAAGATCTTATTTATATTATTGGTCATAGTTTAGGCGGCTGGAATGCAGCACATCTCTCACACCAACTAACCGACAGAGGTTATCGAGTACGTCTGCTTGCGACGCTCGATCCCGTTGGGGAAGGTAAGCTTGTCTGGCTGGGATCAAATATCCATAAACTGCCACAATCTCAACCCAATGCCGATTTCTGGATCAATATTCGTGCCGAAACCCAAGCTACTTATGATTTATCGGATATTGTTGCCCGTCTTGGTCAGCAATGGCATTTAACCAACGAACCCGATCTTAACCAACAGCTCAACATTCACCATGCAAATGTACAACGAATGCTTAGCACAAAGTTACATACAGGCAAATCTATTCTTGATTACCTCATCGAAAGCCTTCAGCAACTGCTTTAGCTCCTTTTTACCTAAAAAAACAAGCGGTCATCTTTCGCTGATTTTCGCAAAAAATGACCGCTTATCTAACATACAATTTAGCTCATTACTCCACCATAAAACAGGCAATTTTGGTACCATCTTGATAGCTTTTCAGCTGAGGCTGTTCCACTTTACATTGTTCAGTTGCTAAACGACAACGGGCATGGAATGCACAACCTTTCGGCGGATTTAATGGACTAGGTAGTTCACCTGTTAATTTAATTCGCTCACGTCGTTGTGCGGGATTCAAACGTGGTGTCGCTGATAATAACGCTTGGGTATAAGGATGACGAGGGTTACTAAAAATCGTTTTAGTATCACCTTGCTCCACCACTCGCCCTAGATACATTACCATCACTTCATCAGCAATATGTTCTACCACTGAAAGATCGTGAGAAATAAACACATAAGACAGCCCAAGATCTTGTTGCAAATCCATCATCAAATTCAGTACTTGCGCCCGAACGGATACATCCAATGCCGAAACAGGCTCATCTGCCACCACAATATCAGGGTTGAGCATCAAGCCTCTGGCAATCGCAATTCGCTGACGTTGCCCACCTGAAAACATATGTGGATAGCGGTCGTAAAATTCTGGTCTTAAGCCGACTTTTCCCATCATTTCCAGCACTTTTGCTTTACGTTCTGCCGCCGACAAATCAGTATTGATTAAAAGCGGTTCTTCTAAAATACTACCTACTTTTTTACGAGGATTCAGTGAACTATAAGGGTTTTGAAACACAATCTGAATTTTTTTACGGCGTAATGCTGTTGTTTGTTTGTCATTTACCAAAAAATTCTGCCCTTGATAGAACAGTTCACCTTCACTTGGGCTTTCAATCATTGTGAGCATTCGCCCCAGTGTGGATTTTCCACAACCAGACTCGCCTACCACTGCCAGCGTTTTGCCACGTTCCAACTGGAATGAAACACCATCTACTGCTTTAACCGTCTTCGGCTTAGCAAACAGACCTTGCTTCACGGGATAGTATTTTTTCAGATTTTTCGCATCAAGAAGCGGTGCGTTTTGTTCATTTTTTTGCAAATCAGTCATTTCGCTTCTCCGTTATTGCTTGATTGTTGGCTTACCATTTTCATCTAATGGGAAATGGCATTTCACTTGGCGTCCATTTAATACTTGTAAAGCAGGCTCATACTCACGGCATTTATCCGTTGCATATGGACAACGTGGGTTGAGCAAACAGCCTTGCGGTCGGTCATATTTGCCAGGCACCACGCCAGACAGCGATTGCAAACGGGATTTACCTTCGGCAAATTCCGGCAAGGCTTTTAACAATGCTTGGGTATAAGGATGAAGCGGGGCTTTAAAAATCAATTCCGCTTTGCCTTCTTCTACTACCTGCCCTGCATACATAACGATAATGCGATGAGCTGATTCTGCTACTAACGCTAAATCGTGCGTAATCAAAATTAACGCCATATTTTCTTTGCGTTGTAGCTCAAGTAATAAATCAATAATTTGCGCTTGAATAGTTACGTCTAATGCGGTGGTTGGTTCATCCGCAATTAATAATTTGGGATTACACGCAATCGCCATCGCAATCATCACTCGCTGGCTCATACCGCCCGAGAGTTGATGTGGATACACTTCCAAACGAGATTTAGGATCGGGAATCCCCACCATGGTCAGTAATTCAATCGCACGTTCACGACGTTCCGCTTTTGAACCGCCTTGATGTACTTTCAGCGCTTCCATAATTTGAAAGCCAACCGTATAGCTTGGATTTAGGCTAGTCATCGCATCTTGGAAAATCATCGAAACATCTGCACCTACGATTTTCTGTTTTTCTTTCGGTTTTAACGCCAATAAATTATTACCGTTAAATTCAAGTGAATTGGCAGTAACTCGTCCAGGAAAATCAATTAAGCCCATAATGGCCAGTGAGCTTACCGATTTCCCTGAGCCTGATTCACCCACGATACCTAATACTTCGCCTTCATTGATCGTATAGCTCACACGATCAACCGCTTTAAATGGCGCTTTCTCATCACCAAAATGTACAGAAAGCTGATCTACCGTTAATAAAGCCATCTTGCTCTCCTATTGTTTAAGTTTTGGATCGAGCGCATCACGTAAGCCATCGCCCATTAAATTAAATGCTAATACTAGTGATAAAATCGCTAGCCCTGGAATAGTTACCAACCAGTTTGCTGATTGCATAAAACCACGAGATTCCGCCAACATCGTACCCAGTTCTGGTGTTGGCGGTTGTGCGCCAATACCTAAGAAACCGAGTGCCGCAAGTTCTAAAATCGCATTAGAAATCCCCATCGTCATTTGCACGATAAGAGGAGCAAGACAGTTAGGTAAAATTACAATAAACATTAAACGTAATACACCAGCACCAGCCACTCGGCTTGCGACCACATAATCACGATTTTTCTCACTCATTACGGAGGCTCGGGTTAAGCGCACATAGCTCGGAATCGAAACGATCGCAATTGCAATTGCGGCATTAATCAGTGAGGGGCCTAAAATCGTTACCACGCCAATAGTGAGGAGTAGGCTCGGAATCGCTAACATAATATCCACAAAACGCATAATCACAATATCGATCACACCACCGTAATAGCCCGCAAGCAAACCTAAAATCACACCGAATACGCAGGATAGCACAACGATGACCACGCCAATAAATACGGATAAGCGTGCGCCATAGATAATACGAGACAGTATATCTCGTCCAATATCATCCGTACCTAATAGATAAGTAGCATTGCCACCTTCAACCCACACAGGGGGTAATAGCAATGCATTACGATTTTGCTCGATCGGGTCAAAAGGGGCGACCCAAGCTGCAAATACTGTTGCAAAAAAGACAATTGCAATAAAGGCAAGCCCGATAACTGCACCACGATTTTGGCAAAAGTAATACCAAAACTCTTGTAATGGCGTTTTCGGAACAGGTGCCGAAAGGGTTGTTGAAGACATTATGTATCTCACTCCATTCAATAAATTTGCAAAATTTTGAGAAAATTTGACCGCTTGTTAAAGTCCAAGCTTGCTAATGGCGGATTCTCGGATTCACCACACCGTAAATTAAATCTACGGTTAAATTCACTAGAATAATAATCGTCGCAATAATTAACACCGAGCCTTGTAAGACGGGATAATCACGTGCGTTAATTGCATCAATAATCCACTTACCGATACCTGGCCAAGAGAAAATATTTTCGGTTAATACTGCACCTGAAAGTAATTGCCCCACAATAAGTCCCACAACCGTTACTACAGGAATCAACGCATTACGTAGTGCGTGTACAATCACGATACGCATAGTATTTAGACCTTTTGCCTTTGCGGTACGAATATAGTCTTCGCCCAATACTTCAAGCATAGAAGAGCGAGTCATACGAGTGACCACCGCCAGTGGAATTGTCCCTAACACAATTGAAGGTAGAATCAATGATTTAATCGCCGCAATAAATGCACCAGGTTCATCCGAAACCCAAGTGTCGTACAGCATAAACCCTGTTTCGGCTTCGATCCAATATTCGGAAGGCAAACGCCCAGAAGCGGGTAAACCGAGTGGGGTGGAAATATAAAGAATTAAAATTAAGCCCCACCAGAAAATTGGCATTGAGTAACCTGTTAAAGATAACGTGGTTACTGTGTGTGAAATCCACGAATCTTTTTTCACAGCAGCAATCACACCGAGAGCAATACCAAAAATCAATGACCACAGCAATGCAAAAAATGCTAATTCCACCGTTGCGGGAAACAGCGTGAAAAACTCTTTTAATACAGGCGCATTATTACGAAATGAATTGCCAAGATCCCCTTGAAATACCCCTTTGATATAATTCAGATATTGTTCATGTAACGGTAAATCTAAGCCAAGTTGTGCCATCATCTGCGCATGAACAACGGGATCTAAACCTCGCTCGCCCATACGGATTTCGATTGGATCCCCAGGAATTAAATGTACTAAGGCAAAAGTAATTAAAGTTATCGCAATAAAAGTTGGGATAACCATAAAAAGACGTTTAAGAATAAATGAAAACATTAGGTGTACTCGTTATTTGTCCCACGAAAAATATGAAAAACACGGCGTAAGCGGTCAAATTTAGCCAATTTTTTACAAATGGCTAATAACTTTCAGCCGTGTTTTCAATGGTTAATCAAAAATTTATTTAGTTTCTAAATCAACACCGTAGAAATTATGTAAGCTAAATGGGCTAATCTCATAACCTTTTACTTCCTTACGAACTGGGAAATAAGTGGTTGAGTGAGCAATGGTTACCCATGGCGCTTGCTCTTTGAAAAGCACTTGAGCTTGCTTATAAAGCTCAGTGCGCTTTGCTTTATCCGTTGTTTGAACTGCATCAGTCATTAACTTATCAAAATCTTTATGACAGAATTTTGCATAGTTAGAACCTTGTTTTACCGCCGTACAACTTAATAGGGTATTTAAGAAATTATCTGGATCGCCATTGTCACCGTTCCAGCCCATCATACCAGTGGTGTGTTCACCGTTACGCATACGATTGAGGTATTCACCCCATTCATAACTCACAATTTTGGCATTTACGCCCACTTTTTTCCAATCTTCTTGGATAAGCTCCGCCATACGACGTGCATTTGGGTTATATGGACGAGAAACTGGCATCGCCCATACTTCTGTATCGAAACCATTCTCAAACCCAGCTTCTTTCAACAATGCTTTGGCTTTTTCAGGATTATAGTCATAATCTTTCACCTCATCATTATAACTCCACATTGTTGGTGGAATTGGATTTTTCGCTTTTTCGCCAGAACCTTGATATACCGACTGAATAATCGCATCTTTATTAATCGCATAACTTAACGCTTGGCGAACTTTTACATTATCAAACGGCTTTTTCTGCGTATTAAAATGCAAGTAACCTACATTTAAACCAGGTTTGGTCATTAAATGAATGTTTGGATCTTTTTTCAGCGCTTCTAAATCGGCAGGATTTGGGTAAGGAGCCGCATGACATTCACCTTTTTGTAACTTCGCCATACGAACGGAAGCATCTGGCGTAATCGTAAAAACTAAGCGATCAATCGCAGGCTTACCCGCCCAATATTGCTCAAATCCTTTATAACGAACTTGTGAATCTTTTTGATAATCCACAAATTGGAACGGCCCTGTACCAATCGGATTTTGGTCTAATTTTTCTGGCTTGCCCTCTTGTAACAAGCGTTCTGCATATTCCGCAGAAAAAATCGAAGCGAAATCCATCGCAATATTGGCTAAGAACGGTGCATTCGGCACTTTTAGGTTAATTTTGACCGTATAATCATCCACTTTTTCAATATTATTGATGATGTTGCCCATATCCATTCCGATAAAGTATTCGTAGTTTCCACCCGAAACTTTATGATATGGATGATTTGGATCTAATTGACGATTGAAAGAGAATAAAACGTCATCAGCGTTAAAATCACGAGTTGGTTTAAATTCTTTATTTGAATGAAATTTCACTCCTCTACGTAAATAGAACGTATAACTTTTGCCATCTTCAGATACATCCCACTTCTCCGCTAACGCTGGCACTACATTAGTTGCCCCTTTTTCAAAATCAACTAAGCGATTAAAAATAGCTTGGCTGGTAGCATCCAGCGTACCACCGTCTGTCGCAAATTGCGGATTAAGATAAGTAGGAGAAGATTCTAAACAATAAACGAAGGTTTTAGGCGCAGCTAAAGCAGAACTTGAGACTGCAATAGCAAGCGAAAGTAGAGAGAGTGTTGTGAATTTTTGCATGGGGTACTCCAATGTTGTGCTTGTTTTTATTTTTATGAATTCTTCGAATATACAAGTTTTTCAATGAAGTTCAATACTTTTTCAATAAAAAGCGGTCTAAATTGAGCGAAAACTTGCAATTTTTCCGCAAAATTAGACCGCTTATAATATTTATTATAATCTATTGGGAAGTTTCTAACTCCACCCTATAAAAATTATGCGATAGAAATGGGCTGACGGTATAACCTTTTACCTCTTTACGCATTGGAAAATAAGTGGTCGAATGTGCAATCGGAAGCCATGGAGTCTGCTGTTTGAAAATAACTTGTGCTTGTTTATACAACAGCTCTCTCTTTACTTTATCCGATTCTTGTGCTGCCTGTGTGACTAGCTCATTATAAGCAGGATCACAAAAATGTGCATAATTTGAACCTTGTTTCACCGCATTACAACTTAATAGGGTATTTAAGAAGTTATCAGGATCTCCATTATCCCCCGTCCAGCCCATCATTCCCGTTGAATGCTCTCCTTGTTCCATACGTTTGAGATATTCCCCCCATTCGAAACTTACAATTTTTGCCGTAACACCAATTTGCTTCCAATCTTCTTGAACCATTTCAGCCATACGACGAGCATTTGGATTATACGGGCGAGAAACTGGCATTGCCCATAATTCCGTTTCAAAGCCATTTTCCAATCCTGCCTCTTTCAATAAGGCTTTTGCTTTTTCAGGATTGTATTCGTAGTCCTGAATCGCATCATTATAGCCCCAAATTGTTGGTGGCATCGGATTTTTAGCAATAGAACCAGTCCCTTGATAAACGGAGTCTAAAATTGCTTGCTTGTTGACTGCATAATTAAGTGCTTGACGAACTTTTTGATTATCTAATGGCTTTTTATCTAAATTAAACGTGATATAACCAACATTAAGTCCAGATTTCTCAAGTACTTGCAAATTAGGATCCGATTTCATTTGAGCAATATCTGCAGGATTCGGATAAGGCATTGCATGACACTCATTTTTCTGTAGTTTCGCATAACGAACCGTTGTATCTGGCGTAACACTAAACACTAAGCGGTCTAATTTTGATCTACCTTGCCAATAATCATCAAACGCTTTAAAACGAACATAAGCATCTTTCTGTAGCCCTACAAATTCAAATGGACCTGTACCAATCGGTGCTGTGTCTACTTTCTCTGGGGTTCCCGCTTTTAACATTTGATCCGCATATTCCGCAGACGAAATAGAAGCGAAATCCATCGCAAGATTGGCAAGAAACGGCGCATTTGGCACTTTTAAATGAAAACGCACCACATAGGTATCCACTTTCTCGACTTTTTCAATAATATTCGGCATATCCATACCTAAGAAAAACTCGTAATTTCCACCCGAAATATTATGAAAATAGTTATATTTATTTAATTGGCGATTAAATACGAATAGTACATCATCAGCATTAAAAGTTCGAGAAGGTGTAAACGCTTTATTGTGATGAAATTTAACGCCCTTACGTAAATAAAAAGTATAAGTTTTACCATCCGCTGAAATATCCCATTTTTCAGCTAATGAGGGAATAAGATTAGTCGTACCTGGTTCAAAATCAACTAAACGATTATATAGCGCCTGCGCCACATCTAATGTCGCACCATCTGTACCAATTTGTGGATTTAAAAAAGTAGGAGAAGATTCAATACAATAAGTAAACGTTTGTTGAGTCGCTAATACGGCACTAGGAAAAAGCGCTAAAGCAAGCGCTGATAAAGAAACAATTTTTCGCATGCAATATCCTGATGTTGTGTATAAATTATTTATTTGAATAATTCACATATTATCAGCCCTATTGCATATTGCAATGCCCATATACTACAAAGGGAAAAATACTGATTTTAGCTATGCAAGCGAATTTGTGAGGAAGGTTTAAAGCTAAGCAATGATTTGTTATTTAAGACAGATGGAGTTGATAGCAAGCGGTCGGATTCGCTTAACTTTTTGCAGTTTGAGCCTGATTGTTGGTTTAGCGTCTTAAAC
>NZ_CABFJY010000050.1 GCF_901687125.1 Actinobacillus vicugnae
GAAGAATATGTGATGTATTACAACCAAAAGCGTATTAAAATGGATTTAAAAGGATTGAGCCCTGCACAATACAGAGCTCAATATTTATAGTGTACTAACCTGTCCAACTTTTGGGGGGCAGATCAAATAGCGGTCATTTGTTTTTAATAGAAAAGGAAATTGATATGTCTATTTTTGAGCGAATTGATAACTTACGTCTAAAATTTATTGCGACATCTTAGTAACAGCAAGCAGTCGTAAAAATGTAGAAGTTTACGACCGCTTGTTCAAATAAAAAACCACAAAACATACGGAAAATTGCCGTTTATTCCATATGTTCTGTGGTTAAAGTTCTATGCCTCTAATGCGGCTAGTAGCTTTTGATGAATACCACCAAATGCGCCATTGCTCATCACCAAAATATGATCGGTTGGTTTTGCTTCTTGCACAATTTTTGCCACCAATTCACCAAGATCAGTAGACCAAGCTGCAGGCTGGCTTAACGCATCAGTGATCGCCGAAACTGACCATGGAATCATATCTGGCTGATAAACAAATACCGCATCCGCATCAGCTAAACTTGGTGCAATTTCCTCTTTATGTACCCCCATTTTCATGGTATTAGAACGAGGCTCAAGCACCGCCAAAATACGCTCTGCTTTACCTACTTTGCCACGCAACGCATCAATGGTTGCAGCAATCGCAGTTGGGTGGTGAGCAAAATCATCGTATACCGTAATGCCATTCACTTCGCCTTTTACTTCCAAGCGACGATTTGCATTAATAAATGAGCCTAATGCGTCGCATGCACCTTGAATAGATACCCCAGCATGATGAGCAGCAGCTACCGCCATTAATGCATTATGCATATTGTGTGCGCCAATAATATTCCATTTCACTTCACCCACTTTTTCACCATGATGGAAGACTTCAAAATGTGAGCAATCGGCAGAAATTGGTTTTGCAAACCATTGTTTATCTTCAGCGATAAATTGCAATTCGCTATAACTGCCCATTTTCAAAGTGTTTTGTACATTTTCATCCGCTGTCGCTGAAAGAATACAACCGCTGCTTGGCATAGTGCGCACTAGATGGTGGAACTGGCGCTGAATCGCTTTTAAGTCATCAAAAATATCGGCATGATCAAATTCGATATTATTAATAATTAACGTTTTGGGCGTGTAATGTACAAATTTAGAACGTTTATCAAAAAATGCTGAATCATATTCATCCGCTTCAATCACAAAGAATTTGCTTGAGCCTGCACGGGCTGAAATACCAAAATTGCCCGCTACCCCGCCAATTAAAAAGCCTGTATCGATCTGGTTTTGATCTAAAATCCACGCCAACATACCCGTTGTTGTGGTTTTACCATGCGTACCTGAAACCGCTAGCACCCAACGATCTTTTAATAAGTGATCGTGTAACCACTGTGGGCCTGATGTGTAATTCAGTTGGTTATCCAACACATATTCCACACAAGGATTACCACGGCTCATCGCATTCCCAATCACCACCAAATCAGGCGCAGGTTGTAGCTGTGCGACATCGTAATTCGGAATAATTTCAATACCATGATTTTCTAAAAATGTACTCATTGGCGGATAAACATTGGTATCAGAACCTGTTACTTTATAGCCTAACTCACGCGCGATCATCGCAACGCCGCCCATAAAAGTCCCGCAGATCCCAAGAATATGAATGTGTTTTTGCGTCATAAATTAGCCTTCAATGTAAAATTTTTGTGATCAATGTCACAAACTTGTTATACCCCGTTAGAGGAGGATTTAATTTCTTTCTATAATAATACTGATAGGGTCTTATTCGTTAAGATGGCTTAACTTCATAAAGTTTGCCTTGTCTTGGTAAAAATAGCCTCTCACTCGGATAAGAAACAATGATCAACAGACCCTAACTATTTTAGCATACCCAAAGGAGAAATTATGAAGACACTCGGCGAATTTATTATTGAAAAACAAGCAGAGTATCCCGAAGCCAAAGGTGAACTAAGCGGTATCTTATCGTCTATTCGTCTTGCAGCTAAAATCATTCATCGTGAAATTAACCGAGCGGGTTTAAGCCAAGATATTTTAGGTGTAGCGGGCTCGGAAAACATTCAAGGTGAAGCACAAATGAAATTAGATGTGTTCGCTAATGAAACCATGAAAAAAGCCTTAATTGCCCGTGAAGATGTGGCTGGTTTTGCTTCAGAAGAAGACGATAATTTCGTAGCATTTGACAACGAAAGAGGCAGAAATGCTAAATATATTTTAATGACAGATCCGCTCGACGGCTCATCAAATATTGATGTGAATGTTTCGGTGGGGACAATTTTCTCAATTTATAAACGTGTTTCGCCAATCGGAACGCCCGTAACTATTGAAGATTTCTTACAAGAAGGACGTAAACAAGTTGCGTCTGGCTATGTTACCTATGGTTCATCAACCATGCTGGTTTATACCACAGGTAATGGCGTAAACGGCTTTACTTACGATCCTTCACTCGGTTTATTTATTTTGTCGCACCCAGATATGAAAATGCCATTTGAAGGCAAATATTACTCTATCAACGAAGGGCAATACGTTACCTTCCCAATGGGCGTGAAGAAATTTATCAAATATTGCCAAGAAAGCGATGAAGCGACCAAACGTCCGTATTCATCACGCTATATCGGCTCACTGGTGTCAGACTTCCACCGCAATTTATTAAAAGGCGGAATTTATATTTATCCAACCTCGACCGTGTATCCAAAAGGTAAATTGCGTTTGCTGTATGAAGGAAATCCAATGGCATTTTTAGCAGAGCAAGCTGGCGGTATGGCAACCGACGGATTTAATCCGATTTTAGATATTAAGCCAGCAGCGCTTCACCAACGCGTGCCGTTCTTTGTCGGCTCAAATTCAATGGTGCAACAAGCGGTCAAATTTATGCAAGAATTTACCGAATAAAAACAAAAAACCGAACGCTTTAAAACGTTCGGTTTTCTTTATATTAAGCGGTCAAATTCGCCGATTATTTTGCAAAATGCGCTTCTAATGCATCGCTACCGCCGATTAATTTACCGCCGATAAAGATTTGTGGAACAGTTTGGCTACCTGCAACCGCACGTACCACTTTGCCACGTTGTGAATCGTTGTCTAACACGATTTCTTCAAAACGTAAGCCTTTTGATGTTAATAATGCTTTCGCTTTTGCGCAGAATGGGCAATCTGTTTTGCTAAATACCACGATTGGATCTTGATCCTTCCACTCTGGATTTAAGAATTTGATCATAGTTTCTGCATCAGAAACTTCAAACGGGTCGCCATCTTTTTCTGGCTCATCAAACATTTTTACAATTTCGCCGTTTTTCACAAGCATAGAGTAACGCCATGAACGTTTGCCGAAACCTAAATTAGCTTTATCTACTAAACGACCCATACCTTCGGTGAATTCGCCGTTACCGTCTGCTAATAAGATTACGTTTTCAGCATCTTGGTCTTTCGCCCAAGCGTTCATTACGAAAGTATCGTTTACTGAGATACAGATGATTGAATCAACGCCTAATTTTTTGAACTCGCCTGCTAATTCATTGTAACGTGGTAAGTGAGTTGATGAACAAGTTGGGGTGAACGCACCCGGTAGAGAGAAAACTACAACGGTTTTGTTATCAAATAAATCTGCTGTAGTTACATTAACCCATTCGCCACCTTTACGAGTTGGGAAAGTTACGTTAGGCACTTTTTGCCCAGTCATATCTTTAAATGACATAAAATTCTCCTGTTTTACATAATGTTTTCAAAAACCGTACGCATTCTACACCTAAATATGCCATAATTCAGCCTATTTGATTAATAGGGAAAATGGTCATTCTTCGATCTAATTAGGAGATCCTGTGAATATTAGAGATTTAGAATATTTAATTGCATTAGCAGATTATAAGCATTTCCGCCGTGCAGCAGATGCCTGCAATGTGAGCCAACCAACGCTAAGCGGTCAAATTCGCAAATTAGAAGACGAGTTGGGTACAGTTTTACTTGAGCGCACCAGCCGTAAAGTGTTATTTACCCAAGCAGGTTTAACCCTTGTTGAACAAGCGAAATCCGTATTGCGTGAAGTTAAAGTACTAAAAGAAATGGCAAGCAATCAAGGTAAAGAAATGTCTGGTCCACTTCACGTTGGAATTATTCCAACACTTGGCCCATACCTTTTGCCATTAGTGTTGCCAGCATTAAAATCTGCTTTCCCTGAATTAGAGCTATATATCTACGAGTTACAAACGGCACAATTAGTGGATCAACTTGAGTCTGGTCAATTAGACTGCGGTATTTTGGCGTTTGTAAAAGAAAGCGAACCATTTATCGAAGTTCCTATTTTCAATGAACAAATGCTGTTAGCGGTTTCACAACAACATGAATGGGCAAAACAAAAAAGTTTAGATATTAATGCATTAAAAGATAAAGAATTGTTGTTTTTAGACGGCGGTCACTGCTTACGCACCCAAACATTAGATTACTGTTTATCTGTTGGCGCCAAAGAAAGTTCACACTTTAAAGCAACCAATCTTGAAACATTACGCAACATGGTTGCAGCCAATGCAGGAATATCATTAATTCCACAATTAGCCACTAAACAATGTGAAGGCGTAAATTATCTTACCTTTAACGATCCAAAACCTTATCGTTCTGTCGGTTTAATTTATCGCCCAGGTTCGCCATTACGGGTTCGTTATGAGCGCTTGGCGAAAGAAGTTTCAAATATTATGAAACAAGAGAAAATGTATGAGTAACGTTGGTATTCGAGCCCAGCAAAAAGAAAAAACTCGTCGAGCTTTAGTTGATGCTGCATTTAATCAATTAAGTGCTGAAAAAAGTTTTTCGAATTTAAGTTTACGGGAAGTAGCCAGAGAAGCAGGTATTGCTCCCACATCGTTCTATCGCCATTTTAAAGATATGGATGAATTAGGGCTGGCGATGGTGGATGAATCTGGTTTACTGCTTCGCCAATTAATGCGCCAAGCGCGTAAACGTATTGCAAACGGTGGCAGTGTGGTAGCTCTTTCCACTGAAACCTTCTTCGAATTTATTGCTGATAGACCAAATGTATTCCGTTTGTTATTGCGCGAAAGTTCTGGTACATCTCAAGCGTTTCGTACTGCAGCCTCCCGAGAAATTCAGCATTTTATTGCGGAATTAACTGATTACATTATGAGCAAAGATGCGAATAGTAGCCGTGAAATAGCTCATATCCAAGCAGAAGGGTTAATGACGATAGTGTTTACTGCTGGCGGTTATGCACTTGATATGAATGCCCAAGAACGTGAAAAACTGAAAAAGCGTGTCATTATGCAATTGCGCATGCTCACTCGAGGCGCTGCGTCTTATACTTATAGTCACGATAAGGGGCATCAATAATGTCAAACCAAAGTAGCCTGCTCTTTCGCTTTGCTAAAAATCTGTTTGGCTACGGCGTCTTGTTTATCGTGCTAAGTACCATAATTGATTGGTATCGCAAACCCAGCGCACCCAATGCATTTGCTCAACAGGTTTGGTACGATTTACAGCAACAGCCAAAAGTGATTGCACAGATAAGTCACCAAAAACCTATGCTACTTTACTTCTGGGGAAGCTGGTGTACTTATTGCAAACTGAGTTCATCTGCAATTCAGCAATTAGCTGATGACGGCGTACCTGTATTAAGCGTCGCCCTCCAATCAGGTGATCCACAACAAGTAGCCGATTATTTACAACAAGCAAATTATGCATTTCCTGTTATCAATGATCCTGATGGCAGAATATCTAAAAGCTGGGGCATTCAAGCAACACCGACAATGTTAATTGTCAAGGACGGTGAGATTGTACAGCACACAACAGGGCTGACCAGCTATTGGGGGCTAAAAATCCGCCTCTGGCTGAGTTCCTTAACCTAATTCAAGCGGTCTGATTTGCAAATTTTTCTACAAATCAGACCGCTTTAGCATATCGAGAAGCTTATGATAGTAGATCCAAATTACCAACAAGAGCTCGAAAAGTACGAAAACCCCGTACCAAGTCGAGAATTCATTTTAAATACTATTCGAGAATTTGATGCGCCAATGAGCCGTGAAGAATTGCTCGAAGCCTTTCATATTTACGACGAAGAACGCATTGAGGGCGTGCGCCGTCGCCTACGCGCGATGGAAAATGACGGGCAGCTTATCTTTACTAAACGTAAACGCTATGCGTTACCAGAAAAAATGGATTTGTTGAAAGGCACTGTGATCGGGCATCGCGATGGCTATGGTTTTTTACAAGTAGAAGGCAGCGAAAAAGGCGATGATTGGTTTATTCCCAACAATCAAATGACACGTGTGATGCATGGTGACTTTGTACTAGCACAGCCAAACGGCACTGATCGCAGAGGTCGTCGTGAAGTGCGTATTGTGCGTGTATTAGAGGCTCGTAAAAAACAAATTGTCGGTCGTTTCTTCCTTGAAAGTGGCATTGGCTTTGTAGTACCTGACGATAGTCGCCTCACCCAAGATATTTTAATTCCTGACGATCAGCGTATGGGCGCGCGTATGGGGCAAGTAGTTGTAGTGGAATTACAAGAACGCAAAGCAAGCTTCAATCGCCCTATCGGTTTTATTACTGAAATTTTAGGCGACAACCTTGCACCAGGTATGGAAATTGAAATTGCGCTACGCAATCATGATATTCCACACGTTTGGAGTGAAGCGGTCGAAAAACAAATTCGCCACTTTAGTGAAGAAGTACCAGAAGAGGCAAAAGCTGGGCGTGTAGATCTGCGTGATTTGCCGTTGGTCACCATTGACGGTGAAAGCGCAAGAGATTTTGACGATGCCGTTTTTGCCAAAAAAGAAAACAACGGTTGGCGTTTATGGGTGGCAATTGCCGATGTGAGTTACTATGTTCGCCCAAAAACGGCTCTAGATTTAGAAGCAGCTAACCGTGGTAATTCGGTTTATTTTCCAAATCGTGTAATTCCAATGTTGCCTGAAATACTTTCAAATGGTTTATGTTCATTGAATCCACAAGTAGACAGATTATGCCTTGTGGCAGAAATGACTGTTTCAAATAAAGGCGAATTAACAAGCTATCAATTTTATGAAGCGGTGATGAACTCGCACGCGCGCTTAACCTACACCAAAGTATGGAAGATTTTAGAAGGAGATGAAGCGCTACGCGAGCGCTATGCACCACTTGTTCCACATTTAGAAACGCTAAATGAAATGTTCCAAGTGTTGCTCAAAGCCCGCCAAAAACGTGGTGCAATCGAATTTGAAACGGTTGAAAACCAATTTATTTTCAATCCACAAGGGCGTATTGAACGTATTGAACCACTGATTCGTAACGATGCACACAAAATTATCGAAGAATGTATGATTCTGGCAAATATTGCTTCCGCTCGCTTTGTAGAAAACGCGAATGAACCTGCGATATTCCGTATTCACGATAAACCAAGTGAAGAAAAATTAACCAGTTTCAAATCATTTATTCGAGAATGTGGACTCACTTGGGATGTGGGTCTCGACCCCAAACCCAAAGATTATGCAGCACTGATTGAGCAGCTGGCGGAACGTCCTGATCGTGAATTAATTCAGACCATGCTACTCCGCTCGCTCAAACAAGCAGTGTATGCGGCAGATAATGTAGGGCACTTTGGCTTAGCATTAAGCGAATATGCGCACTTTACCTCGCCGATTCGTCGCTACCCTGATTTATTATTGCATCGTGCAATTAAGTATTTGGTTGAAAAAGAAAAAGGCAATACCCGCAATTATACGAACGGTGGTGGCTATCACTACAAATTAGACGATATTGACCAATTTGGCGATAAATGCTCGGCCACCGAACGCCGTGCTGATGAAGCCACTCGTGAAGTGGCTGATTGGCTCAAATGTGAATTTATGCAAGATCACCTTGGTGAAACATTTGAAGGCGTGATTTCGAGCGTAACGGGCTTCGGCTTATTTGTAAAAATCAATGATCTACTGATTGATGGTTTAGTACATATTTCTACGCTCGATAATGATTACTATCATTATGATGCCGATCGCCAGCGCCTTGTTGGTGGCAGCGGTGTGATTTATCGTTTAGGTGATCCTGTGAAAGTTAAAGTGATCAATGTAAACTTAGATGATAAGAAAATAGATTTTGCTTTAATTGATAATCTCCGCAAAGGTATTGCGGTCGGAAAAACCGCCAAACAAAAAGCGAAAAAAGCAGGCGATAAACCTGTTTTCAAAGAACCAAAAACGATTAAAGCAAGCAAAGCCAAAACTAAAAAAGAAAAGGCAACACGAAAAACCGCAAAAAAAACCAAAAAATCTACTGCTTCAAAACGTAAAAAGTAATCGTTAACTTATCAACAAGCGGTTAAATTTGTGAAATTTTCTGCAAATTCGACCGCTTACTAAATTTAAATTATGTTAGCTTAGTTCACCCTAGGCTATTTCTCGGAACCTATTTATATGAATCGCCTAAAACTTATTTGTTTAGTTTCAACATTAACAGCACTATTTGCTTGTACCTCACAACCTGCTAAAAAGGCTAAAGTAGGATATTTAAAAGACAATATCAGCCAAGCAGAGCTTTCCAATCCAACACATTACAAACGTTATCATTATCTATGTAGTAACTTTGAAACAGGCTCACACTCTTACTTAGCAAGCTACTTCCCACTTTCAAGAGAAAGCCGAATGCCAGGTAATTTTGGCTTTTACTTTCAGTTAGATGGTGGACAAATTCAGCCATTTGATCACCTTGAAAATAAACCACTGAATGCCCGAGGGTCTCGTTTTGAAGTAACTTATCGCTCTTATCATCCGATTCAAGGCAGTCATATTGACCTTATTGCTCGTGAGCAAGGATCGGTTTACTACAAAAATATCAACGGTGTGCGTGTGCCATGGCTAAATTGTCGTGAAAGTTAAAGTATAAATTCGACCGCTTGTAACTTTTAGCTATAACTTAGTTATTTTTAAGCTTGAAGAAATACAGGAAAGATCCTATGCTTAACCCCACTCTAAATAATAAAGATTCTCATTTGTAAGAAATTGTAAAGCTGCTTGCTTAACAAGATGAGAATCATTATCATTAAATCACTTCAAAAATAATAGGTAATCACTCCAACTCTTTACGCCTCATTCCCCCACAAAATGAGGCGTTTTTTTTCGTCTATTGCGGATTAAGCCTTATCAACTGCAACGTATCTCGCTATAATAGATTTATTTGACATTTAAATAAGATATAAGGAATCAAGCAATGGCTCAATCTATTGAAACAACGTTAGCTGAACTAAAACGTGGCGTTGAAAACATCTATTCTGAAGAAGATTTAATTGCAAAGTTAAAAGAAAATCGCCCATTACGTATCAAATTAGGTGCGGACCCAACGGCGCCAGATATTCATTTAGGTCATACGGTTGTTTTAAATAAGCTTCGCCAATTCCAAAATTTTGGTCATGACGTTTATTTCTTAATTGGCGACTTTACAGGTATGGTTGGCGATCCATCAGGAAAAAATACAACTCGCCCACCGTTAAGCCGCGAAGATGTATTACGCAATGCGGAAACTTATAAAGAGCAAATTTTCAAGATTCTTGATCCACAAAAAACTAAAATTGTATTTAATTCAGACTGGTTAGGCCAATTAGGTACAGAAGGTATGATTCGCCTTGCTTCGAATTACACCGTTGCACGTATGCTTGAACGTGATGATTTCAAAAAACGTTTTAGCAATAACCAACCTATTGCGATTCACGAATTTATTTATCCTTTATTACAAGGCCATGACTCTGTTGAATTAAAAGCAGACGTTGAACTAGGCGGCACAGACCAAACCTTTAACTTATTAGTGGGTCGTGAGCTACAAAAATCAGCGGGTCAAAAACCGCAAGTTGCAATGACTTTACCACTGCTTGTTGGTTTAGACGGCGAGAAAAAAATGTCAAAATCACTTGGTAACTATATTGGTGTAACAGATGCACCAAGCGATATGTTCGGTAAAGTGATGTCGATTTCTGATGAATTAATGTGGGATTGGTATAATTTACTTTCATTCCGACCATTAGAAGAAATTGCCCAATTAAAAGCGGATGTTGCAGCAGGCAAAAACCCACGCGATGTAAAAATCTTGCTGGCGAAAGAATTAATTGCACGCTTCCATGACCAAGCGTCAGCAGATGCTGCAGAACAAGAATTTATCAACCGCTTCCAAAAAGGCGCAATCCCTGATGAAATGCCAGAATTTACTTTCGAAGGCGAAATTGGTTTAGCAACTTTATTAAAAGAAGCGGGACTGGTAGCTTCAACTTCTGAAGCGATTCGCTCTGCGCAGCAAGGTGGGGTAAAAATTGATGGTGAAAAAGTCGAAGACGTTCGTCAAAATGCTCAACAAGGCACTTTTGTTTATCAAGTAGGTAAACGTAAATTTGCGCGTGTAACGGTAAAATAAACCGCTAAATATAAAAAAGGAAGCTTTTAGCTTCCTTTTTTACTTATTCCTAATTAATAAAAAATACCCAAAATTAGCATACAGCTATGAAATTAATAAGCTGAAAATAAGTATTACACTATTTTCACTTTATAATAGCTTTCAAGTTAAACCTAAAGCCCTAAGTATCTATGCTTCAAATAAAATGTCCTTCTTTATTATTTTATTGAACATAACAAGCATTTGATATCAGTAAAAATTCGTTATATCGACTAGGTAAATAATGAATAAAAAATTATTGTATATCAAGTGATACAAATATATGCAACGTGATCATCGATAAAAATCACCTTCAGCTTATCACCTTTTTCTTCAATAAATCTAAATATCTCATCCAGTTTATAAGTAAAAATTGTATCCAGAACAGTTAAATCTAATTGGGTAGAGCTTAATTCAGTAAAAAACAAGCTCTCTTTTAAATTTTTCGATATGTTAAGAACATAATATTCAAACTCATCTGGTAATAAAATATCTCGCTCATAAGCGATAAATTTACTTTTTAAAGTATTATCCTCCTTTAGCCTTACATAATGAATTAATTGCTGTTGATACTTCATTTGTTGATAAAAGTTATGCAACCCATATTTTTGCAAATAAATTTCACTATTTATTACATCAGCTAAAATGACACACTCTTCATGCTTATGTTTTGCATGAAATAGCCATTCATTAAACTGATGAGAATAACTGTTTATAAGCCCAAGCGCTGATAGTACGATTTGTTTTAACATAGCCTCCTCTGTAAAAAACGTTATCTTAACACAATTTTACATCAATAATGCGACATTATGTAAACTAAAAATAACTTTTATGGCAAAATTTAATTATTTTAAACAGAAATGACCGAAATATGTGATATATAAACTACTTATCGCCAAGTGACTCGTACAGAAAATAAGCGGTCATATTTGCTAAAATTTAGTGTGTTTACGGGCGGGCATTAGTCCCACCCTACATCATTTCGAAAATTTTGACCGCTTGCTGATCTTATTTAAAGTGGGTGCTATTCTCTATTTAGTAAGAAAATCCCCTGCTCTGTAAAGTGAATAAAAGCTTGTTTTAACTGTGGATCAAATTGATCTGGATTGCTGTTTATCAACACATCTTTACCATTCCAATCCGCTACGATTTCCCAATGATTGCCCATATAAACTGCGCTTTTAATTTGACAACGTTGACAGACCTCACCTGTATCAGTCAGCCTAATCGCTTCTGGGCGAACGCCGATCAAACACGCTCCATCTGATAAATTGGAATCTGCTATATTATTTACGGGGAAATGATAATCTCCAACTGAAACAATACCTTGCTGTAACTCACCTTCAAAAATCGTCGACTCACCCATAAAGTTTGCAAGAAATAAAGAATTCGGGCGTAAATAGAGATCTTTCGCAGGTGCTTTTTGCATGATTTTGCCTTTATTCATCACGATAACTTCATCAGAAACTGCAAATGCTTCTGTTTGATCGTGGGTAACATACAGAGAAGTAATACCCAAGCGCTGTTGAAGTTCACGAATTTTTTCACGCATAGAACGACGTAAATTCGCATCTAAGTTACTGAGTGGCTCATCAAATAACAATACTTTTGGTTTCAACACCAATGCTCGAGCCAATGCAACACGCTGTTGTTGCCCACCAGAAATTTGATCAACAAAGCGATCTTCAAAACCAGCTAAATCAACCAGTTCTAATGCCTCTTTGACACGCTGCTTACGCTCTTCATTGTTAATGCCTTGCATACGCAAGCCATAGCCGACATTATCACCAATCGACATATGCGGAAACAATGCATAAGATTGGAACACAATACAAATATCTCGGTTTTGAATTGAAGATTTAGTGACATCTTCACCATCAATAAAAATTTGACCGCTTGTAGGGCTTTCAAGCCCCGCCACTAAACGTAGCACCGTCGTTTTGCCACAGCCTGAAGGCCCAAGTAGCGTAACCATCGTGCCTTGTTTAATCACTAAATCTAAGTTATCAATCACCGTTGCTTTACCAAAAGATTTGGTAATATTTTTCAAAACTAAAAAATCGTTATTCATATTCTTTGCCTTTTTATTTACGAGCGACAGTTATAGCACTCGTTTACTAATTAATCTGCTTTTTTCGCTTTGGATTTAGCGATGCGTGTATCTCCGACAACCCAGTCAAAGAATAAAATAATCGCCATCATCACCACAATAAGAATTGACCCATAGGCAATTGCTACACCATATTCGCCATCTTCGACTCGATTTAAAATATAAGCAGTTGCCACTCGAGTATCAGCTGTTACAAGGAATACAATTGCGCTTACCGTGGTCATTGCTCGTACAAAGCTGGTTACTAATGCTGAGAGTAATGCAGGTTTAAGCAATGGGAACACAATAAACCAAATGGTTTTTAATGAGCTACCTTTTAATGAAAGTGAAGCTTCATCCAATGATTTATCAAGCTGCCCAAGCCCAGCAATCGCAGCCCGCATACCGATGGGTAAATCCCGCATTACCATTGAAATAATAATGATAATACCTGTGCCTGTAATATACATTGGTGCATCATTAAAGGCGAGAATATAAGACACACCAGCAACGGTACCTGGTACCGCAAAACAGAGCATGGTTAAAAATTCTAATGTTTTCTTGCCTTGGAAATCCTTACGCACCACAATATAAGCAATCAATAAGCCAAATAATGCAGTCAGCGGTGCGGCAATGCCCGCATAAATCATGGTATTAATCAGTGATGGCCAAGCGCCGTCACTTAAACCTTGCCCAAATAACATTGCATAGTTATTCAGTGTTAAGGTGTAATCTACGCCCCAGTTCACCGTGAAACTACCATAGAAAATACTGCCGTATAGCGCGAAGTTAAATATTACCCAAAAACCAAGCATCGCAATAATGGTATATTTCAAACCGCTTGGTAAATCTTGTACATCGCCACGGTAAGATTTACCCGACACCGTGACATAAGAACGGTTACCGATCCATATATATTGAATAATAAAAATCAGCAATGAGAAAATTAGTAACATTGAACCCAATGTACTTGCCGAAGCATAATCCAATTGCGAACCTGCAATATAAAAATAAATTTGGGTAGCAATCACATCAAAACTTCCTCCTAAAACCAACGGATTACTGAAGTCTGCGAGTGATTGAATAAAGACAATTAAAAATGAATTTGCTAATGCGGGACGTAATAATGGGAAAATAATATTATAGAAAGTTTGATAACGATTTGCCCGTAACGTATAAGACGCTTCTTCAATCGACGGGTGAATTGATTTTAACGCGCCGTCTAAAATCATAAATGAAATTGGCGCAAAGGCGAGAATCTGCGCAATTGCAATCCCGTTAAAACCATACAGCCAATTATGATCTTTAAAACCGAAATAGCTATCTAAAAATTCGGTCACATAGCCTGAACGACCGAGCATTAAGGTTACCCCAAGCCCAACCACAAAAGGCGGAGTTACAATCGGTAAAATTGAGAAAATTTTGCCGATAAATGCCGTACGGCGAGCAATTCGAGTGGTATAAAGCGCAAATGCCAAACCAAAAATGGTTGAAACAATCCCCACAAAGCCAGATAAGAAAAGCGAATTGCTAATTATACGAACGATATAACCTTGTCCTAAAATACTCACTACTTGTTCAGGTGCAAAGGTTTCACCGTCGTAAAACATCGAAATAAAAATTGCGACCGTCGGATAAACAATAAAGAAGAAAATCAACAAAATAATGCTAAGTAGTGCGGCAATAATAAATTTATCGCCTTGCATCATTTTTAACTTAGCAAAAGCAAAAGTCGCCAGTGCAGTAAGACTGACAATTAGTACCATTACTGAATATCCCATACTCACTTTATAAATCATTGCCGAAATAAAAGTAAATAAGAAGATAAAGGCAACTAAAATAAGCTCAGCTTTTACTTGTGTTTCACTCGAAAGCTTAAAGAACGGTAATAACCAAAAACCGACTAAAGGTAAAAACCACAGAATAGTAAGATTAACGGAAGACCAACCCATGGCTTGCAAAAACTCATCTGCTGTACTTTCTAATAAGCCATAATCTAATGCTTTAGAAGGAAGCAACAAAAATGCAATCAGCGCGAGCAGAATCCAAAAGTGGCTAGATTCAAACAGCGATCTTTTATTTGTAAGAGAATCCATATAGCCTCACAACAACTAATAAAAAATATCGAAAAGCAAGCGGTCGTTTTTCGCAGATTTTTTGCAAAATTTTTACGAAAAACGACCGCTTAGATAAAGGCGATTATTTCGCTAATTTTACTTCATTAACCCATTTATTGATTAAGCGTTTACGTTCATCACTTGCGCCGTATTTCTCAAAATCATAATCGATCAGCTTGAGCTTAGTAAGATCAAACGCTAATGGTGATTGTTCCGCAGTAGTATTGGTTAATGTTTGTAATGCTTGACCTTTTTTCCATGCGGTTTCTTGCCCTTCTTTTGAAAGCGCAAAATCGACGAATAATTTAGCATTATCTAAATTTCTAGCGCCTTTTAAGATACTTACTCCACCAAGCTCGTAGCCAGTGCCTTCACATGGCACCACCATTTCAAGCGGCGCCCCTTGCTCTTTTTCTAACGCATAATCATGTAAGAAACCAATCCCGACTGTGGTTTCGCCTCGTGCGGCATTACGCGCTGGTGTGATACCCGATTTGGTGTATTGTGAAATATTTGGATGTAACTGTTTAAAATAATCAAAGGCTTTGTCTTCGCCCCAAAGTTGTGCAAAGGTTGCAATTGCAGTATAAGCCGTGCCAGAACTTTGTGGGTCAGCAATTTGAATTTCGCCTTTCAGTTTAGGATCGGTTAAATCATGCCAACATTGTGGGATTTTCTCGATACCTAATTTTTTCAAACGCTCTGTATTCACCGCAAAACCTAAGATCCCAATATAGACTGCAGAACTTAAGTTACCTTTTACTTTCGCAGGGTCTTGGAATTTCGGCATAATTTGATCAATATTTGGTGAGCGATATGCTTCCAATAAACCTAATTCGCCCGCTTGTGATTGAGGATCTAACGTGCCACCATACCAAACATCTGCCTGTGGATTATTTTTTTCCGCCTCAATTTTCGCAAAAGTGCTACCTGAGCCATTACGAATAAAAGATGTTTTTACATCGTATTTTTGTTCGAATGTTTTTGCAGCATTCTCACACATTACATTCGTTGCACTACAATAAATGACTAAACGCCCTTTTGCCTGTGTTGCAGAACTAAACATCAAGCCAGCACCAAGTAATGCCGTTGAAATAGCAACAGAAAGTTTTCTAAATTTCATAATCAAAACCTCATCTTGAGTGTAAATCAACAAAATGTGCTGAAATAGCACCAACCACATTTTCTTTTCAACACTAATTTACAATAAATGGGCAAAAAATACCGTGAGGCAGTTCACAAAATGTAAGATTGATGAGTTGAATTCGGCACAGACCAAAAATTACACAGCTCTTATTTTCGACTTGGTATTCAGTTACGATTTTTGAGCACTTTTCGCCTTATTTGCATACACTTAAAATTCTCCAATATTCGATATGAAAAGTTATTAAACATTTTGTCAGCAACAGCAAACGTTTGCTAAAAAAACAAGTCAAAGATCAGACCAGTAAAGTAAATGCGACATTTTCCAGAAAAATGCATATTTTCATATTCCATTTTGTTTTTATAACTCATTGTTTAAGAACAACTTTAACAATAAAAAAATATATTGTTAACTATATTTTTATAGACTAACCATGTATCAATATACATTACAATCAATAAACGTTAAATATTTTGTAATTTTTGTAAGTAATTTTTTTAGCTAAAATGCTACTACTTATAACGAAAAGTTATGTTTAGGAGGGAAGATGGATAACACCGATAAATTCAAACTTTTGGGCGAAATTGCATGGCTATGGGCTAATTCACCTTTACATAAAAATTGGTCTTTAGCGTTATTGGCAATCAATGTTTTACCTGCAATAGAAAATAAACAATATGTACTGTTAAAAAAAGATGGTTTCCCCGTAGCCTTTTGTAGTTGGGCAAATTTAAGTTTAGAAAATGAAGTTAAATATCTTGACGATGTGGCTTCGTTAATCTCGGAAGATTGGAATTCGGGAGAACGTCGATGGTTTATAGATTGGATAGCTCCATTTGGAGACAGTGATGCATTATACAAACATATGCGAGAGAACTTCCCTAATGAGCTATTTAGGGCTATTCGAGTAGATCCAATGACCCGAGTAGGAAAAATTTCAGAGTTTCATGGAGGCAACATAGATAAGAAATTAGCAAGTAAAATTTTTCAGCAATATCATTATGAATTAATGAATGAACTTAAAACCAAACCCGATTTTAGATTTTCACATATCGAAAAAGGAGATATATAAAATGGCAAATAGTCCATCTTTAGCATCATTAAAAGCTAAAGCACAAACTGCCCGTACAGCAACAACAAATGCTGCTAAGAAAGTAGGTCATCAAATATCTACAGGTGCAAAATATTTATCAAACAAAGGGCATCAAATTTTTCTCTCTGTACCCAAGGATTATAACCAAGAAATTGGTTCTGGGCTTAATGATTTAGTAAAAGCCGCAGATGAATTAGGTATCCAAGTTCAAAATGAAGAACGAGATAATACTGCATTAACCAAAGAAATTTTTGGAACAACTGAGAAACTCTTAGGTTTTACCGAAAGAGGAATATTTTTATCTGCTCCACAAGTAGATAAATTAATTCAAAAACATCAAAAATTAAGCAAGCATCTTGAAAGTGCTGAAAATATTGGTGGTAATTTAGGTAAAGCACAAGGTGTTTTATCTTCGCTGCAAAACATTTTAGGTATTACCTTATCAGGCATCGAATTAGATGATTTGATTAAAAAACAGAAAAATGGCGAAGATGTTAGCCAAACTGATTTGGCTAAGGCAAGTATTGATTTAGTTAATCAACTTGTAGATACAGCATCAAGTGTTGCTGGTAATATCGATTCGTTCTCAGATAACATTAAGCACATTGGTGAAGCATTAAAAAATACTAAGTATTTGAATGGATTAGGTAATAAATTACAAAATATTCCAGATGTTGGCAAATTAGGTAATGGATTAGATGCTGTATCTGGTATTTTAGGAGCAGTATCAGCTTCTCTAATTTTAGCAAATAAAGATGCACATGCAGGAACAAAAGCAGCTGCTGGTGTTGAATTAACCACCAAAGTTTTAGGTAATGTAGGGAAAGTTGTATCACAATATGTAATTGCACAGCGTGTTGCAGCAGGCTTATCAACTACAGCAGCAACAGCTGGCTTAATTGCTTCTGCTGTTTCATTGGCTATTAGTCCTTTATCTTTCCTAGCTGTTGCGGATAAATTTAAAAATGCTAAAGAAATTGAAACTTTTGGTGAGCGTTTTAAAAAATTAGGATATGAAGGGGATAGTTTATTAGCTTCATTCCATAAGCAAAGTGGAGCCATTGATGCAACACTTACGACTATTACTACTGCATTAAATGCTGTTTCTGCTGGTGTTAATGCCGCTGCTGCAGGTTCAGTAGTTGGAGCACCTGTTGGCGCATTAGTAACATTAATTACTGGTGCAATTACAGGTATTTTAGAAGCTTCTAAGCAAGCTATGTTTGAACATGTAGCGTCTAAACTAGCAAATGAAATAAAAGCGTGGGAAGAAAAACATAAGAAGAACTATTTTGAAAATGGTTATGACGCACGCCACGCTGCATTTTTAGAAGATTCATTTAAATTATTATCCGAATTTAATAAAACATATGAAGCAGAGCGAGCTATATTAATTACGCAACAACGTTGGGATGAAAAAATAGGCGAATTAGCTGGTATTACTAGAAACGCTGCAAATACAAAAAGTGGTAAAGCTTATGTAGATTACTTTGAAGAAGGTAAAAGATTAGAGAAAGCACCAAATGAATTTACCAATCAAGTATTTGACCCATTGAAAGGTGAAATTGATCTTGCAACAAATAGTAAGGCTTCAACATTATTAAAATTTGTAACTCCAACCTTAACTGCTGGCGAAGAAATTAGAGAACGTAAGCAATCTGGTAAATATCAATATGTCACAGAATTACTTGTAAAAGGCAAAAAACAGTGGGTTGTGAAAGGTGTGCTAGAACATGGTGCTACTTATGACTATTCAAATTTAATTCAACATGTTCAATCTGGCACCACTGAAGGAAATACTCAAATTCAATATACCGAAATAAAAATACAATCCAACCTAGGTAAAGGTAACGATAAAATCTTTTTAGCTGCAGGCTCATCAGAAGTAAACGCTGGAGAGGGGCATGATGTTGTATATTACGATAAGACAGATACTGGTCTATTAACAATAGATGGTTCCAAATCAACTAAAGCGGGAAATTATACTGTTCATCGCAAATTACACACTAATGAAAAATTACTTCGCGAGGTGGTTAAAGAACAAGAAGTATCTGTTGGTAAACGTACTGAAAAAATCCAATATCGTGACTTTGAATTTGCCCCGAGTGCTAATAGAACATTAGAAGCTAATGATACATTACATTCAGTAGAAGAAATTATTGGTAGCAATAATAGTGATACCTTTATTGGAAGTAATTTTGCTGATATTTTCCATGGAGCTAGTGGCAATGATATCCTCAATGGCAATGATGGTGATGATCGTTTATATGGCGACGATGGTAATGATGAACTTCGTGGTGGTGCAGGAAACGATCAGCTATATGGAGGAACAGGTAATGATAAATTATTTGGTGATGAAGGTAATAACTATCTAAGTGGTGGCGATGGTGATGATGAGTTACAAGTAAAAGGATATGGATTTAATGTTCTTCGAGGTGGTAAAGGTAATGACAAACTTTATGGAGGCTCAGGTGCTGATTACCTTGAAGGAGGTGAAGGCGACGATTACCTTGCAGGAGGTGACGGTAGTGACTTCTACCTATATTCATCTAAATCAGGGAAACATACAATTTCTGAGATAGGTAACTCTAGAGATGTAGATAAATTATATTTAGCTGATTTATCTTTTGATCGTCTATTTGCTGAGAAAAGCAATGATAACCTTGTTTTAAGAAGTTATGATCGAGCTAGTGACTATGATTTAATTACATTTAAAGATTGGTTTAAATCAGATAAGGGGCATTATAAAGTTGAGGAAATCTTTGACAAAGATGGTAGAAAATTAACCTCAGAGAATATTGAAAAGTATATTAGAAGTCCACATACTTCAGTAAGTTTACGAGACTCTTCATCTTTAGATGCAACCAACTTAAATAAATTAAGTTCAGAGGTAAATAAAATTATTTCTTCTGCAGGTAGTTTCAATATTACTGGCTCAGTAAGTTCAAATAGTAATTCATTATCATCAAATAATTTGAATGATATATTAATAAATACACTTGCAAGAGCATAGTTGATATTACTTGGTAGCAATCCTATTTATTTTCATTTTAATAGGATTGCTATTTTATTTGCGGAGTAAATAAATGAATTATAATGAAAAAAAAGATTATGGATTATATGCTTTAGCAATATTAGCTCAATATCACAATATTGCTATTAATACTGAAGAGATAAAACATAAATTTGATATAGAAGGGAATGGATTAGATCTTACTTCTTGGTTATTAGCTGCAAAATCTTTAGAACTAAAAGCACGACAAGTAAAAAAATCAATTGATCGGCTAGCATTTATCGCATTACCTGCTTTGATTTGGCGAGAAGATGGACAGCATTTTATTTTGACTAAAATTGATAGCCAAGCAAAAAAATATTTAATTTTTGATTTAGAAACACGTAATCCTCGTGTATTAGAACAGGCAGAATTTGAAAGCTTATATCAAGGCAAACTTATTTTAGTTGCATCTCGTGCCTCAATAGTAGGCAAACTAGCAAAATTTGACTTTACTTGGTTTATCCCAGCTGTAATTAAGTACCGTAAGATTTTTATTGAAACATTAATTGTTTCAATTTTTTTGCAAATTTTTGCATTAATTACACCGCTTTTCTTCCAAGTGGTAATGGATAAAGTCTTGGTACACCGAGGTTTTTCTACTTTAAATGTAATTACCGTAGCGCTGACAATTGTTGTGCTATTTGAAATTGTACTCAATGGCTTACGAACCTATATTTTTGCACACAGTACCAGCCGTATTGATGTGGAATTAGGTGCAAGGCTGTTTAGACATTTATTAGCATTACCGATTTCTTATTTTGAAAATCGCCGTGTGGGCGACACCGTTGCTAGAGTGCGAGAACTTGATCAAATCCGCAACTTTTTGACGGGGCAGGCACTAACTTCGGTTTTGGATTTAATGTTCTCCTTTATCTTTTTTGCGGTGATGTGGTATTACAGCCCTAAATTAACCCTTGTGATTTTAGGCTCACTACCATTTTATATGGGCTGGTCAATTTTTATTAGTCCCATTTTACGTCGTCGTTTGGATGAAAAATTTGCCCGTGGTGCAGATAACCAATCATTTTTAGTGGAATCAGTCACGGCAATTAATACCATTAAAGCGCTTGCGGTTACGCCACAAATGACCAATACCTGGGATAAGCAACTTGCTAGTTATGTTTCGGCTGGTTTTAGGGTGACAACCTTAGCCACTATTGGGCAACAAGGCGTACAGTTTATCCAGAAAGCGGTAATGGTAATTACCCTTTGGTTAGGCGCCCATCTCGTGATTTCAGGCGATCTAAGTATTGGGCAATTAATTGCTTTTAATATGTTATCTGGTCAGGTTATTGCGCCTGTGATTCGTTTGGCTCAACTATGGCAAGATTTCCAGCAAGTAGGGATTTCGGTTACTCGCTTAGGTGATGTTTTAAACTCGCCAACAGAAAGCTATCAAGGAAAATTGGCCTTACCCGAAATTAAAGGTGAGATCAATTTCCGCAATATTCGTTTCCGTTATAAACCTGATGCGCCAGTCATTTTAAATGACGTGAATTTATCCATTCAGCAAGGGGAGGTTATCGGTATTGTTGGTCGTTCTGGCTCGGGTAAAAGTACTTTAACCAAATTGATCCAACGCTTCTATATTCCTGAAAACGGGCAAGTACTCATTGATGGACATGATTTAGCACTTGCAGATCCAAATTGGTTACGCCGCCAAGTTGGAGTGGTGTTACAAGATAACGTGCTGTTAAACCGTAGCATTCGAGACAATATTGCGCTGGCAGATCCTGGAATGCCAATGGAAAAGATTGTACAAGCGGCAAAACTGGCTGGTGCACATGAATTTATTTCAGAATTGCGTGAAGGCTACAATACGATTGTCGGTGAACAAGGTGCGGGTTTATCGGGCGGGCAACGCCAACGCATCGCGATCGCTCGAGCATTAGTAAACAACCCGAAAATCTTAATTTTTGATGAAGCAACTAGTGCATTAGACTATGAATCAGAGCATATTATTATGCGTAATATGCATCAAATTTGTAAAGGACGAACCGTGATTATCATCGCCCACCGTCTATCAACGGTTAAAAATGCCGATCGCATTATTGTGATGGAAAAAGGACAGATTGTAGAACAAGGTAAACATAAAGAACTTCTCGCTGATCCAACTGGTTTATACCACTATTTACATCAATTGCAGTCGGAATAGGGAGAGCAACATGAAAACATGGTTAATGGGTTTAGATGAATTTTTCCAACGCTACAAAGCAGTTTGGTCGGAAGTATGGAAAATTCGTCATCAACTTGATACACCAGACCGAGAACGTGATGAAAGTGAGTTCTTGCCTGCACACTTGGAATTAATTGAAACCCCCGTTTCAAAAAAGCCAAGATTGGTTGCTTACTTAATTATGCTGTTCTTATTTTTAGCTTTAGTGATTTCAATTGTCAGCCATGTAGAAATTGTTGCTTCCGCTTCAGGAAAACTGGCCTTTAGCGGACGCAGTAAAGAAATCAAGCCAATTGAAAATGCACTGGTAAAAGAAATTTTTGTACAAGATGGACAATTTGTACAAAAAGGGGAATTATTGTTACATCTTACTGCGCTTGGCGCTGATGCTGACTTACAAAAGACCCAAAGTTCGTTATCACTGGCAAAGTTGGAGCGTTATCGTTATGAAACGTTACTCGATGCGATTGAAACGAATCACCTGCCATTAGTGGAATTAACCCATCATGATTTTAATCATGCATCAGAAGAGGATAAGACACGGATTCGTCACCTCATCACGGAACAATTCCAAACATGGCAAAAACAAAAATACCAAAAGGAATTGGTATTACAACGCCGAGAAGCGGAAAAACAAACTGTGCTCGCTAATATTCGTAAATATGAAGGCATTACCCGTATAGAGCAGGAAAAATGGAAGGATCTGAAAAAACTGTTCAACAGCAAAGCGGCAGCCAGACACGATGTGTTAGCACAGGAAAACCGTTATATCGAAGCAGTCAATGAGCTTGCTGTTTACCAATCTCGTTTAAATGAGGTAGAAAGTGACTTGCGCCAAGCTAAAGAAGACGCTCAATTAATTACGCAATTGTTCAAATCAGATGTGCTTGAAAGACTCAAACAAAATGTTGAAACGGAAAAGCAACTTAAACTTGAGCTACAAAAGAATGAACAGCGCCAAGTGGCGTCTGTTATTCGAGCACCTGTATCTGGCACAGTACAGCAATTAAAAACGCATACTGTTGGTGGCGTGGTGACTACTGCGGAAACGTTAATGGTCATTGCGCCAGAAGACGATGTGCTTGAAGTAACTGCTTTAATTCAGAATAAGGACATTGGTTTTATTGAAGTAGGACAAGAGGCTGTAATAAAAGTAGAAACTTTCCCTTATACTCGCTACGGCTATTTAACGGGTAAAGTGAAACATATCACGCTAGAAGCGATTGAGCATCCTCAGCTTGGTTTGGTGTTTAACACCATTATCTCTCTTGATAAGAAAACCCTTGCGGGCAACGATGGTAAAGAAATTGCACTTGGATCAGGGATGAGTGTAACCGCCGAAATCAAAACAGGCGAACGCAGTGTAATTAGTTACTTATTAAGTCCACTTGAAGAATCGGTTTCTGAAAGCTTAAGAGAACGCTAATTCACACAATAAACAAGCGGTCGAATTTCATCAAATTTTTGCAAAACTTTTGGGAAATTCGACCGCTTATTTTATGTAAAATGTGATTGATTTACTTAGCAACAATAATTTTTGAGCCATTTGAAAACACGATTTGGCGTGCTTCAAATTGTGCGTTTAATTGCACTTGTGGATTTTTAAATACCGCTTGTGCTTCAGGAGATAGCTCAGACAGTGGCACAGAGAACACTAATTCAGCCGTTGTTCTGCGCTTTAAATTATCCTTAAAAGTCACGGGTGTGTCTTGGGTTAGGATAATTTGCCCATCATAAATATAATTCACTGCCCATTGCACAATACGAATATTACGTTTAGCTTTATTCTCAATCGTATATTTAAAACTCAGCATCGGCTGACCTTGTGGGTCTTGAGTAAGTTCATAGCCAAAGAAACGTAGTGCAACGCTATCATTAAAACGCTTTTGATTTGCTTCTTTCACTGAAAGCGGTGCATTTTTGATAACGGCTTTATGTTCCACTGTTGGGTGAATTTGGTTACCTTGTGCATAAGCATTCATTACCAATAACAGCATTGTAGTCGTAAATAATGTTGAGAATTTCATAAGTTACCTCAATAATTAAACATCATTATTAATTTCAATATATATTGGCAGATTTATGGCAAGGTTGCAATCACAGCGTAACCATCCAATTCTGCGATTAAATCTACTTGACTTCCTGCAGCAATAAAGACAGATTCACCTTGTTGCAAATGAATTGATTCTCGCCCTAAATCAATATATAAACTGCCTTTCATTACTAATAAAATGCTCGCACAATCTGCCGTGAAATTTTCCTCATCAAATGGCTTAAATTCCAAATGCTGTAAAGCAAAATCTTTAGCTTCAGGCGTAGCATAAAGATGAATAAAACCATCACCTTCTTGGTAAGCAGGAATAATTCTTGGTGTCACAGGACGGTAATCAATTGAGTGTAGCAAAGCAGGAATATCAATATGTTTAGGCGTCAATCCACCACGAATCACATTATCTGAATTTGCCATCAGCTCAATATTTTGCCCGCGCAAATAAGCGTGTGGTAAGCCTGCGCCTTGATATAAGCCTTCACCTTTTTTCAAATACACAATATTAAAGAAATAAAAACAAATAATTCCGCCGTCTAAATGATGTAACGGCGAATTCATCACATCTGAAATATAGCAAATCCAATAATCTGGATGATCTGGTTTAAGTTTGCCCGCCTGATAGTCCTCAAATTTTTCTTCAATAATTGGTAATAACCATTCGGCAATTTGTTGTTTATCGGCTTGCATAATATCAGCATATACCAATGGCAATCCTTTTTCGTCTAGTGCTCTTGCAAGCGGTTTGAGTGACTCATGCTGCTCCAAACTTGCTTTAATTTCAACAATGGGTTTAAAGCCGTGCAATCCCCAAAAGTCCGACAGTGCGATCATCATTTCTGGTTTATGATTACGATCTTTATAAACACGATTTGGAGCATTAAGTGGAATGCCTTGCTGATTTTCTAGCGCAAAGCCATGTTCAGCTTCAGCTTTGGTTGGATGGATTTGAATAGAAAGCGGTTGTTTTATATCTAAAATTTTCAATAGATAAGGAAGATTATCGCCAAATTGGCTACGGATTTTCTCACCTAATAATTCAGGAGCGGTTTGGATCACCTGATCCAAAGCTAACCATTTTTGTTCAAACAGAATATCGGAAGGTGCCGAGGGGTGCGTGCCAAGCCAATATTCTGCATAAGGCTTCGGCTCAATATTTTCTAGTTTTAATAAATTAGGAATAAAAGTTGAACCTCCCCAATCATAATGTTGAAATTTGCCTTTTAATTTAAAAATCATTTTTTGTATCCTCCAAAGAAGTTTACAACTTTCTCGACATCTTCAGGCGCTTGAATACGCACTAATAAACGGCGCCCACTTTTTAAATCAATCACAATAATTTGCGATTCTGCCAAATTGATCTGATGAATATTCGTATACTCAAAAAATACATTCGCAAAAAAGAATCCCTGCTCTTTTAACAATAAACGTGGCGAGCGTAAAAAAGTGATATAAACACAAAGTATAATCGAAAATACTAATAAATAAATGGTTAATGCTTCTATGCCATTTTGTACGCCATAAATAATAGATAAGCTAATTAATCCAATCAAAATCCATGCATCGCCTTTAACTTGCGGCTGTAATACTACGGTCAGTTTAGTTTCACCTTTAAGTTTCGGCATAATGACTTGATCATAAATGGCAAACGCCAATATACCAATAATTCCGATAAGCAAAATAAGATTTGTCATGAATATTTACCAATAAAATCATAAAAAAACAAGCGGTCAAAATTTATTGAATTTTTGCAAAAAAATCCACAAATTTTACCGCTTGCTAGAGAATACCAAACCAACTATTCGGCTATGGCAATAAGATTACGCTAAAGCGCCTGTTGCTGCCCCTAAGATACCGATAGCAAAGAAACCTACGATAATCCAAAGTGCGTTTACACGGTTACGTAATAACCACATACAAGCAAATGTTAATAGTAACGGTAATAAACCTGGCATTAAGCTATCAAGGATTTGCTGTACCGTTGTTGTTTGCTCTGTACCATCTTGCATTTGAATGGTTGAAACTACAAGCGGAACGTTGATACTCGTCCATTTTTGCACCAATGCGCCCATAATAAATAGACCTAAGATTGATGCACCTTCTGTTAATTTTTGTAGTAAACCACCACTCATATCTTGTACTACATCTAAACCTTTTTTATAACCGTAAGTTACACCGTAGTAACGTGTCGCTAAACGAACAAGGTTGAATAATACGAAGAATAAAATTGGACCAAGAATTGAGCCATTTAATGCAATACCTGCACCTAGTGCTGCAAATACTGGACGTACTGTCCCCCAGAAAATTGGGTCACCCACACCAGCAAGCGGCCCCATTAAACCCACTTTGATACCGTTAATCGCTGCATTATCAATTTCTTTACCGTTTGCACGTTCTTCTTCCATCGCAATAGTTACACCAAGTACTGGCGCTGCTACGAACGGTTGAGTATTAAAGAATTCTAAGTGACGTTTAATTGCATCTTTACGCTCTTGCGAGTTTTGGTCTGGGTATAAACGTTTGATTACAGGTACCATTGAGTAGGCAAAGCCTAAGCCTTGCATACGCTCGAAGTTCCATGAACCTTGGAATAAGTTTGAACGACGAACAACCGCATTCAAATCACTTTTTGTTACTTTTTTGATTTCAGTAGTCATAGTTAATTCCTTCTTAGTCTAAGCGGTTGTCTAAGCCATTGTCTGCTGCTTGAGCAACTACAACTTGTTGGCTTTTGTTGTATTTAGGATGTAATTGGATGTAAAGCAATGCCATGATTGCACCTAATGCACCCAGTGCAACAAGGTTAAAATCAGTAAAGCCTGCAATCACAAAGCCCGCATAGAAGAATGGCATTAAGTGACCAGCGCGCATCATATTGATAACCATCGCATAACCTACTACTGCAATAAAGCCACCTGCAATTTTAAGACCTGTAGTAACCACTTGTGGAATTGCATTTAACATAGTTTGTACTGAATCTGTACCCGCAGTTAATGCAACGATAAGTGCAGGGATTGCAATACGCATAACTTGAAGCATTAACGCACCACGATGTAACCAGTCTAAACGTGCAAGGCTACCGTCTTCAATTGATTTATCTGCTGCGTGTTGGAAACCAACTGTTACCGCACGCACAACATAAGTTAATACCTGACCTGCTGCTGCAAGTGGAATCGCAACTGCAATACCTGTTGCAATTTCTTGACCACCTACAATAACAAGGATAGTCGACACTACTGACGCTAACGCTGCATCTGGTGCAACTGCCGCACCAATATTCATCCAGCCTAACGCCATTAATTCAAGTGTACCACCGATAATAATCGCTGTTTTAATCACTTCTGCTGAATCTGGCGCACCTACAGATAACGCTAAACCTACTAAAGTACACGCAATAATAGGACGTTGTGTTTGCCATTCATCAAGAATTGAACCCGCACCTGAAATACAAGCAGCAAGGAACACTAAAAGAATTTGTAATGCTGAGAGTTCCATAATAATTTCCCTAGATTAAGTTGTGTTTTTTCAATAAGTCCATCATCGCTTGACGGCTATCGCTCGATACTTTACGCACTTCTAGCTCAACGCCTTTCGCATCAATCGCTTTAAATGCCTCAATATCTTTTTGATCTACCGCAACTGCATGGCTAACCATTTGTTTACCCTCTTTGTGAGAAATACCACCTACGTTAATCGTTGTTAATGGCACACCACCTTCAATTAGGGTCAAAACATCACTCGGGTTAGTAAATAACAGCATTACACGGTCATCTGCGTATTCTGGGTTGTTATATACACGAATCATTTTCGCTACATCAACCACGTGTGCAGTTACCCCTAATGGCGCAACACTTTTCAGCATAGTCGAGCGAACTTTGTCTTTCGCTACATCATCATTTACTACGATAATGCGTTGGACTTTACTTTCTTTGGTCCACACCGTTGCAACCTGACCATGAATTAAACGGTCATCAATACGCGCAAGCGCAATCGTCATACGGCGACCATCATCCACAATTTCAGCTTGCGGTGCAGGCTGTGCTTGAGCTTGAGCCACTGGTGCTGGTACTTCTGCTACTGCTGGCTGATGATTTAATGAACGCACACCTGTTGAACCTGCCTCTAACGCAACTTCAACCAGCTCTTGTAACGATTCAACATCATCACGTGCCATACACGCATTGACCAACATTGGAATATTCACGCCTGTTACGACGTCCATATTGGTTTTACCTTCTTGGAAGCGATTTGCCGCATTAAACGGACTACCGCCCCACATATCAACGAGGAAAAGCACTTGATCACAATGTGATAATTCGCCTTCCACTAACGCTTGATATTTACCCATAATGGTTTCTGCATTTTCGCCAGGCACGAAGTCGATATAGGCAACGTCTGACTGCTCACCGATCAGCATCTCCGTAGTTTTGAGAAGCTGCTCTGCTGCAACACCGTGGGTCGCTATGATAATAGCAATGCTCATTATTTACTCCTTAATGGATTCTTCTGAAATTTTTTTCAAATAGAGTGAAAATCGGAGTAAATTGTAGATAGTTCTTTACATAACACAAATGACATTTATTAGATTTGTGATCTAGCTCTCATTAATATTGTTCAGCTGATTAATTATTATTCATATTGATTTAAATTAATTAATTTATTAATGAAATTAATTTCCACAAATCGCCTGATTTTTGAAATTTCACTATAAAAAAAGACCGCTTGTTAAGCTAACAAGCGGTCGATTTTTTGTTTAATTTTGCAACTGTTACTCTTTTGGTAAGCGCTTAACTGCAAAAGCTAATCCGCCCCAAATAATAACAAGTGCGATACTCATCATAATAATTGCTGAAGTACTCATACTATTTCCTATTCTTCTGGGTTAAATTCTGTTTCATTGTGCCATTTTAAGCGAGAGAGAATGAGCGCAACTACAACGAGTGTGGCAGCCATTCCCCAACCAAAAATATTCACAAACCAGCTTGGATAGCCTTCATAACCTTCATTGAATACTTTAATTGCTTCGCTGAATAACATGAATGCTAAAACACCTGTTGTTACCACTACAGCCAAACGCCAGAATGTACCCACTTTAATTGATGAAGTTTTATTGATATGGTGGCCAAGCGTGCTTAATTTGCCTTTTGCTACAATCGCGACTAATGATGCAAATGCCACCGCAACAATACCGAAGTTATTAACGAATTTATCCATCACATCTAGCATCGGTAAGCCTGTTGTGGTACCAAATAACACCACAGATACTAACATCATTGGTAAACCAACGATGAACGTTGAAACTACACGGCCTAATTTTAATTTGTCTTGTACCGCAGAGATAATTACTTCAATCACCGAAATAAATGAAGTTAATGCGGCAAACGTTAATGAACCGAAGAATAATACCCCTAGCACAGTCCCCATTGGTGCTTCATTAATAATAGTTGGGAATGCGAAGAATGCTAAACCGATACCACCTTTTGCAACTTCACTGACTTCCTGACCTGCAGCAGTTGCCATAAAGCCTAACGCCGCAAATACACCGATACCTGCTAACACTTCAAAGCTTGAGTTTGCAAAACCAACTACCATTCCAGTGCCTGTTAAATCGGCATCTTTTTTCAAGTATGATGAATAAGTAATCATAATACCGAAGCAGATTGAGAGCGAGAAGAAAATTTGTCCATAAGCAGCAATCCATACACTTGGATCTGCTAATTTCGTCCAGTCTGGGGTAAAGAGTGCATCTAAACCTTTTGCCGCACCAGGTAAGAATAACGATGACACCACTAAAATAATAAACATTGTTACCAATACTGGCATTAAAATGCCTGATGTTTTAGCGATACCTTTTTCAACACCTAACGCCAATACGATTAAAGCGATGATCCAAACAATGATAAGTGGGCCTACCACCATACCAACGAAATCAAAACTGATACCATTAGCAATATCACCCATTTTTAAAAATTCGCCAACAAAGAAATCAACAGGCTTATTACCCCAAGCTTTCGTCAAAGAGAAATAGGTATACACAGCAGCCCAACCAAGTACCACCGCATAGTAAATACCGATAATCACGTTTACTAAAACTTGCCACCAGCCGAATACTTCAAAGTTTTTATTTAAGCGGCGGAATGATAATGGCGCTGCACCACGATGACGGTGACCAATCGCAAAATCTAAAAAGAGTAAAGGAATCCCCGCTGTTAAAAGTGCGACGATATAAGGAATAATAAATGCACCACCGCCATTTTCGTAAGTGGTATAAGGAAAACGCCAAATGTTTCCTAAGCCAACAGCAGAGCCGATGGCTGCGATAATAAAGGCATTACGACCAGAAAAAGTGGCACGTTTTGCCGAAGTTGCGTTGCTAGAAGACACGAGATATACCTCAAATATTAAATTTTAAACACACTAGGTTTTTATTTAAAAATAAAAAGAAAATTGATTGCGAATTGATCGCAAGGGCGTGAAATATGCCGAAGAATAAACAAGAAGTAAAGAGGATAAAATAAAATTTGGAGGCCTTTATCACTATTTTAATAGTGAAAAAAACTACTTTTAACGATAGATTTTAGACTATTAAACTAACAATCAATCACAAATAGAGAATTATGTAAACTCTGAGATAAATTTATAGCAGATTTGTTCGAATTTTATTAGATTAAAAAACAACCTAGCCAAAAACTAGAAAAATGAATCATTACTATAAAAATAAGCGGTCATATTTGCTAAAAATTTCGGTATTATGTAGCTGCTACACAGACATTTTTTGTAGAGACGAACGATATTCGCCTGCACAAATTTTTGTGTGTTTACGGGTAGGCATGTCTGCGCCTACTTCATTGAAACAAATTCGCACTTTTGTGCATTTGCTACATAATTTCAAAAAATTTTGCAAATATGACCGCTTGTGGTTTAGTCAGTAAGTTGCTCACTGGCAATGGGTTCAACTTTAGCCTGTTTTACCATATTATCTGCCACTTCAAGAATGGTGACGCGCAAATCATTTAATTCGAATTGAGTATCTTCATCTGGGATTTTTTCTAAATGTTCCAAAATTAAACCGTTGAACGTACGTACTTCATCAACAGGTAAATTCCAGCCAAATAATTTATTGAGATCACGTAGATTTGCAGAGCCTTCAATAATTACCGAGCCGTCCGATTGTTGCTTCACTTCTTCATCTAAGCTTGGTGCAGTTGACGTTGTAAACTCGCCAACAATCTCTTCTAAAATATCTTCTAAAGTAACTAAACCTTTAATATCACCGTATTCATCAACAACTAAACCAATACGTTCTTTATTGCTTTTAAAATTCATTAATTGAGTAGTTAATGGCGTGCCTTCTGGAATGAAATACACTTCATCTACCGCACGAATAAGCGTTTCCTTACTTGGTTCATCTTTTTCTAACAATAAACGGAACGCCTCTCGAACACGTAACATCCCTAGCACATTTTTATCCATATTGCCTTTGTACAGCACCACTCGAGCGTGCGCTGCATGATTTAGCTGGCGCATAATAGATTTCCAGTCGTCATCAATATCAATGCCGCCAATATCGTTACGAGGCACCATAATATCTTCAACAGTAACCTTTTCCATATCCAAAATAGAAATCAGCATCTCTTGGTGCTCAGTTGGAATAAATTTGCCAGCCTCAAGTACCACCCCCCGAAGCTCTTCTGCACTTAAACCTGTGTTTTCATCTTTTTTAACTCGTAGCAATTTCATCAATACATTGATCACAACATTCATAAAAAAGACGATTGGCATCATCACTTTTTTTAGCGGTGTTAAATAATAACTTGCGACAAAACCAACTTTTTCAGGGTAAATCGCCGCAATTGTCTTTGGCAAAATCTCAGCGAAAACTAACATCAAGAAGGTTAAAATACCTGTTGCAGCAGCCACTCCCGCATCGCCAGCAATGCGCATACCAATCATGGTTGCAATCGCAGAAGCTGCAATATTTACTAAATTGTTACAAATTAAAATAAGGCTAAGTAAAACATCAGTTTTAGCTAATAAATTTTCCGCTAAACGAGCGCCCTTATGTCCATTTTCGGCAAGGTGTTTCATTTTATAGCGGTTAAGAGACATTAAACCCGTTTCAGAACTAGAGAAAACAGCGGAAAGAATAAGGAGAATAGCAAGTGAAATAAAAAGGGTACTCAGGGGGATACTGTCCAAAATTAAGATCCTATATAAGTGAATAATTAAGCGGTTGAATTTTCATAAACATCTGCAAAACAATGCGAAAATTCGCCCGCTTCCAGCAGTGATAACTAAATCACGTGGCTACCAAAATAGCCAATTGTGAGCAAGATTATACCTAAAACCGAATAAATTAGCACCCGATTTCCTCGCCAACGGAATTTCCATTGCCCGAGTAATTGAACGGTATAAACCAACCACGCAATAAAAGAAAAAATCGCTTTATGAATTTGCTCTGGCGCAAAAAAATTATGCAAATAAATCATTCCCGTTACCAACGCTATCGTAAGCAATGCTTGTGCCGCAACAGTTAATGTAAAGAAATGACGTTCAACCGACATCAATGGTGGTAATACCGCACAAAATACCGTTTTCTTATTTTTTAGGCGATTATCCAGCCATTTCAGCTGAAACGCATAAATCATCGCTAAGAAAAAGAGCGCATACGAAAAGAGTGCAATGCCAAGGTGGAAAATCAGCCCTGTATTTTGGGTGAGATCTTTCACAAAATTACCACTGGCAAACACCGTTACCGCAACACTACAAATCCCAAAGGTATAAACTATCATCAATGGAAACCAAACGGTTTTCCAGCGAGGTAAAGCCAATGTCGCAAAAGCAGACAGCAATAAACTCATCATCGCATTCACATTAGCGAGTGAGAAATTTTGCCCGATGCCTCGCAAAATAAACTCTTGAGATAAGCTAATTCCATGAAATAACACGGCAAGTAACCCAAGCCAAAACACTGCTTTAACATTCGGTTTTTGGCTCGTGGTCTGGTTTTCTAAATTGACTACAGTTGGTACTACCCATAATAAAGCAGCCAAATAAGCGAAGATCGCTAAAATAGCAAATAACATCGTCATCCTGTTTAACGTAAAATAAGAATAATTTTCAGCTAAGTGCTAAAGTACCAGTTTTAGGCATTTTTGGCTATGGTTAGTGGTCAAATTACCTCTAAAAAATTAAGATAATTTACCTCATATCAAACCCTAGCAACAGATTCGTTTTCTCGACCGAGATATTTTAGAAAATATCCGATTTTCTCTTTGACTATTTTGCTTTCTATCTGTAATATGCACACCCTATGCAAAAGGTAAAACTACCCCTCACCATTGACCCATATAAAGACGCACAGCGTCGAATGGATTACGAAGGCTACATTTCTAGTAGTCTCCTTAGCCGTTTGGGTGAATCTGTGAGCAACGTGCTAAGTGATGCACAAGTTACTCTCTCGTTATATATCGATCCACAGCGTCTTACTGTCATTAAAGGCACAGCTAAAGTTGAGGTGGAATTTGATTGCCAACGATGTGGTAACCCGTTTACACAAACACTCGACTGTTCATTTTGTTTCAGTCCAGTGTCTAATATGGATCAGGCGGACAATTTGCCCGAAATTTATGAACCTATCGAAGTAAACGAGTTTGGTGAAGTAAATTTACTAGATATGGTTGAAGATGAATTTATCATCGAATTGCCTCTAGTCCCGATGCATAGTGAAGAACACTGTGAAGTGTCCGTGAGTGAACAGGTGTTTGGCGAATTGCCTGAAGAATTGGCGAAGAAACCTAACCCGTTCGCAGTATTAGCTAATTTAAAGAAAAACTAGATCTAGGAGTATAGCCAATGGCTGTTCAACAAAATAAGAAATCTCGTTCACGTCGTGATATGCGTCGTTCACACGATGCATTAACAACAGCAGCAGTTTCAGTAGATAAAACAACTGGTGAAACTCACTTACGTCACCATGTAACTGCTGACGGTTACTACCGTGGTCGTAAAGTAATCAACAAATAATCTCGGTTAGTTTCGAGGTATCAGTTGAATCGTCTAACCCTTGCGTTAGATGTGATGGGCGGGGACTTTGGTCCCCGTGTTACTATCCCAGCATTATCTCTAGCATTGGCAAAAAATCCGATGCTATCTTTTATACTATTTGGCGATCAACGCCAAGCCAATCCTTTTCTGAATGCACTTCCTAACGATCAGCTAAAACGTATTCGATTTGTACATACACCTTATGCTATTGATGCTAATCTGCCTTTTATGCAAGCATTGCGCCAAAGCAAAGGAAGCTCTCTACGTTTAGCGTTAGAAGCGGTTGCCAATGGCGAAACGCAAGGATGTATCAGCGGGGGTAATACTGCAGCATTAATGGGACTTGCAAAAATACTAATTGAACCACTCCCCAATATTGAACGTCCAGCACTTGCTACTCTCATTCCAAGTATGAATGGTCAATCAAGCGTTATGCTAGATTTAGGGGCGAATGTAGAAGCAAATAGTGATTTACTGATTCAATTCGCTGAAATGGGCAATATTTTTGCAGAAGTAATGCTAGATTTAGTTTATCCACGTTTAGCATTGCTGAATATTGGCATAGAAAGTAACAAAGGCTCGCAAACAATTCGAGACACAGCTAAACATTTACAACAACGGCATGATTTAAATTATATTGGCTTTTTAGAAAGCGATAAGTTAATGAATCATATGGCGGATGTGATTGTTTGTGATGGCTTTACAGGCAATATTGCCCTCAAAGCGGTAGAAGGTGCCGCCAAAAATATTCTTTCATTATTGAAACAATCTTCCGAAGGATCTTATCTTTGCCAAAATCTGAAGCGCTATATATTGCGTGCAATTTTTTATCGTTCGTATCGGAAACTACAACAAATCAATCCCGATCGACATAACGGTGCAACGCTACTAGGATTATCCTCTGTCGTGGTAAAAAGCCATGGTGGAGCAAGCACGAATGCATATTTTTATGCAATTAATCATGCAATTGGGCAGATCCAAAGGCAAATTCCTGATAAAATTTCGCAAGGTTTAAACAAATTATATCAAAATTTATAGAGAATAAAATATGTACAGCAAAATTTTAGCAACAGGTAGTTATTTACCTGCTCAAATTCGTACTAATGCTGATTTAGAAAAAATGGTAGATACCACAGATGAGTGGATTTTCACTCGCTCTGGTATGAAAGAACGTCGTATTGCAGCAGTAGACGAAACCGTTGCCAGCATGGGCGCACAAGCGGCTAAAAACGCATTAGCAATGGCGAAAATCGATCATAATGAAATTGATCTGATTATCGTGGGTACAACAACTAACTCTCATGCTTACCCAAGTGCTGCTTGCCAAATTCAAGGCTTATTAAATATTCAAGATGCGATTGCTTTTGATGTTGCAGCTGCTTGCACAGGCTTTGTATATGCATTAAGTGTTGCTGATCAATTTGTGCGTACAGGAAAAGTAAAAAAAGCGTTAGTGATCGGCGCCGATCTCAATTCTCGTGCTTTAGATGAAACCGATCGTAGTACGGTGGTGCTATTTGGTGATGGCGCTGGTGCTGTAATTCTCGAAGCAAGCGAACAACAAGGTATTATTTCAACCCACTTACATTCGTCTTCTGATAGCGAATATATGTTAGCTCTGCCTGCTCAGCAACGTGGTGATGAAAAATCTGGCTTTATTCAAATGCAAGGTAATGCCACCTTCAAATTGGCAGTAGGTCAGCTTTCTAGTGTGGTGGAAGAAACACTTGAAGCAAACAACTTACAAAAATCAGATTTAGATTGGTTAGTGCCACATCAAGCTAATATTCGTATTATTGCTGCGACAGCGAAAAAATTAGAAATGGATATGTCGCAAGTGGTTCTCACTGTGGAAAAATATGGTAACAATAGTGCTGCAACTGTACCTGTAGCATTGGATGAAGCCGTGCGTGACGGACGTATTCAGCGTGGTCAATTGCTACTTCTTGAAGCATTCGGCGGCGGTTGGACTTGGGGCTCAGCACTAGTTCGTTTCTAAACAAGCGGTCAGAAAAAGATAGAATTTTACAAATGTCAGAAAAACAAACTTTTGCAGATAAAAAACGAAAAACAGTAGAACAAGCTGAATTTACTGAAGACGGACGTTACCTACGCAAAGTGCGTAGCTTTGTATTGCGCACAGGGCGTTTAAGCGATTATCAACGTGATATGATGAACAATAACTGGGCAAATCTCGGTTTAGACTACCAAAATACACCGTTTAATTTTGAACAGATTTTTGGTAATGCCAATCCAGTTATCTTAGAAATTGGTTTTGGCATGGGGCGCTCGCTAGTAGAAATGGCGGAACAAAACCCAAATCGTAACTATATTGGTATTGAAGTTCACACGCCAGGTGTTGGCGCTTGTATCGCTTACGCCTTAGAAAAAGGCGTGAAAAATTTACGCGTAATTTGCCATGATGCAACAGAAATCTTGCGTGATGCCATCGCTGATCAGTCACTTGGCGGTTTACAGCTTTACTTCCCAGATCCATGGCAAAAAGCAAAACATCACAAACGTCGTATTGTACAACCCGAATTTATTCGCCGTGTGTTAACAAAATTAGACAATGATGCTTTTATTCATTTTGCTACCGACTGGGAAAATTATGCAGAGCATATGTTAGAAGTGTTACGTCAATTCGATAGTGAATTACATAACACATCAGCGACCAATGATTTTATTCCACGCCCTAATTTTCGTCCTTTAACCAAGTTTGAAGAACGAGGTCAACGTCTCGGACACGGTGTGTGGGACTTATACTTTATTAAGCAGTCCTAAACTGTTTAATGATTGATTTTAACTATCCATTCTCAATTTAAATAAGGAGAAATATAATGGCTATTCAACGTAACGCACGTCAACGTAAAAAAATGCACCTAGCAGAATTCCAAGAGTTAGGTTTTTTAGTAAAATTCCAATTTGCGGAAAACACAGGTATTGATCAAATTGATTTAACCGTAGATCGTTTCATTGCTGAAGTGATCAAACCTAACGGCTTAGCTTATGAAGGTAGTGGTTACTTACATTGGGAAGGTTTAGTTTGCTTAGAAAAATTAGGCAAATGTGATGAATCTCACCAACAATTAGTAAAAACTTGGTTAGAAAGCAATGGATTAACTCAAGTTGAAGTGAGCGAATTATTCGATATTTGGTGGGACTACCCAATTCAAAACTAATCGAACAAACGGCTAAATTTTGCGAAAAACTTGCAAAAGTCGACCGCTTGTTAGCATTGGGGCGGGTTTATCCCGCCCGAATAATTTATAGCAAATATTTTTAGAAGAGGAAGATAGATGGAATTTTTAGCCCCTGTTCTTTCAATTGTTATCGGCTTTCTAAGCTTCGTATTAGTTTTACGCACTTGGTTGCAATTTTGCCGAGTGGATCCTTATATGCCATTGTCGCAATCACTATTGCGCTTAACTTCACCGTTAGTGAATCCCGTCAGCAAAGTGATTCCAACTGTCAAAAATATTAATTTTGCGGCACTATTAATCGCATTGCTTTTATTAGCTTTCGAAAAGTTTATTTTAGGTGTACCCGCTGCCATGGCGGTGTTGGCGGGACTACTTGGTGTGATTAAAACATTCGGTCAGATTCTATTTTTCACCACCTTGATTCGCGCCTTAATGAGTTGGGTAACCCGAGGCGATCATCCATTAGATTATATGGTGGCACAAATCACTGAACCAGTATTAGGCTTTATCCGTAAATTATTACCTCGTACAGGTATGCTCGATTTCTCTGTAATGGTATTAGGTTTCGGCTTAATTCTGCTAAATAACCTTTTCTATAGTGTATTTGGCGTACTGTGGGCAATTGCTTAATGAAAGCAGTCGAATCTGTTGAAAATCCGTGTGGCATCCGCCTGCGGATTCTTTTACAACCCAAAGCGAGCCGAGATCAAATTGTTGGTTTACACGATAATGAACTCAAAATTGCGATTACTGCCCCGCCAGTAGACGGGGCTGCCAATGCACATTTACTAAAGTATTTGAGCAAATTATTCAAAGTACCCAAAAGCAGTATCCAATTAGAAAAAGGTGAACTCCAACGACATAAACAATTGTTTGTTCCAAAGCCAAAAGTAATACCAAAAGAAATAGAAACTCTACTAGATAAATACGTATGATCTGCCTGATAATCTCTCCAACTTTTGAGGGCAGATCATATTTCGATTAAAATCATGCCAATAAATAAAACCAAATACTCAATGTAAATATACTTTACGCTCTATATTAAACAACATAGACTTATCGGAATTATTGTCATTTGTTTTTTCTACGTTTTAGTTTGTGTAACACAATATTTTATATTATTGGTTCCATGCTGAATTATTTATCAGGAAGTGAAATATTTCCTCCTGAAATAAAATGTTATATTGAGTCAGCATTTATCTCATTTTTTGTTGCGATATATTATTTATGGAAAGTAAATAAGAGAGAGATAGATCTTACTATTGCTTAAAGATATGCAAGCGGTCAAATTCCCAAAATCTTTTGCAATTTGCAAAATTTTAGCAGAAGTTGACCGCTTGTATCAGTGAAATTATTTCACTTTATCATTGGTGAGCAATTTACCTTTATATTCGCCTGTAAGTGATTCTAAAAACGCTACAATTTCATTTAACTCCGTATCAGAGAAATGTTTATTGCTTTGGTAAATTCCCATAAGGCGAACCGCTTCTTTTAAGTCTTTCGCACTTGCATCATGCATATAAGGTGCTGTTAACGCAACGTTACGCAAAGTCGGTACTTTGAAACGGTGCATATCACTTGGATCTTTCGTTACCGCATAACGACCTTGATCCGCCTCTGTTAATTCCGTACCACGATCTTTGAAATAATCTCTGTATAAGCCCATATATTCAAATGATTGCCCGCCCATTGCTGTACCAGTATGACAAGTATCACATTTGGCGTTTTTGAAATGCTCATAGCCACGTTTTTGCACATCCGTTAATGCCGTTTGCTCCCCTTTTAAGAAACGATCGAATGCACTATTTGGCGTGATAAGCGTTTTCTCAAATTCGCCAATCGCATCGGTGACATTTGCTTGATCAAAATGTGGATAAACTGCAAGGAAACGCTTCATAAACTCTTCGTCTTTGCTTAACTTAGCCAAAATCTCGCCCCATGTTTTTGAGCCCATCTCAACTGGATTTGTTGGTGGCCCTCCTGCTTGATCCGCTAAAGTTTTCGCACGCCCATCCCAGAATTGCCATTTATTAAATACTGCGTTAAATACCGTTGGTGCATTAATACCGCCTTTTAAGCCATGGATCCCTTCTGATACAGGTAAATTATCAACGCCAGCTTGTGTTAATAAGTGGCAAGTATGGCACTGAATTGAGCCATCATCTGATAAACGTCCGTCAAAATAAAGCCCTTCGCCTAATGCAACTTTATGCGGATCAGTAGCTAGCTGTTCTGGAATCGGCTGAACTAAGCGTGTTGCATCTGCACCTGCTACTTGTGGTAAGAAGTGGGCTTGGCGCTGTGCGCTAATCCAATCTAAAATCACTTTTTTCTGCTCAGCATCAGGACGAGAGCCCCAGTGAACATGGATATATTTCGCGATAGGCATTTCATCATTACGGATAACTTGTTCCAATTTAGCTAAATCCGCTTCTGAAAGTTTATTTGGGTCTTTCATGCCTTCAATCAAACGATCTAAGCGAAAAAAGCGAGTCCCTTTCTCAATATCTGTAGCCATCATTTGGCTTGCGATAGGCAATTTTGAATAAGCAGGTAATTCTGCATTTGGTGTGTGGCAGTATTGGCAGCCATTTGCAAACATCACGCCTGCGACAGCTTGATGTGATTCAGGTACATTAGCTTCAGCAAGTAACTTAGGCGCTTGTGTTTTATCGAACCAATACGCATATCCCACGAGAGAAAAATAGCCAATACCAGCAGTGGCTAGGGCTAAAAGTAAATATTTTTTCATTAGTAACCTCCATTAAATGAGGATTTTATTATTTCATAAAAATACTGTTTTACTTTTTGCGTTATATCAATAGTTTTAATCTATAAAACCTATATCAATAATAGGACAAACAATGATAAAGCTAGTCTCCTGATAAGTGCTAAATGTTAATTGTGATAGAAAATAAAAAACGCCCAGCGAAGTGAGCGTTTAAAACAAGCGAAATTAAATCATTATGCTTTTTTCAAGAATTCCGATTTCAACATAATTTTGCCACAATCAACATTGTGGTCACCATTGACTAAACGGATATTTTTAAATTTTGTACCTTTTTTCAGTACTTCCGACGAACCTTTTAATTTTAAATCTTTGATTAAAAGAACATCATCACCATCAGCTAATAAATTACCGTTACTATCTTTAACGATTAACTGATCTTCATCATGCTCTTCAACTTCTTCACCAGTCCATTCGTGGGCGCAATCAGGGCACACAAATTGAATTGAATCATGGTAAGTATTTTCACTGTTGCATTGTGGGCAAACTGGGTATGTCATAAAAGTAAATCCTTAATGTTATAAAAAGTAGTCATTCTATAATGAAATGCTATAAAAAGTAAGGCTATATAGCTTCATATAAAAAATGCCCAGTCCATAAAGGGATTGGGCATTGCTGACTTCATTACTAGTCGTCTAAGAAACTGCGTAATGTTTCTGAACGACTTGGATGGCGAAGTTTGCGTAGCGCTTTTGCTTCAATCTGACGGATACGCTCACGCGTTACATCAAATTGCTTACCCACTTCTTCCAGAGTATGGTCAGTATTCATATCAATACCAAAACGCATCCGTAAAACCTTCGCTTCACGAGGTGTTAAGCCTTCTAACACCTCATTAGTTGCGATACGCAAGCTTTCTGCAGTTGCTGAATCCAATGGTAATTCAAGGCTTTCGTCTTGAATAAAATCACCTAAATGTGAATCGTCATCATCACCAATTGGTGTTTCCATTGAGATTGGCTCTTTAGCGATCTTCAATACTTTGCGAATTTTATCTTCTGGCATTCCCATACGCTCTGCTAACTCTTCTGGCGTTGCTTCACGTCCCATTTCTTGTAAACATTGACGAGAAATACGATTGAGTTTGTTGATCGTTTCAATCATATGTACAGGAATACGAATGGTGCGTGCTTGGTCTGCGATTGAACGCGTAATTGCCTGACGAATCCACCATGTAGCATAAGTTGAGAATTTATAACCACGACGATATTCAAATTTATCTACCGCTTTCATCAAACCAATATTACCTTCCTGAATTAAATCAAGGAATTGTAAGCCACGATTGGTATATTTTTTTGCAATTGAGATAACTAAACGTAAGTTTGCCTCAACCATCTCTTTTTTCGCACGACGAGCTTTTAATTCACCGTTTGCAATACGTCCACCAATTTCACGAATTTGAGCAATGGTTAAACCCGTGGTTTGCTCCATACGTTGTAAATTCAAAATATTGACACGAATTTGCTCAACATAATTTGCGAGTTTTGGGGCAGCACCTTTTTTCGCATTGATCGCTTTTTCGATCCATTCTTCCGAAGTTTCATGACCTTGGAATAATTTTAGGAAATCTGCTTTTTTCATTTGCGCATATTCAACTGCATAACGTTGAATTTGACGCTCTTCCGCACGCACTTGTTTCATCATTTTTTGCATTGATTCAACAAGTAAGTCAAATTGTTTCGGCACTAAACGGAATTCACGGAAAATATCTGAAAGCGCTTGAATTTGGTCTCTTGATTTTTTGTGACCACGACCATGTTTTTGGATCGCTTGTAACGCTTTTTCATGCTGATCACGTAGCGCATAGAATTTCTCACGCGCTAATTCAGGGTCGATAGAGTTATCGTCACCGCTGTCTGCATTGCTATCGCTTTCTTCATCTTCACTCTCATCATCAACATCTGCAACATCTTCCTCATCCTCGTCAAGCTCAGTATCTAAGTCTTCCACGGGCGCTTCTTCTTGTGCGTTTGGATCAACAAATGCTGTCACTAAGTCAGAAAGGCGCATTGTGCCTTCTTCGACTTGTGCATAAAAGCCGATTAATTCTGTTAATGCTTCTGGGTATTCTGCAACTGCACATTGCACTTCATTGATACCTTCTTCGATACGTTTTGCGATATCAATTTCGCCTTCACGGGTAAGAAGTTCCACTGTCCCCATTTCACGCATATACATACGCACAGGGTCAGTCGTTCTACCGAGTTCAGATTCTACGGTTGAAAGTACTTTTGTCGCTTCTTCCACGATATCTTCATCAGCGATATTTTCGGCGAGCATGAGCTCATCAGTATCTGGAGCAGTTTCTAAAACCTTGATCCCCATATCGTTGATCATTTGAATAATATCTTCGATCTGCTCCGCATCAACCAACTCTTCTGGTAAGTGGTCGTGCACCTCTGAAATGGTTAAATAACCTTGTTCACGCCCTTGGGCAATCAGAAGTTCTAATTGAGATTGCTGTTCTAATTGTTGTTCCATAATTGTATCCGTCTTGTGTGCGAGCAAAAATAGTGTTGGATTATACCATTAATTGCGATTTTCTTGATAGTTTTGCAAAAAATTTCTTAAAAATGACCCATTAATTATTGTGCGATTAACATCACTAATTCTTGTTTTTCTGTAGCATCTAAACCGACTGTTCGATCTTTAGCGATCAAGGCCTCAATGCGTTTTTCAACTAATTTTGCATAGAGAAAATCAAGCGTTTCAATAAAAGTGCTTTCAATATTTTCAGGCGTAACTAAATGATCCCAATTGGCTAACAATTCAAGAGTTCGATAATCAGGTTGATCACGCCAATGCTCTAATAACGCCCCCATCGATATTCCCACTTTTTGTTGGCAAACATCAACCAACTGCAGTAATAGCTCAAAGCCAGGTTCTTGTAGGGTTTTTAAAGCCGAAATATCAGGCACAAATTTAACCAATTCTGGATGTTGCAATAAAAGTGCAATTAACAACCGCATTGGTGTTCGCTTAATTTGCAAGGTTTGAGTCATTGATTTTTGAGCCGATTGCGCGCGACTTGGCAACATTGCTTCTAGCTGAGCAGGATCTAAAATACCTAATTTTTGCCCCAGAATATTACGCAAATAAACGCGCAACATTTCACCAGGAATGCGGTTAATCAATGGCACTGCCAGTGCTGCCAATTTTGATTTACCTTCTTTGCTCGAAAGATCAACTTGTGCAATCAATGAGTCAAATAAGAAATCACTTAATGACATCGCATTCTGCAAATATGCCTCAAAACCTTGTTTGCCCTGCTTGCGAACGAAACTGTCTGGATCTTCTCCGTCTGGCAAGAAAATAAATTTCAGTTGGCGTCCGTCATGTAAGTAAGCCAATGCATTTTCAAAGGCTCGCCATGCAGCTTCTCGTCCAGCGCGGTCACCGTCGTAGCAACAAATAACTTGCTCCGTCACACGAAACATTTGTTGAATTTGTTCGCCTGTTGTGGCTGTGCCGAGTGAGGCAACCGCATTATCTACACCAAATTGCGCCAACGCCACTACATCCATATAGCCTTCCACCACCACTAATGAGGCTGGATTTTCATTCTGTTGTAGCGCTTGATATAAGCCATATAATTCGTTGCCCTTGTGGTAAGTGGCAGATTCAGGTGAATTTAGGTATTTAGGGCGTTCATCCCCCATGACTCGTCCGCCGAATGCAATCACTCGCCCACGCTTATCTCGAATTGGGAACATGATGCGATTGCGAAATTTATCGTAAATTCGACCGCTATCATTTTGGGTAATCATCCCCGTATCAAACAATTTTTGCACTTCATCACGATTTGTACCAAATTTGCGTAGCACTGAATCCATCGAATTATGTGCAAAACCGATCTCAAAACGTGCAATAATTTCGGGCGAAAGCCCTCGGTTTTGCAGGTAAGTTTGGCTTGGAATATCGTGCGTTAAATTTTGTTGATAAAACTGGCTAATCGCTTCAAGCAATTCGTATAAATTGCGTTTGGTTTTATAACTTGCTTGTAGTTTGCCATCTCGGGAGATCACATTCTCTCGTGGCACCTCCAAGCCTTGCATCGCCGCCAGTTCTTCAACCGCTTCAGGAAATTCTAATTTATCGTAATCCATCAAAAAGCTGATCGCATTACCGTGAGCACCGCAACCAAAACAATGGTAGAACTGTTTAGATTGGCTTACGGTAAATGAAGGACTTTTTTCATGATGAAATGGACAACAAGCTTGATAATCTCGTCCAGCTTTTTTGAGTTTAACTCGGCTGTTGATAAGTTCAACAATGTCGGTACGTGCAACAAGATCATCAATAAATGAACGAGGGATACTGCCTTTCATTGATTCTCCTTGTTTAGTCGCAAGCGGTTAAATTTAGGTCGAATTTTACAAAAACTTATGCAAATTCGACCGCTTATTGATATTGAGGGTTCACTAGAAACACTAAAACCGTGATTCCTAAAGGTTTCACGGTTTTAGTTAATTAAGCTAAGTAGCGAATTGCTAATTAGTATAAACGAGTGTTGCGTGCGTTTTCACGTGCATTACGTTTAGCGTGACGTTTAGCTAAAGATGCTTTTTCACGTTTACGAATTGTAGTTGGTTTTTCGTAGAATTCACGAGCGCGAACTTCTGCTAATAAACCTGCTTTTTCGCAAGAGCGTTTGAAACGACGTAATGCAACGTCAAATGATTCATTTTCACGAACTTTAATTACTGGCATATGCCATCACCTCAGGAAATATATGTTTAAATAAAGTCGCACATCAATTTTTGGCGACATAGAACTAGAAAAGGTAGCGCATTTTACCGCAACCCACCCTTAAAGTAAAGGGTAATTTCACTTAGAAAGTAACTCAAAATGTACTATTTTTTGAACTTTAATATATTTAGGATCCGAAAACGATCTTAAAAATCACTTGCTCGCTTGTATTAATCTTAATAAATATTGTCCATATTCATTTTTCGACATTGGTTTTGCTAACGCTTCAACTTGTTCAGAACTCAACCAATGATTGCGCCAAGCTATTTCTTCCAAACACGCTACTTGTAAATTTTGCACGTGCTCTATCGTTTTCACAAAAGAGGCCGCTTCATGTAAGCTGTCATGCGTGCCTGTATCTAACCAAGCAAAACCACGCCCAAGTAATTGAATATTTAATGATCCTTCTGCTAAGTACATTTGATTAATTGAAGTAATTTCTAACTCACCACGCGCTGAAGGTTGCACTTTTTTGGCAAAGTCCACCACCCGATTATCGTAAAAATATAAGCCCGTTACAGCCCAATCTGATTTAGGAAAAGCAGGCTTTTCTTCAATTGATAACACATTGTAATTTTGATCAAATTCCACCACACCAAATCGATCGGGATCTTTGACTTGATAGCCAAAAATCGTTGCACCGTGCTTACGCTGAGCGACTTTGCGTAATGTAGGAGTAAAGCCCTGACCATAAAAAATATTATCGCCTAAAATCAGGCAAACATTGTCGGTGCCAATAAATTCTTCGGCAATTAAAAATGCTTGTGCTAAGCCATCTGGGCTCGGCTGAATCGCATAAGAAAGGTGAATGCCAAACTCAGAGCCATTACCTAATAAACGCTTAAAACTCTCATTATCCTCTGGGGTCGTAATTACCAAAATATCTCTGATCCCAGCCAGCATTAATACAGACAAGGGATAATAGATCATCGGTTTATTATAAACTGGTAGTAATTGCTTTGAGACCCCTCGTGTAATCGGGTATAAACGGGTTCCTGATCCACCTGCTAAAATAATCCCTTTCATACTTTCTCCTGCAAGCCTAACCGCTGTCGGTTATAGCTCCCGTTTAAAATTGCCTGCCACCAATCTCGATGAGTTAAATACCATTGCACCGTCTTACGCAACCCAGATTCAAATGTTTCAATCGGTTTCCAGCCTAATTCATCTGCAATTTTGCTTGCATCGATCGCATAACGGGCATCGTGTCCAGGCCTATCTGTAACATAAGTGATTAAATCTTCATATTTTTCGATCGCTTTTGGCTTTTCTGGCACGAGTTCTTCTAACAGCTGGCAAATTGCACGCACAACGTCAATATTGCTTTTCTCATTATGACCGCCAATATTATAAGTTTCACCGACTTTGCCTTCAGATAGCACGCAATACAGCGCTCGTGCATGATCTTCAACAAATAGCCAATCTCGAATTTGTAACCCATCGCCATACACAGGTAACGGCTTTCCTTCCAGCGCATTTAAAATCATTAACGGAATTAATTTTTCAGGAAAATGGTAAGGTCCGTAATTATTCGAACAATTTGTGACGATCGTTGGTAAACCATAAGTACGCAACCAAGCTCTTACTAAATGATCACTAGCAGCTTTCGAGGCTGAATAAGGGCTACTTGGTGCATAAGCGGTCTGTTCTGTGAATAATGCTGCAGTGTCATTTAAATCGCCATAAACTTCATCGGTTGAAATATGATGAAAACGGAATTTTTGTTGCTTATCTAAAGATAACTTCACCCAGTAATTACGTGCTGCTTCCAACAAAGTATAAGTCCCAACTACATTGGTTTGGATAAATGCAGAAGGTCCATCAATCGAACGATCCACATGACTTTCTGCCGCCAAATGCATAACCGCATCAGGCTGATATTTGCAAAAAAGTTGTGAAATTCGACCGCTATCGCAAATATCGACTTGCTCAAAATGATAACGTGGACTATCGCTCACACTCTCTAATGAAGCAAGATTGCCTGCGTAAGTCAGCTTATCTAGGTTTACTACAATATCTTGGGTATGATTAATAATATGGCGAATCACCGCAGAGCCAATAAAGCCTGCACCGCCCGTAACAAAGATCGTTTTCATAAATACATCGCCGATTAAAGATATATTCTATTCTATATGAGCAACAAAAAAGCAGAAAGAAAATCTTTCTGCTTTAAGTTTTAATATGCACCAGCGCGCTTACGCACTGCCGTAATGGTTTTAAAAAGAATCGCAATATCGTTCCACAATGACCAATTTTTAACATACCAAGAGTCAAAATAAACTCGAGTAGCATAATCAACATCATTACGACCGCTTACTTGCCATAAGCCCGTCATACCAGGTTTTGCCATCAGATAATAATCTAAATTCTCTTTATAGTAAGCTAGTTCATCTGCGACAACAGGACGAGGCCCCACTAAGCTCATTTGCCCTACTAAAACATTAAATAATTGTGGCAATTCATCTAAACTCGTTTGACGAATAAATGCACCTATCTTGGTCACACGAGGGTCATTTTTAAGTTTAAAATCCTTTTCCCACTCAGCTTTTGCCGTATCATTACAAGCAAGTAAATCATTTAATACTTGCTCTGAATTCACCACCATAGAACGAAATTTTAAACATTTAAATGATTTACCATTTTGACCAATTCTTAAATGCCCATAAATGGCATTACCACCATCTTTTTTAATCGTAAAATAAAGCCAAATTAAAATAGGTGAAGTAAAAATAATTAATAAAAGCGAACCCACAATATCCATCACTCGCTTTAAAACTCGAGAAGAAAGTTTAGCTAAATTATTATTTACCCTCAACAAAATCACTTCATAGCTAAATAAGAATGACATATCGGTACTATATAATGGCAATCCTCGCAAAGTAGGGATAACCGATACCGAACGATAACATTGCTTAGATAAATATCTGAGCCAATTATCACGCTGATCATTTTCATTATCTTCAAGTGCAATAATAAATTGATCTGATTTTTTAGTGACCAACGCCCATAAGCTTTGGCGAGTTTCATTAATGATTGGAACGCCTAATTTTTCGAGTTCAGGATCTGCGGCAAGTGCAATAAAATATTTCACTTTAAATCCTAAATAAGGCTCACTCATTAATGCATAATAAGCATCTATCGCATTTTTTCCGCCACCAATAATAATTGTGTCTTTTAAATATAGCTTAGTTTTGATTAAATAATTCTTAACAAGAATACGCCCTAATGGCACTAATACCAATGCAATCGACCAAGTTAATACCCATAAATAGCGTGAAAAATAAAGTTTAGAAAAAGCAATTGTAGCCAATTCAATCACAGCGAGAATTGCTAATGTCCTTACAACTTCCTTTAATTCAAACCAAAAGGGTTTACGGTATGTATAATGCCTTAGTCTGACGCCCAACCAAGTAACACAAACTACAGCCAGAAAAAAATGGATAACTACTCGATCTTCTATTTGCTCATAAGGAAAGTATTTATCTAAATCACCAGTCCACAGCTGTAACAATTCTACGGAAAGCAGAAAAGAAAGCGAAAAGAGCAAAAAATCAGTAAATGCGAGAATGTATTTACATAACATCTGCTTCTTCATGTTAATTACCTTCTATTCTTCAAAAATTTTCTTTTTAATAAACCAAATGCTTTTTTAAATAAGTTTTCACCTTCTAGTGAAACCACATTAATTTCTTTTATATGCAAATGATGATGAATGACCCAAACATTAAATAAGCGCTCTGCAATAAATCCAAAAACACGCTTCTGATAATTATCATAGTTTGTAATATCAATATATTTTTCTAACTTAAATAATATGGAAAACAACCATTCACAATATTCAGAAAAAAGTTTTCTATTTAACACAAACATATTAAATAAATGCAGTGTCTTTCCTGAAATTACCTGTTCAAAAGCAGTGATATACTCAGGAAAATCTTGCTGAATAATCTGTTTTGCTAAATCTAAATCCTTAACATAGTGAGCATTTTTATAATGTTCGTAAATCGTCTCAATATAATAATTTCTTTTCTTAGCAACAATAACATCATATTGTTGTAGGTAAGTAAGCAATTCAGATTCTGATGCAATCCCCTTACCTTTAAGACTCAACTGCTTACCACTAAAATAGCGCCGATAATGCACTAACCCAATATAATCACTATCTGGAAAAGCATTATTTTTCCAAGCCCAATATAACGCGGTTAATTCACAAAATGAGCCATTTTTCAGTGAAATATTATCGCCAGAATCATCACCTTGGATAGCTAATGGCTGTTTATTAAATATTTTTCCAACATGGATTGGCACATAATAACTCTCCGTTGGAAATTCATACTGCTTGTGCGTAGCAATTAGGATCTTAAGCTTGCTCATATATTTATAAGTATTCTCTATGGTGAGAAAAATTCTTAGTTAAACCATGCCAAATACCTCTTATGCCAATTTTTAATTTTTGCATATTCGGCTTGGTAAATAAAAAGAACCAACACACTTTAATACAAAATAGTGTGGCAATTAATGTCCCTTTATAATCAAGAAGATTACGGATATTATTGCGACACATACAATATAGCTTTAATTTAGATTCCGTATTATTAAACTTTAATAAGTTAAAGAACATTGGAGTACCTAAAGTGACCTCTTTTGGATGGTAAAATTTAGAAGATGTTACAGTAAATATTTTGAACCCTGATTTATTTGCTCGCCAAGTATATTCCATATCATCACCCCAAATAAAATAATCAGATTTAGGTAATCCCATTTTTTCCACCATCTTTTTTGAAAATAAGATACCATTAAATGGCATAACAATATCAGGAATAATATTATCTCTTACTACATTGTCTACATCAGATAAATTAGTTAATACTGTTTTACTCTTTGGTAAACGTAAAGTAAAAGTAAGTTCTGCTGGATTTTTATTATTTAAAACTAAAGGACCAATATAATTATTGTCATTAGCATACGGGATTAATTCAGCTAAACAATTTTCCGCAGGTCGCCCATCATCATCCATTAACCAGATATAATCAAAATTACGCTGATAAGCAAACTCAATTCCTGCATAGAAACCACCTGCACCGCCTTGATTTCCCTCAAGGGTTAATAAAGTAAATGAGTCACTATCTAACCAACCTTTAGCACGCAAAAAATCCACTGTCCCATCTGTACTGGCATTATTTACCACAACAATATGAGTAAGCGGATAACTTTGATTTTGAAGCGCTTGTAAACACTCCAACAGTAACTCTTTTCGGTTGTAGGTAACTACAACGGCACAAATGTTTTTTCCTGACATCCCAACCTCTAATAAAAACCGCTTATAATGATTATTACAAGCGGTCTATTTTTTAAAGCATTTTACACATCCATATTGACATAAAATGGCTTCAAATTCTGACTATTTGCTAATGCTTGTTTAATTTCATCCGCTGCGTCTAAAGCTTCTTTAATGGTCACATCCATATCTAAATAACGATATGTTCCCAAGCGCCCAACGAAAGTCACATTCGTTTCGTTATTTGCTTTTTCAACGTATTGTTGTAAAAGCGCTTTATCTTTAACTAGGCGAATCGGATAGTAAGGAATATCATCCGCTTCACATAAACGACTAAATTCACGATAACAGATCGTTTTTTCGTGATTTTCCCAAGGTGCAAAATGTTTATGTTCTGAAATGCGCGTGTATGGCACTTCTTCATCACCGTAATTGATAACCGCATTACCTTGGAAATCTCCTTCAGCACGAAATGCTTCAAAATCCAATGTACGATAACCTAAACGACCAAGTTCAAAATCAAAATAAGCATCAAGCGGCCCAGACCAAAAAATATGATCAAATTCTGCCGTCATCTCTTTTGCAAATTTTGTATTTAATTTGACCGCTATATTCTGATGATTAAGGATATTTTCCACAATCACACTATAACCCTCTTTCGGCATGCCTTGGAATTTATGCGCAAAGTAGTTATCGTCATAATTAAAACGTACAGGTAAACGTTTTAAAATACTTGCAGGCAACTCTTTTGGCTCTACGCCCCATTGCTTTTTGGTGTAACCATAAAAGAATACTTTATATAAATCACTCCCTACAAAACGCATTGCTTGCTCTTCAAAGGTTTGCGGATCGGTAATTGACATATCCGCTTGGCTTTCAATCAACGCCTTAGCTTCACTTGGTGAACAAGTTTTACCAAAGAATTGGTTAATCGTATGCAAGTTAATTGGCAACGAATAAACCGCACCTTGGCTAATTGTTTTTACACGATTAACAAATGGCATCCATTCACCAAACTGATTCACATAATTCCATACACGCTCATTATCGGTATGGAAAATATGTGGGCCATAAACGTGCACCATTACATTGGTATCAGCATCACGCTCCGAGTGACAGTTTCCCGCCACATGGCCACGCTGATCAATCACGGTTACTTGATAACCTTGCTCTGCAAGCTCACGCGCAATAACTGCATTCGAAAAGCCAGCGCCAACTAGGAGAAATTTCATATTATGTTTTATACACTAATTCACGAATTTTATTTAAAATCTTATACGTTTTGTTAAAATTATGACGTAAGTAATGTGCAAGATAAAAAGATCCTGGAATATTATAGAACATAAAAAATTTACGCCAATTTTTCTTATCTCTATTCATTGCATTTTTTAATACTGAAAAAGGTTCTAAATTAGAGTAATTAAAATTATTTTTATATTCATCATATAATTCTCTAATATTCAAATCTTTATTTGACAATGAATCACCACATGCCCAAGTAAATATATACAGATTAAAAACGGAATGTTCAATAGATAAAGATTTTGGAACTTTATTATTATATTTCTTTAAAATTTCATCTGTTACACCCAATAAAGAAGATGATAAGCTAAGAATATTTCTCTCACTTTTCACTCTCATTATACTTCCTGAGCGTTGACGATATTGTATGAAATCTAATGGCAAATAATATAAAGACTCACACTCTAGCAATTGAAGAGGTAAACATGCAACATCCTCATAGGTTTTTCCAACAGGATATTGATATTTAATTAAAATATCTTTATTAAGTATATATTTCCAAGGATAAAGCTGTGCATCTCTATATACAGATACTAAAAAATCACTTCTATCAGATGAATTTTTGAGAAGTTTTCTCTCTGGAAATACGCTCTGAATAGGATTAAATTCTATATTTTGGTCAGTATAATAATTAAAGTTAACAACCAAGCAATCAGGCTTATTTTCTAATAATACATTTTTTATTAATTTCAAACGTTCAGGGACCAAAAAATCATCTCCATCTAGAAATGCTATATATTCTCCCCTTGCAAATGACACTCCCACATTTCTTGCATCGGAAACCCCTCCATTTGCTTTGTGAATAACAACAAATCTATCCGAAGCAATTTTAGCCTTATATTCTTCTAATAAAGAATAAGCCCCATCTGTAGCACCATCATTAACAATGATTAGTTCACAATATTCGTCCCATTGTGAAATAACTGATTCAATTGCTTGGGACAAATATTCAACAACATTGTATGCAACAATAACAATACTAACTAAAATAGGTTTTGACATTTATATTTCCTTACTTAGCATATAATGGGATGACTTCATCTGCATTACCACTAGCTTTGACAACACCTTTATCAATCCAAATTACTTTTTGGCAAAGTTCTCTAACTTGATGAATAGAATGAGACACAAATAAAAGAGTTGTACCTCCAGATAACATCTGCTCCATTCTTTTCTTACATTTTTCCTGAAAAGCAGCATCACCTACAGCCAAAACCTCATCAACAATAAGAATTTCAGGTTTAACAATAGTTGCTACAGCAAACCCTAAACGAGCTGACATTCCTGAAGAAAAGTTCTTTAATGGCACATCTACGAAATCCTGTAATTCAGCGAACTCAATGATTTCATCAAAATGTTGATCCATGAATGCCTTCTTATGCCCTAATAACGCACCATTCAAATAAATATTTTCACGGGCAGTTAGTTCACCATCAAAACCTGCACCTAATTCAATCAATGGAGCAATATTTCCTTTAACTTCAACACTTCCTTTGTAAGGTTTAAGAATACCGCAGATCAGTTTAAGTAATGTTGATTTTCCCGAGCCATTCGTTCCAATTAATCCCCAAGACTCTCCTCTCTTAACCTCCAAATTGACGTCCTTAAGAGCAAGAAATTCTTGAAACATCAACTGACCTTTAAGCATTTTTATGAAGTACTCTTTTAAGCCATTATAATCTTCCGTGGCTTTATTGAAGCGAACCGTTGCATTTTTAACTTTAATAACCGTATCTTTTTCCATAATTATATATATAAAATAAATTCATCTTGTTTTTTATTAAAATACCAAGCTCCAATAATAAGTGCTAATAAAGCAAAAATTGTTCCCAAACCAATAGCTTGCACGGAAGGAAATTTTGCATATAGCACAATATCTCTGAATTGCTCAATATACCAATACATAGGGTTAACCCCTTTATAAATAGATTGATATTTCTCAGGAATAATATTTACAGGATAAAATAGAGGTGTTAAGTACATCCACATAGAAATAAACACTCCCCATAAATACTGAATATCTCGGAAAAATACGGTAGATGCAGCCAAGAATAAACTAATTCCTAATACAAAAATAAACAATTGCAATAATATAATAGGAAAAAATAACAAACTTAAAGAAAATTTAGCATCTGTAACGACCATAACTAATATTAAAGCCCCTAAAGAAAATACTAAATTAACTAAAGAGCTCCCAACCTTAGAAATAGTAAATATATATTTAGGAACATAGGTTTTCTTTATAAGAGATGCATTTCCTCTAATTGACCATACTGCATTATTCGTCGCTTCAACCATAAAGTTAAAAATAATTTGACCTGAAATTAAGTATAAAGGGAAATTAGGTGTATCAAATTTAAATACATTTGAAAATACTATAATCTGTACAATCATAAGCATTAATGGATTTAATATACTCCATAAATAGCCTAAATAACTTCTTCTGTATTTTAACTTTATATCTCTAAATATAAGTTGTTTTAACAACTCATCAAACGCATAAAATCTACGTAGCTTTCCTATTAAATCATTAACCATAATATATACTTTATAAATACTTAAAAATAAAAGGACTGAAAATAGTCCTTTTATTCTAGATGCCTAACCAACTACTTCATTTAATAAACTAAATAATTTTCTTTGCTGTTCATTAATATCCATAGAATTTAAGCAAGATTTATTAATACCACAATTATTTATTAAATCCTTCAATTGCTCATGTAAAGCATTTAATTTTTTTTCAATAACAAATTGCTTTTGTCTTTGGTTCCCTAACTCTAGCAATTTATTGGAACGTTCATTAAATAAACTCCATGCTTTGTTAGTGTAAGCCAAGTTAGTATATTGTTCTAAAATATCTAGATCAATACTATCATCATAAACATCAAGATTTTTAATTGCCTGCCAAACTCTTTCGCAATTATTTCCATCTCTGAATGGAAAAGTCTGCTCCATTCGGGATAAATAAGGTTCAGTTGCTTTACCATTATTTAAAAGCAATTGCTCAAGGTTATCTAATAAATCCATTTCTGTAGTTGCTACAGGGCCAAATCCATCAAGTTCATAAGAAAAATATCCTTTTTGAGCAATATGATTCCCTGAAAAAATCTTGTCTTGATCAAAATGATAATATAAAACCATTTTTCCTAAGAAGCCCATTTCAAAAGCAACTGAAGAATAGTCAGTAATCATTAATTGAGAATTTTGAAATAATTGCTGAATGCTGATTTTTGATTCACTTGCACTCCAAATATTAATATATTCTGGAATATTAAATTGTTGCAAATATGGTTCAATATTTTTATGAGGAGCAAATACAATTTTATAACCATATCTCTGGCTTAACTCAGCTAATCTCTCACTTTTTATTAAACTAGACCAATATTTGGCATAGTCAGTCTCCATAAATAGAGGATTTATTTCTCGAGTATTACTATTTTCTTTAGCTTCTCCAACAATGTAATGTCGCCAAGTTGGCATAATTAGGATTTGTTTATGCTCTGGAATCTTTGATTTCAATAAGAAGTCATGTCTAGGAAATCCTGTTAAAACAGTTTCTTTTTTACCTATTTGATACCCACTTCCTTCGCGGATAATAGATTCATACTCTGCTAATGTAGATGTAAGCATACACAGCATATTTCTTTTATAAAGTAATATATTTGACATGTCATCTTTAGTTACACCATGCTGTAAAAATACAAACTTCTTAGAATGGTCGTATTCATCTTGGAAATAATTTTGAATGTATGAATCAAAATGACTACTAATAATTTTAGATGCTTTTCTTAAATGTTTTTCAAAGTCATCAGAACCAAACTCTAATAAATTAAAGTTATCTCTAGATAATCTATCCCAGTCATGAGAATTTCTATTTAATGCAAAATAACATTTTTGTTCTGGATGTTTATCTTTTATATAACGATATAAATGCTCCGCATTATCATCGGCTTGAACATCTCGATCAATAAGAATCCAACTATCATCAGAAGCATATTTTTTACTTGGTTGATGAAATTTTTTCAGAATATCACCAATTGAGATTTGCTTATAATGTTTATTCCATATCGATAAATTTGCTAATTTATTATCAATATTAACTGAAAGTATCTCAGATTCATCTTTATAAGGAACCCAGCAACGCTTTTCTACAACAAATGGCATATATCCAACGGTATTCATTTTAGATTTTACAAACTGTGGAATCGTATCAGAGCCATTTAAGTTAAATTGGATTAAAATGTCTTGCGCAGTAAAATAGCAAACTAGAATTTGCTTTTTAGCAATATCAATATTTTCAATAAAAGCCGTATAAGAATCAGGTTTTTCTCCTTTTAATCCTAAAATACCTGTGCGATGCATTTCCCATATACCGATCATATTAAATGCTTTAATATGCTGACTATCAATAAATGAGAAGCATTCTTTCATTAAAGAAAAATATCGTTCTCTTTCTTCTTCGCTTAGCTTTGCTAAGTCCATTCTTCCTGGGTTATTGTATAATTCTTTAATGTGCCAAGATAAATCCATTAAAACAGTCCATTGAATATTTTTAGGAATAAACCCTAGCTTTGCTTTATGCTCATTTAATAGTGCTAAATATCCATATTTTAGAAGATCAAAAAATTTCTCTTTCTTCAACCATGCTGTATCAATTGTTGAATTACCGTCCCCACGTTTACGATAATAAAAAATAGCATTTTTGATATATGCAATTTTTCCTTTATATACATATAAGAGATAATCAGCTAAATATTTACCATCTTCAAAATGTGGTTTAATTTTAGAATCAAATTCAATACCTGAATTTTTTAAGTGTTGTGTTTTAAAAAAAGTAACTGTAACAAATAAATTAATATAGTTATCCATATCGGTAACAGAAATTTTTGTTACATTATCTTTAAATCGATACTTAAGAGGATGAGTATCAGAAGCCACCTTAGTTTTGTCATGATAATAGTATAAGTTTCCAACAACCATTTCCAAAGAATGGTCTTTAGACAATTCTTCATCAACTCGTTGGAAATAATTCGGCGAAACAAAATCATCGGAATCAATAAATGTCACCCATTCAGTTTGAACATGCTTCATGCCAAAATTTCTAGCCGATGAAATACCTCCATTTTCTTTATATAAATAAGTGATATTATTTGGATATTTTGCTTGCCATTTCTGGATGATTTGAGCAGACGAATCACTAGAACCATCATCTACTAAAATAAGATAAATATGTTTTTCAAAATTTAATGTTTGATTAACTAAACTTTCAAAATATTCATCTAAATATTTTTCAACATTATAAACAGCGGATACAACTGTATATTTAAATTTTCCCTCATACTTCAACGGTATATATTTTCTATATTTTAGATTTTGAGAGTGATAATATTCTTTTGTTAAAGATATAGAACGTTTAAATGCCCAAATAGGGTCATTAAGTGCTTTTTTCAGTTTTCCCTTAAAATTTTTCATGACTTTGACCAATATAATAATTTATTTTAAATAGGTTACCTCTATTCACTATATACTCTGCATTAAAGTAATGCCATATACCCATTTGAATTATACTAAAATTCTATTATTTTGACAAAATCTATTCAATCTACACTTCTTAGATTTCTCGCCTACCCCTTGCCCAACACGCAATCTTAGTACATAATGAAAGCTTAATTAGCGTTTGGTGTGAGAAGAAAAATGAACGATATTCAAGTCCCTCTTATCTTTACCGATGCAGCGGCGAAGAAAGTTAAGAGTTTAATTGAGGGCGAAGACAACCCGAATCTTCGCTTACGTGTATATATTACGGGGGGGGGTTGCAGTGGTTTCCAGTATGGTTTCACCTTTGATGATCAAATCAATGACGGTGATTTAACCATTGAAAATCAAAATGTGGGATTAGTGGTTGATCCAATGAGTCTGCAGTACTTAATTGGTGGGACTGTCGATTATACCGAAGGTTTAGATGGCTCCCGTTTTGTGGTCACTAACCCAAATGCGAGTTCGACCTGTGGTTGTGGCTCGTCATTTAGCATTTGAAAAATTTTTGATAAAAATGACCGCTTGATCGGGATTTTCTTTCCTAATCTAAACCCCTTAAAACTTAAAACAAGAGCTGAATCCGAAAACTATCAGATTCAGCTCTTTTTATTTTAACAAACTTACAATTACGCAATAAAAAATCACATTTACCATAATTTTTATCAGGATTGAAAATTGAAATAATCCGTTAATAGAAAGGCGTGCGTAACATTATTTAACGCATGAACGATAGATTTTGCATAGTTTTCTTGAGAAGTAAAAAGCTCATCGCCTGCCACATTCAGAAAATTGCTATAGTTTTTTGATTTATTTTTGAACATTTTAACGACCTAGCACAGTTAAACTATTTCAAACTATTCTAAACTATCTAACAACTATCAAAAAAATGCGGTCAATATTGACCGCATTTTTGTATTTTATAAAGCCTCAATCGCTTTATATTGCCCTTGTAATTTCTCTAAACCATTTTGGTACTCTTGCATTTTTTCACGCTCTTTAGCGATAACCGCTTCTGGGGCTTTTGCCACGAAAGCTTCGTTGCTGAGTTTGTTTTCGATACGGGTGATTTCGCCACGCATTTTCTCAACTTCTTTGGTTAATCGAGCAAGTTCAGCATCTTTATTGATAAAGCCTGCCATTGGAATCAGTACTTCCACGTTGCCGACTAATTTCGCCACCGAAAGGGGCGCTTCGTCGTTTGCTTCAAGCACTTTCACGCTGTCGAGTTTCGCCATTGCTTTTAACAAGCGGTCGTTTTCCGCTAAAATTTTGCAATTTTCCGCTGACACGTTGCGAATCAAGAAATCCAAACCTTTGCTTGGTGGAATATTGCTTTCCGCACGAATGTTACGCACCGCAATAATCAGTTCTTTAATCCAGCCGATTTGCACTTCAGCCACTTCATCTAACTCGCTTTCAACCACTTTCGGGAACGGTTGGAGCATAATAGTTTCCGCCTCAATGCCCGCAAAGCTTTTCACTTTTTGCCAAATTTCTTCAGTGATAAATGGCATAATTGGGTGTGCTAAACGCAATAATTTTTCTAACACACGCACAAGCGTTTGGCTTGTACCACGTTTTTGGGCCTCTGTGCCGTTTGCGAACACAGGTTTGGTTAGCTCTAAATACCAGTCACAGAATTCGTTCCAGGTGAAATCGTAGATCGCATTTGCTGCTAAGTCGAAACGGTATTGGCTGAGTGCGTCACGGAATTCACCCACAGTACGATTGAATTTCGATTCGATCCAACGATCCGCTAAGCTGTATTCCACATCGCCCGCAGAAAGATCTAACTTGTCGTTAGTGAGTACGAAACGGCTCGCATTCCACAATTTATTGCAGAAGTTACGGTAGCCTTCCAAGCGTTTCATATCCCAGTTGATGTCGCGACCGTTTGAGGCAAGAGCGGCAAGGGTGAAACGCAGTGCATCTGTACCATGTGCAGCAATACCATCAGCGAACTCTTTACGAGTTGCTTTGGCGATTTTCTCCGCCAGTTGCGGTTGCATCATATTGCCCGTGCGTTTTTCAAGCAGATCTTCAAGGGAGATACCGTCGATCATATCGATTGGATCAAGTACGTTCCCTTTCGATTTCGACATTTTTTGCCCTTGCTCATCACGGATCAAACCCGTAACGTACACAGTTTTGAACGGCACTTGCGGTTTGCCATTTTCATCTTTGATAAAGTGCATCGTGAACATAATCATACGAGCCACCCAGAAGAAAATGATGTCGAAACCAGTGATCAACACATCGGTTGGATGGAACATTTGGAGCATTTTATTTTCAGCGTCTTTCACTTTATCGCCTGTCCAACCTAAGGTTGAGAATGTCCATAAACCTGATGAGAACCAAGTGTCTAGCACATCTTCATCTTGGCGGAGGGCAAGATCCGCTGGTAAATTGTGTTTTTGACGCACTTCTTCTTCATTGCGAGCTACATACACATTGCCTGCTTCGTCATACCACGCAGGAATACGGTGTCCCCACCATAATTGGCGAGAAATACACCAATCTTGAATATCACGCATCCAAGAGAAATAGAGGTTTTCATACTGTTTTGGCACGAATTGGATTTCGCCATCTTCCACCGCTTTGGTTGCCACTTCCGCCAATGGTTTCACGGAAACATACCATTGGTCGGTGAGCATTGGCTCAATCGGCACGCCACCACGGTCGCCGTAAGGCACTTTCAGATCGTGCGGTTTGATCTCTTCTAATAAACCTAAGGCTTCAAAATCCGCTACGATTTTCTTACGAGCTGTAAAACGTTCTAAACCTTGATAATCTGCTGGGATTTTCGCTTCGTAAGTGGTAAGCGGTTTGCCGTCTGAACCGATAATTTCTGCTTCCGCACGAATATCGGCATTTAAGGTCATCACGTTTACCATTGGCAATGAATGGCGTTTACCCACTTCATAGTCGTTGAAATCGTGGGCAGGGGTAATTTTCACCACACCCGTACCAAATTCACGATCTACATAATCATCAGCGATAATTGGGATTTCACGGTTGGCAAGCGGTAGAATTACCGTTTTACCAATCAATGATTGATAGCGTTCATCTTCTGGGTGAACCGCCACTGCGGTATCGCCTAGCATTGTCTCAGGACGTGTGGTTGCGACAACTAAATAATCTTTGCCATCTGCGGTTTTCGCTCCGTTCGCTAACGGATAGCGGAAATGCCAAAGCGAGCCTTTGCTCTCTTTGTTTTCCACTTCTAAATCAGAAATAGCGGTGTGCAGTTTTGGATCCCAGTTTACAAGGCGTTTACCACGGTAAATCAAGCCTTCTTCGTGTAGGCGAACGAACACCTCTTTCACCGCATTCGATAAGCCTTCGTCCATGGTGAAACGCTCACGATCCCAGTCGATTGAGTTCCCTAAACGACGCATTTGCTGCCCAATTGTACCGCCTGAATAGGCTTTCCAGTCCCAGATTTTGTTGATAAAGGCTTCACGCCCATAATCGTGGCGAGTTTTGCCTTCTTCGGCGGCGATTTTACGCTCTACCACCATTTGGGTTGCGATACCCGCGTGGTCAGTCCCCGTTTGCCACAGGGTATTATTGCCTTCCATTCGGTTAAAACGGATAAGGGTATCCATTAAGGTTTGCTGGAATGCGTGCCCCATATGCAATGAACCCGTTACATTCGGTGGTGGAATTGCGATGCAGTAACTCGGAACATTAGGGTTTTCAGTCGGCTTAAAATAGCCTTGTTCTTCCCAGTGTTTATAAAGTGCTTGTTCTACTGCAGACGCGTCAAAACGGTCTGCCATTTGGAGGTTTTGGGTCATTGTTTTACTCTTTTATTAAAAATTTATTTATTACATTTAAACCATTTAAATTTTGCAAATTTTTGCGGAAATTTAACCGCTTATAGCCCACGCACGGCGAGCCGTACGCGGTTACGATCAGCCTTCGGCTAAATGAGCTACTCTGTAGCTCTTCTTTCTAACTTCCAGCCCCAAAGGGGCTGAATTATGCTTAACAGAGTCAAGGCTCTACCGTGCTAGGCAATCACTGGATTTAGAATTTCCAATGAATTTTTCAATTCTTCACACCACGTCAGCAATTTATCAACCCATTGGGTTAATTCGTTTTCACTCAGATGAAAAACCAAGTTTGGGGCTTCGGCTGAATTATCGTAGCGATTGCGGATTGTGGCTTCTTCAATAAAATGTCCGCCACTTGCTACCCTAGCTTTTACACGTTTAACGTTAATATCAGGATCATTTACACCAATATAATTTAAGCGGATAAAAAAGCCATTTTCTTTCGCTTTTTTCATCCGTTGCAAAACGGAATTGCCTGATAGAGTGGATTCCATTGAAAACGAAATTTGATGCTCTATTGCAAATTTAAATAATTCAATCGCTTTTCTGCCCGCTTGGCTATCTACCAAGCGTGGATTTTCGGGGTTAATTTGCATTGCGATATGATCAGAATCAATCACAATTTGCACGGTATCTTTATTAGATCCACGTAAGGTGGTTTTGCCTGCCCCATTGTTCCGCAATAGAAAATCGCTAGATTATTTTGCATTGGCATACTTAACCACCACTTCCGTTCCGTCTGGATAATGATCAACAATATCCCCATTCGGACGTTGGAATGTCAGCACTTCACGGGTTTTCTTATCGTCCATCCACGCTTTAAATTGAATGTGCAGTTGGCGTTGTTGTTCTGCGATTTGTTCAATTTTGGTCATTGGCTATCTCCAAAATTTCTAGCTAAAATCACAGCACTCGTCAAAGACGAGCGCTAACGTTTGATTTTTAAATTTTTGCGGAAATTTGACCGCTTGTAATCCACGCACGGCAAACCGTATGTGGTTACGATCAGCTTTAGGCTGAGTGAGCGATTCTGTGGTTCTTTGATCTCTCACTCCGTTTTCATTTCTGCCAAATCTCGCCTACCCCTCTTTGCTAAAGAGGGAGATAGTTTAGTCGAAAATATAAGATCGAAGTTCTTAAATAATAAAATACCAAATTTTGTGATGAATTTTAATTTTCTTCGATCTCATACCCTCTTTAGCAAAGAGGGGTAGGCGAGATTTGGCAGAAGTAAATTACGGAGAAAATACTTTATATTTTCCGATAGCGTTTAATTCGCAAAATTTTTGCGAAAATTTAACCGCTTGTCGCCCCAAACTAAAGTGCTTTATTTGGAGCGGTTTTATAGCATTCTTTTAGTCTGAATACGTGTTGGAATTCAGGATCTCTTGCTTTTTCGTAGAAGGCGTGAAATTTTTTGATTTCGTCTTCTAAATTTACCGTGCGAATAATTTCTTCTTGAATGTAATCGTGTTTATTTCGGTTGGCTTCTAAATAGCAAGTGATGGTTATTTTATCAAATTCAACCTGTGCGCTAAGTTGTAGATCTTTATATGGAATGCGTAGCGCATGAAAGCGATCTTGTACGTATAATCTTAGATGTTCACTTAATTGTTCGTTAAAAAAGTTGAAAAATTTGTAGTTATTTACGTATTCGTAATAATCAATATCAAAAATATTTTCACAACTAAAACGAAAATACATCATTTCTCTATCAATTTGGCGATATACATAATACGCCGCACTTAAGAGTAAAATGATTGGAACGAGGTAGTAAAGATTATCCATGATCTATGCTTCCATCCATAAATATTTAATGAGCCAATACCATATCCAAATGTGGTATGCCATCTTCTAAATAAATTTCTGAACAGGCTTGAAATCCTAACGATTGATAAAACGATATTAGGGAAGATTGGGCCTGAATTCCAATCGGTTTTGCAAAACGTTTAGCAATTTCGACCGCTTGTTGCATTAATTTTCGGGCTAAGCCATTACCTCTTGCGTCACAAGAAACAATTACTCTACCAATTTTGGTGTAATTTTCGCTAGGCATGATACGTGCATAAGCGGTTAATTTTTCTGCTTTTTTTGCAAATAGATGTATTGCGGTTAAGTCTAAATCATCCACTTCTTGATAGGGGCAATTTTGCTCAACAACAAAAACAGCCACTCGTAATTTATAAATTTCAAAAAGCTCAAAAACGGAAAGTTGCTCAAATGATTTTACTTGCCACATACTAGGCTTGCTCCGTTTCGAGTTGCCAACCGAGTTGGCGATATTGTTTGTAACGCTCACGAGCTTGGGCTTTTTCTGCTTCATCAATGGGGACAAAATCAATGATTTGGTTAAAACTGTTGATAAAATCAGGTAGTTCCGTTTGTAGGGAAATTAGCAAATCTCGGCGTTGAGCATTGCGTTTACCTTTCCATGAAATTTCGATTGGAGTTGCGTATTGGGTAACTTCGCCCGAAAGGTTGTGCGGTACGAATGAATCTGGCTCTCTTGCCCATAATGCATCGTCAATATTAAGGGCTTGTTGCTCAGTTTCACAGGCGATTAAGACACGTTTACCCAGTTTCCAAGCCTGTGCACTTAATTCACAAGCCATCGCTTCAGCGGCACTTAATTCCGCAGAAGAAGTTTTACTGAGTAAATAAAATTTAACTTGTTTCACTAAATCGCTCCGCCCAAACTCATCTAAAATACAAAACGAGTAATTCTAGCTGAAAATGAGGAAGATTTGAAATGTAAGCGGTGCTTTTTTATGACTTTTTAAGAAAAATGTAGCTTATAAAAAAATAGTTCCCCTAACCCACCCTATATTTATCACAATCAATACTTGGTTGTACAATGTACGCAATATAAATACACGATGACTTGTACGGGGCTACCCTGTTCAATTAAATGAAACTGCCCATCGTTTCGCCATTGTATTTTGCTCTTTGACCTGAAGCGAGGTTAGTATTCGCTTTGTGTTAAATATCTCACTAATACTTTTTATAGCTCATTTAACCAATTCGCTTGCTGAATTTGCATATCCAGTAATCGGTGTTGTTGTGCAATATTGTCCGCTTGTTTACGGATTTGTTTAACTTCTAATGCTGCCATCATTTTAATTTCGCTACGACTATAACGGTCATGTGTTGGTGTTGCAGCATTCGCTAATGAGATCAACATGGAATGTTGCGCTTTGAGGCTTTCGCGTTTTGCTAAAGCAACGAGCATTGGCATTCCATCTGCTAATATAATGCGGTTATTCGCGCCATTAATAGCAATAACCAATTGTTCTAATGTTGCTGATGTTTGAAAATAATCTATAAGAAGTTCGTTAGGATCTTCTGCGGGTACCTCGCCTTCTTGGTATTGCGCATTTTGTGTTAAACGTTGTGTTAATTGTGCTATACGACGTTGAAGATCCGCACGTTCAATTAAAGCTTCAGCTAATTTCATACTTTTTTCCTGATTGAACTAATATTCGTTTTATTACTCTAACGCAACAATTCGGCTATTTCAATCATCAGATTATGATGTAGAATATAGCTTCCCTTAAACCTAACTTTAGAGGACTTTACCATGGGGTTATTTGATTTTGCAGCAAATATCGGCAAAAAACTTTTCAATAAAGAAGAAGAGGCATCACAAGCGGTAACAGAACATTTAAACGAGGACAATCCAGGCGTTGAAAATGTACAAGTAACCGTAGAAAACGGTGTAGCAAATTTAAGTGGTGTAGCAGCAACAGCAGCTGCAGTTGAGAAAGCCGTGTTAATGGCAGGCAACATTGAAGGTATTTCAGAAGTGAAAATCGATGGTGTTCAAATTGCTAACGGCGAAGCGCTAGCAGGCGATGATGAGTTTTATGTGATCCAAAAAGGTGATACTTTATGGGCCATCGCAACCAAAGCCTACGGCAACGGAGCAAAATATAAAGCAATCGTGGATGCGAATAAAGAAGTGATCAAAGATGAGAACAAAATCTTCCCTGGTCAAAAAATTCGTATTCCAAAAGGCTTATAATTTTTTCTAATTTGCAAAAAATCAGCAAAATTTGACCGCTTGTATGGCAAAGATTGCTGATTTTTTTATTATTCTCGGATCAAATTTTGATTATCCCTCGACAGTCCATTGACATAACGTTACAATGTGCGTCTATTTCTGTATCTTTTATATACCCACAACTTGAGGTTTAAGAATGTCAATTTCTATTGAAACTTTAGAAGGCTTACAACGCCGCGTAACAATTACTGTAGCTGCAGACAAAATTGAAGCGGCTTATAAAGAACAATTAAAAGGCTATGCGAAAAATGCTCGTGTAGATGGCTTCCGTAAAGGTAAAGTGCCACACGCAATTATCGAACAACGTTTCGGTTTAGCGGCTCGCCAAGATGTATTATCTGATGAAATGCAACGTGCTTTCTTTGATGCGGTAATCGCAGAGAAAATCAACCTTGCAGGTCGTCCAACATTCACGCCAAACAACTATCAACCAGGTCAAGAATTTAGCTTCACAGCAACATTCGAAGTATTCCCAGAAGTTGAATTAAAAGGCTTAGAAAACATTGAAGTTGAAAAACCAGTAGTAGAAATTACAGAAGCTGATTTAGACAAAATGATCGATGTATTACGCAAACAACAAGCAACTTGGGCTGAATCTCAAGATGCGGCAAAAGCAGAAGATCGTGTTGTGATTGATTTCGTTGGTTCTGTTGATGGTGAAGAATTTGAAGGTGGTAAAGCTACAGACTTCACTTTAGCAATGGGTCAAGGTCGTATGATCCCTGGTTTTGAAGAAGGTATCGTGGGTCACAAAGCGGGCGAACAATTCGATATCGATGTTACTTTCCCAGCAGAATACCACGCTGAAAACTTAAAAGGTAAAGCAGCTAAATTCGCTATTACACTTAAGAAAGTAGAAAACATCGTTCTTCCTGAATTAACAGAAGAGTTTGTAAAAAAATTCGGTTCAGCAAAAACAGTTGAAGAGTTACGTGCAGAAATTAAGAAAAATATGCAACGTGAACTTAAAAACGCAGTAACTGCACGTGTGAAAAACCAAGTAATTAACGGTTTAATCGCACAAAACGAAATCGAAGTACCAGCAGCAGCAGTTGCAGAAGAAGTAGATGTATTACGTCGTCAAGCCGTACAGCGTTTCGGTGGTAAACCAGAAATGGCTGCACAATTACCAGCTGAATTATTTGAAGCGGATGCAAAACGTCGTGTTCAAGTAGGTTTATTACTTTCAACAGTAATCGGTACTAACGAATTAAAAGTGGATGAACAACGTGTTGAAGAAACGATTGCAGAAATCGCTTCAGCTTACGAACAACCAGCAGAAGTTGTTGCTCACTATGCGAAAAACCGTCAATTAACTGAAAATATCCGTAATGTGGTATTAGAAGAACAAGCGGTTGAAGCAGTACTTGCAAAAGCGAAAGTAACTGAAAAAGCAACCTCTTTTGATGAAGTAATGGCTCAACAAGCGCAAGGCTAATTCTCAATTCTAAAGCTCTCCTGCCTGGAGAGCTTTTAATTAGCATATGATAAGCGGTTGATTTTTGGGAAAAATTTGCAAAATTTTATCTAAAAATGACCGCTTTTATTTTAACCAAAAGAGAATGACGTCATGGATTTAACCTTTACTCAACAACTCCAACAATTTATAAGCTCTCATCCAATTCTTGTCTTTGCATGGATTGCTGTCTTTGTTGCTGTACTGTTCAACTTTTATAAGAGTGCAACCAGCAAATTCAAAACCATTGAACACGCACAAGCAACACAACTTGTGAACAAAGAAGAAGGGGTATTCCTCGATTTACGTTCAGAAGATGAATTCCGTGCGGGTCATATCGTAGATAGCCACCATATTCTGCCAAGCGAAATCAAGGCAAATAATGTTCACCCAATCGAAAAATATAAAGATCGCCCAGTGATCTTAGTAGATAGTAATGGTTTCTCTGCAGGTTCTAGTGCGGATTTACTTGCGAAACAAGGCTTTAATAAAGTATATGTGCTAAAAGAAGGCATTTTAGGCTGGCGTTCGGCAAATCTTCCAACTGTTAAAAAACACAAATAATTAAGGAAATATTATGGCTGAAGAAAATCAAGTTGCGGCTCAAGAAGAACAGCAAACTCCATTTGAACTTCAAATTCAACGTATTTATATCAAAGACGTTTCGTTTGAAGCACCAAATTTACCAACAATTTTCCACCAAGAGTGGAAACCTCAATTAGGCTTCGAGCTTGATACAGAAACAAGACAATTAGATGAAGATCTTTATGAAGTTGTGTTACATATTAATGTTTCAACAACCTTAGAAGACAGTGGCGACACAGCATTTATTTGTGAAGTAAAACAAGCGGGTGTATTTACGATCAAAGGTTTAGAAGGCATTCAATTAGCACACTGCTTAGCATCACAATGCCCGAATGTGCTTTATCCGTATGCACGTGAGTTAATCGCAAGCTTAGTAAACCGTGGTACATTCCCAGCATTAAATTTATCGCCAGTAAACTTTGATGCTCTGTTTATGGACTACTTACAACGCCAAGAAGCAGAACAAAACGCGGCTGCGCCAGCGGTAAACTAATCCCTCTTTGCTAAAAGGTATGCAATATTGCATACCTTTTTCTTTGCCTCACAAATGATAATGATGCAAAACTTTGCATAGGTTTAAATTGCCTGAATTGACGGATTCACACCAAATGCTATATTGAGCCTTTCTGTTTTATCAGCCTATTTCGTATAATAAGGATAATTTAATGAGTGAAATTTATTCAGCACCAGTAGCCGTTTTAGGTGCGGGATCTTATGGTACGGCACTTGCGATTGCACTCGCTCGCAATGGTCATAAAACCTATTTATGGGGACATCAACCTGCAACTATGGCAGTTTTAGCTACTGAACGCATGAATAATGCTTTTCTACCCAATATCTCTTTTCCAGAAGCGCTAGAAATTGAAAGTGATTTAGCTCAAGCGCTTGCCAAAGTAAAAGATATTCTGATTGTTGTGCCAAGCCATGTATTCGCTGACGTTTTAACCCAAATTCGACCGCTACTAAATAGCCAACATCGTATTATGTGGGCAACAAAAGGCTTAGAACGCAATACAGGGCGTTTATTACAAACCGTTGCGCAAGAAATTTTAGGCGATCAATACCCACTTGCGGTGCTTTCTGGCCCAACATTTGCCAAAGAATTAGCGCAAGGCTTACCTACCGCCATTGCCTTAGCCTCAAATAACGCACAATTTGCCGATGAAATGCAACAGCGCATCCATTGTTCTAAAGCATTTCGGGTCTATTTAAATAACGATATGATTGGCGTGCAACTCGGTGGCGCAATTAAAAATGTGATTGCGATTGGTGCAGGAATTTCAGATGGTATGGGCTTTGGTGCAAATGCAAGAACAGCGTTAATCACCCGTGGATTAGCTGAAATTGGACGTTTAGGCGCATCGCTCGGCGCTAATCCGAATACCTTTATGGGAATGGCTGGTTTAGGTGATTTAGTGCTAACTTGTACCGATAATCAATCACGTAACCGCCGTTTTGGCTTAATGCTCGGGCAAGGTAAAACAGCCGAAGAGGCAATGGCTGAAATCGGGCAGGTGGTTGAAGGATTTTATAATACGAAAGAAGCTTATCTACTAGCACAAAATCAAGGTGTAGAAATGCCGATTGTTGAACAGATTTACCAAATGCTATTTTGCGGCAAAAATGCACATGATGTTGTGGCAACCCTATTAGGACGTGAACGCAAAGGCGAATAAAGAGGTTTTAAAAATGAATGCAAGCGAACTTAATCACATTTGGCAAAGTATTCGAGAAGAAGCACAGGAATTGGTCGAAAATGAGCCAATGCTAGCAAGTTTCTTCCATGCGACGATTCTCAAACATAGTAATTTGGGTGGTTCGTTAAGCTATATTTTAGCGAATAAACTCGCAAACCCAATTATGCCAGCAATTGCTTTAAAAGAAATTATTGAAGAAGCCTATCAAGCTGATCCACAAATTATTGCCAGTGCCGCTTGTGATATTGATGCAGTTCGCACCCGAGATCCTGCAGTAGATAAATGGACTACGCCATTATTGTATTTAAAAGGCTACCATGCGATCCAAAGCTATCGAGTAACTCATTACCTTTGGCAACAAGGGCGTAAAGCACTCGCAATTTACCTACAAAATGAAATTTCGGTTGCTTTTGATGTGGATATTCACCCCGCTGCAAAATTGGGGTGTGGTATTATGTTCGACCATGCAACAGGTATTGTGGTGGGCGAAACGGCAGTGATTGAAAATGATGTATCTATTCTACAAGGAGTTACTTTAGGCGGAACGGGGAAAGAACATGGCGATCGTCATCCTAAGATTCGTGAAGGCGTTATGATTGGTGCAGGCGCAAAAATTTTAGGTAATATCGAAATCGGCCGCTACTCAAAAATTGGCGCAAACTCTGTTGTATTACAAGCTGTGCCAGATCACGCCACCGCTGCGGGCGTTCCAGCTCGGGTTGTGGGGCAATCGTCAGCACAAAAACCAGCATTCGATATGAACCAATATTTTGAAGATATTGAAGGCACTTACGGAGACGGTATTTAATTCCCCTTCGCAAGCGGTTAAATTTGCCTAAGATTTTACAAATCAAACCCGTATGCATAAATAAATTTGAGCGCTTTGCTCCACTGAAAGCCATAAAAACAAAGCCCGCACAATTGCGGGCTTTGTTGCTTTGGTTTGGAGACACCTTAACAAGAATTATTTAGCTTCAACGGCTTCTTTTACTTCAGTTGCTTTTTCTTTTACTGCTTCAGCTGCTGCTTCAACTTTAGTTGCTGCTGCATCTTTAACTTCTGCTGCTTTATCTGCTACTGCTTGCGCTGCTTCTTGAGTTGCTGCTTTTGCTTCTTCAACTTTAGTTGCTGCCGCATCTTTAACTTCTTCAACTTTAGTTGCTGCTGCATCTTCTACTTCAGACGCTTTGTCTGCTACTGCTTGTGCTGCTTCTTGAGTTGCTGCTTTTGCTTCTTCAACTTTTGCCGCTGCTGCATCTTTTGCTTCAGTGGCTTTATCTGCTACAGCTTGCGCTGCTTCTTGAGTCGCTGCTTTTGCTTCTTCAACTTTTGCCGCTGCTGCATCTTTTGCTTCAGTGGCTTTATCTGCTACAGCTTGCGCTGCTTCTTGAGTTGCTACTTTTGCTTCTTCAACTTTTGCCGCTGCTGCATCTTTCGCTTGATTTGCTTGATCACAAGCAGCTAAAGTTAATGTTGTACCTAATACTAATGCTAATAAAGATTTTTTCATTTGCTTTTCCTTATGTAAAAAGAGAGTTTGCGACTTTTTATCAAGCGCATTCGGGGTTTTTAGACTGAGCTTATTCTCAGAAGTTGCAACTATAACAGCTTTATTGAACAAAAAAAAGCCAATTAGTAATACTAATTGGCTTTAAATGCTATAAATTATAGCTTATTCAAACTAAGTTCTCGCAACACGAGGTGCAGAATGTACATGGCTTACTGCACTTGAATGTCCACCAAAACCTTTACCATGGAAGTAATATTTTGATTGTGTCCACTCTGTTACATTTGCCGCCACAGACATTTCTGCGGGCGCTGATGCCACGGTCATCGCTGCTTTAGTATGCTGTACTCGAGAGAATGTTCCTAAGTGACCAGAGAAACTATAACTACTTACATAAGTAGATACTGGTGCCACAATTTCTGTTGTTACCTGTTCAATTGCTGGTGCTGAAGTTGCTTGTGCTTGATGTTTCTGCACACGCTCATTTTTCTCTTTCACTAAATCACGATCAGAAGGTTGCGCAACAAAACCACCTAATGGTGCAACGTGTTTCGCCATCGCTTTTTCAACTAATTGTGGATCTTCTTTTGCTTCATCAACAGTAACATAATGCGCACGCCCTTTGTTTTCTTTCACCAAATCACGATCAGAATGCTGAGTAACAAAAGCGCCAAACGGTGCACTAGAATTTACACTCTTCTCTGCCGTTTGAGCTTGCGTTTTCACTTCTGGCTCTTGCTGCTGTTCTAGCATTTCATCTACCGATAAGAAGCGTGGTTTGTCTTCCGCTACTTTCTGGGTTTGTTTTTGAGCGGTTGACTGATTGCTAAATTTCACCCAAATCTTACCGCTTGCCATTTCTGGCGAAGCTACCGCTGCTGCTAAAGGCATTGCTGCAGTTGCAGATTGTTCACGACGATTATCACGACGACGCTGATTACCTACACGTAAGTGGCGTGGTAAACGGCGTTGACGATTATTTTCACACTGTTCGGTACGCTTTTCTGCAACCACAACTTCTGTATTAGTTTCTGTTACAACATTTACTGCTTTATCTGCTAGTTTAGCGACTACTGGTGCAACTTCAACATTTGCTAACTGCTGTGCTTTTGGCTCGACCAATTGTGGCTTATCTGCCACTGCTTTCGTCGTTGTAGCTGCTGCGACTACTGGTTGATTGCTCTCGTTATTTGTACTTTCGTTTGTTTCAACACGTACTTTTTTACGCAAATCACGGCGCTGACGACGTTCTGCAATTTGATTTTCACGTGCTGGACGTTGCGTTTGTGTTTGCTCCATTTGAACTTCTTGTGCGCCAGCAATTTCTTCAATCACTTGGCGACGCGCTTTTTTCGACTCTGTACGCTCTTGGTTGCGTTCTTGACGTTGCGCTTTTTGCTCGTCTTGTTGCTGCTGTTTACGTTCTTGGCGCTCTGCACGGTTTGGACGCTCACGACGATTGCGGCGCTCACGTTGATTGCGTGCTTTTGGTTTAGGTTTTTCTTCCTCTTTTTCTTCCGCAGCAAACCAGCTTTTCACTGTTGCAATTAAACGGCTAAATAGAGAAGGTTTAGCTGGAGCGGCTGGTGTTGGCGCAGGTTGTAGATTTAATTCCGAGCTTTGTAGAACAGATTCTACGGTAATCACTGGCTCATTACGTGTTACTAGAGCTTCTTCCGAAACGGTATGTGTATTCGGTTGGGCTTCTTCTTCACGCGCGTGATAATGTTTCGCTAAGTCGTAGCTAAGGGTTGGTAACACTTCATTTTCACGTAAACGATATACACTGAAATGTGGTGTTTCCATACTTTCTGTCGGTACTACCACCACTTGCACGTTATGGCGTTTTTCAATGCTTGAAATCGCTTTACGTTTTTCATTAAGTAAGTAAGAGGCAATTTGTACAGGTACAATCGTATGCACTTGTGCAGTATTTTCTTTAATTGCTTCCTCTTCTAATAAACGTAAAATCGACAACGCTATAGATTCGTTATCACGCACTTTACCCGTACCCTGACAACGTGGACAAACATGGCTTGATGCTTCGCTTAATGATGGACTTAAACGCTGACGACTCATTTCTAATAAGCCAAAGCGAGAAATACGCCCGAATTGAATACGTGCACGGTCTTGGCGTGTTGCCTCACGGATACGGTTTTCCACTTCACGTTGATGACGAACTGGCGTCATATCAATAAAGTCGATCACAATTAAACCGCCTAAGTCACGTAAACGTAATTGGCGCGCAATTTCGTCTGCTGCTTCCAGGTTGGTATTCAGTGCAGTTTCTTCAATATCGCCACCACGAGTTGAGCGTGATGAGTTAATATCAATTGCAGTCAATGCTTCTGTCACATCAATTACAATTGAACCGCCAGATGGTAAACGCACCTCACGTTGGAATGCCGATTCAATTTGTGATTCGATTTGATAGTGACTAAACAGGGGCACTTCGCCTTCATATAAGCGCACTCGATTAATGAAATCTGGGCGCACTAAACGAATATGGTTTTTCGCTTTCTCGAAGATTTTTTTGTTATCAATTAAGATTTCACCAATATCACGGCGAAGGTAGTCACGAATTGCTCGTACAATTACATCACTTTCTTGATGAATAAGGAATGGTGCAGGACGAGATTCCGCCGCTTTTTTAATTACTTCCCAATGATGTAATAATACTTTTAAGTCCCACTGGAGTTCTTCTGGTGATTTGCCCACGCCCGCAGTACGAACGATTAACCCCACATCTTCAGGCACATCTAAGCAATCTAATGCTTCTTTTAATTCTAAACGTTCATCACCTTCAATACGGCGAGAAATACCGCCCGCACGAGGATTGTTTGGCATTAAAACTAAATAGCTACCCGCTAGTGAAATAAAAGTCGTTAGTGCAGCACCTTTATTGCCACGCTCTTCTTTATTCACTTGAACAATAACTTCTTGCCCTTCTTTGATAATATCTTTGATATTTGGGCGACCGTTGAATACATAATCCGCTGGAAAGTATTCACGAGAGATCTCTTTTAAAGGAAGGAAGCCATGGCGTTCTGCACCATAATCAACGAATGCAGCTTCAAGGCTTGGTTCAACACGGGTGATTTTCCCTTTGTAGATATTCGATTTTTTTTGTTCGTGTCCTGGACTTTCGATATCTAAATCGAATAGACGTTGCCCATCAACGAGCGCAACGCGCAACTCTTCTTTCTGAGTCGCATTGATTAACATTCTTTTCATTGTGTTTTCTCATTTTTCATTTTTGTTTTTAATTGCCATTCAATTAAACAGACTTTTTAAGCATTAATACGCCGAATTAAATCTTTGTTATATTACGAAAATACCTTGGTATTCTTATTGGATTTCAGGCAGTCTCCCGACTGTCAAAAAGTCGTTTAGATTAAATGGCTCAAGGGTGATGATTTTGTCTTATGTTTCATTCTTCTTGTCTCGAATTAACCGCAGAATCAATCACTTAGCTTTTCGCATTGCATTTTAGCAAGCGGTGCTTTTTACGTCAGTTTTTACCAAATTGCCGTACAATTTTTATGACATAAAAAAGCATACCATTATTGCATTTTAGGGGCTAAATAGGCAAGGTAAATATCGCTGGTTTGAGTAGCGTATTTATTTGGAAAACATTGCAATTTGTTGAATTTTTGCTATTTTTGTATAGAATTTAATCTTTATATTTAAAGGAGGATTTCATGAAGAAATCATTATTAGCCGTGCTCGTTACTCTCGGACTCATGCTTTGTGCTTGTGATGAACAAAATACCACTGAGACACACGCTCAATTACAACAAGCTGAACAACAAATTTCTCAATTAAATGAACAACTTGCAAAATCTCAGCAAGAATTGACCGCTTTACAGCAATCGATTGCGGAAAAAACCACCAACGACCTCCAAACATTCCCCGCATTAAAGGTTGAAATCTATCCATTTTTCGCAAAAACCGAACGAATTAAATTCAAACCAGAAAAAAATCAAGAACAGGCTATTCTTTCAGCAGAGCAACATTACTTCACTAGTTTGGCCAAAACAGGTTTTGATTGGCTTGATAATTTATTAGCGAAGCAAATTTTAATTAGCTATCAGCCCACCGATAGTAAAATTGATCGCAATCTGATTACAGGCGATGAACTCACGTTGCTCAAAACGCGTTTAGAAAAAGATTATCAAGAGAATCTGGAGAGCTTGAAAGCAGGCGGAACACTCGGTATTTCACGCACTGCAGAAACAATCTATTTAGGGCAACGCCACAATATTGTGACATTTTTCCAAAATTATGATGATTATACTGGCGGTGCCCACAGCAATTACTACACCAAATATTTTAATATTGATGTAAATAAAAAGCGCATTATTCTGCTGGACGATTTGCTTTCGCCCGCCAAACAAGTTGAGCTTTCTGCAATGTTGTGGGGATATTATGAAGATCACTATCAGCCCGATGAAAATGGTCAGCGTGAAACCTTTACCAGCAAACAAGATTTCTACGTATCAGAGGATTTTTTATTTACGGATGACGGGGTAAGATTTATTTATCCACCATACGCGCTAGGTTCATTTGCCGAGGGCGAAATCAGCCTGACCGTACCTTGGTATGAAGTTAACCAATTATTGAATACTGAATATCAGCGCAAACCAGCCGACGGTTACGATCTCGCCCCTGATCACAGCCTACCAACTGCTAACTAATTTTGATGATAAATAAAACCACGGAACAAACGTTATTCCGTGGTTTTATATTGGCAAAATTTAGCTGAAATTCAACCGCTTACCACTAGCGTTGCTGCTTAAACAATGGCTTCATCACTTTTTCTTCTTGATAAATGCGAATACCTAACACCACCAGATAAACAGGCAATAAGAAGGTAAATGTGTTCCACGCATGGCAAAGTAACACGACGCCAATAAGCTCGGGGATAATATTTAAAAAATAGTTAGGGTGTTTAATTGTTCTAAATAACAATGAGGTATTAATTTGATGATTTGGCAAAATATAAAGTTTTACCGTCCAAATATCTTTTAGCTCGTTAATCACCCAAAAGAGCGCAAGATAAGCGAACAGTAGGGTAATTGTGCCAATTGTGCTGAGATAATCCCAATGATAAGCAAAATAATTTGCTTCAAATAACGCAGAAAAATAGAACAGCACATGCACAATGGATAGCCATTTAGAATTTTTACTGCCGTGCTGTGTTGCACCTTTTTGCAACAATGCTCGCTCATTGCGGATCGAAATGCTCAAGCTATATAGACGTACAATAAAAAAGCTCACAAAGATAAGATTTACCAATAACATAAGTTCTCCTTTAACTTTAAAATGGTAATAGAAAATAAAAGACGACGGAGTCCGCTGAAATACGCTGTTTTTATTGGTAAATTTTTAACAAAATTTAACCGCTTGCGCTTTTGATTTTCAACTGACTATTCCGCCGTATGCGTGAAATTATAGACCTAATTGGTCCCAAATTTCATCAATGCGTTTCACCACATTTTCATCTTTTTTGATTGGGGTTCCCCATTCTCGGCTCGTCTCGCCCAGCCATTTGTTAGTGGCATCAATACCCATTTTTGAGCCTAGCCCTGCAATCGGTGAAGCGAAATCTAAATAATCGATCGGCGTATGATCAATAAGCGTCGTATCTCGAGTTGGGTCACAACGGGTGGTAATCGCCCAAATTACATCCTTCCAATCTCTCGCATTCACATCATCATCACATACAATCACAAATTTGGTGTACATAAATTGACGTAAAAACGACCATACTCCCATCATGACTCGTTTCGCATGACCTGTATATTGCTTTTTGATCGTCACCACCGCAAGACGGTAAGAACAACCTTCTGGCGGCAGATAAAAATCCACAATTTCAGGAAATTGTTTCTGTAAAATCGGGATAAACACTTCATTTAGGGCTTCACCCAGCACCGCTGGCTCATCAGGCGGACGACCTGTATAAGTCGAATGATAAATCGCATCACGACGCATCGTGATATGCGTTACGGTAAATACAGGGAAATATTCTTGTTCGTTGTAATAGCCTGTATGATCACCATACGGTCCTTCCAATGCTGTTTCATTTGGATCAATATAGCCTTCCAACACGATTTCTGCACTGGCTGGCACTTCTAAGTTATTGCTAATTGACTTGGTAACTTCGGTTTTCTGACCACGCAATAACCCCGCAAATGCATATTCCGATAGCGTATCTGGAATAGGCGTTACCGCCGCTAGAATCGTAGCTGGATCAGCACCGATTGCAACCGATACAGGAAACGGTTTATCAGGATTTGCTTCTTTCCATTCATGAAAATCTAACGCACCACCACGATGTGATAACCAGCGCATAATTAGCTTATTTTTGCCGATCAATTGTTGGCGATAAATACCAAGATTCTGACGCTTTTTATAAGGCCCTTGCGTAATGGTAAGTCCCCAAGTAACCAAGGGCGCAACATCGCCTTGGTGACAATGCATTATTGGCAATTTATATAGGTCAACATTATCGCCGCTTAATACCACTTGCTGGCAATCAGCTTTGCTCAGCATTTTGCTTGGCATATTCAGCACTTGTTTCCATTGTGGCAACTGTCCAATCAATTCTTTAAAGCCTTTAGGTGGTTCTGGCTCTTTAAGAAAAGCAAGTAATTTTCCTAATTCTCGCAATGCTTGTGTGTCTTGTTGCCCCATGCCTAACGCAACTCGTTTTGGTGTTCCAAACAAATTACACAAAACGGGCATTTGATAGCCTTTTGGATTTTCAAATAAAATTGCTGGTCCACCTTTGCGCAAGGTGCGATCTGAAATCTCTGCCATTTCAAGGTAAGGGTCGATTTCTTGCTTTATTCGCACTAGCTCACCTTGGCTTTCTAACAGTGCTAAAAATTCACGTAAATCTTTATATTTCATATTGGTAAAAAATTAGAAAACTTTGACCGCTAGTATATAGAAAACAATAGATGAAAAATACCCATAAAAAATTTATGTAAATCAATATGGTAATTTTATGAAAGTTTGATAGAATCGCTCAACTTTAATTCAAGAGGAGAATCCTATGTTTAACAAAACTGCCTTAACTCTTGCACTGCTTGGTGCAGCTGCCGTTGCGAATGCTAATGTTCTTACTACCGTCAAGCCACTAGGCTTTATTGCAAGCGCTATTACCGATGGAGTGACCGATAGCAAAGTATTGTTGCCCGTTACCGCATCGCCACATGACTATAGCTTAAAGCCCTCTGATGTTGAACAGTTAAAATCTGCTCAACTGGTTGTTTGGGTCGGTGATGATTTAGAAACTTTCTTAGAAAAAAGTATTGATAATTTACCAAAAGAGAAAGTGCTTAGCTTAGCAGAAGTGCCCGCTATTAAGGCGATTGTTGATGCAACGGAAAAAGATGAAGAACATGCTCATGAACACGATCATAAACACCATGATCATGAACACCACGCTGATAAAGCACATGATCACCACCACGATCACGAGCATGAAGGCCATAGTCATGATAAAGATTGGCATATTTGGTTCTCACCAGAAGCAAGCGTCATTGCCGCAGAACAAATTGCAGAACGTTTAACAGCACAATTGCCTGAACAAAAAGCCAAAATTGCTGAAAATCTTGCAAATTTCAAAGCTAATTTGACCGCTAAAAGCGCAGAAATCACTCAACAATTAGCAAGTGCAAAAGACAAAGGTTACTATACATTCCATGATGCTTATGGCTATTTTGAACGAGCTTATGGCTTAAATTCATTAGGTTCTTTCACGATTAACCCGAGCGTTGCACCAGGAGCAAAAACATTAAATGTGATTAAGAAAAATATCGCAGCACATAAAGCACAATGTTTATTTGCAGAACCACAATTCACACCAAAAGTGATTGAAAGCTTAAGCAAGGGCACACAAGTGAAGGTAGGGCAATTAGATCCACTTGGCACAAAAATTGAATTAAGCAAAACGGCTTACCCACAATTTTTACAAGCGATTGCTGATGAATTTAGTCAATGTTTAAAATAAATCATTGATAAAAAAATAAGCGGTAGAATTTGCAGATTTTTTTACAAATTCCACCGCTTGCAGTTTTAATCTATTACGAAATCACTCGGGCTTTAATGGTGCCGTCAATTTGTTGCAAGCGTTCAAGTGCTTCGCTCGCATCATCTAACTCAACATCAATGACCACATAACCAATCATCGGGTCTGTTTGTAAGTGTTGCGCCGCAATATTCACGTTTCCATCCACAAACACTTGGTTTACTTTATTTAAAATACCTGGGCGGTTTTCATGAATATGCAACAAGCGTTTTGATGAGCTGTGAATCGGTAATGATACTTCTGGGAAATTCACCGCTGAAAGGGTTGAACCATTATCTGCATATTTAACAAACTTGCTCGCCACTTCAGTACCGATATTCGCCTGTGCTTCAGCAGTTGAGCCACCAATATGTGGCGTAAGAATCACATTATCAAATTGACATAATGGGGACTCAAATGGATCATTAATTGAAGCAGGCTCTACGGGGAATACATCAATCGCTGCGCCACGTAATGTACCTTGCGCCAAACGCGCTGCTAGCGCATCAATATCTACCACTGTACCACGCGCGGCGTTAATCAACACTGAATCTTCTTTTAACTGTGCAATACGCTCCGCACTCATTAAGTTTTTAGTTGAAGCATTTTCAGGTACATGTAAAGAAATCGCATCACAGCTTGCAAGTAATTCATCTAAACTTGCAATTTGTTGAGCATTGCCTAACGGCAGTTTATTTTCAATATCATAGAAATAAACCTGCATACCGATAGATTCCGCCATCACACTTAATTGCGAACCGATATGACCGTAACCGATAATCCCTAATTTTTTCCCTCGCACTTCATTTGAACCTGCTGCGGATTTATTCCAAACGCCACGATGTACTTCCGCATTTGCTTTTGGCACTTGGCGCATTAACAGAATGATTTCTGCTAATACAAGCTCTGCGACCGAACGAGTATTTGAAAACGGGGCATTAAAGACTGGAATACCAAGGCGTTTCGCTTCATTTAAATCAACTTGGTTGGTTCCGATGCAAAAACAACCAATCGCCTGTAAATTTTTAGCATGAGCAAGCACTTCTTTGGTTAAATGGGTACGCGAGCGTAAGCCAACAAAATGCGCTTCTTTAATCGCATTAATCAGATCTTCACCGTCTAACGCTTTTTTGTGGTATTCAATATTGGTATATCCTGCTGCCTGTAAGACGTCTAACGCATTTTGATGGACGCCCTCCAGCAAAAGAAATTTAATTTGAGATTTATTGATAGGAGTTGTCATTTTAGATCCCTATTTTGTTGTATTGCTTATATTTTTATCAGATTGCCTAACTAAACACACGGAAGCTTTTTGACTTTAACAGAACTTATCGTTATAAACTCAACACGATTCCATGTGTCAGAAATATACTTATTCTAAAATTTTTGCACCTTCTGGCGTGCCAACAATGGTTACATTCGCATAACGTTGCGCAAAAATACCATTTGTGACCACACCTGCAATATTATTGATGGTATGTTCCATTTTAAGCGGTTCAATAATTTGGAAATTATGCACATCCAAAATCACATTACCATTATCAGTTACCACACCTTCACGGTACTCTGGTGAACCGCCTAATGCAACTAATTGACGTGCAACATAAGAACGAGCCATTGGAATGACTTCCACAGGTAACGGGAAAGTTGAACCTAACACATCCACTTGTTTTGAACTGTCTACGATACAAATAAATTTTTTTGCCAATGAGCTTACAATTTTTTCACGGGTTAATGCAGCCCCCCCCCCTTTGATCATCGCACCATGTGGAGTAATTTCATCTGCACCATCAATATATACATCAAGTTCCGTAACTTCATTCGCATTAAAAACTTCAATACCAATTGCACGTAAACGCTCTTCTGACGCTTTTGAAGCGGCTACCGCCCCTTTAATCTGATCTTTCATTGAAGCTAACGCATCAATAAAACAGTTTACTGTCGAACCACTTCCTACCCCCACAATCGTGTCTGGTTTTACATATTGAAGCGCCGCTTGAGCAGCAATTTTTTTCATTTCTTGTTGGTTCATAATGAGTCCTTTTCTTGATTTATTTTAAGCTAACGAGTCGCTACTTTTTAAAAACAAAAGCGGTCGAATTTCCACAAATTTTTGCAAAAATTCGACCGCTTGTCATTAGTTAGTTGTTTTTAACTGCTTCAACAATTTCTTCTGCACAACTTTGAGCTAACGCACCGTCTTCACACTCTACCATTACACGAATTAATGGCTCTGTACCAGACTTACGTAACAGAATACGTCCTTTACCAGCTAAGCGTTTTTCTACATCTGCTGCCACTGCTTTTACTGCATCGCTTTCTAATGGGTTGTTACCACCTTCAAAGCGCACGTTAAGCAATACTTGTGGGAATAACGGCACTGCACGCACAAGATCATTTAAGCTCATTTTATGCGCTTCCATGGCGGCAAGCACTTCAAGAGAAGCAATAATGCCGTCACCCGTTGTGTTTTTATCTAACACGATAATATGACCTGAATTTTCGCCACCTAATTTCCAGCCTTTTTCTTTCAACTGTTCCAGAACGTAGCGGTCACCCACATTTGCACGAGTAAATGGAATCGCTAAGTGCTTTAATGCCACCTCTAAGCCCATGTTACTCATTAATGTACCAACCACACCTCCTTGTAAATTGCCTGAGCGTAACGCTTCACGTGCAATGATAAAAAGAATCTGGTCACCATCAACTTTATTGCCTAAATGATCCACCATCATAATACGGTCGCCATCGCCATCATACGCAAGACCAACATCTGCGCCAGCTTCAACCACAACTTTTTGTAATGCTGTAATATCCGTTGCACCACATTTTTCGTTGATATTTAAACCATCTGGTTTAGTGCCGATCTCGATGACTTCTGCACCTAATTCACGCATTACATTTGGTGCGATATGGTATGTTGCACCGTTTGCACAATCCACCACAATTTTATAGCCTTTTAAGCTTGCATTTGCTGGGAAAGTACCTTTACAGAATTCAATATAACGACCTGCCGCATCATTGATACGAGTTGCTCGGCCTAATTGTGCTGACTCCACGCAGTCCATTGGCTGATCTAATAATGATTCAATTGCTTCTTCTACTTCATCAGGTAATTTCTCACCTACATTTGAGAAAAATTTAATGCCATTATCGTAATATGGGTTGTGTGATGCTGAAATAACAATTCCCGCTTCAGCACGGAAAGTACGGGTGAGATAAGCAATTGCGGGGGTTGGCATTGGGCCTACAAATGCTGCTGAAAGACCAGCAGCTGCAAGACCAGCTTCTAATGCCGACTCCAACATATAACCAGAAATACGGGTATCTTTACCGATTAACACTTTTTTTGTACCTTGAGTTGCAAGAGTTTTACCTGCTGCCCAACCTAATTTTAATGCGAAATCTGGAGTAATAGGAAATTGACCTACTTTGCCACGTACACCGTCCGTACCAAAATATTTACGTTCTGCCATATTTAAATCCTCGAAAGAGAGTAGAAAAAGTTAATAAGAAAAAGCCATAAATAGCGAGGGCTTTGACAATAAATTAATCAAATAATTCGTTTGCACACGACTACTTTAAAAAATAACGATAGGCTGGACTTTCCGTCACGTTCTGATAACGGTAACCAAGCTGTTCTAAATGCTGTTTAAATTTGGTTTCATCATCTGCATTTAATGCAAAAGCTGCCAGAATATCTCCGTAGTCAGCCCCATGCGCACGGTAATGGAACAAGGAAATATCCCAATCCGTTAAGGTTTGTAAGAATTTTAATAACGCCCCTTTTTGCTCTGGAAATTCAAAGCTATATAGCTGTTCATTTACAATAGTTGTTGGACGTCCGCCCACCATGTAGCGGATATGCGTTTTCGCAATATCATCATCAGAAAGATCCGTAACATCATAGCCATTTTGTTGTAAGTCGCGAATAATCTCCGCTTTTTCAACGCTACCTGTAATACGAACCCCAACAAAAATACACGCTTGATGCTCATCAGCATGGCGATAATTAAATTCGGTAACCGCACGATTACCTAAAATTTCACAGAATTTTAAGAAACTGCCTTTTTGTTCTGGAATAGTAACCGCTAATAACGCTTCATGTTTTTCACCAATTTCACAGCGTTCTGATACATAACGCAAAGTATGGAAATTTAAATTCGCGCCAGAAAGAATACAAGCAATATTTTTGCCTTCAAGCTGATGCTCTTTTACATATTTTTTTAAACCCGCTAATGAAGTTGCACCAGACGGCTCTGCCACCGCACGTACATTTTCAAAAATATCTTTCATTGCCGCACAGATTTGGTCGTTATCCACTAACACTACCTCATCAATATATTGCTGGCAAACACGGAAAGTTTCATCGCCAATACGTCTTACCGCAATACCATCGGCAAATAAGCCAACACGCTCTAAATCATCTGGCTTACCCACTTTTAACGCATGATAAAGACAAGCTGAATCTTTAGACTCCACACCAATTACTTTCACATTTGGTAATACTTGCTTAATCAACACTGCAATACCCGCGGCTAAGCCACCGCCACCGACAGGCACAAATACATAATCCAAATCAGAACGCTGTTGAACCAGCTCCATACCGATTGTCCCTTGCCCTGCAATCACCATTGGATGATCAAACGGTGGCACAAAAGTCATACCTAATTCTTCCGAAAGCGCTAACGCTTTTGCTTTTGCTTCATCAAAATTTGCGCCAAATAATAATGCTTCACCTCCGAAACCTCGTACCGCATCGACTTTAATTGCTGGCGTATTTTGTGGCATCACGATCAAAGCTCGTAAACCTAAATGTTTTGCGGAAAGCGCCACACCTTGCGCATGATTCCCTGCCGAAGCAGTAATCACCCCCGCTGCCTTTTGGCTTGCAGACAGGTTGGAAATCATGGCAAAAGCACCACGCAATTTAAAACTGTGTACGGGTTGGCGGTCTTCTCGTTTAATAAAAATTTGATTGGTTAAACGTTCAGAAAGCTTCTCCATTTTTTGGAGTGGAGTAACTTGTACAAGATCGTAGATATTAGAACTGAGGATAGCACGCAAATAATCGGTGCCAGATTGAATGGTTGGATTGCTCATAACACTGCTCTGTAATTTATTATAACTTTTATGATTTTATTGAAGGGTACGTCAGACGGATTAACAAAACGAAAAAGGCACAAGCAATAACCGCTTGCGCCAATCATATTAAAATTAGTGGTGACCACCGCAACCACAACCACCGTGACCATGGTGGTGAGCGTGATCATGATCGTGTCCGTGACCGCCACAGCCACAACCGCCTTCTTCACCATGACCACCACAGCAACCGCCATGTTCATGGCCAGAATGAATATGACCATGTGCAATTTCTTCTAAAGTTGCTTCACGAGTTGCAACCACTTCAACAGAGAATAATAATTCCTGACCTGCTAACATATGGTTACCATCAACCACAACCTCATCACCATCAACTTCAGTGATTACCACAGGTAATGGGCCTAAATCAGTATCTGCGATAAAACGCATACCCACTTCTAATTCATCCACTCCCATAAATACATCTTTTGGTACACGTTGAACCATGTTTTCGTTATATTCGCCATAACCTTCTTCTGGTTTAACACGTACTTCAAACACATCACCCACCGCTTTGCCTTCAAGCGCTTTTTCTAAACCTTCAACCAGATTATTATGACCGTGTAAATATTCTAATGGTTGGTTTACTGGCGCTTCATCAACTAATACGCCATCTTGAGTGCGAACTTGATAAGCAATGCTTGGAACAACATTTTTTGCGATTTTCATTAAAGATTCCTTTTATATTTAGCTAAGAATACAAGCCATTGTAGCGGTTTATCGTAGATTTGCAAAGAATAGAAATAAGATGACCGCTTAGTAAAAACAAGCGGTCTTATTTTGCGCAAAATTTACAAGTTTAGTCGGTAATATCTGGCGTAACAGCATCCACAACATCAACCGCCGCACCAACGACGCCCCCCACAACCGAAGTAACTAAACAACCGCTTAATCCACTACAACAAGCTACAATGACAAAAATTTTAAATAATGATTTCATATTTGACCTATACAATTTATACGAAAAATGCAGCCCGTTAATATAGGACTGCATTTATAAATCATAAGCGACTAAAGTTTATTTTTCTTCAGCAATAAAACGGTAAACAAGCGCACCAATAATTGCACCTAAGATTGGCGCAACCCAGAACAACCATAATTGTTCAATCGCCCAAGAACCTTGGAATAACGCAACACCTGTTGAACGAGCAGGGTTCACAGAAGTGTTTGTTACTGGAATTGAGATTAAATGGATCAACGTTAAACCTAAACCAATTGCAATTGGTGCAAAACCCGCTGGTGCACGTTTATCTGTTGCGCCCATAATAATGATTAAGAAGAATGCTGTTAATACCACTTCAATCACTAATGCCGCTGCTAATGAATAGCCGTGTGGAGAGTGTTCTGCAAAACCATTGCTTGCAAAACCAGCTGTCACATCAAAACCTGCTGCGCCAGAAGCTACTGTGTATAACACGGCAGCCGCTGCAATTGCACCCGCAACTTGCGAAATGATATAAGGCACTAAATCTTTTGCATTAAAACGCCCCCCCACAAGTAAACCAATAGATACTGCTGGGTTAAAATGGCCACCAGAAATATGACCTACTGCATAAGCCATTGTTAAGACTGTTAAACCAAATGCAAGTGAAACACCTGCATAACCAATACCTAATTCAGGGATACCTGCCGCTAGCACTGCACTACCACAGCCACCAAATACTAACCAAAATGTACCGAAAAATTCAGCAAAATATTTTTTCATTATGTTTCCTTAATAAAATAAAACGACACGAAATGTGCCACTGCTTTCCAAATACGAACAATATACATTGTTCGCCGTTCAAAATGCCTAACACAAAGTATTAGGCATTTTCTTAGAAAAAGATCTATGTTGTTACTCGAAAGTCACTGTACCTGAGGCTCTCGCTGAAATCACTTCACTTCCTGCTTCTAACGGTAATCCGCTCTCTTGCTCTGAATAACTACTTTTTGCCATCGCCATCATCGGCATTTGGCGCATTCCCTCACCATTTGGTGTTTCTAATTGCACTTGGCTTAAAGTATAACTTTTTGCATTTAAGCCCTTTTGCACCACTTCTGCTTTGTGTTGAAATTGCTTGATAATATCTAGCGTCATTTCGTCTTCTAAAGCCGCCATTTTTTCTGGTGAAACACTAAATGTAACATAGCTAATCGCCGCCTCATCACCTAGGTTATCCAGCACTTTTGCCATCGCTGCAAAATCTTTGGTTTCAAATAACACTCGGCCTTCAACCACCCAGCTTTCAACTTTATTTTTCTGATTAGAATCTGGGTAACTACTCACACCTTCGGTTTGAATTTTAATGCCAGTATAAGATTTGGCATCTGTAATCACTTTATTCAGATTAGCAGAAACCGTTGCTTTTAAATCTGATAATGATTTACCTGTTTTGCGACTATAAATCACTGTGCGCATTAAATCTTTTTCAACCATTCTATTGACCTCGGTGGAAAAAGAAAACTGAATTGGCTTATTCATTGTTGCGGGTGTTTGTTCTGCATGAGCTGTCATTGAACTGAAAGCCAGCGGTAAAATTGCGAGAATTTTTGGTAATTTCATACAGTCTCCTAAATTTTATGAGCAAACTTAAAAAGTGTTAGCTTAGAAAGATGTTTTGCTATTTAGTTCATTTTCAATCTCAATCACCAGTGCTTTATTCGGATTTTGAGCACAAATTTGCCAACGAACATTATAGCCTGCCAAGCTCATACCATAAATTCGCTCAGTGGATTTCCCCTGCTGATAAGCAGGACGAGGGTCTTGTTCAATCACATTTCGAATAAAATGAATAGGCTTCTCAATCCCAAACCTTGCAAAATTTGCACAAAATTCAACCGCTTGTAACGCCTCTGTTGAAAACTCAACTTCTAGTTTTACTAGAGGTTTAGCTTGCGCAAAGCCAGAGCAAGCATCAGGTTCACTATCTGCATAGGCAATGTAAGGCTTAATGTCTAAAATTGGTGTGCCATTGACTAAATCTACACCACCTAACTTGAGTAGCACCTCGCCATTACTGATTTCAACCTTTTCTAATTGCACCTTAGATAAGCCAATCGGATTTGGACGATGCGTTGCACGGCTAGCAAAAACACCGATGCGTTCATTTCCTCCTAAACGAGGCGGTCGAACTGTTGCATGCCATGCTCGCTCAGGAATTTGATGAAACTGAAAAATCAACCATAAATGGCTAAATTGCTCCAGTCCTCGTACTGCATCAGGTGAGTTGTAAGGCGGAAGCAACTTTAATATGCCTTTTCCTTCTTGCACTAAATTCGGCTGGCGAGGCACCGAGAATTTTTCATCATAAGGACTATAAATCACACCGATTGGATTTATGCTTAAAGGTTGTAAAATCGTCATAAAAATGTACTTTTTCTGTTAAAAATCAAAACCTATCCAGCTATTTTATATTAATATAAGTCGTTTAGTTTTCATTATTTTATTTCAGTTTATTATGAATCAGCATTCAACATTTTCTATTTGGTTTAGCACCGCGCGCCCTAAGACGTTACCTTTGGCGCTTGCTTCTATTATTGTGGGTTCTGCTCTCGCCTATTGGGCAGGGCATTTTGATCTTATTACCACATTGCTCGCCTTTATCACGACCATTTTACTGCAAGTACTTTCTAACTTTGCTAATGATTATGGTGATCATGTGAAAGGCTCTGACACTAAAGAAAGAATTGGCCCCTTACGAGCAATTCAACACGGCGCCATTACTGGCTCACAACTAAGAAATGCAGTGATTCTGCTTGGTATTTTATCATTTATAGCAGGAGTTGGGCTGACTGTTTATGCCTATCAGTCAATCCAAGATTTAATTGTGTTTATTAGCTTAGGTATTATTTCTATCGTTGCAGCAATCACTTACACCGTCGGGAAAAAAGCCTATGGCTATTTAGGATTAGGCGATTTATTTGTACTGATTTTCTTTGGGTTTATTGCGGTTATTGGCACATTTTATCTACAGGTACACAGCCTCTCTACCATTATTTTTATTCCTGCTTTTGGCTGTGGATTACTTTCTGTTGCTGTATTAAATATCAATAATTTACGGGATATCAATCAAGATAAACAAGCAGGCAAAAATACTCTAATCGTACGTATTGGTAGCCAAAATGGACGGATTTACCACCTAGCTTTATTAATATTAGCGGTCGTTTCCTACTTAATTTTTGCAATCAACGAATTTCAACATTGGTATAGCTACCTTTTCTTACTTGCTGTTCCATTACTCGCTAAACACGGATTATTTGTATATCACCACCAAGATCCGATTGAGTTACGCCCAATTTTAGGACAAATGGCAGGCTTAGCTTTAATCACTAACTTATTGTTTAGCTTAGGTATTTTCTTAGGTTAATGGTAAATTTTCGGCAAAAATAGACCGCTTAGCCCCTTCCAAAACTCAAAAACGAGGCATTGAATATCACTTCAGACCTCGTTTTTTCATTTCAAACGTATCCTCTCTCTATTTATCTTATTAAGTGTTAACAAAATATTTAAAACTAAAGCATTGCTATACCTAAAACCTATTACTAACAAAAAAGGCGTGTCTTTCGACACGCCTCTCTTTAGCTTTTTGCTATCAAATATTAAGTTAGACTCAATTATTTGATGATTTTCGCTACAACACCCGCACCTACTGTACGACCACCTTCACGAATCGCAAAACGTAAACCTTCGTCCATTGCGATTGGGTGAATTAGGCTTACTGTCATTTTGATGTTG